>CBINBI010000075.1:0-16551 GCA_966248875.1 uncultured Rhodanobacteraceae bacterium
CGCCACGGCGCTGTCGGCGCTTGGCGGCTGTACCCTGGAATGGCAGGCCTTGAATCGATCGCGGCCGCAGGCATGTCATGCCGGACGTTCCAACCCGGTGCCACGCCGATGAATCGAGCCACGTTGCACGCGCTTGCCGCGTTTCCGGATCAGCTGGAAGCGTTCTACGCGGCCGTGCCGCCGCATCTTGCGAACTGGACGCCGCCGTCGTGGGACGGTATTCCGAGCGAATCGCTGACCGCGATCGAGCAGGTCTGCCACATCCGCGACATCGAGATCGACGGTTATCAGCAGCGCATCGCGCGCACGCTGTCCGAATCGAATCCCGCTCTGCCCTCGCTCGATACCTACGCGCTCGCGAGGGAGCGCGGCTACGCCAGAGCCGACGCCGCCGGAGCGCTGGCGGCATTCCGTGCAGCGAGGAGGCGCACGATCGAATGCATCGCGGCGCTCGATGCCGCGCAGCTCGAGCGTCGCGCCGTGTTCGAGGGCTACGGGCCCGTCACCGTGCGCGGCCTGATCCACTATCTCTGCAGCCACGATCAGCAGCATCTCGCCGGCTTGCAATGGCTGCTCGGCAAGATGGAAACCGCGTAGTCCGCCACATTCGCGCGTAGCGTGCGATGATGCCGGCGCCACGCGAGATGCCGGGGACGACCCTGGCGACGCGAAACCACGGGACGACCCGAACGACTGCGAGGAAGCGCACATGTCCTGGCTGCTTTTGATCCTGGCGGGTCTGCTGGAAGTCGGCTGGGCCATCGGCCTCAAATACACCGATGGCTTCACTCGGTTCTGGCCGAGCGCAGGCACCGTGCTGGCGATGATCGCGAGCCTCGGCCTGCTCGGCGTCGCGATGAAGGCGCTGCCCGTGGGTACGGCGTACCCGGTCTGGGTCGGTGTCGGCGCGGTCGGCACTGTCGTGCTCGGCATCGTGCTGTTCGGCGAGCCGGCAGGCGCGCTGCGGCTGATCAGTGTCGGGCTGATCGTCGCCGGCATCGTCGGGCTCAAGCTGGCGACGCCGACGTGAGCACGCCTGCTGCCACGGCTTCGGCATCTGCTGCGGCGACGGACGCTTTCGATCGTGTCGTCGTGGTGGAGACGCCGCGGCTGATCCTGCGCCGCCTGCACCTCGGCGACGCGCCTTTCATCTTCGAGCTCGTCAACGATCCGGACTGGCTGCGCTACATCGGCGACAAGGGCGTGCGCACCCTGGACGACGCACGCGGATATCTCCGCAATGGACCGCTCGCGATGTACGAGCGCGCGGGCTTCGGCCTCTACTGCGTCGAGCTGCGCGAAAGCGGCGCACCGATCGGCCTGTGCGGTCCGATCCGGCGCGACACGCTGCCCGACGTCGACATCGGCTTTGCGTTCCTGCCGGCGTTCCGCGCCCAGGGCTACGCGCGCGAGGCTGCGCAGGCGACGCTCGAGCACGCGCGAGATGTGCTGGGGCTCGCGCGCGTCATCGCGATCGTGTCACCCGGCAATCACGCTTCCTCCCGGCTGCTGGAAAAGATCGGACTTCGCTACGAGCGGCGCATCAGGCCTTCGGAAAACGACGAAGTGCTGCTCTACGCGATCGATTTCTGAGGCCCCTTCCGGCGCCGTTCCGCCGGTCTGGAACGTTCCGTGATGCACACGACAGCTCGCGTGTGAACGGGTTCGCCGAATCCTCCCGACTCCGTGCTGAATCGGGACTCGACTTCGTCCGCCACTGCCCGAGGTCGGCCACAACCGGCTCGCTATACTTCCGCAGCCATTCGCAGGGGAGTCCACGATGGATTTGCGAACGTCCCGCCCGCGGCACACGAGTGCCGCCGTCGCCCTCCGGCTTTTCTTCCTCGCGCTGTTCCTCGCCGCCACCGGCTGCGAGCGCCACCCGGCCGGCGTACCGGAAATCCAGGGCAAGAAGCCCGTCGTCGCCGAGACTGCGAGCAAGCCCGCGAAACCGCAGGGCTTCGGGGTTGCGTCGGCGGCTGCCGAGCAGTACGAGGGACGGCTCGCGCTCTCGCTCGAATTCAGCCAGCCGCTGGTCGGCACGCAGGCGTTCGACACCCTGATCGCGGTCAGCGGCCCGAAAGGCGAATCCGTGCAGGGTAGCTGGGCGCTGGACGAGGACGGCAAGACGCTGCGCTTTCCGTACGTGCAGGCCGACGCGAGCTATACGCTCCGCATCAAGCCCGAGCTTGCCGCGGCCGACGGCAAGACCCTCGGCAGCGAGGTCGCGAAGGAGATCTACACGGGGCCGCTGCAGCCGAGTGTCGGTTTCGCCTCGCAGGGCAGCGTGCTGCCGGCGCGCGAGACGCGCGGGCTGCCGGTGGTGTCGGTGAACGTGAAGGAAGTCGACGTCGAGTTCCTGCGCGTGCGCGACAAGGAAGTCGCGAACTTCTTCGCGGCGTATCAGAAGAACGGCAAGCGCTCGGGTTACGAGCTCGACCCGCAATACGGCTGGTACGGTCGCAAGGGCAAGCCGGTTTCCCAGATCGCCGATTCGGTCTACTCGAACCGCTTCGTGCTGGGCGGCAAGGAGAACGAGCGCACGCTGAACTACCTGCCGATCCAGAACATCGCCGAGCTGGCCCAGTCCGGCCTCTATTTCGCCGTCATGAAGCGCGCGGGCTCGTTCGGCGACGATTACGAGACCTGCTTCTTCTTCGTCAGCGACATCGGCCTCCACACGCGGGCGTACAAGGACCGTCTGTTCGTGCACGCCGCCTCGCTCAAGAGCGGCGAGCCGCTGGAAAGCGTCGCGCTCTCGGTGATCAACGCGAAGGGCGAAACGGCCGTGGGCGGCACCACCGATTCGAACGGCAACGCGCAGCTCGCCTACTCGCTCGACGCGGCGCACGTGCTCGTCGCGCGCACCGGCAAGGACGTCTCGCTGCTGCCGTTCAACCAGCCTGCGCTCGATCTTTCCGAATTCGCCGTGGCGGGCCGCAAGGAAGCCTGGTTCGACGTGTTCGCCTGGTCGGACCGCGATCTCTATCGTCCCGGCGAAACAATCCGCTTGTCCGCGCTGCTGCGCGACCACGACGGCAATCCGATCAAGCCGCAGCCGCTGTTCCTGACACTGAAGCAGCCGGACGGACGGCCGTACGCCGAGGCGAAGCTCGATCCGAAGGACCTCAACTATTTCGAATGGTCGCGCGAAATTCCCGCCGATGCGCCGACCGGGCGCTGGCTGGTCGAATTCCGTACCGATCCGAGGAGCAGCGAAGCGACGCAGGGGCTCACGTTCCGCATCGAGGAGTTCCTGCCGGAGCGTCTGAAGCTCGATCTCTCGGCCGAGCAGGCGATCATCAAGCCGGGCGAGCCGCTGAAGCTCGCGGTCGAAGCGGATTATCTCTACGGCGCGCCGGCCGCGGGCAACCGCTTCACGGCGCGGCTGACGCTCGCGGCGGATCTGCATCCGGTCGATGCGCACAAGGATTTTCATTTTGGCGACCCGACCATCGATCTGCCCAGAGAAGCCACGGACGTCGTCGACGACGCGCTCGACGAAGAGGGCCGGCTCGAAGCGGATATCGAGCTCGGCGACGCGGCAAAGCCCTCGGCGCCGATCGCCGCGATCGTCTCCGGCAGCGTCTACGAATCGGGCGGGCGCACGGTCACCCGCACGCTGAAGCGCACGCTGTGGCCGGCCGACGTGCTGGTCGGCATCCGGCCGCTGTTCGATCTCGCGGAAGGATCGGACGCGCGCGCGCGCGCCGGCTTCGAGGTGCTGCGCAGCAACGCCGCCGGCGATCTTTTCGCCGGGCACCTCAAGGTGAAGCTGGTGCGCGAATACCGCGACTATCGCTGGACCTACGACAACGAAAGCGGATGGCACTTCGACTACACCGACCGCTACGACGATACCGAGACGCGCGAGATCGACGTCGCCGCCGGCCGGACGGCGAAGTTCGACGTGCCGGTCGAATGGGGGAACTACCGCATCGAGATCACCGATCCCGCGACGGGTCTCGTCACGAAGCTGCCGTTCTTCGCCGGCTGGAGCTGGAACGACGACAACCGCGGCACGGAAGCGCGGCCGGACAAGGTCAAGCTCGCGCTCGACAAGCCGAGCTATCGCGCCGGCGACACGCTGAAAGTCACCGTGACGCCGCCGCAGGCAGGTCCCGGCGTGCTGCTGGTCGAATCCGATCACCTGCTCTACACGCGCAACATCGACGCGAAGCCCGGCGCCGTGTTCGAGATTCCGGTCACCGAGGACTGGGAGCGCCATGACGTCTACGTCACCGCGCTGGTGTTCCGCGGCGGCTCGTCCATCGAGAAGATCACGCCCGCGCGCGCAGTCGGCGAGGCGTTCGTCACGATGGACCGCAGCGAGCGCAAGATCGACGTCGCGATCGAAGCGCCGCAACAGATGAAGCCGGAGACGGATCTGCCGGTCACCGTGAAGGTGCCGGCGCTGGCCGGAAAAAAGGCCTATGTCACCGTGTCGGCGGTCGACGTCGGCATCCTCAAGATCACACGCTTCGCGCGGCCCGACGCGAATGCGTGGTTCTTCGCGCAGCGCGCGCTCGGCGTCGACGCCTACGATCTCTACGGCCGCGTCATCGAGAGCTACGATGGCGGCACAGCCAGGCTCCGCTACGGCGGCGACATGGCGCTCGCGGCGCTGCCGCAGGCGCGGCGGCCGACCGCCAAGGTGCTGACGGTGGACCTCTTCTCCGGTGCCGTCGCGCTCGACGCGAAGGGCGAGGCGAAGGTCGCGCTGAAAATGCCGGACTTCAACGGCACGGTCTGCGTCACCGCCCTCGTGTTCGGCGAGAACCAGTATGGCGGTACCGACACCGAGACGGTCGTGCGCGCGCCGCTGGTCGCGGAAATCTCGACGCCGCGCGTGATGGCACCCGGCGACCACGCGCAGCTCACGCTCGATCTGCAGAACTTCTCCGGCGGCGAGCGCGAGTTCGATGTGAAGGTCACGGCCGGCAAGCCGCTCGCGATCGCGCAAGGCAGCCGCAAGGTCAAGCTCGCCGACAACGCCAAGGCGACGCTGAGCTTCCCGCTGAGCGCCGAGGACGGCTACGGCGTCGGCACGATCGGCGTGGTCGCGCAGGGCGGCGACATCAGGATCGACCGGCACTTCGAAATGGCCGTTCGTCCTGCCTGGCCGGCCGTGCTGCGCTCGGCGCCGCGCGCGCTGGACAAGCTGGAGCCGGTCACGATCGGACCCGCCGCGATCGACGGCCTGCTCGCCGACTCGGTCACCGCGCGGCTCACGGTATCGAGCCTGCCACCGCTGCCGTTCGCGACAGCGCTCAAGGACCTGCTCAAGTATCCGTACGGCTGCGTCGAGCAGACCACCAGCAAGGGCTTCGGCTCGCTGCTGCTGGACGAAAACACCGCGTCGAACCTGCACGTCGAGGGCCTCGCTCCCGACCAGCGCAAAGCGCGTGTCGAAGGCGCGATCGGGCGCATCGCGTCGATGCAGACACCTTCCGGCCACTTCTCGATGTGGGGCGGCGACAGCTACGTCAACGAAATCCTGACGCCCTATGTCGTCGAGTTCCTCGAGGACGCCCGCGACGAAGGTTTCAACGTGCCGGACGACGTGCTGCAGAAGGCGCTGAAGCGGCTCAATGACGACCTGCTCTCGGGCGGGCATCCCTACTACGGCTACGAGCACTCCGATCATCTGCGCTTCGCCGACGAGGCGTACTCAGGTTACGTGCTCGCGCGCGTCAACCGCGCACCGCTCGGCACGCTGCGTGCGCTCTTCGACAACGATCGCGGCAAGTCGCTGACCGCGCTGCCGCTGGTCCACCTCGGCGTCGCGCTGAAACTGATGGGCGATCAACCGCGCGCGGAGAAGGCCGTCGAGGAGGCGTTCGCCAAGAAGGTCGAGCGGCCGTGGTATCTCGGCGACTACGGCTCGGACCTTCGCGACACCGCGCTGATGATCGCGCTGGTCCACCGCTACGATCTCGCCAGGCCCGATTACGACAAGCGCGTCTTCGAGCTGGCCGGAACGCTGACGACGCAGAAGCACGAGGCGGACGACGTGCAGCGCCGCTTCGGCCGGCACTGGTTCTATCTCTCGACGCAGGAGCAGATCGCGATCGCGCGACTCGGCAAGACGCTGATCAAGGACGGTGACGCCGTCGTCTCCGGCACGCTGTCCATCGGCAGTACAGCGAGCCCCGTCAGCCCCGATCGCCTGTGGAGCCGCGAGTTTTCCGGCGCCGACGTGCGCGCCGGCGTGCGTTTCGTGCCGGAAGGCGACCTGCCGCTCTACGTCACGACAGACATCGCCGGCGTACCGAAGGCGGCGCCGCCCGCCGACGACCACTACGTCTCCATCCAGCGCCGCTTCTACACGCTCGAAGGCAAGCCGTGGGAGCCCGCGCCGCTCAAGGAAGGCGACAGCCTCATCGTCGGCATCAAACTCGAAGCGCGTGAAGCGATGCCCGACGCGCTGCTCGCCGACCTCCTGCCGGGCGGTCTCGAGATCGAGAACTTCAACCTGACCGATGCGAAGCAGTGGGCCGACGTCGTCGTCGACGGCATCGAGATCACCGATCGCGCTTCCGCGGCCGACGTGCGCCACGAGGAATTCCGCGATGATCGCTACGTCGCGGCGCTCCGGCTCGACCGGGGCCAGCAGGCGCACGTGTTCTATCTCGTGCGCGCCGTGTCGCCCGGCACCTACGCCGTGCCGCCGCCGGTGGTCGAGGACATGTACCGGCCGGAAGTGCGCGGCATCGGCAAGAGCGAGCCGGGGATGATCAAGGTGATCGAGCCATGAAGTTCGCCCTCAAGCCCTCCCCTTCAAGCGGAGGGTTTGGGAGGGGATGGGTTCGAGCGCGCAGCAATGAAGGGGCAGACCAACCGGTACATCCTCGGACAGCACCTCCAGCGCCAGCTCCGGAACGCGCCGGCGGACGCTGAGCGATTGTTGTGGCGTCACCTCAAAGGTCGACAGATTGAGAACGGCAAGGTCCGCCGGCAGCATCCGTACGGCGATTACATACTCGACTTTGCATGCCTGGAGCGTTCGCTCGTCATCGAGTTGGACGGAAGTCAGCATTTGGATGCTGTCCGCTACGACAGGCAGCGCACGGAGTTTCTGCGAGGCGCGGGTTTCGCGGTGATCAGGTTCTGGAACGATGAAGTCTTGTGCGAGTTGGAGAATGTCCGGGAAGTGATTCGGCGCGAGCTGGCAATGCGCAGCGCAAAACCATCCCCTCTCAACCCTGCCCTTGAAGGGGAGGGCTGAAGATGAAGCTGCGTGCGCGTCGGATTCTGAAGAGGGTCGCCGCCGGCGCGCTTTTGACGATCGCCCTCGCGCTCCTCCTCGACCGCCTGTTCCCGCTTCCCCTGCCCGATCCGACGAGCGGCAGCACCGTCGTGCTCGCGCGCGACGGCACGCCGCTGCGCGCGTTTCCGGACGCCGACGGCGTCTGGCGCTATCCGGTCGATCCCGAGGACGTCTCGCCGCTCTACATCGAGGCGCTGCTGACGTACGAGGACCGCTGGTTCTACCGGCACCCGGGCGTCAATCCGTTCGCGCTGGCGCGCGCGCTCGGGCAGTGGATCGTGCACAGGCACCTCGTGTCGGGCGGCTCGACGCTGACGATGCAGGTTGCGCGCATCCTCGACGGCACGCCGCACGACGTCGGCGGCAAGTTCCGGCAGATGCTGCGCGCGCTGCAGCTCGAAGCGCACCTGTCCAAGCGCGAGATTTTGAAGCTCTATCTCGATCGCGCGCCGTTCGGCGGCACGATCGAAGGCGTCGAAGCCGCATCCTGGGCATATCTCGGCAAGCCGGCGGCGCGGCTTTCACGCGCCGAAGCGGCGCTGCTTGCGGTGCTGCCGCAGGCGCCGAGCCGGCTGCGCCCCGATCGTCACGCGGCGGCGGCACGGAAGGCGCGCGACAAGGTGCTCGATCGCATGGCCGAGCTCGGCGTCTGGTCGGCCGCAGAGGTGCGCGACGCGCGCATCGAGAGGGTCGCTGCACGCACGCTGCAACCGCCGCTCGCGGCCGCGCTGCTCGCCGGGCGCCTGCACGACGAGCGCCCGCAGGCGCGGCGCATCACGACGACGATCGATGCCGAGCTGCAACGCGCACTCGAAGCGCGCGTCGGCGACTATCTCGCTCGTTTGCCGGAGCGCACCTCGGCCGCGCTGCTCGTCGTCGACAACGAGACGCTCGAAGCGCGCGCGTACGTCGGCTCGGCCGTGTTCGGCGATGCCGCGCGCCTCGGCCACGTCGACATGGTGCGCGCGTGGCGCTCGCCGGGCTCGACGCTGAAGCCGTTCCTGTACGGTCTCGCGCTCGATGACGGGCTCATCGACTCGGAAAGCCTGCTCGTCGACGCGCCGCAGTCGTTCGGCACGTACCGGCCAGGCAATTTCGACATGGCGTACAACGGACCGGTCGGTGCCGCCGAGGCGCTGCGGCTTTCGCTCAACGTGCCGGCCGTCGATCTGCTCGACCGCGTGGGTCCCGCGCGTTTCGCGGCGCGCCTCGGCAACGCTGGGCTCGAGCTGCGCCTGCCGCGCGGGGTGGCGCCGAATCTTTCCGTGATCCTCGGCGGAGCGGGCGTTCGCATGGAGGATCTCGCCGGCGCCTACGTCGCGCTGAATCGCGGCGGCGTCGGCGGCCGCGTGCGCTACACGAGCGACGCGCCGAAGATCGAGCGCCGCGTGCTTTCGGAAGGCGCCGCGTGGATCGTGCGGGACATCCTCGAGGCGAATCCGCGGCCCGGCTACTCGCTCGGCACGTTCGATCCGGGCTCGCGCCCGCGCGTCGCGTGGAAAACCGGCACGAGCTACGGCTTCCGCGATGCCTGGGCGGTGGGCGCCACGCGCCGCTACACGGTCGCCGTGTGGATCGGCCGGCCCGACGGCACGCCGCTGCCGGGGCAGTACGGCGCGGTGACCGCGCTGCCGCTGATGTTCCAGGTTGTCGACAGCCTGCCGCGCGCCGCACTTTCGTCCACGCCGTCACCGCCGCCATCGAGCGTGACGGAAGCCGAAATCTGCTGGCCGCTCGGACTCGCGTTCGATCCCACGCATCCCGATCTCTGCCATCAGAAACGCAAGGCATGGGTACTGAACGACGTCATTCCGCCGACGCTGCCCGAGCGCGACGCCACGACGTGGAGCCCCGGCGTGACGCACCTGCGAGTCGACGCGAAGAGCGGCGAGCGGCTGAGCGCCGCGTGCGCGCGCGCCGACGCGGTCGAGAAGGACATCGCGCGCTGGCCCGCGCTCGCTTACCCGTGGCTTTCGCGTGAGCTTCGCCGCCGCGCGAGCCTGCCGCCGCTCGCGCCCGGCTGCGAGCCCGACGGCCTCGACGCGCTGCAGCCGATCCGCATCGACGGCGTGGCAGACCGCGCCGCGATCGCGCGCGCACCGAACAGCGACAAGCCGCCGATCGTGCGGCTGCGTGCGCTCGGCGCGAACGGCGACGTGCTCTGGCTCGTCAACGGCAGGCTCGAGGGCGAGACGCACGGCACCGGCGCATTCGAATACGCCTTTGCCGAAGCCGGCGATCAGACGATCACCGCGCTGGCGGCATCAGGCAGTTACGCGCAGTTGCAGCTGCGCGTGCTGCGCTAAGTTCGTCGTCCCCGCGAAAGCGGGGCCCAGCACCTTCGGCTGGCTGCAAAGGCGCCAGGTTCCCGCCTTCGCGGGAACGACGATATCGCTTCGAGGAATCCACACATTTGAACGTATGCTTGCACATCGACCCAGCGGCGGAATACCCATGGCGAAGAGCGTCCACGAATCGCAGCAAGATCCGCGCAATCGCGACATCCTGATCTACGTCAACGGCGCGATCAAGCGCCGCGACGAGGCCGTCGTGTCGGTCTTCGATTCGGGATTCGTGCTCGGCGACGGCATCTGGGAGGGCCTGCGCGTCGCGGACGGCCATCCGGCGTTTCTCGATCAGCACCTCGACCGGCTTTACGAGGGCGCGAAGGCGATCGCGCTCGATATCGGACTCGATCGCGATGCGCTGACGCGCGCGATCTACGCGACGCTCGCGGCAAACGGCATGCGCGACGGCGTGCACCTGCGCCTCATGGTCACGCGCGGCGTCAAGCTCACGCCGTACCAGGACCCGCGCGCCACGATCGGCCCGGCCACCATCGTCATGATTCCCGAGTACAAGAACCCGCTGCCCGAGACGGTGGAGCGCGGGATCACGCTGTTCACCGTGCACGTGCGCCGCGGCTATCCCGACGTGCAGGACCCGAAGCTCAACAGCCACAGCAAGCTCAACTGCATCACCGCCTGCATCCAGGCCTACACGGCCGGCGCCGACGAGGCGCTGATGCTCGACCCGCACGGCTTCGTGGCCACCTGCAACTCGACGCATTTCTTCATCGTGCGCAAGGGCGAAGTGTGGACCTCCACCGGCGAGTACTGCCTCGGCGGCATCACACGCGGCAACGTGCTCTCGATCTGCCGCGAGAACGCGATCCCGGCGTACGAGAAGCCGTTCAGCCTGACCGACGTCTACGGCGCCGACGAGGCGTTCGTCACCGGCACGTTCGCGGGCGTCGTGCCGGTGCGCACGATCGACGGGCGCGTCATCGGCGCCGGCCGTCGCGGGCCGATGGTCGAGAAGCTGCAGACGCTTTATCGCGCGCTCGTCGCGCGCGACGTGGCCGGACGCCGCGCGCCGGTATGAGCGCGACGCTGCGCATCGCGATGTGGTCGGGGCCGCGCAACATCTCGACCGCGATGATGCGCGCCTGGGAGAATCGCGGCGATTGCGCCGTGTCCGACGAGCCGCTGTACGCGCATTACCTCGCGCATACCGGGCTCGATCACCCTGGCCGCGACGAGGTGATCGCCGCCGGCGAAACCGACTGGCGCCGCGTGGCGGCGACACTCAGCCGCGCCACACCGGACGCGAAGCCGATCTGGTACCAGAAGCACATGGCGCATCATCTTCTGCCGCACATCGAGCGCGGCTGGATTCATGCGCTGGCCAACGTGTTCCTGATCCGCGATCCCGACGAGGTCGTGAGCTCCTACCTTCGCACGCGCGACACCGTGGCGCCCGAGGACATCGGCATTCCGCAGGAGCGGCGGCTCTTCGAGGAGGTCGCCGAGCGCAACGGCGCGACGCCGCCGGTGATCGATGCGGACGATTTCCTGCGCGCACCGGAGGCGCAGCTGCGCGCGCTCTGTGCGACGCTCGGCATTCCGTTCACGGAACGGATGCTGTCCTGGCCCGCAGGGCCGCGCGCGAGCGACGGCGTCTGGGCACCGCACTGGTATCACGCCGTGTGGAAGTCGACCGGCTTCGAGGTGCCGCGCGAGCGCGCGAGCGTGAAGCTCGACGACGACGCGAAGCGCGTCAGCGATGCCTGCCGCGAGGATTACGAGTTTCTCAAGCGCTTCCGTCTCGTCGTTCCTGCGTAAGCGGGAACCTGGTGTCTTTCACGTCGGCCGCCGAAGGCGCTGGCGCTGGGTCCCTGCTTTCGCGGGACGACGAGAATCAGCCGGTCCCTTTGATCGTTCGCGTGACGCGGGAAGCCAGCGTCTTTCGCTCCGGTCACGCGAAACGCCGGCTCCGCGTTCGCGAGGCACGACGAAGTTCAGTCCTCGTCCCAGCTCCCCCGTTTCGCCGCATCCTTGCGTCTGGGCGCGGCGCCCAGCGCCGCGACGGCGGCCCACACGACGAGCGCATCGCGCGTCACGGCGACGTCGTGCACGCGCACGATGGCCGCGCCATTCTGCACCGCGATCAATGCGGCGGCGGCGGAGCCTGCCGCACGGTCGGCGGGATTCTTGCGGCCCGTCAGCGTGCCGATGGTCGACTTGCGCGACAGCCCGGCGACGACCGGCGCGATCTCGGCGAAGCGGTTCAGGTCGCGCAGGAGCACGAGGTTGTGCTCGAGCGTCTTGCCGAACCCGAAGCCGGGATCGACGAGAATCCTCTTCTTGTCGACGCCCGCCATCTGGCACGCGAAGAGGCGATCGGTGAGGAAGCGGTGTACCTCGCCCACGACGTCGTCATAGCGCGGATCGTCCTGCATCGTACGCGGCTCACCGAGCATGTGCATCAGTATGACCGGCACGCCGAGCGATGCCGCCGCCTCGAGCGCGCCGTCTTCGCGCAGTGCGCGCACGTCGTTGATGAGGCCGGCGCCCGCGACGACGGCTGCGCGCATGACTTCGGGCTTGGACGTGTCAATCGATATCGGCACGTTCGTGCTGCGTGCGAGCCCCTCGATGACGGGCACGACGCGCGCGATTTCGGTCTGCGCATCGACCGGCTCGGCGCCGGGCCGCGTCGATTCGCCGCCGACGTCGAGAAGATCGGCGCCCTCCTCGACGAGCTTCAATCCATGCTCGACCGCGCGGGACACGTCGCCGGCGTGACCGTCGCCGGCGAACGAATCCGGCGTGACGTTGACGATGCCGGCGATGCGGGGGCGATCGAGCTCGAGCGCGCGGCCGTTGCAGTTGAGCGTGACGTGGAACATCGAATCGCGGCTCCTTCGGCGGACCCCGCTCCGAAGCGCTCCTTCGTCAGGGCGCCACTTCGGGTTCGAAGCCGTTGGTGAAGATCCGGTCGATGACCTCCAGCTCGAACTCCACGCTGTTGTTCGAGGTGTCGGGATCGACGCCGTCTTCGCTGACGGTCAGCGTGACCGAGAACGGGCCGAACGGCGCGTCGTCGGGCACGTGCAGGGTGAGCCCGAGCTCCGGTGTCGCGTTGCCGGATGCGAGCGTGCCGTCGAAATCGCAGGCCGGCGGCGAAGCCGAAACATCGCAGGTCCAGCCCGGCCAGAAGCCTTCGTCGCTGAACGTCGCGTTCTCGAGCGTGGTCGTGACTTCGAGATGGATGCCCGACGCGTCCTGCGGACCGTTGTTGGCGATGCCGATGCCGAGCGTACCCGCTCCGCCCGGCACGAGAATGCCTTCGGTCAGCAGCGGCAGGAACCGGATGTCTGCACCCGCGGCTTCCGCAACACAGTTGTAGCAGACCAGCGCGAAGTCCTGATCCGTGTCGTCGCCGCTCGACGGCAGCGCGTCGGAGTTGATGTCGGTCGCGAACACCTCGACGGTGACGGCGCCGCCGTGCTGCGCGGGCTGGAGGAAGACGGCTTCGGTATTGTTCTTGCCGTCGGCGGCGCCGCCGGCCACGGACCAGCCCGCATCGTCCAGCACGTTACCGAGGAACGTGCCGGCTGTGGTGGTCACGCGCAGGTCGAGATCGTTGTTCCAGGCCGGCGTCGAGCCGCCGAGGCCGTGGCCCGGCGCATCCGTCCAGGCGAGCATGATGCGGATCGGCTGATCCGGATCGGCCGCGGTGTACGTGCGCGTCCAGCTCTCGCCGGTGTTGTCGAACACGGTGTCCTGGTCGACGTACTGCACGGGCTGCGCAGGCGCGAGCACCGGATCGATCTGCATCCGTCCCCAGCCCTGCTTGCTGTCGAAGAGATGCGTGATCGTGTTGCCGTCCGCGTCGCGATGGCCGATTAGGTTCTTCGCGACCGCGGTGAACGCGGCCTTGATGAGCGCCGGGCTCGGATCGTGTCCGGCGAGATTCCTGTAGTACTCCACGAACAGCGCCGATGCGCCGGTGACGTGCGGCGAAGCCATGCTGGTGCCGCACAGCAGGCCGTAGCCCGTCGAGCTGATCGTCGAATCCACGTCGCAGCCCGGCGCGACCATGGCGGGAATCGCACGGCCGTCGAGCGCGGGCCCGTGCGCGCTGTTCGCGGACACATCGTCGATGTTCGGGTTCTGTATCGTCGCGGAGTTCTGCATCCAGGTCGAGCCGATCGTGAAGATGTTCTTCGCCTCGTCCGGCGTGCCCTGCGAGCTGATGCCGCCGCCGCCATTCATGATGGAGAGCACGTAGTGGAACGGCTGATCGCCTTCCGCGTCGGGATCGGCGTCGCGCACGCCGACGTCCACCTGGCGCGTGTCGTCGTCGTAGCCGCGCGGGATGCCGGCGGGTCCCCAGCTGTTGCCCGACATCACGGCACCGTTGCGCACCGATTCGGTCATCAGTTTCAGCATGCCGCCGGGCTGCGTGTACGTCGGCGCGTAGAGCTGCTCGATGAGATTGGCGCCCGGCGCCATGCCGAGCCCGCGGAGGAATCCGCCGGCGACCGTGCCGGAGCTGCCGTCCGCGGCGATGATGCCGGCCGTGTGCGTGCCGTGCGAATCGGTCTCGCTGCCGCCGCAGGTCGAGCCCGTGCACGGCAGCATGCGGTTCACGAGATCGGGGTGCATGTCGTAGACACCGCCGTCGACGTCAGCCACGACCACGCCCGTGCCGTCGACACCGATGCCGGCGAGATAGTCGAGATAGCCCGGAAACGCGAAACCGTCCACGTCGATGTTGCCGGCGTTGACCTGGTCGCTCATCTCGCCGCGCAGGCCGCCGCTGGTGGGCACCGGCTGCACGCTGTAGACGCCGGGAATCGCCGCAATCGCCGCGAAGCGGCTGCCCGCGACGCGCACGCCGACCGAGCGGAAATGGCGGTCGATGACGCGTGTGCCGGTGACGGTCGCACCGGCGGCGCGCAATGCGTTCTCGATATTCGCCGCGTTCCGCACGACGGTGACGTGCACGGCGATCTCGGTCGCGTCCAGCGAGCGCCAGCGCGGCAGCACGCGGTACGCCGGCAGGAAATCACCGCTCCAGCGCGCGGTAGTGCGCGTCGCAGCGCGAGCCAGCGCAGAACGCGTGCCCCAGACGACATACGTGAACGGATGCACGTACTGGACGGGCTCGACGCCTTCGGCGCGCAAGGCATCGAGTGCGGACTGGCGCACCGGCCGCGCGAATTGCACGAGGCGAAGATCCGCGCCGTCGCCGCGGGCGGCGGTGTTCCATCCGGCGAAGTCCGGCACCGACACGACGGGATCGAAGCGACTGCCGCCGAGGTCCAGCGTGAACGGATCGTCCACCGTCGCCACCTCGCTGCCGGCGGCGCGCAGGCGCGCTGTCGTCGCTGAGTCGAGCTGAATCCACTGCAGTCGCCCGTAGTCGCCGTCAGCGCTGAGCGCCGCGTTGCCGGCGAGACGCGCGACCGCATCCCGTGTCGCGTACACCTTCGCCCATTGCACGTCCGCCGCGAACGCATCCGCAGCCGCGAAGCCGAACGCGATCGCGACCGTGATCCTGAAGCTCTTCGAAATCCGCATCACCTGTTTCCCCATTGAATCCCGCAAGCGCCGAGCAGGCTCGGCGGCGGGATGTGCCGAAACGCGAGACGATACACCAATGCGGGTCGCGGATCGTCCGCCGCGCCGACGAGCGGCTCACTGCGCCAGGCCGGAGTGAAAAACTCGGCATTCGCGGCCTTTTCGCGAAATCCGCAACGGCCGGAAAAGGAAAGGCCGCGCTAGGCGGCCTTCCGGTATCAGTGCTATGGCGCGCTCAGTCGGTCGAGGCGCCGCGGATGCGCGGCTGCACGGCCGGCCCGCCGATCGGGCTTTCGCCGCGCGTCGTGCCGCCGCCCGCGCCGGACGAGGGCTTCGGATCGCGCCAGTCCTTCGGCGGCCCCGGCTCGCGGCCGGCCATGATCGCGGCGATCTGGTCCTTGTCGATCGTCTCGTACTGGAGCAGCGCCTTCGCCATCGCCTCGAGCTTGGCGCTCTCGGTGGTGAGGATCGTCTTCGCGCGCTGGTATGCGCGATCGATGACGCTGCGCACGACCTCGTCGATCTTGCGCGCGGTCTCCTCCGAGACGTGCTTGTGCTGCGTGACCGAGCGGCCGAGGAACACTTCGTCCTCCTCGTCCGTGTAGGTCATCGGGCCGAGCTCTTCCGAGAGGCCGTACTTGGTGACCATGTCGCGCGCGAGCTGCGTCGCGCGCTGGATGTCATTCGACGCGCCGGTCGTGACCTTGTCCTCGCCGAAGATCAGCTCCTCGGCGACGCGGCCGCCGTAGAGGCTCGCGAGGCGGCTTTCCAGCGAAACCTTGGAATGGCTGTACTTGTCCTGCTCCGGCAGGAACATCGTGACGCCGAGCGCGCGACCGCGCGGGATGATCGTGACCTTGTGCACCGGATCGTGCTCCGGCACCGAAAGGCCGACGATCGCGTGGCCCGCTTCGTGATACGCGGTGAGCTTCTTCTCGTCGTCCGACATGATCATCGAGCGGCGCTCCGCGCCCATCATGATCTTGTCCTTGGCGCGCTCGAAGTGAACCATCTGCACTTCGCGCGTGTTCTCGCGCGCGGCGAAGAGCGCGGCCTCGTTGACGAGGTTCGCAAGATCGGCGCCCGAGAAGCCCGGCGTGCCGCGCGCGATGACGAGCGGCTCGACGTCGCTCGCGACCGGCACCTTGCGCATGTGCACTTTCAGGATCTGCTCGCGGCCGCGCAGGTCCGGCAGCGGCACCACGACCTGGCGGTCGAAGCGGCCGGGACGCAGCAGCGCGGGATCGAGCACGTCCGGGCGGTTCGTCGCGGCGATGACGATGATGCCTTCATTGCCTTCGAAGCCGTCCATCTCGACGAGCAGCTGGTTCAGCGTCTGCTCGCGCTCGTCGTGACCGCCGCCGAGGCCCGCGCCGCGATGGCGGCCGACCGCGTCGATCTCGTCGATGA
>CBINBI010000076.1:0-16102 GCA_966248875.1 uncultured Rhodanobacteraceae bacterium
GGCTGACGCGCAGCGTCGCCACCTTCCTACCGTCATCCCGGCGAAAGCCGGGATCCATTTTTGGCCGCGCAAAACACAATGGCTCTCGGTTTCGCCGGAGCGATAAAAACACGGTGCATCAAGAGACCAGGACCCGATGTTCTTCCGCAACCTCACGCTCTTCCGTTTCGCCGAAAACCTGCCGCGCTCGCTCAGGAAGCTGCCGGACGCCCTCGACGGCCACCGCCTGCGTCCCTGCGCGCCGATGGAGCTCGCGACCCGCGGCTTCGTATCCCCCTTCGGCCGGGACAGCGACGAGCTTGCGCACCAGATTGGTGCATTCGTGCTGACCACGATCGGCGGGGAAGACCGGCTGCTGCCCAGCGTCGTCGTCAACGAGGAGCTCGGTGCTCGAATCCGCAAGATCGCCGAAAAGCAGGGCCGGCGCGTCGGCGCCAGGGAACGCAAGCAATTGAAAGAAGAGGTCATTTCAGAGCTGATGCCGCGGGCCTTCATCCGTCCTTCGCGGTTGTCGGCCTATCTCGACGTCGAACAGGGCTGGCTCGTGATCGACACGGCGAGCCGCAAGGCGGCCGAGGAAGCCGTCGACCAGTTCCGCACGGCTTTAGGGCGTTTTCCGGCCGTCCCGGCCGCGCCCGAAGAATCGCCAAAAACCGTGATGACGGACTGGCTGATCCGTGGCAAGCTGCCGCCCGGATTGAGCCTGGCGGACGAGTGCGAGCTGCGCGATCCGGCCGAGGCCGGCGCGGTCGTCCGCTGCCGCCGCCAGGACCTTGAATCGGACGAAGTGCGGGAGCATCTGAAGTCAGGCAAGCAGGTGTTCCAGCTCGGCCTCATCTTCGACGAGCGCGTTGGTTTCGTGCTCGGCGAGGATCTCGTCGTGCGCAAGCTCAGGTTTCTGGATGGCGTCCTCGACGAGCTCGGCGAGGACGCCGCCGAGTCGGCGAAGGCGGAGCTCGATGCCCGCTTCGCGCTGATGTCGCTGGAATTGCGACGCCTGCTCGACAAGCTGCACGAATGGTTCGGATTGCCCCGGCCCGGGGAAGGCGACTAGCAGGACGGGCCGGCTCGCTGGAGAAGTAGACGTGGTGGACCTCGCGAACAATTACCTCGAACTGGCCACCGCAGCGGGCGACAAAATCAAGGTGCTGCGCAAGAGCCATCCGCGGGCGCGACGGCTGCGTCTCACGGTGACTTCCGGCGGCGCCCGGGTCACCTATCCCGAGGGCACGCATCCGGCGCAGGTCGTCGCGTTTCTACGCAAGCACGGGGAATGGCTGGAGCGCAAGCTGGACGAGCTGAGCCTCGGCTCCGCGCCGCCGCCGCTCAAGCCCGGCCAGGCCACGGTCATTCCGCTCCGTGGCGAGACGACGCGCCTCTCGTGGCGCGACGGGCCCTATCCGCACATCGAATTGAACGGCGATCGCCTGGTGCTCACGCTGCCGCGTCCGCACGGCAAGGCGACGCTGCCGGCCGCGCGTGCGCTGCTGCGCTCGTATCTCGAAGCGCAGATCCGCCGCGACGTCAGCCGCTATCTCGCGCGCTATTGTCCCGAGCTTGGCCGTGCGCCCACGGCCGTGAAGCTGCGGCCGCTAAAGAGCCTCTGGGGCAGCCTCGATACGCGCGATCGCGTCATGCTCGATCTCGCGCTCGCGCTCGCGCCGCCCGCGGCGCTGCGCTACGTGGTCGTGCACGAGCTGTGTCACCTGCGCATCCGCAGTCACTCGCCGCGGTTCTGGGCGCTGGTCGAAAAGCTCTATCCCGAATGGCGCGAGCAGCGCGACTGGTTGCGCGTGCACGGCCAGGCGCTGAAGGCGGAGCTGACGCGACTTATCCAGCCCTGACGCCCGCTTCGGGCTTGTCGCCCGCGCGGCGTCTTCGAATCACCCGGCTGCAAGCTTTCCGCTCTCCCGCTTTTGCAGGAGGGCGGCGCGGAGAGGTCGCGGCCTTCTCACGCACGTGTCAGCGAGCCCGTGCAAGATCGTGTTGCAGGAACCGTGCAATCGACTCGAACACGCGCTCGGCCGATTCGAGATGCAGGTGATGATTGCCGGCGATGCGCACGACTTCGATGCCGCGTACGCGCGCGATGCGCGGCGCCATCATCGAATCGGGCAGATAGCTCGTCGCGGGATCGGCGAGGATCAGCAGGGTCGGCGCGCTCACGCCGCGGAGCATCGCGAGGACCTCCGCTTCGGTGAAGCGTTGCGGGCTCGCGAGCGTCAGGCGCGGATCGCTGGCCCAGACGTAACCGCCCTCGACGGCGCGTAGGCCGCGTTCGACGAGAGCGCGTGCGGCGCTCTCGGAAAGATCGCTGGCGGCCCTGCGCACCGCGATGGCCGCATCGACGCCCACGAACACGCGCAGGGGCCTGCGGCTGGCGAACGCAGCGCGCTCGTCGAGACCGCGCCTGAGTTGCGCCAGCGCCTGCTCCGGCGCGACGGTCAGCGGCCCGAGTGCTTCGATCAGCAGCAGCCTTTCGACGCGTTCGGGATACAGCGCGGCGAAGAGGCTCGCCAGAGTGCCGCCGAGCGAGTGGCCGAGCAGGGTCGCGCGCGTCCAGCCAAAGTGATCGAGCGCGATGCGAAGATCGTCGAAATAATCGACGTAGTGGTACCACGCACCCGGCGCGCGGTGCGACGAGCGGCCGTGCCCCGAAAGATCGAGCGCGACGACATAGTGTTCCGAGGAAAGCAGAGGCGCCAGCGCGTCGAAGCTCGCGGCGTTGTCGAGCCAGCCGTGCAGCGCGAGCATAGGCGCGCGATCGGGCTCGCCCCAGGCGCGAGCCGCAAGGCTGCCGCCGGGCAGCTCGATGCGGATCTCCTCAACGCGAGCCATCGCGCATGCGATCGTGGCGGGCGCGCGCCGCGGCGCGCTGGGCGGCGTCTCGCGCCGCATCCCAGCCCGGATCGAATTCGGGCCAGCCCTGACCGTGGCGGAGGATGAGATCGCCGAGCGCGGCGACGTGATCCTCGCCCGCGTCGAGCGCGGGAATGTATTCGAAGCGCTCGCCGCCGGCGAGCAGAAAACGCTCGCGGTTCGTCAGCGCAATTTCCTCGAGCGTTTCCAGGCAGTCGACCGCGAATCCGGGGCAGAGCACCTGCACGTGACGAACGCCCTCGCGCGGCAGCGCTGACAGCACTTCGTCGATGTACGGCGTCAGCCAGCGTTGCCTGCCGACGCGCGACTGAAACGCCACCGTGATTTCGTTTTCGCCGAGATCGAGCCGCTCGCGAAGGCTGCGCGCCGTCGCCTGGCACTGGCAGAAATACGGATCGCCTGCACGAAAATAGCGGCGCGGAATGCCGTGGAACGACAGCACCAGCCGCGCGGCGCGGCCGTGGTCGTGCCAGTGCGCCTCGACGCGCCGCGCCAGGGCCTCGATGTAGCGCGGCTCGGCGTGATAATCGGAGACGAAGCGAAGCTCCGGCACGCGGCGCCAGCGCGCGAGCTCCGCGCCGATCGCATCCATCACCGAGGCCGTCGTCGTGCCCGAATACTGCGGAAACAGCGGCAGCACGAGCAGGCGCCGGGCGCCGGCCCGGGCCAGCTCGCGCATCACGGATCCGATCGAGGGCTCGCCGTAGCGCATCGCATGGCGGACGAGGATCGGGCCCGGCCGCTCGCGCGCGACGAAATCCTGCACGCCGGCGGCGAGCTTCGCGGTGCCGGTCAGCAGCGGCGAGCCTTCCGGCGTCCAGATCTTCGCGTACAGCGCGGCCGAGCGCGCCGGCCGCACGCGCAGGATGACTCCGTGCAGGATCGGCCGCCAGAGGACGCGCGGCATCTCGACGATGCGCGGATCGGACAGGAATTCCGCGAGATACCGCCGCACCGCCTGTGGCGTCGGCGCGACAGGCGTGCCGAGATTGACGAGCAGAACGCCGGCGGCGGCAGGGCTGCCGTGCTCGTAGTCAGCCTGGCCGAGATAACGGGGCATCGGGGGCGGAAAAATCGCCTCGCCGGCAGCGTTGCGGATGCGCGACATTCTCTGAAAAACGAGCTGCCACGGGCCTTTGCCGCCGGTTTGTCGGGTCCGGGTTTGCTTGCTAGACTCGGCCAGGCTATCGCGGAATACCGCGAAGCTGACGATTACCTATAACCATAACACGCCGCCATGCGCGTACTTACCTGCCTCGTTGCAGCAGGGATGTTTGCCCTTTCCGCGTCCGCAGCACGCGCGGAGCCGGTCGCCTACGGAGAGGCGTTCGACACCCTTTACCGCATCGACCTCGGCGGCCCCGTGGCGGCGAGGGTCGGTGAGGCCGGACGCTTCGGCACGCAGCCAATCGCCAACATCAGCGGCCTGAGCTACTCGCCCGATGGCGAGCTCTACGCCGTCGCCGGAGGCATGAACGCGCTGGTCCGCATCGACGAGGACACCGGACACGCCACCGTAATAGGATCGTTCGGGCTCAACGGCCAGGGCGACCCGCAGCACAACGACGCCCTCGATCTCAGCATGAACTTCGGCTGCGACGGCACGCTGTGGCTGGCCTCGGCGTATGCGGGCAAGCTCTGGACGGTCGATCCCGCGAGCGGGGCGACGACGCTGGTCGGCACGACCGGCCATCCGATCACGGGTCTGGTCGCGCTCGGCAACGTGCTCTACGGCGCCGGCGGCCGCGGCGACAACACGTTCTACAAGATCGACACCCATTCCGGTGTCGCGACTCCGGTGGGCCGCTTCGGCGACGACGTACCCGACTGGGTCAATTCCGTCTCGATGAGCTTCGACGACAAGGGCGTGCTCTGGGCCGTGCTGAATTACGTGCCGCCGGCGCCCGGCTCGACCTCGGTCTCGGACTGGAGCGACCTCGCGCGCATTGACGTCACGACGGGTCGCGTCACGATTGTCGGGCCGATCACCGGCCCCGAATCGCTGCGTCAGGTTGGCATGAAAGGCTTCGCGATCGGGCCGCCGCGCTGCCTGGACGGCACCAGCACCACCATTCCGGCGCCGGTCCGCTCTCCGCCGTGGCTGCTCGCGTTGATCGCGCTTCTGACCTTCAGCGCCGCCTGGACGCTGCGCCGCCGCGCGCTCCATTGAGATTTCGCGGAACTTGACGCTTCATCGGCAGCTCAGGTGAGCTTGCTAGCTTACGCTCGCCGCAACGGCGAGCCACAAGGAGTTCCGCCCATGAAGTTCCGCCTGCTCGCGCTGGCTTTTGTCGCGCTTTCCGCAACCGCCCTCACGGCTCGCGCCGGCGAGGAGGAGAACAGGCGCGCCGAGAACGCGGTGCGCGTGCTCAAGGAAATCATGATGGCGCCGGATCGGGCGATCCCGAAGGACCTTTTGCAGAAGGCGCACGCCATCGTCGTCGTGCCCGACGTGATCAAGGCGGGCTTCGTCGTCGGCGGACGCCACGGCGAGGGGCTCATCTCCGTGAAGACGCGCGACGGCACCTGGTCGAACCCGTGCTTCGTCAGGCTCACCGGCGGCAGCGTCGGCTTCCAGGCCGGCGTCTCGTCCACGGACGTCGTGCTCGTGTTCCGCACGCAGCGCGGCGTGGATTCGATCGTCCACGGCAAGTTCACGCTCGGCGCCGACGCATCGGCGGCGGCGGGTCCGGTGGGCCGCTCGGCGCAGGCGTCGACGGACGCGCAGCTCAAGGCCGAGATCTACTCGTATTCGCGCGCGCGGGGGCTGTTCGCCGGCGCCGCGCTCGACGGCACGGCGCTGACGATCGACGACGAGGCCAACGAGGCCGTCTACGGCGAAGGCGTGACACCGCGCCGCATCTTCGAGGGTGGCGTCAGCGGCGTGCCGAACGCCGTTGTCGACTTCCGCGACCGCCTGGAGGAGTACACTGCGGAATAAGGAGGGCAAGGCGAAGGCCGGGACGCGGTGCGCGTCCTGATCTGCCGCAGCCGGCGCCCTCATCCGCATCGAGGTACGCATCATGGGTAGTTTCAGCATCTGGCACTGGCTGATCGTGCTGGCGATCGTTGCGCTGATCTTCGGCACGAAGCGGTTGCGCAACGTGGGCGAGGATCTCGGCTCGGCGATCAAGAGCTTCCGCAAAGGCATGCAGGATGACTCGCAGCAGCAGCTCAAGGCGGATCCGCCGGGCGCCGCTCCGGGCGGCGATGCCGCGGCGGACGAGGCGAAGTCCGAGCGCTCCGACGCGAGGTAATCGCGCGAAAAGGATCGCGGAACGCAGCACGGCGGAATTGCCGGGACCGTGTCTCGTCCGCGCGCTCCGGTGAACGGCTCCGAAGAACACGCATGTTCGAAATCGGCTTCAGCGAAATCGCGCTGATCGCGGTCGTTGCGCTGCTCGTGCTCGGCCCCGAGCGCCTGCCCGGCGTCGCGCGCACGCTCGGCGCGCTGGTGCGGCGCGCGCGTGCGAGCTGGCAGAACGTCAAGAGCGAGATCGAGCGGGAGCTCGCTGCCGAGGACATGAAGCGCAGCCTCGACGAAGCGCGGCGCGCTGCGGCGAGCGTGCGCGGTGAGATCGACGCCGCCGCGGGCGACATCGAAAAATCCGCCGGCCCCTCGGGACCTTCCGCGCATGGCGGACGTTGATACCGAAAACGGGGAACAGTCGTTCCTCTCGCACCTGATCGAGCTGCGCGAGCGGCTCCTGAAGGCGGTCGCCGCAGTGCTGGTGATCCTGCTCGCGCTGATTCCCGTCGCGAACAAGCTCTACGGCTGGCTCGCGATGCCGCTGATCCAGCGCCTGCCGCAGGGCGGCACGATGATCGCCACCGAAGTCGCCTCGCCGTTCCTGACGCCGATCAAGCTCGCGTTCTTCGTCGCGGTCGTGATCGCGATGCCGCTCATCCTCTATCAGCTCTGGGCCTTCGTCGCGCCGGGCCTGTACCGGCACGAGAAGCGTCTGGCGCGGCCGATCCTGGTCTCGGCCGTCGTGCTGTTCTATGTCGGCTGCGCGTTCGCGTATTTCTTCGTGCTGCCCGCCGTGTTCGGCTTCATGACCAGCGTCGCGCCCGCCGGCGTGGCCGTGATGCCGGACATCGGCCGGTATCTGGATTTCGTGCTGGTGCTGTTTCTCGCCTTCGGCCTCTGCTTCGAGGTGCCGGTCGTGCTGATCATCCTGGTCGCGCTGGGCGTGGTGACCCCGGCACAGCTCGCGAAAAGCCGCGCTTACGCGATCGTCGGCGCCTTCGTCGTCGCAGCCGTGCTGACGCCGCCCGACGTGCTCTCGCAGCTGATGCTGGCGATTCCGATGTGCGCGCTCTACGAGTTCGGCATCTTCGCCGCGCGAGCACTCGCGCGGCGTGCCGGCAGCGGCGAAGCGGATGCCCCGCCCGCTGCCTGATTTTTGTACCGCCCGCTAGCCCTGCACCGGCGGCGTCTCGGGTGCCGGCGGCGGCATGCGGCTCGCGCTGCCGGCGTACACCTGGCGGTACGCGATGTACTCGGCGCAGCCGACGGTCACCGACGCGACCGTGACCAGCGCCAGCCAGCCGATGATCGGAATCAGCATCAGCACGATCGCAAGCACGAAGAACGCCACGAAGAGCACGATGCCGAACACCAGGAACGCGCCGATGTTGGCGAGGCAGGCATTCAGGCTTTCCTTCATGGCCGCGAACGGCTCCACGCCGTCGAGCATGACGCGAGGCACCGCGAAGAACTGGAGCGCATAGACCAGAAACATGATCACGATCGCGATCAGGCACAGGATCAGCAGACTCCCGCCCAGCGCGCCCCAGCCCGCGGCGTTGGAACCGCTGGCCGCCGAGAGCCCGCCGCCGATCAAGGCGCCGACTCCGAAGACCAGGGCGCAGACCAGCAGGACGGCGCCACCCGCGATGGCCGGCAGGCACAGCAGCAGCATCGGCCCGATCTTGCCGGGCTCCTGAAACGCGCGGAACAGGTGCGGAATCTCGGCCTTGCGGCCTTCGGATTCCTCGCGCGCGGCGAACACGACGCCGCCGATGAGGGCAGGCCCGCAGATCGTCAGAGCGAGCCCGCCGAGAAACGGGATCAGGTTGATCGCCGCCAGGATCAGGCCCATCACCAGGAACGCGGCCGGATTCCTGAAAACGAGCCCGATCGCCTCGGTCAGCCAGTTGAAACCGCTACCCACCTCGACCTTTCCGTAACTCATCGCCCCTCTCCTCCTGCGCCGGCTTCGCACGGGTCATGTCGCCGGATGCCGGGCAGGGCCTCCCGCCCCGTTACCGGCCGAAACGGTCGCGGCAGGGCCGCGCCACCTGATTTCCGGACCGCTCCAGGCGCATCCGGGACGATCATTCTGAATCGCCGCAGGCCATCCGCCTACCGGGGCTAGGGTAATCCGCGAGATTTGCCTTCACAAATCGTCACAATCGGCATCATAGGCCGCTACCTCGCCGCGATGCAGACAGTTACACTTGTTTACCGAAGCAACGGATTGCCTTCTCAACAACCCGCGAGGGGGGAAAACATGAAAAAGACCGTTATCGATCATGACGACGCACGCGACGCAAGCCTGCGCGTCTCCAAGCGCGTGCGCGACAGCCTCAAGGCAGCCGCAGCGGTCATGGGCCGGCCGCTGTACGACGTCACCAACGAGGCGATCAACAACTATCTGTCCGGACTGAAGCTCGGCGATCCGCTTGCCGCGCTGCGTCGCGGGCGCTCGCGCAAGGTCGCCTGATCCTCCGAGCGGCAGGGTCGCGAAAATCATCGGTCGCGCACGGTGCAAGCCGTGCGTGCGAGGAGCGCATTCGCCTGCCGGCGATGCCGCCGAGAAATCTCAGAACTCGGAAGGCGGCAGGACGTTGACGACCTCCGGGATCGTCGTGACGCCGCGCGCGACCTGTGCCGCCGCCGACGCGCGCAGAGGACGCATGCCCTCCGCGTACGCCGCCTCCGTGAGACGCGCGAGATCCATGTTCGGCTGGATCAGGGCACGGATCGAAGGCGTCACGCGCAGCATCTCGTAAATGCCGGTTCGGCCGAGAAAGCCGGTCTTGCGGCATTCGAGGCAACCCTTTGGTCCGTAGATCTTCTCGGGCGGCGCGAGATGCCAGCGGTGCGTCAGCGCGGCCCAGGCCTGTACATCGAGCGCCGCCTCGGTCTTGCAGTGCGGGCAGAGCGTGCGCACGAGCCGCTGCGCGACCACGCCGGACAGCGTCGACTGGATGAGATAGTTCGGCACGCCGAGATCGAGCAGGCGTGTCAGCGCGCTCGGCGCGTCGTTCGTGTGCAGCGTCGAAAGCACGAGATGGCCGGTGAGCGAGGCCTGCACGGCCATCTGCGCCGTCTCGAGATCGCGGATCTCGCCGACCATGATGATGTCCGGATCCTGGCGCAGCAGCGTGCGCACGCCGGCCGCGAAATCAAGATCGATCGCCGGCTGCACCTGCATCTGGTTGAACTCCGGCGAGACCATCTCGATCGGGTCTTCCACCGTGCACACGTTGATGTCCGGCGTCGCCAGCACCTTCAGCGTCGAGTACAGCGTCGTCGTCTTGCCGGAGCCGGTGGGGCCCGTCACCAGCACGATGCCGTGCGGCCGCTCGACCAGCTCGCGCCAGATCTTCTCCTCGTCGGGCGCAAAGCCGAGCTGGCGGAACTCCTTGACGACGATGTCGGGATCGAAGATGCGCATCACGACTTTCTCGCCGAACGCCGTCGGCATGCTCGAAAGGCGGAGCTCGACTTCGCGCCCGCCCGCCGAGCGCGTCTTGATGCGCCCGTCCTGCGGGCGGCGTTTCTCGGCGACATCCATGCGGCCGAGGATCTTGATGCGCGAGGTCACTGCGGTCATGACCGGCGTCGGCAGCTCGAACACCTTGTGCATGACGCCGTCGATCCTGAAGCGGATCGGGCTCGAATCGCGGCGCGGCTCGAGATGAATGTCCGAGGCGCGCTGCTCGAACGCGTATTGCAGCAGCCAGTCGACGATGTGCACGACGTGCCGGTCGTCCGCGCCGACCTCGCCGGTCTTGCCGAGCTCGACGAGCTGCTCGAAATTGAGGATCGCGCGACCGTCGCTGCTGTCGCTCTTGGCGTCCTTCGCGCGCTGGATGGAGCGCTGCACGCCCCACCACTCGGCGAGGTAGCGGCCGACGTCGAGCGGATTGGAGACCACGCGCTGCACATCGCGGCGCAGCACGTGCGCGAGATCGGCGACCCAGCGCGTGTCGAACGGCTCGGACGTCGCGAACACCACCTGCATGCCGCTCACCGCCACCGGCAGGATGCGGTAGCGGCTCGCATAGGCGTGGCTGACGACCTGCGTCACCGCGGCGACATCGATCTTCATCGGATCGATCTTGAAATAGGGCAGCCCGGAGCGCTGCGCCAGCCATTGCGTCAGCACTTCGAGGCTGAGCGGCTTGTCCGGATTGCGCAGGTCCTGCAGCTTGAGGTTGGCGACGAGCACCAGCGGATGCAGCTCGAGCCGTCCGCGTGCCGTCCGCACGTCCGCGCGCACGCGCTTGATGTCCGCTTCGCTGATGACGCCGTCGGCCGCGAGCGCAGTCAGCGTCTCGTCGAGTTCGAGGCGGCGGTGCATGCCAAGCTCCGCGGTAGTTTCCGTCCGCGCGCTCGCCGGATGCTGGGTGGCGCTCGCCATGCGCTCGGGTCCCGTGGACGTTCTGATCGGCCGCTATACTAGCGCGCTTTGCCGAAGTTACCGTGAGCCAGGCCCATGGCGGGACTCTCGTTCCAGGACGTCATCCAGACCTTGAACCGCTACTGGGCGGAGCAGGGCTGCGTCCTGATCCAGCCGCTCGATACCGAAGTCGGTGCGGGCACGTTTCATCCGGCGACGTTCCTGCGCGCGCTCGGGCCCGAGCCGTGGACGGCCGCGTACGTGCAGCCGTCGCGGCGGCCCACCGACGGGCGCTACGGCGAGAATCCGAACCGCCTGCAGCACTACTACCAGTACCAGGTGGTGATGAAGCCGAATCCGGACGACATCCTCGACCGCTACATCGGCTCGCTGAAGGCGCTCGGCGTCGATCCGCTGGTGCATGACCTGCGCTTCGTCGAGGACAACTGGGAATCGCCGACGCTTGGCGCGTGGGGCCTCGGCTGGGAAGTCTGGCTGAACGGCATGGAGATCACGCAGTTCACGTATTTCCAGCAGGCCGGCGGGCTCGAGTGCAGGCCCGTCACCGGCGAGATCACCTACGGGCTCGAGCGCCTCGCAATGTACCTCCAGAACGTCGACAACGTGTTCGACCTTGTCTGGACGAACGCGCCGCACGGCGTCGTCACCTACGGCGACGTGTTCCATCAGAACGAAGTCGAGCAGTCGACGTACAATTTCGAGCACGCGAACGTCGCCGAGCTCCTGCACTGGTTCGACGTGTGCGAGAGCGAAGCGAAAAAGCTCGTCGAGACGGGCCTGCCGCTGCCGGCGTACGAGCAGGTCATGAAGGCGAGCCACACGTTCAACCTGCTCGATGCGCGCCGCGCGATCAGCGTGACGGAACGCCAGCGCTACATCCTGCGCGTGCGCACGCTCTCGCGCCAGGTCGCGGAGGCGTATTGCGCGCAGCGCGAGAAACTCGGCTTTCCGGGCCTCAAGCGCAAGGAAGCCGCGTGATGGCGAGCGTCACCGAAGCCTCGCTCCTGATCGAGATCGGCACCGAAGAGCTGCCGCCGAAGGCGCTCGACGAGCTGGCGCGCGCGTTCGCCGACGCGGTCACGGCCGGCCTCGCGAGGCGCGACATCGCGGCCGATGCAGCCGGCGCCAAAGTCTATTGCTCGCCGCGGCGTCTTGCCGTGCTGGTGCCGGGTGTGGCGAAGATGCAGCCCGATTCGGTCGAGGAGATCTTCGGGCCGCCGCTCGGCGTCGGGCGCGACGAGAAGGGCGAGCCGACGAAGGCGCTGCTCGGCTTCGCGAAGAAGTGCGGCGTGGAAGTCTCCGCGCTGCAGGAATTGACCAAGGCCGACGGCACATACTTCGGCTTCCGCCGCGAGAAGAAGGGCCGGCCGACCGCGGCACTCGTTCCGGAAATCGTCGCCGAAGCGCTGAAGGCGCTGCCGATCCCGAAGCCAATGCGCTGGGGCGACCACGACTACACCTTCGTGCGCCCCGCGCACTGGCTCGTCATGCTGCACGGCGCCGAGGTCATCGAGGGCGAAGTCCTCGGCCTCGCTTCCGGCCGCCATTCGCGCGGCCATCGCTTCCATCATCCGCAGGCCGTGCACGTCGCCGATGCCGACAGCTGGCTTGATGCGCTGCGCGGCGCGAAGGTGCTGGCCGATCCCGCCGAGCGCCGCGCGCGCGTGCGCGAGGAAATCGGCCGCGCGGCGGGCGAAACCGGCGGCGTGCCCCAGTTGCCGGACGCGCTGCTCGACGAGATTGCGAATCTGACTGAGTGGCCGGTAGCGATCGCCTGTGCGTTCGACCGTGAATTCCTCGGAGTCCCGCAGGAAGCGCTGGTCATGACGATGGAGACGAACCAGAAATTCGTTCCCGTCTTCGACGAGGACGGCAGACTGACCGAGCATTTCATCGGCGTCGCGAACATCGAATCGAAGAATCCCGCCGAAATCCGCAAGGGTTACGAGCGCGTCATCCGTCCGCGCTTCGCCGACGCGAAATTCTTCTTCGACGAGGATCGCAAGCAGCCGCTCGCAAGCTATCAGGACGCCTTGAAGTCGGTCACCTACCAGCAGGCGCTCGGCAGCGTCTGGGACAAGTGCGTGCGCGTGGCCGAGCTTGCGCGCGTGATCGCCAACCGCGTCGGTGTGGACGCGGGTCTCGCCACGCGCGCGGCCGCGCTGTCGAAGTGCGATCTCCTCACGCGTATGGTCGGCGAGTTCCCCGAGCTGCAGGGCGTCATGGGCCGCTATTACGCCGAAGCGAGCGGCGAAAAACCCGAAATCGCCGCCGCGCTCGACGAGGCGTACGCACCGCGTTTCGCCGGCGACGCGATCGCGAACAGCGGCGTCGGGCGAGTGCTTGCCGTCGCCGAGCGCTTCGACACGCTGGCCGGCATCTTTGCCGCCGGCATGAAGCCGTCCGGCAACAAGGATCCGTTCGCGCTGCGCCGCGCCGCGCTCGGGCTCGCGCGCACGCTGATCGAAGGCGACATGCGCATCGACATCCTCGCGCAGCTGCGCGAGGCAGTCGATCTCGTGCTCGATCAGGAAGCGGCCACCGTATCGGGTGGCAAGTCGGGCGCTGACATGCCCGCTGCGCATCGGCAGAGAGCGCGCGCGCTAAAGATCGAGAATCGCGACGCGCTCGTGCGCGAGCTCTACGATTTCATTCTCGACCGGCTGCGCAGCTACTACACCGATCTCGGCATCAGCGCGGATGCGTTCGAAGCGGTCCGCGCGCTCGCGCCGGGCGATCTCACCGATTTCGATCGTCGCCTGCGTGCCGTCGTCGAGTTCGCGAAGCTGCCCGAAGCCCGCGCTCTGGCCGCGGCCAACAAGCGCATCGGCAACATTCTGCGCCAGGCCGGCGGAGCCGCGCGCCGGGATATCGACGGTACGCTTCTCGAAGCCGGTGCGGAGCAGTCGCTGGTCGATGCATTGGGTGCCGCCGAAGCCGATGCCGCGCCGTTCGTGAAGGCGCGCGATTACGTCGCGCTGATGAAGCGCCTCGCCGCGCTGCGCGATCCCGTCGACCGCTATTTCGATCACGTGATGGTCATGGTGGACGATGCGGCCCGGCGCGCCAATCGCCTGGCCCTGCTCGGCCGCCTGCGGGAGCTGTTCCTCCAGGTGGCGGATATCTCGCTGTTACCTTCGGCATAGAAAGGCGGCGTCGTTTCCGGATTTTGAGGGGGGTCGCCAAAACGGTGTCCGGATTCCGCTTTTTCGCTGCGTCTAGAGTGGAAGTGGGTGCCGGTCGACCATTTTCCCCATGATGGCCGTCGAGACTGCGCCTCAGTATCGGCACCCACCTTGCTCCTCCCCCGCGGGCGGGCGCCTTGGCCGGCGCCCGCCCGCTCGGGATCCGTCGCGGTCCTACGCGAAAGGGGCCGTGCCGTTCGCGTACACTGTTCCGGCCCCGCCACGGGCACACCGGTTCCCATGAGCGCACATCACGACGACGGCACGACGCAGCGCCGCTCCATCCGGCCCGCCCGCGTCCACGCGGATGGCCGCGAGCCGGCGTGCCTGGTCGTGCTGCAGGGACAGCGGCTGGGCCAGCGCATCGACATCGGCGATCAGCCGCTGGTGATCGGCCGCGGCCCCGAGTGCGAGTTCCAGATCCTCGAACGCAGCGTGTCGCGCCAGCATTCGAAGATCTGGCGCGAGCCGACCGGCTACCGCGTGAAGGATCTCGACTCGACCAACAAGACCTTCCTCAACGACCAGCCGATCATCGAGGCCGAGCTCAAGGACGGCGATCACATCACGATCGGCAGCTGCGTGCTCAAGTTCATGGACCGTTCGTCGGTCGAGGCGCGCTATCACGAGGAAATCTACCAGCTCGCGACAGTGGACCCGCTGACGGATCTCTACAATCGTAGGCAGTTCCTCGAGCTGCTCGAAAAGGAGCTCGCTCGCGCCTCCAACCACCGGCGCCCGCTCGCGCTGCTCATCATCGACATCGACCATTTCAAGGCGATCAACGACCGATTCGGCCACCCGGCCGGCGACGGCGTGCTCAAGCGCGTCGCGCGCACGCTCGCCGCGCACGCACGCGAGGAGTTCATCATCGCAAGAATCGGCGGCGAGGAATTCGCCGTCGTGCTGCCCGAGCACACGGTCGTGCAGGCGGCCGAGTTCGCCGAGCGCCTGCGCCGCGCGATCGGCGAGCGTGACATGGGCGCCACGGGCGGCGGGCCCCAGCGCGTCACCGTCAGCATCGGCGCGGCGGAATGGCTCGCCGGCATGAGTGCGTCGAGCGATCTCCTGCGCGCGGCCGACGAACAGCTCTACCGAGCCAAGCAGGAAGGCCGGAATACCGTGCGCCGCACCGGCGCGCCGTGAAAACGGCGGGGGGGCCTTCACCGCCGGAACGGCTGGCGTCAGCCGATTTGCTTTGCTCGAGCGCAAGCCACGCGATACGATAAACCGCCGCAAAACAGCGCCCGATGCGATTGCGCGCGGCGCTTCACCGCATTATCGTCGCGATTTTCGCGCGACAGGCCGGAAAAACCGGCCGGGTCCGCTCGCGTGCCGGGTCCGGAGCAGGCTCGCGTTGTCCCGCTGCCTTGCGTTCATCCGACTGGCGCTATGCTGGCGGGTGATCTACGATTCCCTTCGTTCTTTGGAGGATTGCATCATGAGGAATCTTTCGATCGTCGCGCTCGTCGCGCTCGGGCTTCTGGCCGGATGCAATTCCGCCAACCAGAATCCGTCCGCGAGCGGCGGTGCGCAAGGCAACGGCGCCAACACCGCGGCAAACGCGCCGATTCCGTCGACGATCAGCGGCAGCGTCATGCTCAAGGAGTCGGTGGAGATCAATCCGGGGTCGAAGCTGGAGATCAAGCTCGTCGATGTCGCGCAGCCGGAGATCCCGGTCGCCGAGAAGAGCATGGACGTCAGCGGCCAGCCGCCGTTCAATTTCTCGCTCGACCTCGATCCCGCCAAGATCGATCCGAGCCGCGCGTACACGATCAACGCCATCCTGACCGACGGCGAGCGGCGCTACCTGCCCGCGCTGACTTCGCCGGTGCTGACCGGCGGATCTGGAGCCACGGCGCAGATCACGCTCAGCCCGGAGCCGACCGCCGGCGAAAAGCTCAAGGACGAATATCAGAGCCTGCAGGCGCGCATCGGCGGCATGAAGAAAGTCGCCGGCACGTACACCACCGACGACGCGTCGATCGGCTGGGATGCGTTCGCCGACAGAGGTCGCGTCGTGTTCGCGCGCGTCAATACCGAGTACGACAAGGGCGGCCGTACCTCGGTCAAGTACGCCTACAAGGACGGCAAGCCGATGTTCGTCAAGCAGCAGGGCGGCGCCACCGTCGGCTGGGACGAGAGCGGCAAGGTGATCGTCAACGAGAAGCAGGGCGGCGGCGAGCTCGACGAGAAGGAGCTCACGTCGATTCACGACGAGGCGATCAAGACCTTCACGATGGCTCAGGAAAAAATCGACGCGACGAAGAAGCACTGACTTCGCCGCGACGGACATGAAAGGCCGGGCGTTGCCCGGCCTTTTTATTTTTGGTAATTCCTAACCTTTCCGGACCAAAATTGGTTTGATATCGGAAGTGGTCA
>CBINBI010000077.1:0-15376 GCA_966248875.1 uncultured Rhodanobacteraceae bacterium
CCGACGTGCAGCGGGCCGGTCGGATTGGCGGAGACGAACTCGACGCCGGCCGTGCGGCCCGCGCCTGCGTTGCCGCGGCCGTAGGCGCCGCCGCTTTCGAGGATCGTCCTGATCTCCTGCCGGTACGCGTCCTGGCTCAGGAAGAAATTGATGAAGCCGGGGCCCGCGATCTCGACCTTCGCGATCGACGCGTGGCCCGGCAGCGCGCCGACGATCGCCTGCGCGAGATCGCGCGGCTTCGCCTTCGCAGGCTTCGCCAGCAGCAGCGCGACGTTCGTCGCGAAGTCGCCGTGCTCACGGTTCTTCGTACGCTCGACGACGAAGGCGGGATCGTCGCCGGCCGGCAGCGTGCCGGCGGCCTTCAGCTTCGCCAGGGCCTGATGGATCGAATCGCGCAGGAGGTCTTTCACGGCGGGACAGTGCCAAAACGCATTATTCTAGCGGTCATCGCGGCACTCCAGGAACGTCGTTCGGCGCGCCGGGCCGCTGTCATCGCCGTGTCGCGACCGGCGCCCAGGATGCTGCTTCGGCAGGGTACACGTGCGGCGCGCGGGATGCGCATGCCGCACCGTGCAAGGATGCGCCGGCTTTTGCTTTAGCGCTGCGCTGCGAAGCGGCCGTCAGCCGACGAGATCGGCCACCGTGGCGCGGTATGTCTCGATGACCTGTGTGCCTGTTGCCGGAGGGCCGTTGACGGCGACCCGGGCGCGAACGCCGACGGTCAGCGCCTTCACCAGCGGCGCGTTGGCCTGCTTGCCGGCGTCGAACGCGGCGTGGCCCAGCGCCGAGTTGAAACGGTGCAGGTCGAAGAAGAAGCGGTCCTGGCCATCGGTCAGGAACCTGAGCGCCGGCAGCGCGCTCTCGCCGGCATCGAGCGAGCGGCCGCTCAGCATCTCGCGCTCGCGGCAGAGGTTCTCGCCGTTGGCCGCGAAGGCGGCGAACGGATCGGCGACGTTCGCGGTGTCGAGATCGGCCGCGATCAGCGCGAGGCGGTGGCCTCGCACGAGCAGCGGATCGTCGCGCCACCCCGGCCGGTGCTTGTCCAGCTTGGCATCGAGCTTCGATGCGAGCGCGCCGCCGCTCTGCACGAGCTCGGCCGCGTTGTACGCGCCGCCGCCCGGCGCGCGTGCATCGAAAGTCGAGCCGGCGATCATGAGCTCCAGCGCGGCGCAGAGATCGCCATCGCGCGCGCGATCGAACCCGCAGGCGTCGAGGATGCGCAGCATCTCCTCGGTGCTGGCGCGCTCGTTGGCGCCGATGCCGGCCGAGAACAGCGGCGCCTCGCGCTGGCGCAGGTCGTGTCCCGCGCCGAACAGCAGCAGCGCGCAGACATCGCGCAGGGAAAGCTCGCGCGCGGCGGGCACGGCGAGCAGGCGCGGGATGCGGCCGGCGCAGATCTCGAGCACATGGCCTTCGTTGTGATACGCGTGCAGATCGCTGCCGAGCCGGCCGTGACGGCAGGCGAGGCGCGCGTAGGCCAGGCGCACGGCCTCGGCGGTGCGTTGCAGCAGCGCTTCATCCTCGGCCCCGGCGACGAGCGGTGCGAGGTCGCGGCGGCGCTCGGCGAGCATCGCCTCGAGCGCCGCGTCGTGGTCCGCGAGCGCGGCGCGCGCGGCCTCGGGCGACGGCAGGCCGCGCTCGATCGCGTCCGGTGGAAACCCGCGCGGATAGTCGAAGATCACTTGCGCAGCAGCCCGCTCCCCAGCCCGCGCCGAGTATACGATTACCCACGACCGCCGGCGCTCAGAGCCAGCCGCGCTCGGCCAGCGAGATCGGCTCGCCTTCGCCCACGACGATGTGATCGAGCACGCGCACGTCGATCAGGCCGAGCGCATCGCGCAGGCGCAGCGTGACGGTGCGGTCGTCGGCGCTCGGCTCGGCGACGCCGGACGGATGGTTGTGGGCGAAGATGACCGAGGCCGCGTTGTGCGCGATGCAGCGGCGCACGACTTCGCGCGGGTGCACGCTGGCGCCGGAGATGGAGCCGCGGAACAGTTCCTCGAACGCGAGCATGCGATGGCGGCTGTCCATGAAGAGGCAGGCGAACACCTCATACGGATAGCCGCAGAGGCGCGACTTCAGGTAGCGCGCGCTGGTCACCGGATCGCTGATGACGATCGTGCTCTTCACTTCGGCGTCGAGATAGCGCCGGCCGAGCTCCAGTGCCGCAACCAGGCGGCACCAGGCGACGGTGCCGATGCCGTGAGCGCGCGGCGTGTCGAGCAGCGCCTTCAAGCCGCCGGCGCGGGCGAGAAGGCGCCGGCCGATGTCGACCGCGCTCTCGCCGCGCCGCCCCGAGCCGATGAAGATCGCCAGCAGCTCGGCATCGGAAAGCGCGGAGCCGCCGCGCGTCAGCAGTTTTTCGCGCGGGCGCTCGCCATCGGGCCAGTTGCGGATGCTCATGCGGTGGTCCTCGTGATCGCGGGCACACGCTAACGTGGCCGGCGCCGCCGACGGAGCGGCGGCGGCGACGATTTTCAGTAAGCTAGGCGCTTCGCGTGAAGTCGGCGGTTTCCTACACATGAGTCAACCGGCACTGGCGGGTCAGCATGTGCTGCTCGGCGTTTCCGCCGGCATCGCCGCGTACAAGGCGGCCGAGCTGGTGCGCCGCCTGCGCGATGCGGGCGCGGAGGTGCGCGTCGTGCTCACCGAGGGCGCGGCGCGCTTCGTCACCGCGCAGACGTTTCAGGCGCTGTCGGGCAATCCGGTGCGCTCGAGCCTCTGGGACGAATCGGCCGAGGCCGCGATGGGTCACATCGAGCTCGCGCGCTGGGCCGACCAGGTCGTCATCGCGCCGGCAACCGCCGATCTCATCGCGCGGCTCGCGCACGGCTTCGCGGACGATCTTCTGACGACGCTCTGCCTCGCGACCGCCGCGCCGATCGCGCTCGCGCCGGCGATGAACCAGCAGATGTGGGCGAATCCGGCGACGCAGGCGAATCTTTCGCTGCTGCGCGAGCGCGGCGTGCGCGTGCTCGGGCCCGCGTCGGGCAGCCAGGCGTGCGGCGAGTTCGGCGCGGGGCGCCTGCTCGAAGCCGAGACCATCGTCGCCGAGCTCGCCGCCACGCGCGGTCCGCGCGTGCTCGAGGGACGGCGCCTGCTGATCAGCGCGGGCCCGACCTTCGAGGACATCGATCCGGTCCGCTTCATCGGCAACCGCAGCTCCGGCCGCATGGGCTTTGCGATCGCGGCGGCCGCCGCGGCGCACGGCGCCGAGGTGACGCTGATCGCGGGTCCGGTGGCGCTCGCGACGCCGACCGGCGTCACGCGCGTGGACGTGCGCAGCGCGCGCGAGATGCGCGAAGCGGTGCTCGAGCGCGCGGCCGACAACGACGTCTTCATCTCGGCCGCCGCCGTCGGCGACTTCCGGCCGCAGACGACTGCCGCACAGAAGATCAAGCGCACCGGCGGCGAGCCGCTGGAGCTCGAGCTGGTGCAGAACCCGGACATCATCGCGGAGGTCGCGGCGCTGCCGCGCCGGCCGTTCATCGTCGGCTTTGCCGCGGAAACCGAGGACATCGAGCGCCACGCGCGCGAGAAGCTCGAACGCAAGGGCATCGATCTCATCGCCGCCAACAAGGTCGGCGACGGCGAGGGCTTCGAGGCCGAGGACAACGCGCTGCTGCTGATCTGGGCCGGCGGCCGCGAGCAGCTGGAGCGCGCGGACAAGCGCACGCTCGCCGAGCGCCTGCTCGCGCGCATCGGCGAGCGCATGCATGCGGGTCCGCAGGGACGCGCATGAGCCTGATGGAGCCGCCCGCGACGCGCCGGATCGCACTGAAAGTGCTGGACCCGCGGCTCGGCCGCGAGTTTCCGCTGCCCGAGTACGCGACCGAATCGTCCGCCGGGCTCGATCTTCGCGCGATGGTCGCGGAGCCGCTCACACTCGAAGGCGGCGCGAGCGCGCTGATCCCGAGCGGCATCGCGATCCACATCGGCGATCCCGGCCTCTGCGCGATGGTGCTGCCGCGCTCGGGCCTTGGCCACAAGCACGGCATCGTGCTCGGCAATCTGGTCGGGCTGATCGATGCGGACTACCAGGGGCCGCTGCTGATTTCGTGCTGGAACCGGTCCGACAGCGCCTTTACCATCGCGCCGGGGGAACGCATCGCCCAACTCGTGTTCGTGCCGGTCGCGCGCGCGGCCTTCGACCTGGTGGCGGAGTTCGCGCCGACCGCGCGCGGCGAAGGCGGTTTCGGCAGTTCCGGACGGCATTGACCGTGCGACGCGAACCGATGCACCGAAGAACCTGAATTCGCTCGTCCGGCGTTCCGGGCGTGCGGCTCGAAAGGTCCGTCACGCAGCGTGGCCGGACCGCAGACTGCGGGAAGCTTCGATGGCGGCGAAGGAGAACAAGAAAGGCAAGCCGGCCCTTGAGCCGGCACCGCGAGCGTCGTTGCAGGCGAAGGCGGTGCTCGCGCGCGTGCAGCGCACGCTGCGCGTCCTGCTGCCGCTCGCGATCGGCACGCTGCTGCTCGCGCTCGGGTGCTTCTTCGCCTGGCAGTCTTGGCTGGTCCACAACGCCGAACGCGGAGCGGCCGAAGCCGACCAGGTGCGCGCTGCGGCGATCACCGCGATCGGCGCGGAGCTCAAGCAGACATTGCAGCGCGTGCAGGGTGCGCTCGCCGAAGCGCCCGTGCTCGATGCGCTGGGGCAGGGCGTCGAAGCAGGGCGCGGGGCCGCGGCGCAGGCGCTCGCGGCCGCGCTGCCCGATCTCAAGGATGTCGAGTTCTACACGCCCGAGCTCGACGAAATCCTCGCCGGCGATCTCGCGAGCTTCGGCTATGCCAAGGCGCAGATGCTGATGCAGGCGCAGGCGCACGGCGCGCCGGCGCCGATCCAGATGCGTTTCGAGAAGGAGAAGGGCCAGCGCCTGGTCATCGCCCTGCCGGTGAAGAAGGGCGATGCGATCGTCGCGTTCGCGGTCGTCTACATGCCGTTCGAGCCGGTCTTGCGTGCGTTCCGCAGCCATGCGCATATTTCCGGAGCGCGGCTCGACCTGCGCCAGGGCGACGGCCGCGGCGATCTGCAGATCGCCAGCATCGGCGCGGTCACCGGCAGCTCGATCGCCGATCTCGGCGAGCCGATCCCGGGCTCGATGCTGCGCATCGGCAAGGGCGAGCCGGACTATTTCGTCCTCGGCCCGAGCGGCTTAGGCACGCTGGTCGCGCTGGCGATTCTCTGCCTCCTCGGCGGCGCGATCGCGTTATGGCTGCGCCACGTGGGCGTGCAGCGAGCGATCCAGACGCTGCGCTTCACGGCGAAGCCGACCGAGCCCGAAATCACGCTGGCCGAAGCGCTGAAGCAGGCGCCTGCGCCTTCGGCCGCGAAGACCCCGGCCGCGAAGCCCGGCGCCCCGACCCGTCCCAGCAGAACCAGAGATGCCGTGGAGACACCGGTGAACATCGATCGCAGCATCTTCCGCGCCTACGACATCCGCGGTGTCGTCGGCGAAACGCTGACTCCGGCGGTCGCGCGAGCGCTCGGCCGCGCGGTCGGCAGCGAGGCGCGCGATCGCGGCCTGCGGGAGATGGTCGTTGGGCGCGACGGCCGGCTGTCGGGGCCGGATCTCGTCGCCGGACTGATCGAAGGCCTGCGCTCGACCGGCATGGACGTGATCGACATCGGCGCGGTGCCGACGCCCGTCGTCTACTTCGGCTGCTATCACCTTGCCACCGGCTCGGGCATTTCCGTCACAGGCAGCCACAATCCGCCGGACTACAACGGTTTCAAGATCGTGCTCGGCGGCGAAACCCTGTCCGAGGACGCGATCCAGGCGCTGTACGCGCGCATCGCCGAGAACCGCTTCGTCGACGGCACGGGCGGGCTGCAGTCGATGGACATCTCGAAGGACTACATCCAGCGCATCGCCAACGATATCCAGGTCGAGCGCCCGCTCAAGGTCGTCGTCGACTGCGGCAACGGCATTCCGGGCGCGATCGCGCCGGAAGTCATCGAGGCGATCGGCTGCGAAGTCGAGCGGCTCTACTGCGATGTCGACGGCACGTTCCCGAACCACCACCCCGATCCGTCCGACCTGCACAATCTCCAGGACCTGATCCTGTCCGTGAAGCAGCTCGACGCCGACATCGGCGTCGCCTTCGACGGCGACGGCGACCGGCTCGGCGTGGTCACGAAGACCGGCGAGGTCATCTTCCCCGACCGGCTATTGATGCTGTTCGCGACGGACATTCTGACGCGCAATCCCGGCGCGACGATCATCTACGACGTCAAGTGCACGGGGCATCTGCAGCCTCTGATCCTGCGGCACGGCGGCAGCCCGCTGATGTGGCGCACCGGCCATTCGCTGATCAAGGCGAAGATGCGCGAGACCGAGGCGGCGCTCGCCGGCGAGATGAGCGGCCACTTCTTCTTCGGCGAGCGCTGGTACGGCTTCGACGACGGCATCTACGCGGCGGCGCGCCTGCTCGACATCCTCGGCAGCGATCCCGAGGGTCGCGACGCGCAGGCGATCTTCGACACGCTGCCGAAAGGCGTTTCGACACCGGAGCTCAAGATCCCGATGCGCGAGGGCGAGCATTACCGCTTCATCGAGACGTTCCGCCAGCGCGCGAAGTTCGACGGCGCTCGCATCACCACGATCGACGGGCTGCGCGCCGACTGGCCGGACGGCTGGGGCCTGGTGCGCGCATCGAACACGACGCCGGTGCTCGTGCTGCGCTTCGACGCCGATACGCCGCAGGCGCTCAAGCGCGTGCAGGACGTGTTCCGCACCGAGCTTTTGAAGCTCGATTCGTCGCTGCCGCTGCCGTTCTGACGTTTCGACGATCGCGCGGGCGGCGCGCGAAACCGCTCAGCGCCGCTCCGCTTCCTGCGGCGACTTCAGGCTGCGGTAGTGGGCCAGCTCGTCGTCGAAGCGCGCGATCGTCTCGTCGCGCTCGCGCTGCTTGCGCGCGATGTACTCGCGCTGGTCCTCGACCTGCTTGCGCATGTCGCCGATCTTCTTCGCGAGCGCAGGCGGGACCGGCTTGCCGCTCGAGTCGAGCTCGGCGGCGTGGCCGAGCAGCTCGGCGAGGGTCTTTTCCTGACTCTGCAGGCTGATGCGCGCCGACGTGATGTTCTGCTCCATCATCTCCGACTGCTGGTGCTGCGCGCGCTTCAGGTCGTCCTCGGTGGGATACGCGGCGAGCATCTGCTGGTCGCTGCGCCGGCGCGTTTCCTCCGCTTCCCTGGCTGCCTTCGCCTTCGCGAGCTCCGCCTTCGCCGCCGCGCGCTCCTCGGGCGTCTTCATGCGGTCGACGTGCTTGATGACGATGCCCTGTGCGTTGACGACGTCGTAGCCGTACTTCACCGCCTCCGGTGGCAAGGCATCGGTGTAGTGCAGGTTGCCTTCCGCATCGGTCCACTTGTAGCGGTTGTGCTTTCCAGTGTCGGCGGCCCAGGCGGGACAGGCGACGAGGATCGCAAGCACGGCAAGAAAGGCGGGGCGCATCGGGAATCCCTCCGGGCGGCGAGTATAGGCCGAGCCGGTCGGCTCCGGCTGAGCGGGCGCTCACAGCAGCGGCTGCCGGCAGCGAGCGCCGACACCTTTCAGGCGCCGTAGCGCTCCCGGTACGCGGCGAGCCGTGCGCGGTGCTCGGCGAGCTCGGGACGGCCCTCGGCATAGACGAGAAGATCGGAGAGCCGCGCGATCGCGATCGCCGGGATGCCGAATTCTGCGGTGAGCTCCTGCGTCGCGGAAAGGGCGCCCTGGCCGCGCTCCTCGCGATCGAGCGCGATCAGCACGCCGGCGGGCTCGGCGCCGTGCGCGCGGATCAGCGCCAGCGATTCGCGGATCGCCGTGCCGGCCGTGATCACGTCGTCGACGATCAGCACGCGTCCCTTGAGCGGCGCGCCGACCAGGACGCCGCCTTCGCCGTGGTCCTTGGCCTCCTTGCGGTTGTATGCGAAGGGGAGGTCGCTGCCGTGATGCTCGGACAACGCGGCCGCCGTGATCGCCGCCAGCACGATGCCCTTGTAGGCCGGGCCGAACAGCATGTCGAAGCGGACACCGGAATGGACCGCCGCTTCCGCATACGCCCGCCCGAGCAAAGCCAGCGCGGCGCCGGAATCGAACAGACCGGCATTGAAGAAATACGGGCTGACACGGCCCGATTTCAGCGTGAACTCGCCGAAGCGCAGCGCGTTGCGCGCGAGCGCGAGATCGAGGAAGGCGCGTTGGGTCTTGAGCATTAAGGGCTGAGGGCTGAAGGCTGAGGGCTGAAGGATAAACGCGACCCGCTGCGTAAACAGCAATCGGGCGTTGCCAGATCGTCGACGAAACCGGCACGCTACGACCTAAGCCCTCAGCCCTCAGCCCTCATATGCGCATCATCACCTTCAACGCCAACGGCATCCGCTCCGCCGCGAACAAGGGCTTTCTCGACTGGCTGAGGCAGCAGAACGCCGACGTGGTCTGCCTGCAGGAAACGAAATCGCAGGAAGACCAGCTGACCGATCCGATGTTCCGGCCGGACGGGCATCACTGCTTCTATCGCGACGCGAGCTCGAAGAAGGGCTACAGCGGCGTCGCGATCTACTCCCGGCGCGAGCCGGACGAGGTGCGCACCTCGCTGGGCTGGGCGCCGTTCGACGACGAAGGCCGCTATCTCGAGGCGCGCTACGGAAATCTCAGCGTCGTCTCGCTGTACGTGCCGTCGGGCTCGTCCGGCGAGGAGCGGCAGCGCTTCAAGTTCAAGGTGAGGGAGTGGTTCCGTCCGGTGCTGGACGAATGGCTGGCGAGCGGCCGCGACTACGTGCTCTGCGGCGACTGGAATATCGTCCGGAGCCGGCTCGACATCAAGAACTGGACTTCGAACCAGAAGAATTCGGGCTGCCTGCCGGCCGAGCGCGACTGGCTCAACGGCCTCTGCGACGGCGATTCGGGCTGGGTCGACAGCTATCGCGCGCTGAATCCCGAAGGCCAGGACTACACCTGGTGGAGCAACCGCGGTGCCGCGCGGGCCAAGAACGTCGGCTGGCGCATCGACTATCAGCTGGTGACGCCGAGCCTGCGGGCGCGGCTCAGATCGTGCTCGATCGCGCCGACGCCGCGGTTCTCCGACCACGCGCCGTACACCGTGGACTATGCGCTGTGAGGGACGCGTTGCGCAGCTGGCGCGAAGCGGTCGCGGTCTATGCGAATCCGCGCGTCCTGGCGATGCTGCTTCTCGGCTTCTCGTCGGGCCTGCCGTTTCCGCTGGTGCTGACGACTCTCTCGGCGCGGTTGCGCCTCGCGGGCATCGACAGGACGACGATCGGGTACTTCAGCCTCGTCGGCCTCGCGTACTCGCTGAAATATTTCTGGGCGCCGCTGGTCGATCGCGTGCGGCTGCCGCTGCTCGGCCGGCTGGGCCGGCGCCGCAGCTGGATGCTGCTCGCGCAGTGCGGCATCGCGGCGGGCCTCGTCGCGATGGCGGTCGCCGATCCGGCCTCCGACGCGGCGCATTTCGCCTGGCTCGCGGTCGCGACCGCATTCGCTTCCGCCACGCAGGACATCGCGGTGGACGCCTGGCGCATCGAAGCGGCGAGCCGCGAATCGCAGGGCGCGATGGCGGCCGCGTATCAGACCGGCTATCAGCTTGCGTTGCTGGCCGCCGGTGCCGGAGCGCTGACGGCCGCGGCAGGCTACGGCTGGACCACGGCGTATTTCGCGATGGCGGCCTGCGTCGCGGTCGGCATCGCGACGACGCTCGTCGTCGGCGAACCCGAAGCGCGCATCGACCGCGCCACACTGGCGCAGGAGGCGCGCGTGATCGCGTTCCTCGAACGCTCGGCGCACTGGCCCGCGCCGCTCCGCGCCGCGGTGGCGTGGCTGATCGGCGCAGTCGTCTCGCCCTTCGTCGATTTCTTCATGCGCAATGGCTGGCGTGCCGGCCTGCCGATCCTGCTGCTGATCATGACCTATCGGCTCAACTACACGACGATGGGCGTCGCGGCGAACACGTATTACATCGATCTCGGATTCACGCTGCCCGAGATCGCGCTGGTCTCCAAGGTGTACGGCGTGCTGATGACACTCGGCGGCGCGCTGCTCGCCGGCGTGCTGATCAAGCGCTACGGCATCCCGAAGACGCTGCTGATCGGCTGGGTGCTGCTCACCGTCGCGAATCTTTTCTATGCCTACATCGCGAACATCTCGCCCGGCCTCGCCTGGCTCGCCGGCGTCGTCAGCATCGACAACGTCGCGAACGGCATCGCCGGCACGGCGTTCATCGCATACATGTCGTCGCTGACGAACACGGCGTACACCGCGACGCAGTACGCGCTGTTCGGCACGCTCTGGAGCCTGCCGGCCAAAGCGATCGCGAGCCAGTGGGGCACGGTCGTCGACGCGTGGGGCTACGAGCCGTTCTTCGTCGCCACCGCCGCGATCGGCCTGCCGGCGCTGGTGCTGGTCCTCTGGGCGATGCGGCGCGAGCGGCAAGCGGGAAGCGCCGCCGCCGCGCCGAGCAGCGCATAGCGACCGGCGCCACCTTTCGCCGGCAGCGGATGTGCAACAATCCCGCCGGTGCCGTGGCCGCGGGAACGCGCATGACCGACATCCTGATCCGCGACGTCGACGATGCGATCGCAGAGCGGCTGCGCCAGGTCGCCGTCGAACGGAACTGGCCCGTCAACCAGGTCATCGTCAACGCGCTGCGCTATGCGCTCGGCCTCGGCGGCGAGGACCTGTCGCGACGCGACCGGCAAGATGTCGCGCACCTGCGGGGCACGTGGAATCCCGGCGAGACGGCTGCGTTCCGCGATGCGCTGAGCGCCTTTGAGCGCGTCCCGGGCGCGCCGCTGTTTCCCGATCTCGATGGCGGATCGAGGCCGGCGCCGGGGAAGCACCGCAAGCACGGCTAGCCGGGCGAACACGCGCGGACGGATTCGGCCCGCCGCCGATTCACGCTCGAGGACGACGGGCCGAGACCCGACCTACGGTGCGGCGTGGATCGCGCCCAGAATGCGCGGACCGCGCGCTCCCGTGACCGCGGGCAGGTTGCCCGCGACACCCGCGAGCCGCGCACGCGCGAGCCAGGCAAAGCCCGTCGCTTCCACGTAGTCGGGATCGAGCCCGAGGCTCGCGGTGCTTTGCACGGTCGCCGGTGCGAGCGCCGTCCGCAGCGCCTCCATCAGCGCAGCATTGTGCACGCCGCCGCCGCACGCGAAGACTTCGCGCGCGGCGGGTGCCGCGGCGCGGATCGCGTCGGCGATGGTGATCGCCGTGAGCGCGAGCAGCGTCGCCTGCACGTCGGCCGGCGCGACGTCCTTGCGCAAACGCGCGTCGAGCCAGTCGAGGTTGAAGTACTCGCGGCCGGTGCTTTTCGGCGGCGGTGCGGCGAAATAAGAATCCGACAGCAGCGCGGCAAGCAGCTCGCGGTCGACGCGACCGCTTTTCGCGAAGGCGCCGCCTTCGTCGCGCGGCGTGCCGCGGTGGCGCAGCGTCCAGGCATCGGAAAGGCAGTTCGCAGGGCCGGTGTCGAAGCCCAGCACGTCACGGCCGGGCGCGAGGACCGTGATGTTGGCGATGCCGCCGAGGTTCAGGATCACGCGCGTCGTGTCGGTCGAGGCGAACAGACCCGCGTGCAGCGCTGGCAGCAGAGGCGCGCCCTGGCCGCCGGCGGCGAGATCGGCGCGGCGAAAGTCGGAAACCACGGGAATGCGCGTGCGTTCGGCGATGACGGCGGCATCGCCGATCTGCAGCGTGAAGGGATGCTCGCCCGTCGGTCGGTGCCTCACGGTCTGGCCGTGCGAGCCGATCGCGGCGACGTCGGCGCGATCGGCGCCCGTCTCCTGCAGGAGCGCCAGCGCGGCATCGGCGAAGCAGGCGCCGAGGGCGGTGTCGAGCGTGCCGTAGTCGTCGAGCGCGATCCTCCCGTCCGCCGTCGCGAGCGAGAGCACGCGTGCGCGCAGCGCATCCGGATACGGCGTCGTGCGCGCGCCGACGAGCTCCAGGCGCGGCTCGAAGCGGACCAGCGCCGCGTCGATGCCGTCGGCGCTGGTACCGGAGATGAGGCCGAGATAGAGCGGCGCCGGCACGCGGCTTCAGTCGTTCGCGCGCGCGAGCTGCAGGCCGTCGACCAGCTTCAGCTTGGCCAGCAGCGGCGCGCTCTTCTGCTTGAAGAGCGCAAGCTGCGTCGGCGGCAACGGCTCTTCCTTGGGCAGGGTCACCTTCAGCGGGTTGCGATGCTGACCGTCGACGCGGAATTCGTAGTGGAGGTGAGGGCCGGTCGCAAGACCGGTCATGCCGACGTAGCCGATGACCTGGCCCTGGCTGACGCGCTGGCCGACTTTCACGTTCGCAAAGCGCGACATGTGGCCGTACGCGGTCGAGATGTGCCCGTTGTGCTGGATGGTGATGAAATTGCCGTAGCCCGATTTCCAGCCGCGGAACGTGATCTTGCCGTCGCCCGCAGCGCGGATCGGCGTGCCGGTCGGCGCGGCGTAGTCGACGCCCTTGTGCGCCCGCATGTAGCCGAGGATCGGGTGCATGCGGCCGACCGAGAACAGCGAGGAGATGCGCGTGAACTCGACCGGCGTGCGCAGGAACGCCTTGCGCAGCGGCCGTCCGTCCTCGCTGTAGTAGAGCGTGTCGCCGTTCGCGTTGGTGTAGCGGATCGCGGTGTAGCGCTGGCCCTGATTGATGAAGGTGGCGGCGATGATGTCGCCGTCGTGAATGTGCTCGCCCTCGCGGTAGACGTCGTCGTAGATGACGCTGAAGCTGTCGCCTTCGCGCAGGTCCTGCGCGAAATCGATGTCGTAGCCGAACGCCTCGGCCAGCTTCCAGATCATCGTGTCGCTCATGCCGGCCTGGGCGCCGGCCTCGTAGAGCGAGCGCGTGAGCACGCCGTGCGCGACGTGGGTGCGGCGCTCGACAGCGCGTTCGTCCACCGATTCGATGACGCCGCCGCGGGTGAAGCGCAGCGTGACGCGCGCGGCGTCGCCGCGGTCGAAGCGCATCATCGAAAGCGCGCCGTTCGCGTCGATCACGAACGCGAACTCGTCGCCGGGATGGATGTTGCGCAACGCCGAGGCGTCGTTCTGGGAGTCGAGCGCGCGCTGCAGGTCGGCGGGGCTGAGGCCGTTCTCGCGGAAGATGTCGGCGAGCGACTGGCCGGCGCGCACGGTCACGCGGCGCCACTCCGGCTCGTTCGCGCCGATGCCGTAGGCGCCGATCGAGGGATCGGCTTCGGCACCCGGCAACTGCGGCAGATCGAGCGCGAGCGTGGTGTACGCCGCTGGCGCGGGATCGTGCCGCATCGCGTTGGCCCAGCCCGGGATGACGATGCCGACCAGCGCGGTCAGGATCAGCGCGACACCGCCGAGCACCCAGTGCTCCGCGCGCCAGCTGATCGGCGCGGCGGCGACGTTCTGCACGAACGTCCAGGTGGAGCAGCGCGAATAGAAGTGGAAATGCCTGCGCTGCGCGTGGCGCCGGATGGCCATGCAGCGGGGCTTGCGACGGGGCGGCTGGGTCTCTTCGGATCTGGCGGTCACGATCGCGTTCCGGCTGTCGGCCCGGTACCATAAAGTCGTCGTGTACGCGGCGTCAACGCCAATGACGACGCGGGTTTGCGCGATTTTGCTCGATTAACCAATAATTAACTGTGTCCTCCGATTTGGACGGCTGGACGGCCGCTCCGCAGCGCGCCCGCAGGCGCACGAACAAGGGAATTTCATGACCGAACTGCAAGCCGCGCTCGATCTCATCGGCCGCGGCGCCGACGAGATCATCAAGCGCGAGGAGCTCGAGGCGCGCCTCAAGCTCGGCCGGCCGCTGCGCATCAAGGCCGGCTTCGATCCGACCGCGCCCGATCTCCATCTCGGCCATACCGTGCTGCTGAACAAGATGCGGCAGTTCCAGGATCTCGGCCACACCGTGATCTTCCTGATCGGCGACTTCACCGGGATGATCGGCGACCCGACCGGCAAGAACGTGACGCGCAAGCCGCTCACGCGCGAGGACATCGAGGCGAACGCCAGGACCTATGCCGATCAGGTCTACAAGGTGCTCGATCGCGAAAAGACCGAGGTGCGCTTCAACTCCGAGTGGTTCGGCGCGATGAGCGCGGCCGACATGATCCGGCTCGCGGCCAGGCACACGGTCGCGCGCATGCTCGAGCGTGACGACTTTTCCAAGCGCTACAAGGCCGAGCAGCCGATCGCGATCCACGAGTTCCTGTATCCGCTCGTTCAGGGTTATGACTCGGTCGCGCTGAAGGCGGACGTGGAGCTCGGCGGGACGGACCAGAAGTTCAATCTTCTGGTCGGGCGGCAGTTGCAGGAAGACGCCGGGCAGCCGGCGCAGATCGTGCTGACGATGCCCCTGCTCGAGGGCACGGACGGCGTCCAGAAGATGTCGAAGTCGCTTGGCAATTACATCGGCATCAACGAGTCGCCGAACGAGATCTTCGGCAAGGTGATGCGGCTCTCGGACGACCTGATGTGGCGCTATTTCGAGCTGCTTTCGTTCGAGAAATCGCTGGACGAGCTCAAGGAGCTCCGGAGCGCAGTCGCGAGCGGCAGCGTCAACCCGCGCGATCTCAAGATGGACCTCGCCCGCGAGCTGACGGCGCGATTCCACGGCGCGGCGGCGGCCGAAGGCGCCGTGCGGCACTGGCACGAGGTCGTGCAGGGTGGAGGCGTGCCCCAGGATCTCAGGACCGCTGAGATCCAGGTACCGGCCGAGGGCATCCGCATCGGGGCCCTTCTGAAGGCCGCGGGCCTCGCGCCCAGCACGTCGGAGGCGATGCGCAAGCTCGGCGAGCGCGCGGTGCGCGTGGACGGGGACGTGGTGGAAGCGCGGGACCTCCTGCTGAAGCCCGGCGGCGAGCATCTGCTGCAGCTCGGCAAGCGCGGATTCGCGCGCGTGCGATTGATTCCGGAGGCTTGAACCCCAAGTCCAGGTGTAGCGTCGAAGCGCGCGTCGCCGGTCGGCGAAGATGCAAAATCTTTGCTCCGCCCCCCTTCCCAAATTCCACGCGCCTCGATAGGATGCGCGCCCCTTCGATGCCCCGGCCGAAACGGCTTTCCTGGCGACGAAGGATTCCCTCGAGTTCAGCCCGCGGCGCGGTCAAAAATTTGTGCCGAAGGTGTTGACGGTTCGGGAATTGGTTGTATAGTACGCGGCTCCCTCGGACGAAAGGTCCTTGGGCGCGGGTCGAACAGAAGCCCGCAAGCTCTTGATCTTTGACAGTGTGCGCAGGTGACTTGTGTGGGCGCCTTGCGGTGGATCGAAGTCCATCGAATCAGTGCGTCCAAGCAAACGTCAAAGCAGCAGCTTTACAGAGGCTTGGTCACACTCGGAAGTTTGGTCGAAAGACCAGCAATTTCAACTGAAGAGTTTGATCCTGGCTCAGAGTGAACGCTGGCGGCAGGCCTAACACATGCA
>CBINBI010000078.1:0-15291 GCA_966248875.1 uncultured Rhodanobacteraceae bacterium
GCCGATTTCGAGAAGACGATGAAGCTGATCGAGGACGTCGGCTTCGACCAGAGCTTTTCGTTCATCTACTCCCGTCGCCCGGGCACGCCGGCGGCGAATCTTCCCGACGACACGCCGGATGCCGTCAAGCACGAGCGTCTCGCACGCCTGCAGGCGGCGATCAACGCCAACGCGCGCCGCATCGCCGAGTCGATGGTCGGCACGGTGCAGCGCGTGCTCGTCGAGGGGCCGAGCCGGAAGCGCGCCACCGAGCTGACCGGCCGCACCGAGAACATGCGCTACGTGAATTTCGCGGGCGACCCGCGCATGATCGGCCACTTCGTCGACGTGACGGTCACCGAGGCGCTCTCGAACTCGCTGCGCGGCCGCGTCGCGCACGCGCCCGCTCCTGCGGAGGCCGCGCTCGCGCCGTGAGCGCGCCCGTCATCCGGGAGATCGCGGCAGCCGAGTTCGACATCGTCTGGCCGCTGTTCCGCTCGGTCATCGCGGGCGGCGACACCTACAGCTATCCGCCGGACATGCACTTCGACGACGCGCGGGCCTTGTGGACGACGCCGCCGAGCCGCACGTTCGTCGCGGAGGCGGACGGCCGCGTCGTCGGCTGCTACATGCTGAGGCCGAACCAGCCGGGGCTCGGGAACCACGTCGCGAACGCCGGCTACATGGTCGCAGCCGGCGCGCGCGGCCAGGGCATTGCATCCGCGATGTGCGGGCACTCGATGGACGAAGCGCGCCGGGCCGGCTTCACGGCGATGCAGTACAACTACGTCGTCGCCTCGAACACGACCGCCGTCGAGCTCTGGCAACGCCACGGCTTCCGGATCGTCGGCACCGTGCCGCGCGCGTTCCGGCACGCGACGCTCGGGCCGACCGATATCCATGTGATGCACCGATTCCTATGACCGATCATCCTGCCCACCGCGACTTCACGCTGGAGCCGGCCGACGGCGAGCGACTGGCCAATCTCAACGGGCCGTTCGACGAGCATCTGCGCCAGATCGAGCTCAGGCTTGGGGTCGAGATTGCCAATCGCGGCAACGTGTTCCGCGTGACCGGCGCCGAGCATGCCGTGCGCGCCGCCGAGCGCGTGCTGCGCGATCTCTACGACGCGACCGAAAGCGAGACGCTGACCGGCCCGCAGATCAACCTGCGCCTTTCCGAATCGGGCATCGACGCGCTCGATGCCGAGGCCGCCGAAGGCACGCAGGACGTCGCGATCAAGGTCAAGCGCGGCACGATCCGCGGTCGCGGCCCGAACCAGCAGCGCTACCTGCACGCGATTGCGACGCACGACATCAACTTCGGCGTCGGGCCCGCCGGCACCGGCAAGACCTACCTCGCCGTCGCGATGGCGGTCGACGCACTCAATGACAATCGCGTGCAACGCCTCATCCTTGTGCGCCCTGCCGTCGAAGCCGGCGAGAAGCTCGGCTTCCTGCCGGGCGACCTGACGCAGAAGGTCGATCCGTACCTCCGCCCGCTCTACGACGCGCTCTACGAGATGCTCGGCATCGAGAAGGTCATGAAGCTGATCGAGCGCAACGTCATCGAGATCGCGCCGCTCGCGTACATGCGCGGGCGCACGCTGAACGATTCGTTCGTGATTCTCGACGAGGCGCAGAACACGACGATCGAGCAGATGAAGATGTTCCTGACGCGCATCGGCTTCGGCTCGGTCGCGGTCGTCACCGGCGACATGACGCAGACCGATCTGCCGCGCCATGTGAAGTCGGGCCTGCGCGACGCGATCGAGGTGCTGCGCGACGTCGACGGCGTCTCGTTCACGTTCTTCACCGCGCGCGACGTCGTGCGCCATCCGCTGGTCCAGCGCATCGTGCGCGCGTATGAGAAGCGCGACGAAGCCGGCGACGCTCCGCCATCGCGATGAGCGCACCGCTGCGGCTGGTCGTCTCCGTGCAGAATCGCGCCGGACGCAAAGGCGTGCCGGTTGCCCGCTCGTTCGAGCGCTGGGTGCGCGCGGCGCTGTCGGGACGCCGGCACGGCCGCACCGAAGTCGGCATCGCCCTGCTCGAGGAGGCGGACGCGCGCGCCCTGAACCGGCAGTTCCGCGGCAAGGATTACGCGACCAACGTCCTCAGCTTCCCGTACGAGCCGCTGCCGCGCGAGCGATCGGCCCTGCTCGGCGATCTCGCGCTCTGCCCCGCCGTCGTCGCGCGCGAGGCGGACGCGCAGGGAAAGCCCCTACGGGATCACTACGCGCACCTGACGATCCACGGCACGCTGCACCTCCTCGGCTACGATCATATGTCGCCGCGGGATGCCGAGCGCATGGAAGCCGTCGAGCGGCGCGTGCTGGCGGGTTTCGGCATCGCCGATCCCTACGCCTAGGACGCCCGAGCCGCGCTGGCGAGTCGTCGGCGGGCATAGGATCTCGCCCCCACTTGAATTGCGGCTGCGCGTCCCGAAGAAGGGACGCTGCGGATAGGGACGGCAAGCCCACACGGGCGCGCCAAGTGCCCGTCCGTGAAGGAAAATATCCCTCCGCAAGGCTTTTGCTAAACTTCAGCCCCGCCCGTTTGCGGGCTTCCATTTCGTTGCAATGAGCGAGGACCCCCCTAGTAGACCTTCCCACCGGACCTGGTTCGCGCGCCTGATCCAGTCGCTGTCCGGTGAACCGCAGAGCCGCGAGGAACTGATCGAGGAGCTGCGTCACGCGCAGGCGAACGGCCTGCTCACGAACGACACGCTGTCGATGATCGAGGGCGCGATCAAGGTCTCCGAGCTCACGGTCGCTGACGTCATGGTGCCGCGGGCGCAGACGGTGTTCCTGCCCGTCGACGCGCCGGAGAAGGAGATCCTCGGCATCGTCATCGAATCGGGCCACTCGCGCTTCCCGGTCCACGACGGCGACAAGGACGAGATCCTCGGCATCCTGCTCGCGAAGGACCTCCTGCGCTGCCTTGCACGGGGCGAGTCCTGCGACATCAGGAAGCTGCTGCGCCCCGTCGCGATGATCCCGGAATCCAAGCGCCTCAACATCCTGCTGAAGGAGTTCCGACTCTCGCGCAACCACATGGCCATCGTCGTCGACGAATACGGCGGCGTCGCGGGCCTGGTCACGATCGAGGACGTGCTCGAGCAGATCGTCGGCGACATCGACGACGAGCACGACGCCGAAGACGCGGAGCCGAAGCTGATCCAGCCGCAGCCGGACGGCCGCTTCCTGGTCAGCGCGCTGACGCCGATAGCGGACTTCAACGAGCGCTTCGGCAGCGAATTTTCCGACGACGAGTTCGACACCGTCGGCGGCATGGTCACCAGCGAGATGGGCCACCTGCCCGAGCCCGGCGAGGAAGCCGCGCTCGGCCCGTTCCACTTCCAGGTGACCAAGGCCGACGCCCGGCGCGTGCACCAGTTCGCGGTGCGGGTGGGGGATTGAAAGCCGGGATTGGGGATTGGGGATCGGGGGTCCGGCAGGGCCGGTTCCTGGCGCGCTGCGCTGCGTTCGCGCTGATGGCCGCATTTTCGGTCGCACGCGCGCAGAATGGATCGACGGCCGATTCTTCCCGAATCCCGAATCCCGAATCTCCCATCCCTGCTCTTCAGATCAGCCTCCTCACCGTCGGCCCCGGCCCGATCTACTGGGAGCGCTTCGGCCACAACGCCATCGTCGTGCGCGACCCGGAGAGCGGGACCGCGATCGCGTACAACTACGGCATCTTCGATTTCGAGGAGGAGGATTTCCTCCTCAACTTCGCGCGCGGGCGCATGCGGTACCGCATCGCCGCCGACGATCTCGCGGATGACCTCGCGATGTACCGTGAGGAAGGCCGCTCGGTCATCGAGCAGCGCCTCGCGTTCACGCCCGCGCAGGCCGGCGCGCTGCGCGACTACCTGCGCTGGAATCTCCGGCCGGAGAACCGCTTCTACCGCTACGACTACTACGTCGCGAACTGCTCGACGCGCGTGCGCGACGCGCTGGACCAGGCGCTCGGCGGTGCGATCCGGCGCGACACCGAAGGACGCTCGGGCGGCTACACCTACCGCATGGACTCGCTGCGGCTGATGGCGGCCGAGCCGCTGCTGATGCTCGGCATCGATCTCGGACTCGGGCCGTATGCCGATCAGCGCATCGATTTCTGGCAGGAAAGCTTCGTGCCTGCGGTCCTCGCGCACGCGCTGCGCGAAGTGCGCGTCGCGGGCAGCGACGGCTCGGAACGGCCGCTCGTCACCGAGGAGACGACAGTCGCCACCGGTTCCGTCCCCGAGCCTCCGGATCTGCCCCCCGATTTCCGCCTTCCGTTCCTTGCAATCGGAGTGGTGCTCGGCCTCGGCGTCTACGCGCTGGCGCGCACACGCGACCGGCACGCGCGCATACCGCTCGCGATCTTCGCGACGATGTTCGAGCTTTTCTGCGGCGTCGGTGGCCTCGTCCTCTTGTTCCTCTGGTTCGGCACGGCGCACCAGTCGGCGTGGCGCAACGAGAACCTCCTTTTGTTGAATCCGCTCTGCCTCGCGCTGATCCCCGCCGCATCGACGTTGTTCCGCGCGCAGCCGCGGCTGTCGCGCGGGAGCACGCGCCTCGCCTGGCTGGTCGCTGTAATTGCCGCGTTCGCGCTGTTTTCGAAGATCCTGCCCTGGTTCGCACAGGCGAACCTGCACTGGATATTGCTGTTCCTGCCGATCCATGCCGCGCTGGCGCTGGCACTCGCGGGGCTCGCGCGCGACACACGCCCGTCCAGCGTCGCGGCGGCTTCCGCGCACGAATCGATCGAAAACTCCGGCTGAACGCGGCGCGACGACGCGCGCCCGCGATTGCCGCCGTCGCGTCAAGGGGGGCATCATGGGCGCATGGACCAGCATGTCGCCCTGCCGACCGATCCGACCTGCACCGATCCGATGGTCGTGAACTGCGTCGCCTATTCGGCGAGCGGCAGGCGGCTGCGCGATATCACGATCGACGAAATCAGCGACGTGCTGCAGAACCCCGACCAGTTCGTCTGGGTCGGACTGCACGAGCCGGACGAGTCGCTGCTCGAGAAGCTGCGCGAGGAGTTCGACCTGCACGAGCTCGCCATCGAGGACGCGCACGCGGCGCACCAGCGCCCGAAGATCGAGGTCTACGCCGATTCGCTGTTCATCGTCGCGCACACCGCGCAGGTCGTCGGCGGCAAGATCCTGTTCGGCGAGACGCACATCTTCATGGGGCGCAACTACCTCGTCACCGTGCGCCACGGTGCCTCGCTGAGCTACGCGGCGGCGCGCAGGAGCTGCGAGCAGACGCCGGAGCTGCTCGGGCTGGGCCCGAGCTACGGGCTTTATTCCGTGCTCGACTTCATCGTCGACAATTTCTTTCCGATCGTGCGCTCGTTCCGCGAGGAGCTGCAGGAGCTCGAGGAGGACGTCTTCGAGGACACCTTCAAGCGCGAGACGATCCGGAGCCTGTACGAACTGAAGAAGGAGCTCGTCACGCTGCGCCTCGCGATCGCGCCGCTGCAGGACATCGTCAACCAGCTGACGCGCCTCTATCCCGGCCTCATCCGCGAGGAAGTGCGCCCCTACTTCCGCGACGTGTACGACCACGCCGCGCGCATCAACGAATCGACCGACACGATGCGCGAGATGCTAACCGCCGCGCTCAGCGTCAACCTCGCGCTCGTCACCGTCGCGCAGGGCGAAGTCGTCAAGCGGCTCGCGGGCTGGGCTGCGCTCCTCGCCGCACCGACGCTGCTTGCGAGCTGGTACGGCATGAACTTCCATCACATGCCCGAGCTCGACAAGCCCTGGGGCTATCCCATGATGATCGCGGTCACGGCCGGCATCTGCGGCACGCTGTACTGGGTGCTCAAGCGCGCGAAGTGGCTCTAGCGCCCACGGCGATGAACCGGCTCGCGCAGCCGTCGGATCTCGAACGCGTCTTCGCAATCGCGATGCACGAGCGCGTGCTCCGGTATCTCGACTTCGAGCCTATGGACCGCCCGGCGTTCTCCGCGGTCTTCGACGCGCTGGTCCGCTCCGGCTGCTTCTTCGTGCACGAGCACGACGGTGCCGTGGCCGGCTTCTGCAAGGTCACGCGCGGCGGAGTGCACACCTCGCACGTCGCGTACGTCAGCCTGCTCGCGATCGATCCCGTGCACGTGGGCAAGGGCATCGCACAGCGCATGCTGGCGGCCGCGATCGAGCAGCAGCGCGCCGCCGGCGCGAGACGCGTCGAGCTTACCGTCGAGAGCACGAACTCGCGCGCGCTCGCGTTCTACCGCAAGCTCGGTTTCGAGATCGAAGGACGGCTGAGGCAGAGCTACCGGACTCCGTCAGGCGGCTACGTCGACGACTTCGTCATGGGCTTGCTGCTCGCGCCGGCTTGACCGCGGCGCATTACACGCGGGAGGCTTCGGCGATGACTCCGACGACACGGACCCTCGCCCGATGATCGCGAAAATTGGCTGGTTCCTGCTCGCGCTCTTCGGCGCATGCTGCCTCGGCGTCCTGGCGCTCCGTCGCGGCGAGCCGGTCAGCGCGCTCTGGCTGGTTGCGGCAACCGTCTCGATCTTCTTCATCGCGTACCGCTTCTACGCGCGCTTCGTCGCCGAAAAGGCGCTCGGCATCGACGCGACGCGTGCGACGCCCGCGGTCCTGCGCAACGACGGCCTCGATTACGTGCCGACAGATCGGCGCATCGTGTTCGGCCATCACTTCGCTGCGATCGCCGGCGCGGGCCCGCTGGTCGGCCCGGTGCTCGCCGCGCAGATGGGCTACCTGCCGGGCACGCTGTGGATTCTCTTCGGCGTCATCCTGGCCGGCGCCGTGCAGGACTTCATGATCCTGTTCTTTTCGCTGCGGCGCGACGGGCGATCGCTCGGCGAGATGGTGCGAAGCGAGATCGGTCCCGCCGCCGGCGTGATCGCGATGATCGGCGTGCTGATGATCATGTTCATCATCCTCGCGGTGCTCGCGCTGGTCGTGGTCAAGGCGCTGACCATCAGCCCGTGGGGCACGTTCACGGTCGCGATGACGATCCCGATCGCGTTGCTGATGGGCCTGTATCTGCGCTTTTTCCGGCCCGGCCGCGTGCTCGAGGTGTCGCTGATCGGGCTCGTGCTGCTGCTGCTCGCGATATGGCTCGGCGGCAAGGTCGCCGCCGATCCCGCCTGGGCGTCCGCGTTCGCGCTCGACGGCAAGGCGCTCGCGTGGATGCTGATCGCATACGGCTTCTGCGCCTCGGTGCTGCCGGTCTGGCTGCTGCTGGCGCCGCGCGACTATCTCTCGACGTTCCTCAAGATCGGTACCGTCGTCCTGCTCGCGATCGGCATCGTCTTCGCGATGCCGGATCTTCGCATGCCGGCGCTGACGCGCTTCGTCGACGGCACGGGTCCCGTGTTCGCGGGCGAGCTGTTTCCGTTCCTGTTCATCACGATCGCCTGTGGCGCCGTGTCCGGCTGGCATTCGCTGATTTCATCCGGCACGACGCCGAAGCTGCTCGCGAACGAGAAGGACGCGCGCCTCGTCGGCTACGGCGCGATGCTGATGGAGGCGTTCGTCGCGATCATGGCGCTGATCGCCGCCTGCGTGCTCGACCCCGGCGTCTATTTCGCCATGAACGCGCCGGCCGCGCTGATCGGCACCAGCGTCGAATCCGCGGCGCAGGCGATCGGCCACCTGGGTTTCGTCGTCACGCCCGCGCAGCTCGCCGACACCGCGCGGGACATCGGCGAGACGACGATCCTCTCGCGCGCCGGCGGCGCGCCGACGCTCGCGGTCGGGATGGCCGAGATCCTTCAGAGCCTCGTCCCCGGCGAGGGCGCGCTCGCGTTCTGGTATCACTACGCGATCCTGTTCGAAGCCTTGTTCATTCTGACCACGGTCGATGCCGGCACGCGCGTCGGGCGCTTCATGATCCAGGAGCTTGCCGGCCTCGCCGTGCCGGCACTGAGGAGAACCGAATCCTGGCTCGCGAACGTCGTCGCAACCCTGCTCTGCGTCGGCTGCTGGGGCTGGTTTCTCTACCAGGGCGTCGCCGATCCGCTCGGCGGCATCAACACGCTCTGGCCGCTGTTCGGTATCGCAAACCAGATGCTCGCCGCGATCGCGCTGACCTTCGCCTGTGTCTGCCTGGTCAGGATGAAGCGCGAGCGGTATCTCTGGGTTGCGCTCGTGCCGACCGCCTGGCTTGCGATCTGCACGCTCACCGCAGGCTGGCAGAAGGTGTTCTCCGGCGACATCAAGATCGGCTTCGTCGCGCACGCGCGCCTGTTCGCCGGCGAGCTCGATCAGGGACGCCTGCTCGCGCCGGCGAAGTCGCTGGCCGAGATGCGTGAGATCGTGCGCAACGACTACATCGACGCGACGCTCGCCGCGATCTTCATGCTGCTGGTCGCCGCGATGCTCGTCTTCGGCGCGCGCGCGGCGCTCGCCGCACGCCGCTCGCGTGTGGCTACCGCGCGCGAGACGCCCTACGTCGCGCTATCGGGAGCCGCGCCATGAAGCCGAGTGCCCTGCGCAGGGCGTGGCGGCATTGCGTGGCCGCGGCACGCCGCATGATCGGAGTTCCCGACTACGACACCTTCGTGGCCCATCTCCGCGCGCGCCATCCGGAACGCCCCGTCCCCACCTACGCCGAATTCTTCCGGGAGCGCCAAGAAGCGCGTTATCGCGGGACAGGGGGACGCTGCTGCTGAGCCGGCGGGGAATCGCACCCGCTCCGGTCATCCCTCTCCCGCTTGCGGGAGAGGGATGGGAGCGTCACTCGCCCGAGGTCCACTGCTTCAGCCATGCGTTCACCGTCTCGTGCCAAAGCACGCTGTTCTGCGGCTTCAGCACCCAGTGGTTCTCGTCGGGGAAACGCAGGAACTTGCTCGGGATGCCGCGGCGCTGCGCGGCGGTGAAGGCCGCGATGCCCTGCTCGAGCGGAATGCGGAAATCCTTGTCGCTGTGGATGACCAGGATCGGCGCGCGCCAGTCCTGCACGTGATTGATGGGGTTGAACTTCTCGTAGGCCTCCGGATCCTCGTACTGCGTCTTCCCGTTGTGCTCCCATTCGTCGAACCAGAGCTCCTCGGTGGCGTACGACATCATGCGGCTGTCGAACACGCCGTCGTGCGCGACGATGCACTTCCAGGGATCGTTCCAGGTGCCCGCGATCCAGTACGCCATGTAGCCGCCGTACGAGGCGCCGAGCGCGCAGGCCCGGTCGCCGTCGAGGAAGCGGTACTTGCGCAGGGCCGCCGCCCAGCCGAGCTTCAGATCCTCCAGCGGCGCGCCGCCCCAGTCGCCTGAAATCGCATCGGTGAATTTCTGGCCGTAGCCGGTCGAGCCGTGGAAGTTGATCGTGACGACCGCGAAGCCCGCGCCGGCGTACGTCTGCGGATTCCAGCGGTAATGGAAATCGTTGGTCATCGCGCCCTGCGGGCCGCCGTGGATGATGAACGCGACCGGATATTTCCGGTTTGCCTTGAAGCCGACCGGCTTCACCACGTAGCCCTGCACCGTGTCGCCGCCCGCGCCCTTGAACGTGAACCATTCGGCATCGCCGAACCTGATGTTGCGCAGGCGCTCGGCGTTGAAGCGCGTGATCTGCTTGAGACCGCGGCCGCGGAGGTCGGCGGCGTAGAGATCGGTCGGGTGCTTGAGGTCCTGGCGCGCGATGACCATGCCCTTGCGGCCCGTGTCGAACCCGGCAACTTTGCCATGCGCGACAAGCTTGCTCGCCTTGCCGGTCGCGACGTCGATGGCGAACAGCGCATGGTCGCCGTTGTCGTCCGTCGTCGTGTACAGCGTCCTGCCGTCGGGCGATTCGCGCAACGCCGAGGCCGAGCGATCCCAGGCGGGATCGATCTCGTGTTTCGCGCCGCTGGCGAGGTCGAGCGCCCAGATGCCGAAGCGGTCCGCCTCGAAGCCGGGGCGCTTCATCGCAAGGTAATACAGCGTCTTGCCGTCCGCCGATGGCAGCGGATAGCCGTCCCATGCAGCGTTGTCGGCAGTCAGGTTCTTCGGTGCAGCCGAGCCGTCGGCCGGCACCGAGAAGATGTCGAAGTTCGTCGACCAGGGCTCGGTCCTGCCGGCGATGCGCGCGTCGAAATAGACCGTCGCGCCGTCCGGCGAGAACGCGTACTCGGTGTCGTCGCCGAACGGCTTGGAGGGCACGTCGCCGTCGATGCCCCGGCTGAGGAGGCGCGGCGCGCCGACCTTGCCGTCCGCGCCCACGTCGGCGATGAAGAGCTGCGAGCGGCGCCCGTCGGCCCAGGTGTCCCAGTGGCGCACGAAAATCTTGTCGTAGACCGTGCCGCTCGCCTTGTCCTCCTTGCGCTCGTCGAGCTTCCTCTTCGTGCAGGCGATGCTGCCGGCGCTGTCGTCCGCGCAGTCCATGAACACGTCGATCGACAGCAGAACGCGCTTGCCGTCAGGCGCGAATCGGAAATTGTTGACGTCGAGCGGAAGCGAAGTCGCCATCTCCGCGGCGCCGCCGCTCGTCGCGACGCGCCAGAGCTGCGCGACATCGTCCTTCGGCGCGATGAAGTACACGCTGCCGTCGGGCGACCAGCGCGGGCTTGCCGCGTTCTGCGACTTGTCGGTCAGCCGCACGACCTTGCCGCCGCCGGCCGGAACGATCCAGATGCCGTTGGTGCCCTTGTTGCCCTCATAGTCGGTCTCGCGCACCTGGAACGCGACCAGCTTCCCGTCCGGCGACAGCGAGGGATCACTCACGCGATCCATCATGACGAGATCGCGGGCATCGAACGGGTGCGCGCCTTCTGCGGCGAACGCGGGCAGAGCGGCGAGCGCGAGAACGGCGGCGAGGGATTTCATCGGCGAAACTCCGGCAAGGCGAAAGCGGTGATGTTAAGCGGTGAGCCGCGTCGCGCCAAATGCCGCCCGAACTTCGTCGTCCCGGCGAAAGGCGGGATCCATTTTGATTTTTTTCCGACGGCCGAGCGCCAAAGCAACATGGGTCCCGGCTTTCGCCGGGATGACTGACACGGGCTGCGAAGGACGCCGGCGCTCCTGCGCGCGACCGATATACTCGTTCGAACCGCCCCGGAACCAAGGCATGTCCGCTACCGCCGCCGCTCTTCCCGACCGCGCCGACGAGCTGTTCGGCCATCCGAAAGGCCTGTACGTCTGCTTCTTCACCGAGATGTGGGAGCGCTTCTCGTTCTACGGAATGAAGGCGCTGCTGCTCCTGTACCTGACGAAATACCATCTCTTCAGCGACGAGCACGGCTACAACCTGATCGGCGCCTACGGGGGGCTCGTCTACGCGATGCCGGTGATCGGCGGCCTCGTCGCCGATCGCTGGCTCGGCATGCGCAAGGCCGTCGTGTTCGGCGGCATCCTGCTCGTGCTCGGCCACCTCGGCATGGCCATCGAAGGGCATCCCGCGTCGAGCGCGAACGGCGTGGTCACGCGAGACACCGGCGCCCTGCAGATGTTCTATTTCTCGCTCGCGCTGATCATCATGGGTGTCGGCTTCCTCAAGCCGAACATCTCGACCATCGTCGGCAAGCTCTACGCGGAGAATGATCCCCGTCGCGACTCCGGCTTCAGCCTGTTCTATGCCGGCATCAACATCGGCGCGACGGTGTCGGGCGTCCTCTGCGGCTGGCTCGGCGAAACATACGGCTGGGGCTGGGGCTTCGGCGCGGCGGGCATCGGCATGCTCGCGGGTCTCGCCAATTTCATCTACGGCCAGAAACACCTGCGCGGCCAGGCCGAGCCGCCCGATCCGGCAAGACTCCGCGAACGCGCATTCGGCCCGCTGACGCGCGAGCACGCGATCTATCTCGGCGCGCTCGCCGGCCTGGTCGTGATCTGGGCGCTGATCCAGATGCATTCGCTCATTGTCGCGATCATCCCCGGCCTGATCGAGGCGAGCCCGGTCATCCTCGGCATGCACCTCGTCTCCGCCTGCCTGCTCGGCGGCATTCTCTGGTTCATGTTCACGAAGTGCACGAAGGTGCAGCGTCAGCAGATGTTCGTCGTGCTCGCGTTCATCGCGCTCGCGCTGGTCTTTTTCACCCTCTACGAGCAGACCTACGGATCGTGGGTGCTGTTTTCCGATCGCGTCATGAACCATCGCGCGCTCGGCGTCGAATGGACCGCGAGCGAGCTGACCTCGCTCGGCGCGTTCTTCATCCTCGTCCTCGCCCCCGTGTTCGCCTGGGCCTATCCACGTCTGGACCGGCGCGGCCTCAATCCGAGCAAGCCCGCGAAATCCGCGTACGGGCTGATCCTCGCCGGCGTCGCGTTCCTCGTGCTGGTCTTCAGCGCGCGCCATCCCGAAGCGAACGGCCTCACGAACATCTGGTGGTTCGTGCTCGCCTATTTCGTGCTCGAAACCGGCGAGATGCTGCTCTCGCCGATCGGGCTGTCCGCGGTGACCGAGCTTTCGGTGCCGAGCGTCGTCAGCCTGATGATGGGCGGCTGGTTCCTCGGCACGTCGTATTCCGAAGTGCTGGCCGCCCAGCTCGGCAAGCTCTCCGCCATCGTCATTCCCGAAGGCGAAGCGCTGAACGTCGCCGAGGCGCTCGCGAAGTACGACGCGCTGTTTGTCTACTCCGCGAAGATCGGCATCGTCAGCGGCATCGTCGTGCTGCTCGCGACGCCGCTCATGAAGCGCTGGATGCACGGCGTGCGCTGACGCTTCAACCCTCGCACTCCCTGTTGCATCCATCTCAGAACTCCTTCCAGAGGAATCCGTGCATGACTTGCAATCGACCCGGACGGGATCTTCTGCCGTCACGCGCGATGCGCCCCGCGGTCTGGCATCTCGCGGCATGGCGGACCATTGCGGCGCTCGCCCTGTTCGCAGCCGCGCCTTTGCGTGCCGATGCTCCTTCGAAAGACGCTGTCGTGACGACGGCGTTCGTCCACGTCAACGTGCTGCCGATGGATGCGGAGCACGTGCTGCGCGATCAGACCGTCATCGTCGAGAACGGCCGCATCACCGCCATCGGCCCGGAGCTCCGCGTCCCGCCCAAGGCACGCGTCGTCGACGGGCACGGTACGGCGTTCCTGTCGCCGGGTCTCGCCGACATGCACACGCACGCGGACACGCGCAACGACCTCGCTGTCTACCTCGCGAACGGCGTCACCACCGTCCTCAACATGGGCGAGGCCTCGCCGGGCTTCATCGCGCGCGACCGTCGACGCGCCAATGCGGGCGAGATTCCCGGCCCGCATGTCTACGCGGCGTTCATGGTCGACGGCTCGCCGCAATACGGACATTTTGTCGTGACGACCGGCGAGGAAGCGCGTGCCCTCGTCCGCCTTGCACGGACCAACGGGTACGACTTCATCAAGGTCTACAACAACCTTTCGCCCGAATGCTTCGAAGCGCTCGCCGACGAAGGCAAGCGCCGGCACATGCCGATCGTCGGGCACGGCGTGACCGCGGTCGGGCTCGAGCGGCAGCTCGACGCCGGCCAGGTACTCGTCGCGCACACCGAGGAATTCATGTACACCACGTTCGCGGATCCGGACGCGCCGCCCGACGCGGCGCCCGACGCGGCCGCGATCCCGCGCGCGATCGAGTTCGTCCGGCGCGACCGCGCGTTCGTCACGGCCGATCTCAACACCTACGCGACGATCGCGCGGCAATGGGGCCGGCCTGATGTGGTCGGGCAGTTCCTGCACATGCGGCAGACGCGCTACCTCTCGCCCGACCGGCGCATCGCCTGGAAGAACGAAGGCTATGCGCGCCGGAAGGGAAGTCTCGATGCGCGGCTCACGTTCCTGAAGCGTTTCACGCGCGAGCTCGCCGACGCGGGCATCCCGCTCGTCACCGGCACGGACGCACCGGCGATTCCGGGGCTCGTGCCGGGACTCTCGCTGCACGACGACCTGCGCGCGCTCGAGGACGCCGGTCTCTCGCGCTACCAGGCGCTTGCGGCAGCGACGCGCACGTCGGGCGAATTTATTGCGCGCTCGATCGATGACGCCGTGCCGTTCGGCACGATCGAGCCGGGCCGGCGCGCCGATCTCGTGCTGTCCGCCGCAAATCCGCTCGACGATCTCGCGACGCTGCGCGAGCCGCTCGGCGTCATGGCGAACGGGCGCTGGTATCCGAAAGAGGAGCTCGACGCGCTGCTCGAAAACGTCGCCGCCGCCTACGAGGCCGTGTCGCTGCGGCCGTAGCGGTTTCTCCCGGGAAGCTCGCCGAGCGGCGGCGCCGCGCCACGGCGAAAACCCGGGCTTCTTCCGTCACATCGACGATTTCGCACCGCTCCGATACAGAAGCCAGCCGACGATCGCGAGCACGACGAGCCCGATGATCTGGCCGAAATGCCAGCTCTCCGGCAGCGCCAGCACGTCCGCGCGCCCGGACACGACGATCGGAATCGCGATCAGGATGCCGGTCAGCGCCTCGCCGGTGATGAGGCCCGCCGAAAACAGCGTGCCCGGGCGATGGATGCGCTCCTTGGTCTTGTCGTCGGCCTCGACGACGCCGTGCTTCTTCTCGACGAAATACGAAAGCAGGCTGCCGAGGAAGATCGGCACCATCAGCTCGAGCGGAAGATAGATGCCGATCGCCGCAGCGAGCACCGGCACGCGGAAATGCGAGCCGCGGTGCTTCAGCCACTCGTCCAGCGCGATCGTCGCCGCGCCGACCAGCGCGCCGACGCCGATCATGGTCCACGGCAGTTCGCCGCCGAACATGCCCTTGGCCACCGACGCCATCAGCGTCGCCTGCGGCGCCGCGAGCGAGTGCGGATGGTCAGGCGTCGGCGCGCCGATGCCATACGCGGTCGCGAGCAGGTTCAGGACCGGCGCCATGATCAGCGCGCACGAGAACGATCCGATCATCAGCATCAGCTGCTGCTTCCACGGCGTCGCGCCGACCAGGTAGCCGGCCTTGAGATCCTGCAGGTTGTCGCCGCCTACCGCCGCCGCGCAGCACACGACCGCGCCGATCATGATCGCGGCAACCGCGCCGATCGACGAATCGCGCCCGAGCAGCACGACGAGCACCAGCGAGGCGAACAAAATCGTCGCGATAGTGATGCCGGATACCGGGTTGTTCGATGAGCCGACCAGGCCCGCGAGATACGCCGAAACCGACACGAACAGAAAACCCGCGATGATCATGATGATCGTCATCGGAATGCTGACGTACCACTGCTGCACGATGGCCTGATAGAGCAGAGCCAGCGGCACAACGAACGCGACCAGCGCGATCAGCATCCACTTCATCGGCAGATCGCGCTCGGTCTCGGCGATCGCCTCGCCGCCGCCCTTGCGCGCCGCATGCAGGCCGCTGCGGATACCGCTGATGAGCGACTTGCGCAGCGAGAACAGCGTCCACACGCCGCCGATCAGCATCGCGCCGACGCCGAG
>CBINBI010000079.1:0-15208 GCA_966248875.1 uncultured Rhodanobacteraceae bacterium
CCTTCGTACAGCGATGGAAACGCGAACGCGTGCGCGCCGGCGTAGATCAGCGGCAGCTCGTCCTCGCCGACGTAGCCGAGCCGCCGCACGGTGCCCGCGGCTTCGAGCGGCGCGATCGCGCGCTCGAGCTCGCCGTTGAGCCAGCCGCGCGCGCCGGCGATCACGAGCGGATGACGCGCTTTCAGCTCCGCCGGCAGCGCGGCATAGGCGCGCACGAGCCGCGGGAGATTCTTGCGCGGCTCCAGCGTCGCGACGACCAGAAGGTAGGCCACGTTCTGCAGGGCATGCCTCGCGAGCGTCGTCTCGATCTCCGCGCGCTCTCGCGGCCGATACGCCGCGTCGACGCCGAGCGGAATGGCGCGGATCTTCGCGGGCGGCAGGCCGAACCGCGACGCGATCTCGGCCGCGATGAACTTCGAATCGGTCAGCACGAGATTCGCGCGCGCCAGCGTCGCCGGCAGGTGCCGGTCGAGAAAACGCACGCGTTCGACGGGATGCGCCTCCGGGAAGCTCAGCCATGAAAGATCGTGCACCGTCGTCAGGGCCGGCCCGTCGAACGGCAGCAGCGCGTAGTTCGGCGTGTGCAAGAGCCAGCCGCGCAGACGTCGCGTGTGCAGCCGGAACAGCGTGCCGCGCAGCTGCGTATAGAGCTCCAGCGCCTGTGTCTTGAACGGCACGCTGCGGCGGATCGCGGCGATCGTGCGATTCGCCGCGAGCGCGTGCGCGGGATCGTCGACCCAGCGATACGCGGAATAAAGACGCAGCTCGTCGATCGCGGGATGACGCGCGAGGCCGCGCGCAAGCTCGAGCGCGTAGCGCCCGATGCCGGTCAGCGGCGCGGTGATCGCGTCGACGTTGAAGATGACGCGCATCTAGAGCGTGCTGCCGCGTTCGCGGGCGAGGTCCGCCTCGACCATCCGGCGCGCGATGCCGGCAACATCGAGCGACGGCGCGAAGCCGAGCTCGCGCCGCGCGCGCGAGGCGTCGCCGACGAGAAGCGGCGCGTCGCTGGGCCGGAACAGCGCGGGATCGATGCGCACGCGCACGCGGTCGCTGCCGCGCTCGACGCCGACCTCGTCGAAGCCGTCGCCGAACCAGTCGAGCGTGATGCCGGCCGCGGCGAACGCGGCGCAGGCGAAATCGCGGATGCTGGAGGCCGTGCCGGTCGCGAGCACGTAATCGCCGTCCTGCTCGCGTGCTGCCATCGCGATCATCGCCGCCACGTAATCCGGCGCGTAGCCGAAATCGCGGCGCGCATCGAGATTGCCGAGCGTGATCGAATCCTCGCGGCCGAGTGCGATGCGCGCCGCGCCGAGGCTAAGCTTGCGCGTGACGAACGAGACATCGCGCCATTCGGATTCATGGTTGAACAGGATCGCGCTCGAAACGCGCAGCCCGAAGGCCGCGCGCCAGCTCGCAGCCGCGCCGTGCGCGAGCAGCTTCGATAGGCCATACGGCGAGATCGCGGCAAGTGGTGTCGATTCGTTCTGCGGCGCGTGCTCGGGCATGCCGAAGATCTCAGCGCTGGACGCGAGCACGACATGCGCCTGCGGCGCCGCCGCGCGCACGGCTTCCAGCACCTGCACGGCACCCAGCCCGTTCGCCGTGACACAGCCGACCGGATCGCGGAACGACGCGGCGACACTGGATTGTCCGGCGAGGTGGAAGATCGCGTCGGGCGACACCGCCTCGACGAGATCGCGGCACGCCCGTGCATCGAGCGGATCAAGCGCGCGAAATTCCAGCGAGGCGTGACCGGCAATGCCGAGCTCGCGCAGGCGCCAGAACGCGGGGCCGTTCGCAGCCGTGGCGGGACGGTGCGTGCCGACCACGGCGACGCCGACGCGAAGCAGCTGTGCACCGAGCAGCGCGCCGTCCTGGCCGCTGATGCCGGTGACCAGCGCGCGACGGAACGGCAGAGTCACGGCGCCGCCTCCGTGAAGCTTCGCGCAGCGGCGAACGCAGCACGGAGCGCATTTTCGACCTCACCGTTCGCTGCACGCGCGAACGGAATGCCGAGCGCGCCGGCTGCACGCGCGATCGAGCGCGGCAGCGTGCCGTCGTCGATGACGGCTTCGATCGCGTGCGACTGAAGGCCGCGCCAGACATATTCGTCGAGCAGCGCGGAGTCGAGGTTCGCGCCGATGGGCGACGACGTGCGTGCGCCGTCCTTTACGCGCTCGAAATCGACGCCGTCGCCGCGGACGGCGAGCCGCCAGGCTTCCGCGCCGCGCACCGCGCATGCATGGCCTGCGCACAGCACGCGCGGCAACGCCCCAAGGCGGGGTGCAGCCGCGAACGCGCGGCGCACGCGCCAGTCGAGCACGCGCCGCTCGAACGAATGGAGGCTCTCGCCGACGTCGGCTTCGTAGCGCGGCCAGCGCTCACGCAGCACGGCCATGCCGGCTGCGCCGAGCGCGGCGCGACGCTCGTGACCGAAGCTGGAGCTTCGCGTGTGACGGACATACACATTGCCCGCGATCAGATGACGCATGCCGAGCGCGGACGCGCGCTGGCAGAAGTCGTTCTCCTCGCCATAGCCCTGCGGAAACGCAGCCTCGTCGAATGCGCCGACGGCGTCGATCGCGGCGCGGCGGATGTACATGCAGAAGCCATTGCCGGTCGGAAGCTCGGGATACGCGTGGCCGGCGTGCTGCCAGAGCGCGCGCGCGGCCTCTGCGAAGGTCCAGCACGCGGGCCAGGCGTTTTCCTGCTCGAGCTCCGGCACCGAGAACGCGCCGGCGTTGTCGGACACGGCGGTGACAGTGGCGACGTCGTCGCGCGAGAACGCGGCACGGCGCAGGCCAGTCAGCCAATTCGGCCCGACTTCGGCATCGGCATTGAGCAGCACGACATCGGCTTCACCGGCTTCGGCCATGCCGCGATTCGCGGTCGCCGTGAAACCGTGGTTCCGCTCGTTGCGCAGGACGCGGATGTCGGGGCGACCGGCGTAGCGGGCGAGCAGCGGCGCCACCTGCGGGTCCGGGCTTGCATCGTCGATCACGATCAGCCGTGCGCGACCGGTCGTATGCGCAACCAGCGAATCGAGGCAGCGCCCGACCAGCGCCGGCGCGTTGTAGACCGGTACGATGATCGCGACTTCGTGCGCGTCGCAGTCGATGCCGAACGGCACCAGGGCGCCGACGTCGCCGAGATCATCGAGCGGTTCGGCCGTCGAGGCAGGCCCCGCCGCCTGGATGCCCGCTTCGCCGAAGCGGATCGCGAACGGCGCGTCTGCGAGCGGCATGCCGTCGCGCGTGCGGCGCGGCAGCACGGTCACGGACGGAGCGCCCTTCGGCGCGAATCCGAAATCGAAGCGCACGCAACCGTCCGCGTCGGCCGGTGCATCGGCGAAGAAGCAGCCGTCGAGATCGATCGCGACGCGCTCGCCGACCCAGGCGACGTCGACACGCAGCGCCAGCGAGCGCCCGTCCCATTGCGCTTCGCAAGGCGGCGAAGACGAGCACGTAGAGCGGGTGCGAAGAAACGACAGCATCCGACGAGCTTAGCCGGCCACGCCGGCCGTTGCAGCTGGCTCGGCCGTGGCGCGCTCGAAGACGGCGGCGGTCTCCTCGGGAAACTCGCGATCGAGAATGCTGCGATCGGCGATCGCCGCGACGAGCTCGCGCTGAGCCGGGCTCAGGACGGCACGCGCCTCCGTGCTCGCGCGCTGGCGGCGCAGCGAAGGCTCGATCCAGTCATCGATGGCGGCAGCCGTCGGCACGGCAAGGCCCTCGACGCCGAAGGCGGCGAAAGCGGCGTGGAGCCGCGCCGCGACGCCGTGCGGATCGGCGATGAGCTCGGCGTACTCGACGAGCACGCGCGGCCAGCCGCGAGTCGCCGCGAAGGCGGCGCGCGTGTACTGCTCCCACAGCGAGAGTGCATGCGCGATATCGAGGCCGTCGCGCGCAGCCAGCGAAGCGGCGACTTCGAGCGGATCGCGGGCCACATGCACGAACACCGGCCTCGTCAGCAGCGGCAGCAGCTCGCGCACGAGCAGGCAGAGCCGCGGCTCCTTCACGAACCAGGGCCGGAGCGTGTCGAGCGGATCGAGCACGCGCGCAACTTCGCGTCGGAACGCGTCGACCGCTGCGGCGGGCGCTGACGAAGGCGGGTGCTTCCAGTCGCCGCCCGCGGCTGCGAGCCGGCGCAGGCACGCGCTGTGCAGCTCGGCCAGCTCGTAGTGGCCGCGCGGATTGTCGGGACCGATCAGAAGATCGCCGGGTGCTCCCGGCCACGCGCCCATGCGCGCGAGCAGTCCGGCGACGCTCGACGTGCCGGAGCGGTGCATGCCGAGCACGACGATCTGCCCGCTCGCCGGTTTTGCGATGTCGCGCGGCCGGTGCGCTGCGACGGCCGGCGTGCGCAGCTTGAACGTGCCGCCGCGCTCGATCTCCTCCATCAGTCGGTCGGCGCTCGTGTCGATGTCGTGCGCGGCGGCGAACGATGCCGCGTTCGCGCGCGCGGCGGCCGCGTAGTCGATGCGCCGTTCGAACACGTCGCGCAGTTGCGCAGCGAGCGAGTCCGCGTCGGGCTCCGCCCAGCGGCAGCCGGGATGTTCTGCGTCTTCGATGAGCCGCGCGCACGCGACGGGATGGCCGTGCGCGCGCACGAGCGCGGCCTGACTGCCGAAGTCGGTCGCGATCAGGGCCCGGCCGATGGCGAGGGCTTCGGCCGCGCGCGGATCCCAGCCGCCGCCGCGGTGCACCGACACGTAGGCGTCGGCTGCGGCTAGCGGCTGCGCGCGCTGGTGGTCCGGAAAACCCCAGCCGTGCAGCAGGCGCACGCGCGCGCCGCGCGTGCGGGCGATGAGCGCATCGAGCCGGTCGGCTATCGTGTCGTCGTCACGCGGTACGAACTGCACGAGCAGTTCGACGGGCTCGTCCTCGCGGAACGTACGCCGGAATGTCTCGATCAGCAGGTCGGTCGCGTCGCGCGCGAGCTGGCCGGCGACGGCGAGAAATACGAAATGCCCGCGCGGATGACGGGGTGCCGGCACGCGCGGATGGCAGTAGTCGCGATCGACGCCGAGGGGAACGATCGCGATCGGGCGCGTGACGCCGCCGGCGCGGAACGCTTCGGCCTGGAACTCGTCGGGGACGATCAAGCGATCGAGGGTGTTCGCCGCAGCCCCCCACGCTGCGGGCACGCGCTCCCATTCGGAGATGCCGAGGCCGAGCCGATAACGCCCGTGCGCGTGCGCGAAACTCGGCGCCGGCGCGGCGACGATCGCGGCATGGGGCATCCCGGACCATTGGCGCCCGGCGGCGAGCTCGAGGCGGAAATCCTGCGGATCGGCGAGCTCGGCAGCGGTCGGCACGAACGCCGTGCGCAGGCCGCGCGCGTCGAGCCTTCGCACGAAATCGCGCGCAAGCCGCGCATGAACCGGGTCGGCGCGCGTGACGCCCTGCCACAGCAGCGTACCGCGATAGCGCTCGGCCAGCCGCTGCTGCCAGCGCGCCGCGAACGTCGCGCGGCTCTCATCGAACAGGCGCGTGCGAAAGCTGCGGTCCTCGCTGGTCGAGCCATGCTGGTCGTGGCGCAGCGTGACGACACCGGCCAGCACCGTCACGATGCCGAGATCAGCAGCGCGCAGGCAATAGTCGGTGTCTTCGAAATAGCTGTGGAACGCGGTGTCGAGGCCGCCGATGCGATCGAGGCAGTCGCGGCGGATGTAGGCAAGCGCGAACGCGATGCTTTCCACGCGTGCGAGCCGCGTGTATTGCGCGACGTCGCGCTCGATCAGACCCGACGGCGTCTGCTGGCCCCACAGGCGCTCGGGCTCGATGAAGGCGCCGGAGTGGTAGACCCGGCCTTCGGGCTCGGGCCCGAGCAGACGGCAGCCGACGATGCCGTGCTCGGGCGCGGCATACGCCGCGTCGCGCAGCCGGCCGATCCAGTCGCGCTGCGTGAACGCGAGATCGTTGTTGAGCAGGATGACGTCGTCGTCCGGCCGCGCCGCGGCGATGCCGGCATTCATGCCGCGCACGAAGCCGAGGTTCTCGGGCATCGTGAGCACGCGCACGCGGCCCGCGTAGTCGGCGAGTGCACGCGGTGTCTCGTCGGTGCTGCCGTTGTCGACGACGATGACTTCGGCGTGTTCGAGATCGCTCGCGAGCAGCGAATCGAGGCAGCGCCGCGTCAGCGGCCACTGGTTCCATGCGAGCACGATCAGGGCGACGCCGCGCATGGCTCAGCCCTCGCGTTCGCGCGTGAGCTCGGGCCAGATCGTCGCGAACAGCCGATCGACCTCGTTGATCGCGTAGTCCGCAAACGGCGTCAGCAGGAGGCGCGCGGCGCCTTCGGCCGCCTCGCTTTCGTTTCTCGCATCGCGAAGCACACGCTCTCGGTACGCGGGATCGTCGGCGATCGCGGGCCCGGCGTCGGCAAGGCGCGCCGCGGCGACGAGAAGCTGCCGCGCGGAAACGCCGAGCCGCCGCGAAAGCGCGGCCAGACGTTCGGTATCGAGCGTTCCGGTTTCCGTCACGCGTGCGCTCCGCTCAGGTGCAGTTGGCGATGATAGGCTTCGAAAACCTCGTCGCGACCGCCTTCGAGCACGCTCTTGCCGTGCTCGATCCAGAGCAAACGATCGCAGTGTGCGGCGATCTGCTGCTCGTCATGGCTGACCAGCACGACCGTGTGGCCTTCGCCCATGCGCTCGCGCAGCGCCATGCCGGATTTTTCCTGGAATTCGGCGTCGCCGACCGCGAGCACCTCGTCGATCAGCAGCACGTCGGGCTCGACCTGGATCGCGACCGAGAACGCGAGGCGCATGACCATGCCGGAGGAATACGCCGCGATCGGCTGCTCGAAGAAGTCGCCGAGCTCGCAGAACTCGCGGATCGCCGGCAGGCGCGCGACGATGTCGCTGCGGCGAAGGCCGAGCATGAGGCCCGACAGGATCGCGTTGTCGCGGCCGGAGAGGTGCGGCGTGAAGCCGAGCGCGAGCGAAAGCAGCTGGCACGAGACCGGTGCGCGCCGCACGCGGCCGCGATCGGGTGCGAGGATGCCGGCGATGACGCGCAGCAGCGTGCTTTTGCCCGCGCCGTTGCGCCCGATCACGCCGAGCCGCTCGCCGCGGCGCAGGCTGACGCTGACGTCCTCCAGCGCCCAGAAACGGTTGCCGCCCACGCGGCGCTGCGCGTCGAACGCGATGCCGACGTTCTCGAGCTCGATCAGGACATCGTTCATCAGGTGGCGAGCTTGGGATAACGGGGCGCGAGGCGCGTGACGACGGTGATGCCGATCAGGCAGGCCGCGATCGAGATCGCGCTGACCTTGGTGAGTCCGACCCAGTTCGGCCACTCGCCGCGCATCAGGATGCCGCGCGTCGCTTCCATCAGCACGGCGATCGGGTTCAGCTCCATCACCTCGCGCAACGGCGAGGGCACCGCTTTCAGCGAGAAGACGACACCGGAGAGGAACATGACGACCGTCAGCACCTGCTCGATCACGAAGCGGAGGTCCGGCAGCATGGGCACGATCGCCGCGACGACGAAGCCCGCACCCGCCGCGGCGAGGAATGCGGCAGCGAAGACGAGCGGCAGCGCGAAATACGCCATGTTCGGCGGGTAGCCGAAGCACCAGAGGATGATCAGCAGCAGCACGAAGATGTAGAAGAACTTGATCGAGTCGGCGAGCATCTGCACCAGGGGGAACACCAGCGGTGGCAGATGCACCTGGCGGATCAGCGGCAGGTTGGTCCAGATCGCGTAGCCGCCGTGAGTGACGCAGGACTTCATCCACTGCCACACCGTGAGGCCGATGAGCAGCATCGGCAGGTAATCCGGACCGCCGGTCTTCAGGATGACGCCGAACACGAGCCAGTACGCACCCATCTGCATCGCCGGCTCCAGCACCCACCAGATGAGGCCGAGATAGCTGCGCGCGCGCTCGGCGCGGAGCTCCGCGTAGGTCGAGAAGAGAACGAGCTCGATCAGGTGCTGGCGCATGCGGATCGCTTGCAACGAAGGCGCAGAAGCATACAGGACGCGCGGCGCAACGGCCTCGGCCGGCGGGCGCCTCAGCCCGCGCAGAGACCGTCGAGCACGGGACCGGCGAACGCGAGCACGAGCAGCAATCCGGCGAGCACGGCGCCGACGGCAAGGCGCGGCGCGGTGAACGTCAGCGGCTCGTCGCCGGCGCCGGCGATCCGCGCGCGCAGGCTTGCGTAGAACGTTCCGGCGAACGCACAGAGGAACGGGACCATCGGGAACAGGAAGCGCGCCTTGACGTGCAGCACGGCCATGAGCGCGAGCTGGTAGCCCATGTAGAGGGCGATCAGCACGATCGCGAGCGTCGGCTTCCGGCGCCAGCAGGCGAGCCCGAACGCGCAGCCGGCAAGCATCAGCGCGTGAAAGACGTCGTTCGCACCGGCCAATGCCGCCGTCAGCGCCGGCGGCGTGCGATAGACCGAAAGATGTCCGGAGCACACCGGCCCCGGCAATTGCGAAACGAGCGGCGTCTTCGCGCTGAACAGTCGAAAGTACTGGCGCCCGAGCTGATCGGCGGCGATGCGCGCATAGCCGCGCTCGGCAATCAGGGCACGCACTTTCTCGAGATAGATCGCGTTCCGTTCCCCGGGCGTCGTCGCGCTCGCGAGGAACTCGGGCAGCGTGACGCCGCCCTGGTCCGCGACGTAGTCAACGCGATAGCGATCGGTGAGGCCGATCCAGAGGTTGTACACCGAGCTGTCGGCGATCATCGGCCGGCCGTATTCGCGCCAGCCGTGCCACAGCGCAGGAGCGGTCGTGATCGCGATGCCGAGCAGGAAGCACGCCGCGGGAAAGATCCGCAGGCGCGGCCGTTCGCGTCGGACGAACGCGATCAGGAACACGGGCCAGAAACCGGCGAGCAGGCTTTTCGCGAGCAGCGCGAGCCCGGTGCAGACGCCGGCCGCCGCTGCCGCGGTGCGCGATGCCGGACGCTCCAGCAGCAGCCAGAACACGGCGAGCACGAGAAAGAGATGCGGCACCTCGGGCCACAGCCAGTGCGCGTAGGCCGCGTTCGCCGGATTCAGCAGGAACAGCGCGGCGGCCGTGTTCTCGGCGCACACGCTGCCGCCGATGCGGCGCCAGATCGCCCGCAGCAGGACCGCGCAGCCGACGAACAGCACGGTCTGCACGAGCTGCACGGCCACGAGATGGATACCGGCGATCGTATAGATCGCCGCGAGGAACAGCGCGTGCAGCGGAGGCCAGATCGTGCTCGGCATCCACGGCCCGCCGCCGAGGATCGCGAGCGCGAACGACTGATAACTCTGCTCGTCGCCAATCAACGCCTTTGCGCCGCCGCCGTAGTACGCGATCCAGATCAGCGCCTGGCTCGCGACGAAGAGCGCCGTGACGACGACCGTCGCCGCCTTCAAGCGCGCGGGTGCGGCGCCCGAGGCGGCGGTGTTCATCGGTACGCCGGGTTCAATGAGAGGCGTCGCCTGTGCTGCCGCGCGGGCGGCGCTTCGGCGGCGCATGGAACGTCGGCGTGATCTTCTCGTGCACGCCCTTCGTCGAGATCTGCTCGACGTAGTACCAGTAGTCCTTGCACGGGTCGATCGTATCGTCGCGGAATTCGTACTTGTGCGTCTCGTCGGACGTGCCGGCGCCGAGGATCGGGCTTTCGGTCAGCTTCTTGAATTCACCTTTCTCGCTGTCGCCGCGGAACACGTCGAAGCCGAAGTTGTCCTGCTCGCTTGCGGTGGTCCAGCGCGCGGTGTTGGCGATGCGCTGATCGGGCGGCAGATGGCTCTGGTCGCCGCAGTCGCCTTCGGGCGGCGGCGGCCTGGATGCGGCGGCCTCCGCGGCAGGCGCGGCCGGCGCTTCGGGCTTCGCGGCCGGCGCCGATGCAGGCGCGGCCGGCGCAGCGGCCGGCGATGCCGGGGAGGGCGGCTGCGACTCGCTGCACGCGGCAAGCGCGATCGCGGTCAGGACGGAAACGACGGCTGGACGCATGGTGGCTCTCCTCGAGCTCGTTGATCGGTGGAAGTCCGCGGCGGGATGCCGCGACGCACAAGTCGAGCCGCTTCGCGCGATGCGTGCGAACCGGCGCACGGATCCGCGCGGTGCCATCCTCCGGGGCTGGACAGACGCGGGCGCGCGCAACGATAGTCGCCCGATGCCGCTCAAGGCAACCTGGACGCCAGCCCGTCGAAACCCCCTGCCCGCGATCACCGCTGCGCTGCTGCTCGCGGTCGCTGCCGCGTTTCGCGCCGGTGCGGTTACGCCTGACTGGAGCGTGGAGGTCACGCCCGAAGGCGAGCTCTTTCCAGTGCTGGATCTGTCCCAGAAGGCGAAACCGGGTTCCGCACCGGGCGGCGGCAACGGTCTCGTCATCGTGCGCGTGGCCGGCGATGGCGAGGCGCGGCACGTGCGCGCGGTCGTCGAGACGGCGGGCCTGCGCGAGCCGGCCGTCGTTGAGGCGACGACGGAGCGCGGCGAGGTCGAGCTTCGTCCGCGGCTGGACTGGGACACCGGTTATCTGCGCGCTCTGGATGCGCCGGTGCGACAGCCGTTGCGGGTCACGCTGGAACGAAGTGGCTTCGGCGCGGAAGTGCGCGAGCTCGCCGTGCGCGTGCACCCGCTGGATGATGCGCTGTACTACGTGCGCGAAGGCCGCGACCGGGTCGATCTCGGCTGGGTGTTCGCGGCCTATGTGAATCCGCGCGATCCTGTCGTTGAAGAGGTCCTCGCCCTCGCCCGAGAGGACGACCCCGATTTCGATCGCGAAGGCGACGACGGTCATGCTCGACTGCGCAAGACGCGCGCGATCTGGGGCGCGCTCGCGCGGCACGGCCTGCGCTACGCAGCGGGCGACCCCGCGCTGAGCCGCGGTCCCACCGTCTACAGCCAGCGCGTGCGGCTCCTCGCCGACGTGTGGCGCGAGCGGCGCGCGAACTGCCTGGACGGCAGCGTGCTGATCGCGTCGGTGCTGGAGCGGATCGGCATTCCGGCCTCGGTCGTGCTGGTGCCGGGACACGCCTTCGTCGGCTTTCACGCGGACGCCGATCACGTCGAGTTCCTCGAAACGACCCTGCTCGGCGAGCAGCGCCGTTTCCGCGGTGGACACGCCGAAGCAGCCGATGCAGCCGCGATCGACGCGAACTTCGCCGCCGCGCGCAAGGCGGGCCTCGCGCGCTGGCAACGTTCCGCCACGCGATTCGACGGGCGCCACGGGCCGGACTACGCCTTCATCGATATCGGCACCGCGCGCTCGTATGGCATCATTCCGCTCGGCGCGCACGGGGAAGATGCCGGAGGACGAAGCGGTCCTCGGGCGGCCGCCGGCCTATCGCGCAAAAGCGGCTCGCAGTGAATTCCGAACCCACCGAAGACCAGCTCGATCGCATCAAATCGGAGATTCGGGCGGATGCCGATGCCGCGCGCCGGCGTGCGCCGCTGCCCGAGCGCAGGTCGTCCGGCGGCGACGCGCGCGGCCTGCCCGAAACGGCGCCGTCGTCGTCGATTTCCGAGCTTGCGCGGCACGCCGGTCCCGCGTTCGTCGACAACGCGTACCGCGCGATTCTCGGTCGCCCGCCGGATGGCGAAGGCTTCGCGCGGCAGATGGCCGCGCTCGGCGCCGGCGCGAGCAAGATCGAAATCATCGGCGACCTGCGCTATTCGGCCGAGGGCAAGCGCAACGCGGCGCCGATTCCAGGACTGCTTCCACGCTACCTGCTCGCCAAGCTCGGACGCGTGCCGGTGCTGGGTGCGATCGTGCAATGGCTGACGGCAGCGGCTTCACTGCCGCATCTTCTGCGTCATCAGCGCGCGACCGAAGCATCGCTGGCGGTGCGGTTCGGCGAAGTGACCGCGAGCCTGCAGGCCGCCGAGCAGCGCGACGGCGACCTGCGCGGCGCGATCGACGCGACGCGTGCCGATCTCGCGAGCGCGGTGGCCGAGCTGTCGGAACGACTGACACGCTCGGAAGTATTTGCGCAGGATCTCGGTGCGAACCTCGCCGAGCTGCGGCAGCTTGCGCTGACGATGAATCACTGGACCGTGCAGGTGCGCAAGAGCATCGACGCGATCGAAGCCGCCGAAGCCGAACGGCGCGCACGCGACGACGAGACTGCAGCCGCGATCCTCCTGCGCGCACGCGAACGCGACACGCAGCGCCAACAGCGCCTGCGCACCTGGGCCGACGCGCTCGCGCGGCGCATCCCCGAAGGCGCCACCGTGGTCGACCTCGAAGGTGGTGCGGACTGGCTCACCGAGCTGGCTTCACGCGGCTGGCGCGTCGGCTCGATCGAGACGAACGCTGCACTGCACCGCGAGGCGCGCGCGCGCGGTTTCGATGTCTCGCTGGGCGATCCGGCGACTCTGTTCGCGCGCGTGGAGGACGGCTCGGTCGATGCGCTGACGCTGGCCTCGCCGGATCGCAACACCGAGTTGTTGCTGATCCAGCGCCTGCGCGAGGCGCAGCGCATGCTGAGGCGCGGCGGCGCGCTCCTGCTCGGTCTCGCGCCGGCACACGCAATGCCGGAGCCGGTGACACCCGACACGCTCGCCGCCGTCGGCTTCGGAGACGCCGAAACGCTCGGTGGTTCCGGCGGTGAAGCCCTGCTCGCGACGCGGACGTGAGCGGACGCGCGGCTTCACACATGCTTTGCGTTTTCGACGTGCGACCGGCGCTGCGTGACCATGCGTGTGACACGCACCCGGCAACGCGACTGTCCGCGCCGATGAAGACAAAGCCATGAAGATCGGCGTCCTGGTTCCAGTGCTGAGCGAAAAGGACGCGGTAGGCACGGACGCGCTCGAAATGGCCGCCGCGCTGGAGCGCCTCGGCCACCATGTGCGCGTGTTCGCGCAGACGACGATCGGCGACGTCGGCAGGACTTCGAAACCCGCGGCGCTTGCGGAATTCGTCACCGCTCCGGACGATCTTGCGATCTACCACTTCTCGTTCGGCTGGCCGGCCGCGCTGCCGCTGCTCGCATCGCTGAAGTGCCGGCGCATCGTGCGCTATCACAACATCACGCCGCCGGAATTCTTCGAAGGCTATTCGCCGGAATACGTGGGTGCCTGCGCCTCGGGGCGTGCCGAGATCGAACCGCTCGCGAAGCTCGGCTGCGAGCTCTATCTCGGCGCGTCGCCGTTCAACAACGAGGATTTTCTTGCCGCCGGAATCACGCCCGCGGGCACGGCGGTGTTGCCGCCGTTCAATCGCATCGATCGCCTGCAGCGCGCGCACGCCGATCTTGCGCTGCTGGATCGCTATCGCGACGGTACCAGCACGTGGCTCAGCGTCGGGCGCATCGCGCCGAACAAGAGCCATCTGAACCTCGTCGACGCATTCGCCGCGTATCGGCGCGCCTACGACCAGGACGCGCGGCTGCTCATCGTCGGACGCGCCGATCCGCGCCTCGCGAGGTACACCGGCGCCGTGCGCGGACGCATCGATCAGCTCGGGCTCGGCAATGCCGTGCATTTCCTGAGCGACGTGAACGACGGCGAGCTCAAGGCGGCGTATCTCGTCGCCGACGCGCTGGTCAGCCTGAGCGAACACGAGGGATTCTGCGTTCCGCTCGCCGAGGCGATGGCGCTCGGCACGCCGGTCGTCGGCTACGACGCGGGTGCGGTCGGCTGGACTGCAGCCGACGCGGGCCTTATCTGGGACGAAACCGATCCGCATCTCTACGCCGCTTCGGTCGCGCGGCTTCGCGCCGATGCGTCGCTGCGCCGGCTGCTGCGCGAGCGCGGGCTTGCGCGCGTGGAGGATGCGTTCTCGACCGGCGCGCTGATGCGCACGCTGGGCGAAGTGCTGGGGCGCTTCGCATGAAGCGCATCGCGATCGTCGTCCAGCGCTGCCATGAGTCCGTCGTCGGCGGATCGGAGGCGCTCGCATGGCAGTACGCGCGGCTGCTGTCTCACCGCTTCGAGGTGGAGATTCTCTCCTCCACGGCGAGCGACTACATGACGTGGAAGAACGATCTTCCGGCCGGCGTCGAGCTGCGCGACGGAATCCCGGTTCACCGTTTTCCGGTCGAGATCACGCGCGAGAAATACTGGTTCGAGCTGCACGCGCGGCTGATGCGCGAGGTGCATCCGACGCGCGACCGTTCCGGCGCCGCACAGGTGTACTGGCGCGAGGCGCTCGAGGACGAGTTCATCCGTTGCCAGGGTCCGTACTGCCCCGAGCTGCACGCGCACCTCGCCGCGCACGCGGACCGTTATGCCGCGGTCGTGTTCTGCACGTACCTCTATCCGACCACGTACTTCGGCATTCGCAACGTGCCGCCCGCGAAGGCGATCCTGGTGCCGACGCTGCACGACGAGCCGCCCGCCTATCTTCGCGTGTTCGCGCAGCGCTACGGCGCCTGTCCGAACCGCATCTGGCTGACCGACTCGGAGCAGCGAGTCGCCGAGCGTCTGTGGGGCAGCGGCGAAGGCGAAGTCATCGGCATGGCCGTCGAACACACCGAATCGACCGCGCCGGAACGCCGCGAGCGGCCGTATCTCCTCTACAGCGGCCGCATCGAGGAAGGCAAGGGCTGCCGCGAGCTGCTCGATGCGTTCCTGCAGTTCCGGAAGCAGAGCGGCATCGACGCGACGCTGGTGCTCACCGGCGTCGACAACATGCGCCTGCCGCGGCGCAGCGACATCGAGTTCCTCGGCTTCGTCGACGAGCGGCGCAAGCTCGCGCTGATGGCCGGCGCCGCGGCGTTCGTGCTGCCGAGCGAATACGAAAGCTTCAGCATCGTCACGCTGGAAGCGATGGCGCAGCGCACGCCCGTCATCGTCAACGGCCGCTGCGAAGTGCTGAAGGATCACATCGAGCGCTCCGGCGCGGGATTCCATTACCGCACCGTCCAAGAGCTGGCGGGCTTCATGGCGCGTGTGCTGCAGCTCGCTGAATCCGAGCGGGCGCGCATGGGTGAAGCCGGCCGGCAGTACGTGCTCGATCGCTATTCGGAGGAGCATGTGCGCGAGCGGCTGGTCGATGCTGTCGAACGCATTGCCGAGGCGCGGAGTGATCGGATTCGCGGTGTTCCAGGCAGAACTGAACCTGGCTAGGCTGAGGTCAAAGCATTGATTCGGCTTTGTGAACGCCAGTGCAGATTTGTAATGGCAGCGCAGAGCCATCCTGTCTTATTAGCGGACCTGATTTGCGCTGATCCTCAGTGGTACCAGTAATGCGATTCGGTGTCGTAGCACTGCCGACGTCCCCCCGCTTTGAGTAGCGGAACGGTCTAGAGCCCGGGATCACTTTA
>CBINBI010000080.1:0-14912 GCA_966248875.1 uncultured Rhodanobacteraceae bacterium
TGGAGCGGGGTTTCGACGCGCAATGGAACGACGATTTCCATCACGCCGCGCATGTGCTGCTGACCGGCGAGCGCGAAGGCTACTACGCCGACTACGCGGCCGAGCCTGCCGCCGAGCTGGCACGCTGCCTCGCCGGAGGCTTCGCCTACCAGGGCCGCGCCTCGCCGCACCGCGGCGGCGCGATCCGCGGCGAGCCGAGCACGCACCTGCCGCCGACCGCGTTCGTTGCCTTTCTGCAGAACCACGATCAGGTCGGCAACCGCGCGTTCGGCGAGCGGCTCGATGCGCTCGCTTCGCGCGAAGCCGTGCGCGCGGCGAGGGCGCTGTTGCTGCTCTCGCCGCAGATTCCGCTGCTCTGGATGGGCGAGGAATGGGCCTCGCGGAAGCCATTCCTGTTCTTCGCCGACTATGCGCCGCCGCTTGCCGACGCGGTGCGCGAAGGCCGCTGCCGCGAGTTCCGCGCCTTCGACGCGTTCGACGACGCGCGCGCACGTGCGCGCATTCCCGATCCGAACGATCCCGCGACGTTCGCGGCGTCGGTTCCGGACTTCGAGGCGATGTCGAGCGGCGACGGCGCCGAGGCGCTGGAGCACACGCGCCGCCTGCTCGCGATCCGCCGCGAGCACATCGTGCCGCGGCTCGAAGGCACGCGCGCGCTCGGTGCGAGGGCGGTCGGTGCCGCCGCCCTGGTTGCGCGCTGGCGGCTTGGCGACGGCAGCACGCTCGCGCTGTTCGTGAATCTCGCCAGCGCGCCGGTTCCGATCGAAGACACCGGGCGCGGCGAATTGCTGTACGAGACCGCGCCCGGCGATCGCGACGCGCTCGGCGCCGGGCTGCTCGGCGCGCACGCGCTGATGGCGCTGCTCGCGGAGGACGCATGAGCGACGAGCCGCTGCTCGCGCTCGCCGCCGCGCTCGGTCTCGAAGCGCGCTGGACCGACGCCGAAGGCCGCCGCCGCGACGTGTCGGTCGAGTCGCTGCGCGCGCTCGCCATGGCGCTGGGCTATCCCGCGGGCTCTGCGGCGGAGATCGCGGAAAGTCGCGAGCGACGCGCGCGTGAAACGCAGGACGCCGTGCCGCCGCTGATCGTCGCATCACGCGGGCGCGCGACGCCGCTCGCGGATGCGAGGCTCGCCGGCACGCGCTTTCGCATCGATCTCGAAAACGGCGACGTCGTCGAAGGGAGGCTCGGCCGCGACGCGCCGACTCTGCCACCGCTGGCGGTCACGGGTTATCACCGCGTCCATATCGGCGGGCAAACCCGCACGCTGGCCGTCGCGCCGCCGCGCTGCTTCTCGATCGAAGATCTGCCGGCGAGCGCGCGGCGCCGCTGGGGGCTCACCGCGCAGATCTATGCGCTCCGCCGCGACGGCGATGGCGGCATCGGCGATTTCGGCGCTCTGAACGAGCTTGCCGGCATCGCTGCCGCGGCCGGCGCCGACGCGCTCGCGATCAGCCCCGTGCACGCGATGTTCGGCGCGGCGCCCGATCGCTGCAGCCCGTACTCGCCGTCGAGCAGGCTGTTTCTGAATGCGCTGCTGGCCGATCCGCGTGAGCGCTTCGGCGAAGCCGAGGTCGGCGCCGCGATCGGTGCGGCAAGGCTCGGGCCCGCGCACGCGCTCGAAAGCGTAGCCACGATCGACTGGCCGCACGCTGCCGCGCGCAAGCTCGCGTTGTTGCGCGAGCTTTATCGCGCACACCTTCGCGCCGGCTCGCCCCACGCGGCCGCATTCGAGGATTTCCGTGCGCGTGGCGGCGAAGCGCTGGCACGGCACGCCGGGTTCGAAGCGCTGCACGCCCGCTTCATGCACGAAGGTGGCAGCGATTGGCACGCCTGGCTCGCACGCGAAGCGGGGCGTGACGACGAAGACGAGATCCGCTTCCATGCCTTCCTGCAATGGCTGCCGGACAACGGCCTCGCCGCCGCGCAGCGGCGCGCGCGCGAGGACGGCATGGCAATCGGGCTGATCACCGATCTTGCGGTCGGCTCCGATCCCGAAGGCAGCGACGCCTGCGCGCGCCGCAGCGAAATGCTCGCTCGCGCGACGATCGGTGCACCGCCCGACGTCTTCAACTCCGAGGGCCAGGGCTGGGGCCTGACCACGCTGTCGCCGCTCGCGATGCGCGCGCACGGCTACCGCAGCTTCATCGACATCTTGCGCGCGGCCATGCGCCACGGCGGCGGCGTGCGCATCGATCACGCGATGAGCCTGATGCGGCTCTGGGTCATTCCGGAGGGCGCGTCGCCGCTCGAAGGCGCGTACCTCGCCTGTCCGCTCGAAGATCTGCTGCGGCTCCTCGCGCTGGAGTCGTGGCGCCACCGCGCGATCGTGATCGGCGAGGACCTCGGCGTGGTGCCCGCAGGTTTTCGCGAACGCATCCGCCGCGCCGGCATGCTGGGCATGGAGGTGCTGTTCTTCATGGTGCGCGGCGAGCACTTCCTGCCGCCGCGACGCTGGCGCCGCCGCGCTGTCGCGATGACGACGACGCACGACCTCCCCACGCTGGCCGGCTGGTGGCGCGGCGTCGATCTCGATGTTCGCGAGCGCATCGGCCTGCTGCGGCCCGACGCGGCTCCGGCCGAGCGCGAGCGGCGTCGCACGGAACGCCGGGCGCTCGCGCACGCGATCAACGCGGCAGGATCGCCGAAGCGGCTACTCGCCGAGAGCGCGGCATCCGCCTTCGTGGACAGCGCGATCGGCTTCGTCGGCGCGAGCCGCAGCGAGCTCGCGCTGGTGCCGATCGAGGACATCGCCGGGCTCGAGATGCAGCAGAACGTGCCGGGCACGGTCGACGTGCATCCGAACTGGCGCCAGCGGCTGCCGGCGCCGGCGCCGCGCCTGCTCGCATCGGCCGATGCGGAACGCAGACTGCACGTGCTCGCCGAGGCACGCTCGAGGCCATGAGCTCGCCGCGCGCCACCGTGCGCCTGCAGTTCCATCGCGGCTTCACGCTCGATGATGCCTGCACCGTCGTCGGCTACTACGCCGATCTCGGCATCAGCCACATCTACGCCTCGCCGCTCACGACCGCGCGGCCGGGCTCGACGCACGGGTACGACGTCATCGATTACGGCGCGATCAATCCCGAGCTCGGCGGCTTCGATGCGCTGGCGCGTCTTGGTACGACTTTGCGCGCACGCAGCATGGGCCTCGTGCTCGACATCGTGCCGAACCACATGGCCGCGAGCGAGCACAATCCCTGGTGGCGCGACCTGCTCGCGCACGGCCGCGACAGCCGTTACGCGGACTGGTTCGACATCGACTGGGAACCCGGCGACGCCGAGCTTCGCGGCCGCGTGCTGGCGCCGTTTCTCGCCGAGCCGCTCGAGAACGCGCTCGCGTCGATGCGCGTCGGCTGCGAGCCGCCGCAGCGGTGTTACTTCGTCGAGATCGGCGGCCAGCGCTTCCCGCTCGCCGCGGGGACGCTGCCGCCGGACGAGGACGCTGAACGTATTCTTGCCACGTACAACGGCGACTCGCCTGCCGCGCGCGAGCGGCTGCGCGCCCTGCTCGACCGGCAGCACTACCGGCTCGCTCACTGGCGCGAAGCCGCGACGCGCATCAACTGGCGGCGCTTTTTCGAAATCGGCGATCTCGTGGCGCTGCGCATGGACCGCGACGATGTATTCGAAGCGGTGCACCGCCTCGTCTTTCGACTGTACGGCGACGGGCTCATCGACGGCGTGCGCGTCGACCACGTCGACGGCATCGCCGACCCGCGCGTCTACTGCGAGCGCTTGCGCGCCGGCCTGATGCAGGCAGCGCCAGGCGACGACGCGCGCACGCCGTACGTCGTGGTCGAGAAGATCCTCGCGCACGGCGAGACTCTGCATGAGGACTGGCGCGTGGACGGCACCACCGGCTACGACTTCATGGATCAGTGCTCGGCGGTGCTGCACGCCGCGAGCGGCGCGGCGGTGCTCGATGCGCTCTGGCGCGAGGCCGGCACCGACGCCGATTTTGAGGCCTGCGTGCGCGCGGCTCGGCGCGAGGTCGCAACTTCGGCGTTCGCGGCGGACATCGATGCGGTCGTGCGCTGCTGGAATGCCGTCGAGTCGGCGGATCCTGTGCTGCCGGCGCCCGATGCGGATGCGATGCGAGCGGCGCTGGTGCGCGTGCTGGAATATTTCGAACGCTACCGTACCTATCTCGAGCCGGGGCGCGACGATGCCTGCGAGCGTGCCGTCCTCGAAGCCGCGACGGCGCGCGCCGCAGCCGCGGACGGGCGAGCACGAGGAGCGATCGAGCGCCTCCGCCGGCGCCTGATCGAAGCGGCCCGCGATCCGAATGCGCCGGCATCGGCGCTGCTGCGCAAGTTCCAGCAGCTGACGCCGCCGGTCGCCGCGAAAGCCGTCGAGGACACGGCGTTCTACCGCTACGCGCGGCTGATCTCGCGCAACGAGGTCGGCGCCGATCCCTCGCGGCTCGCGTCGACCGTCGGCGAGTTTCACGCCGAATGCGCCGCACGTGCGGAGCGGACGTCGCTGGCGATGCTCGCGACGGCGACGCACGATCACAAGCGCGGCGAGGACGTGCGCGCGCGGCTTGCCGTGCTGAGCGAAATCGCTCCGGCCTGGCGCGCCGCGGTGCATCGCTGGCGTGCGATGAACTCGGACCTCTGCACGCGCACGGGCACGGCCGAAGCGCCGTCTCCCGCCGACGAGTACATGCTGTACCAGACGATCGTCGGCGCCTGGCCTTGCGGCCTCGAGATCGGCGACGCCGCCGCGCTCGGCCGCTTCCTTGAGCGCCTGCTCGCCTGGCAGCAGAAAGCCTTGCGCGAAGCCAAGCGCAGGACGAGCTGGGCGGACCCCGATGCCGGTTACGAGCGCGCCTGTGCGGAGTTCCTGCGCGCAGTGTTCGATCCGGCGCGGCCCGCACTCAGCGAGCTCGGCCATTTCGCCGCGCGCATCGCGCCGGTCGGCGCACTGAACAGCCTCGTGCAGGCGTTGCTCCGCTCGACCGCGCCCGGCGTGCCCGATCTGTACCAGGGCTGCGACTATTGGGATTTTTCACTGGTGGATCCGGACAACCGCCGGGCGGTCGATCACGCCGCGCGCCGTGACAGCCTCGTCGACGACGACATCGCGGCGCTCGCCGCGCACTGGCGCGACGGCCGCGTCAAGCAGGCGCTGATCGCCCGCGTGCTGCGCTGGCGTACCAGGCATGCGTCGCTGTTCGCCCGCGGGCGCTACGTGCGGCTCGCGGTCGACGGCCCGCTGCGCGACCACGTGGTCGCGTTCATGCGCGAGCACGACGGTGATGCCGTCCTCGTGCTCGCCGCGCGTCATGCTGCGCATCTGATCGAGGGCGATGCGCCGCGCATACCGCCGGAGCGCTGGCGCGACACGCTGGCACGGCTGCCGTCCGGCGGCGGGACCTGGCGTGACGTCGTCGCCAGGAAGGACGTCGGCACCACCGGCGATGCGATCCGTCTTGCCGATGCGTTCGAAACACTCCCACTGGCCGTGCTCGCGCCGGCAGATACGTCGGCAGTTCTTTCCTCCGGCAGGTAGCTTGTACTCACCGCGCGCGCGGACGCCCTCGCAGTGATGCCCCCGTTTCGCGAACTGCGGAATGGCACAGCCGTTGCAGCGGGGTGGCAGTCTCTGCCAATCGGAGCCTTGCCGTGATTTTTGATAGCCCGTCAAAAAAGGATGCCGTCGATCTTCTCAAGGAGGATCACCGGAAAGTCGAGTCGCTGTTTCGCCAGTTCGAGTCCGCCGACGACAACGCGCGCAAGGTCGAGCTTGCGCAGACGATCTGCGCGGAGCTCACCGTGCACGCCCAGATCGAGGAACAGATCTTCTACCCCGCGGCGCGCGAGGCGCTGCCGGAGGACAAGCAGGACCTGGTCAGCGAGGCGACCGTCGAGCACACGAGCCTCAAGAAGCTGATCGCCGACATCGACGGCAGCTCGCCCAATGACGAGCTGTTCGAAGCGAACGTCAAGGTGCTCAGCGAATACGTCAAGCATCACGTGCGCGAGGAAGAGAACGAGATGATGCCGGCCGTGCGCAGCACCGATCTCGATCTCGAAGCGCTGGGCGAACGCCTGGCGCGGCGCAAGCAGGCCCTGCAGGAGGCGCAGCAGCGCAATGCCGGGCGCGGCGATTCGAAGCGCGTGCGCGTGCCGATGACCCGGCGCAAGACGACGGGACGCAAGCGCGCAGCGACCGGCCGCAAGCGTGTGGCCGCGGCCAAGACGTCGCGCACGCAGGCGCGCAAGTCCGCGCGCAAGAGCGGCGGGCGCTCCGCAGCGTCCAAGCCGCGCTCGCGTGCGGCCGCAACGCGCAAGCGGGCGGGCGCGCGCGCGCCCTCGCGTCGCTCCACGCGGGGGCGCTGATAACGCAGCGCGTGAGCAGCAGGCCCGAAGCGATCAGCGCGGCTTGGCATACGCCGCGCCGCCATCGCGAGCTTGCGGCGCAGGCAGCGTCGGCCAGATCGGAGGTCCGCATGACATCCAGCGACCGTGACCGCAAGGACCCGAACACGGAGCCGTCGACATCGCAGCCGGAAGAGACGTCCGAGCAAAAGCGGCGCCGCAAGAACAGGGAAAGCCGCAATCTCGACGACGCGCTGGAGGAGACGTTTCCCGCCAGCGATCCCGTGTCGCCGTTCATACCTGCCAAGGCGTCCGACGACGACGATCGCGCAGAAAAGCGCAGCGGCGATCCGCGGCGCCATCCGGCTCCGGGCTATTCGCCCGACGAGCCCGATCCGCACGCGAAACCGCCCAAGGGCCCGGGCGAAGGACGGCCGGACGAGCATCAGAACCGGCCGTGGCGCAAGCCGGGACGCGCCAACGGATGACGCGCACCTGGCGCATCGAGGCAGCCTCAGCGGTAGCGCGATTTTTCGCACGCGCGGCAGGCATGAGCGCGCACAGCGTCAACGCGAGCCGATCGGAGCCATTCAGCGCTGATCGTCGCGCGTGGCGCGCGGGACGCCTGCACGCTAATCTTCCGCGATGGTCGCAACGTGTTACCGCTTCGGCGCATTTCGCCTCCGGCCTGCCACGCGCGAGCTCTGGAAGGGCCGCCGCCGCGTCGCGCTGGCGCCGAAATCCTTCGATTGTCTCGCCTACCTGGTCGAGTGCCGCGACCGCGCGGTGAGCCGCGATGAGCTGATTTCCGCGGTCTGGGGCCGCGCCGAAGTCAGTGACGCGCTGCTCGCGCAGACCTTGTGGCGCGCGCGGCGCGTGATCGGCGACACCGGACGCGAACAGGCCGCGCTGCGCACGGTGCCGCGCTTCGGATACCAGTGGGTCGCGCCGGTGACGATCGAGGACGACTGCGCCGCGACAGACCCAGCGCGTCCGCGTCGACGCCGGTTCGCGCTGCCATTGGCCGCGGCGTCGCTGGCAGCACTCGCGCTCTGGGCCGCGTTCGCGCTGCGCGCACCGGCGCAGGATCGTCCGGCCTCCGCGCACGGGCTCGTGCTGGTGCTACCGGCCGAAGTGGCCGAGCCGACGCCTGACAACGCATGGCTGCGGCTCGGCGCGATGGACTACATCGCATCGCACCTGCGCGACGGCGCGGACATGGATGTCATGCCGAGCGAGCAGGTGGTCGCCCTGCTCCGTCATCGTGCGCCGGCGCAGCGCGGGAATCCCGGCGACCTCGCGCGCACGCTGGGCGCGGAGGCGGTACTCGGGGCGCACATTGCACAGGTCGCGCAGGGCTGGCACGTCGAGCTCGACATCCATCGCGCCGGCGCTCTCCGCAGCGTCCAGGCGAGCGCCGCGACACCGCTCGAAGCGGCGGCGATCGCCACCGGCCGCTTCCTCGAAAGCATGGGACGCCACGACAGGCTGGCCGCATCCGGCGACGACCGCCTGCCGCGGATCGACGCGGCGATGCTCGCCGGCGATCTCGCGGCCGCGCGCGAGCTGGTCGAGAGCGCACCGGCTTCGCTGAAACACGATCCGGCACTCTCGATCCGCGCCGCGCGCATTGCGTTTCGCGCCGGGCGCACAGACGACGCGGAACGCATCTTCCGCGATCTCGAAAACGCGGCAGCCGTGGACGATGCCGTGCGTGCGCAGGCAGAGCTCGGCCTCGGCGCCGTGGCGCTGCGCCGGCGCGCGTACGCGGACGCCGAGCGCGCGTATTCGCGCGCGCTTGCCCGCGTGGGCGAGAGCGGACCGACTCGGCTGCTCGCGCGAGGCCATCTCGAGCGCGGCATCGCGCGCAGCGGCCTCAAGCAGTATGACGGCGCGATGGACGACTACGGCCGCGCGCGTGTCGAGCTGGAGCGCCTGCACGATCGGCTCGGCCTCGCCGGCCTGGACACAAACATCGCGATTCTCGCCGGCGACCGCGCGCGCTGGACCGACGCGCTCGCCGCGTACGACCGCGCGATCGGCGCGTTCGCAGAGTTCGACGTACGCGATTCGCTGGCCATCACGCTCGCGGACAAGGTGGGCGCCGAGCTCGCGCTGCTCGATACGCCCGCCGCTCTCGCCGACAGCGCACGTGCCTGGAACGTGGGCAAGGATCTCGAAAACCGGATCGTGGTGAATCTCGTCGCGACGCGCCGCGTCGATGCGCTGATGGCCGCCGGCCAGCTGGCTGCTGCCGAGCGCGTCATCGACCGGTTCATCGACGCGCCGGACGCCGCGCCGGATTTTCGGCTGCTGCGCGCCAGCCTCCTCGTCGAGCAGGGCCGGCCGGACGAGGCGCTCGCGTTCGGCGACGGCATCCTGGGTGCCATCGAGCACGCGCATCCGGATGCGAGCTGCCCCGCGACGCTCTCCAGCGCGGCGCTGGTGCTGGTCGACGCGGCCGTACTTTCAGGGCGCAACGACACCGCCGCCGAGCTGCTCGCGCGCATCCGCGGCCTCGGCAAAGAATCGAGCGAGGGCCGCGCCTTCGCGCTCGAGCTCGCCGAGGCGAAAGTGCTCGCTGCGGCGGGCGACGCCGCAGCGTCGACGCACTTCGCCAACGCGCTCGCGATGGCCGATCGGTTCGGGCGGCCCGACACGATCGTCGCGGCCGGCGTTGCCTATGCGCGCTACCTGCTCGCATACCCTGACCGCGATCGCAGGCTCGCGCTGCTCGGCCGGCTGGCGCAATACGCGCAGAAGGACTATCGCGCCGCCGAGGCCACCGCGGCGCTTTACGCTTCGCTCGGCGACCGTGCGCTCGCCCAGCTCGCCGGCGAGCGCGCGCGAACGCTGGCCGGAGAGCGCGCGCCGCTGGTCCCGATGTGACCGAGGCGGCAGTTGCACGAGCGGTTGATCGCGTGTTGACGGGTCGTTGATGGCATTTGCGCCGACTCTCATGCGCGTTTGCGCCGTCTGGCGGATTCTGCAGGCGCGCTTCCTGCGCGTCTTCAGAGGCAGATTTTCATGAACACGCTTCGTGCTTCGCTCTTCTGCGCCGCCCTCGCGGCGAGCGGTACCGTTCATGCCGGCGACCCGGTGCCCGATGCGCTGGCGCTCGATCCCGCCTTCGACGGCGCGACGAGCCTCGAGCAACCCGGCATGGCGTTCTACAACGATCTGGGGTCGGCCAACCGGAACGACTTTGCGATGGCCGTCTTTCCGGCCACGGACGGCGATCACTGGCTGGTCGGCCAGCACGTCGATCCCGCGCACGTGCCCAGCAACACCGTGCTGATCGCGCGCATCGCCGAAGACGGCAGCCACGTCGCCGGCTTCGGCGATGGCGGCCAGGCGGTGTTCGACGTGCTCGGACCGAACGGCGAGGGCGTCGCCGTGGCCACCAAGGCGCCCGACAGCGATACGTTCTATTTCGCCGGGCCGGTCAAACGCGCGAGCGCGCCCGACCAGCACGACGTCGGCGTGTCCTGCGCGAGCGCCGATGGCACGCCCTGCGCGAATTTCGGCGACGGCGGCACCGTCGTGTACCCGGTCGGCGACGCCGAATACACGCAGGCGGTCGGCATCGCGGTGAACGAGGCCGGCCAGGTGATCGTCGTCGGCGGATGCAAGATCGCGGGCACGACCAGCATCCTGGGCAATCTCGACATCTGCGTCCTCGCGCTCGACGGCAGCGGCGGTGCGCCGGTGGATGACTTCGGCACCGGCGGGATGAGCCGTGTCGGCATCGACCTCGTCGAGGACGGCTGGGAGATTCCGACCGACGGCACACCCGTCCTGCTCACCTCGTCGGACTCGTCGCTCGGCAACCGCATCTTCATCGCGGGCGGCATCCAGGTGACGCCGTTCTCCGAGGACGTCTTCGCGATGTTCGACGATCGCGCTTTCGTCCTCGCGCTCGACGGGCATACCGGCCTGCCCGACCCGACCTTCGGCGACGACGGGCTCGTGATCGTCCAGGACGACGGCAACCCTTCCTATGTCACTGCGCTCAACACGCTGCCGGACGGCAACCTGCTGCTCGCCGGCAACGTCGCCTACGACCCGACCACCGACACGCGCGTGCTGCTCGCAGAGCTGGCGCCTGACGGAACACCGCTGCCCACGTTCTGCGGAGGCGACGTGTGCATCGGCAACCCGGACGGCATCCCGCGTGCGATACCGCGCGCCGTCGCGGTGCGTCCCGCTTCCGGCGGCGACATCGTCGTCGGCACGGAGATCAATCTCGCCCCCGACACGCCGCCGCTCCAGGCAGCATGGGAGGCGAATGCGAGCGGAACCGCCTGGCGCTCCGCACGAATCCTCGACTACACCGCCGCACCCGACCAGCTGCCGCAGGGCAGCGTCAAACGTCTCTTCATCGACGCGCAGAACCGCGTCTGGATGCTCGGCGAAAGACGCTGGACCGTCGACGAGACGCAACCGGTGGATTCGTTCGACATCACGCTGACGCGGATGGTGGATGGCGATACGATTTTTGGCGCGGGGTTCGAGGAATAGGCGCACATGAATCGGGCCTGGCGGGCGAGCGACGCCAGGCCTTCTCGACACATTGTTTTTGATCGGACCGCCGGAGGCTTGTTTTGAAGCGGCCCTAGATTCAGGTGTGGAAAAGGTGGACCGTTTGCGCTTTTCGAGCCTCATCAGTTCTTCCTCGACGAGGCCACCGCATTTCGGCCTGACCGAAAAGATAAGGGCTTGGCATCGCTGCCAAGCCCTTCGTGTGTGGCTGGGGGACTAGGATTCGAACCTAGATAAACGGAGTCAGAGTCCGTTGTCCTACCATTAGACGATCCCCCAGTGAGCCTTCTCGGAAGCTCCGGCCGGACCGGAGCTTCGGGGGTTCGAGCGCGTCAGCGCTTCGAGTACTGCGTCGCGCGACGGGCCTTGTGCAGGCCGACCTTCTTGCGCTCGACCTCGCGCGCGTCGCGCGTCATGAAGCCGGCCTTGCGCAGCGGCGACTTCAGCGTCTCGTCGTAGTCGACGAGCGCGCGGGCGATGCCGAGGCGGATCGCGCCGGCCTGGCCGGTCATGCCGCCGCCCTCGACCGTGACGAGCACGTCGAACTTGTCCGTATTCTGCGTGAGCTCGAGCGGCTGGCGCACGATCATGCGCGAGGTCTCGCGGCCGAAGAACTGGTCCAGCGGCTTGCCGTTGACCACGATGTTGCCCGAGCCCTTGCGCAGGAACACGCGGGCCGCGGAGGACTTGCGACGGCCGGTGCCGTAATTCTGCTGTGTCGCCATGTGTCTGCTGTCTGCTTATCTGATGCTGTGGTCGGGTCCCGCATCAAGCGCGGGCTCGTGCGAACGGCTCGTCAAAAATCCAGTGCCTGCGGCTGCTGGGCGGCGTGCGGATGCTCGGCGCCGGCGTAGACCTTGAGTTTCCTGAACATCGCGCGGCCGAGCGGCGTCTTCGGCAGCATGCCCTTGACGCCGATCTCGATGACGCGCTCGGGATGGCGGGCCAGCATGTCCTTGAGCGAGGTCGTCTTCAGGTTGCCGACGTGGCCGGTGAAGCGATGATAGTTCTTCGCCTCCAGCTTGTTGCCGGTCACCGCAACCTTCTCGGCATTGATCACGACGAGGTAATCGCCGGTATCGACGTGCGGGGTGAAGACCGGCTTGTGCTTGCCGCGCAGGCGGTGCGCGAGCTCGCTGCACAGGCGGCCGAGCGTCTTGTTCGTCGCGTCGACGACGTACCAATCGCGCTTGACGCCATCGGCTTTGGCGCTGATCGTTTTCATATCCGGAAACTCCGCGGCGCCGGCCCGGAGCGGGCTGGCGGTAAAGAAAGGCGCGGGAGGATAACGGATGCGGCTGCGACTGGCAACCCGCGGACGGCTCCGGCCCGCGCCAATGCTAGCATCGGGGCATGCCCGCCGACCTTCAGGAAACCGCGTTCCGGAGCCATTCCCTGCCCGATGCGCGCGGCGGCGCGCAGGGCCTTTCCTCCCCGGGTGAGACGGCCACGGATGCGCGGATCGCTGCGCTGGCCGACCAGTGCGTCATGTGCGGCCTCTGCCTGCCGCACTGCCCGACGTATCGCATCAGCCTGGACGAAGCCGAGTCGCCGCGCGGGCGCATCGCGCTGGCGCGCTCGCTGGCGTCGGGGCGCATCGCGCCGGGCGCGGCGGCGCTGACGCATCTCGACCAGTGTCTGGATTGCCTCTCGTGCCAGAAGGTGTGTCCGTCCGGAGTCCGCTACGGCGAGCTGATCACGCTGACGCGCGCCACGCTCGAAGCGCGCCGATCCCGCCGCCTCGTTCAGAGCCTGCTGCGGAATCCGGATCGCCTGGTGCGGCTGGCTCGGCTCGGTGCGGCGGTCCGGGCGCCCCGCTGGCTCCATCCGCTGGCGCGCTGGCTGCCGGGAAGTTCGTCCTGGCGCGCGCTCGTCGAACGCGTGCCCGAGGCTCCCGCCGTCCCGTCGTTCCGTCCCGCGCCGAAGCCTGAATCGCGCGGTCGCGTCACGCTGTTCCGCGGCTGCGTCGCGAGCGTCTATGACCGCGACACGCACGCCGTGGCGCGCATGCTGCTCGAAGCGCTGGGCTATGAGGTCCGCATCCCCGAAGGCACGCCCTGCTGCGGCGCCCTCGCCCGTCACGCGGGCGACGCGGCGGCAGCCGAGCGGTACAGCCGCGCCGCGCGCGAAGCCATCGGGGAGGCCGGCGGCGACATCGTGCTGGTCAGCGCCAGCGGCTGCTTCGGCGACCTTCACGATCATGTGTCCGGCGCGGAGGGCCCGCGTGTTGCGGACATCCATGCGTTCCTCGCGCACGACGCGCGCCTCGCGACGCTCCGCTTCCGCACGCTTTGCGCTCGCGTGGCGCTGCATCTCCCCTGCACGCAGGTCAACGTCGTCGGCGAAATCGCGTCGATCCGGTCGCTGCTCGCGCGCATTCCGGGCCTGACGCTGCTGGAAATTCCTGAACAGCCGCGCTGCTGCGGCGCCGCCGGCACCTATTTCATCGAGCATCCGGCAATCGCCGACCGGTTGCGGGCGGAAAAGCTCGATCTGGCCCAAGCGCTGCGGCCCGATCTGCTGCTGACCACGAACATCGGCTGCCGCATGCATCTTGGCGACGGCCTGCGACGGCGCGCCGCGCCCGTCCCGGTGCTGCACCCGCTCGCGTTGCTGGCCCGACAGCTGGACAATGGCGAGCCATGACGGTCCGTTCGCTCTCTCCGCTGGATCGGGTGCTCGTCGAGATCGAGCGCGCGCTCGGCACGATCTTCGACACCGCGCCGGTCGCCGCGCGACCTTCGCCCGCCGAGAACGTGCCCGATGCGCCGCTCGACGCCGACGCGCGCCGTCACGCCGCCGGGCTGATGCGCGTGAACCACGTCGGCGAGGTTTGCGCGCAGGCGCTGTACTTCGGTCAGGCCGCGACGGCGCACGACGAGGCGCAGCGCGAGCGCATGCTCGAAGCGGCGTCCGAGGAAACCGATCACCTCGCCTGGTGCTCCGAGCGGCTGCGCGAGCTGGACAGCCGGCCGAGCCTCCTGAATCCGCTGTGGTACGCGGGCGCCTACGCGATCGGTGCCGCGGCGGGCCTCGTCGGCGATCGGCTGAGCCTCGGCTTCGTCGTCGAGACGGAACGGCAGGTCGAGGCGCACCTCGGCGAGCATCTCGAGCGACTGCCCGAAGCCGACGCGAAGAGCCGCGCGATCGTGCGCGTGATGAAAGACGACGAGGCGCGGCACGCCGACCGAGCGCTCGCCGCGGGCGCGGCTTCACTGCCCGCTCCGGTGCCTTCGCTGATGCGTTTCGCGAGCAACGTCATGAAGGCGGTGGCGTACCGGGTCTGATTTGCGCCGTTCGCTTCTCCCTCTCCTGCTTGCGTGAGAGGGCGGTGTAAGCGCTCTTGCGACTCCCCTCACCCGCCGCGCTGCGTGCGGCGAACTCTGGCGCTAGGCGGGAGAGGTGAAGGGCCCGGATCTCACTCGGCGGAAGACGCCGGAATCAGCTCAGGTTCCGCCCGTGGAACAGTTCCTCGATCTCGCGCCGGACGAGGTTCTCGATCCGCTTGCGGTCCTTGAACGAAAGATCCGCCGCCTGCGCGTCGAACAGATACGTGTCGAGGTCGAAGTCCTTCACGTGCATCTTCGTGTGGAAGATGTTCTCCTGGTACACGTTGACGTCGAACATCTCGTACTTCTGCTGGATGTGCTTGGCGAGATATTCCTGGATCGAGTTGATGCGGTGATCGATGTAGTGCTTGCGCCCCTTCACGTCGCGGGTGAAGCCGCGCACCCGATAGTCCATGATCACGATGTCCGACTCGAAGCTGTCGATCAGATAGTTCAATGCCTTCAGCGGCGAGATGACTCCGCAGGTCGCGACGTCGATGTCGGCGCGGAAGGTCGCGATGCCGTTGTGCGGATGCGTCTCCGGGTACGTGTGCACCGTGATGTGGCTCTTGTCCATGTGCGCGACCACGGCGTCGGAGATCATGTCGCGGCCGAGCTTCTCGACGATCGGGTGCTCGGAGATCAGGATGGTCACCGAGGCGCCCTGCGGGTCGTAATCCTGGCGCGCGATGTTGAGGATGTTGGCGCCGATGAT
>CBINBI010000081.1:0-14656 GCA_966248875.1 uncultured Rhodanobacteraceae bacterium
CTGCCATCCTGCCTCACTGCGCAGGTGTGATAACCACCCGCGCCAACGGCCACGACTCCGGTCAGTCCCGACACGAGCACGGGTGTCGAACGTGCGGTTGTGCTGCCGTCGCCGAGCTGGCCATATCCGTTGTAGCCCCAGCACGCCAGGGTGCCGTTCTGCCTCCGCGCGCAGGTGTGAAGCCCACCCGCACTGAGGGCGACGGCGCCGGTCAGGTCTGATACGGGCATGGGTATCGAACGGTTGTTGGTGGTGCCGTCGCCGAGCTGACCCTCGTAGTTGCGGCCCCAGCAGGCCGCACTGCCGTCCTGCTTCAGCGCGCAGGTGTGATGCTCACCCGCACTGAGGGCGACGGCGCCGGTCAGATCCAGTACCGGCACAGGTGTCCATCGGTCGTTCGTGGTGCCGTCGCCAAGCTGGCCGTACTCGTTATAACCCCAGCAGGCCATGGTGCCGTTCTGCTTCAGCGCGCAGGTGTGATCGTCACCCGCGCTGATTGCGGCGACATCGGTCAGTCCCGCCACGAGCGTGGGTATCATACGTTTATCCGTGGTGCCGTCCCCGAGCTGGCCATAATAGTTACGACCCCAGCACGCCATAGTGCCATCCTGCTTCAGCGCGCAGGTGTGACTCGCGCCAGCGCTGATGGAGGCGACGCCGATCAGGCCCGGCACGAGCGCAGGTGTCGAGTGGTAAAACGTCGTGCCATCGCCGAGCTGACCGAACCCGTTATAACCCCAGCAAGCCACGCTGCCGTTCTGCTTGAGCGCACAGGTGTGACCATCACCGGTGGCGAGTGCAATGACACCGCTCAGCCCCGGCACGAGCATCGGTGTCGTACGGTCATTGGTGGTGCCGTCGCCGAGCTGGCCGAAACCGTTCTCGCCCCAACAGGCCACGCGTGTGTCCTGCATCACCGCGCAGGTGTGAACGCCGCCCGCGCTGACGGCGAACGCCTGTTCCTCGGTGGCCATGCCCGACCGGGCCAGGCAAAGCAGAAGCGCGGCCAGCGCAGCGGATCGCAGGATCATGAGCGAATTCCTCGTTGGTCTCAGTAGTTACGAGGAACTGCGATGGGGCGGACAACGGTGCGGTGATGCAGCGACGGGCTAAGCGAGATGAGGGAATGGGGAATTAGGGGAATAGGGAATAGGGAATAGGGAATAGGGAATAGGGAATAGGGAGAAGGATTCGTCGACCGCCTCACTCGCCTCCCAACGCCCGCCCCAGCAAATCGGCAAGATCCGGCGAATTCTCCCGACGCGCTGCCAGGCGCTCCAGCTCACGCCGCATCAGCGCGCGGCGGACCGGCTCGTAGCTGCGCCAGGCGCCGAAGGCCGTGACGAGGCGGGCGGCGACCTGCGGATTGATCGCGTCGAGCCGCGCGACGGCGTCGGCGACGAAGCGATACGCCGCGCCATCCGGGCGATGGAACACACGCGGATTGCGCTGTGCGAACGCGAGCAGCAGCGCGTACACCGCATTCGGCGTGGTCCAGCGGAACGCGGGATGCGTGGTAAGCGCTTCGACGCGGGCGAGCGTGTCGGGCTCGGCGTGCGTCGCCTGCACGGTGAACCATTTGTCCATCACCATCGCGTCGCCGGCGTGGCGTTCGGCGAAGGCGTCGAGCGCCGCCTTCGCATCGCTCGCGCCGGCGCTGACCAGCACGCCCAGCGCGGCGAGGCGATCGGTCAGGTTGCGCGCGGCGGCGAACTGCGTACGCGCAAGATCGAGATGCGCCGCGTCGGCGCGGCAGAGCGCGGCGAGGCAGGCGTTGCGCAGGCGCCGCCGTGCCTGGGCAGGCGGCGTGACGTCGCCCTCGCCTGCGTCGAGCTGCGTGTAGCGTCGGAGCAGCGCCGGCGCGAGCGCGACCGCGAGCGCGTTTTCGACCTTCGCGCGGGCTTGGTGAACTGCTTCGGGATCGATATGGGCGAGCCCGGCGGTCAACGAAGCTGCGTCGGCGACCGTCAGGATTTCGGCAACGAGCGCGGGATCGGCCGAACGTTCCTCGAGCACCGCGTGGACCGCGCCGGTCCAGAGCCGCAGCAGCGCGGCATCCGGCTCGCCGGCGGACAATGTCCGGGCGAACAGCCGCCGCGCCAGTGTGTCGGCCGCGAACCAGCGGTTGAAACCGTCGGTGTCGTGGCGCGCGAGGTGGGCCAGCGTGGAGTCATCGTCGCTCTGTTCCAGCCGCACCGGCGCCGAATAGCCGCGCAGCAGGGAAACGACCGGTGCCTCGCCGACGTCGACGAAGCGGAATGTCGCCTCGTCGCCGCTCAGCGTCAGCACGCGCTCGCTGTCCGATGCCGTCGCCTCGCCGTCGAGGCGCACGCGGAGCGGCTTGCCGTCGGCACCGAACAGCTGCACGGCGACCGGAATCGGCAGCGCGTGCTTGCGCGGCTGGTTCGGTGTCGGCGGCGTGCGCTGCGCCAGCGTGATCTCGTACCGGCGTCCACGCGCGTCGTAGCGCCCGCGCACCGTGACGAGCGGCGTGCCGGCCTGCTCGTACCAGCGCAGCCACGCCGAGAGATCGCAGCCGTTCGCGTCGCCCAGCGCCGCGAGGAAATCCTCGATCGTGACGGCGTTGCCGTCGTGGCGAGAAAAATAGAGATCAAGCCCGCGCCGGAAGCCGTCGCGGCCGAGCAGCACGGCAAGCATGCGCACGATCTCCGCGCCCTTGTCGTAGACCGTCGCGGTGTAGAAATTGTTGATCTCGCTGTAGCGGTCCGGCCGCACGGGGTGCGCGAGCGGGCCCGCATCCTCGCTGAACTGCGCGCGCCAGAGCGTCCTTACGTCCTCGATGCGGCGCAGCGTGCGCGACGCGAGATCGGATACGAACTCCTGCTCGCGATAGACCGTCAGCCCTTCCTTCAGCGACAGCTGGAACCAGTCGCGGCAGGTGACGCGGTTGCCGCTCCAGTTGTGGAAATATTCGTGGCCGACGACAGCGAGCACGTGGCGGTAGTCATCGTCGGTCGCATGCTCGGGATCGGCGACGAGATACTTCGCGTTGAAGATGTTGAGACCCTTGTTCTCCATCGCGCCCATGGTGAAATCGCGCGTGGCGACGATGTGGAACACGTCGAGGTCGTAGCAGCGCCCGAACCGCTCCTCGTCCCAGCGCATCGCCAGCTTGAGACATTGCATCGCCCAGGCGCAGCGCCCGGCGAGGCCAGGCTCGGCGTGGATGAAGAGGCGCACCCGGCGTCCTTCGGCGGTGACGAACTCGTCCTCGATGCAGTCGAGCCGCCCGGCGACCAGCGCGAACAGGTAGCTCGGCTTCGGATGCGGATCGACGAAGCGCGCGAAGTGCCGCCCACCGGGAAGCTCGCCGGCGCCGTCGGCATTGCCGTTCGCGAGCAGCAGGGGAAAGCGCGCCTTGTCCGCGCGCAGCGTGACCGTGTAGCGCGCGAGCACGTCCGGCCGGTCAGGGAACCAGGTGATGCGGCGGAAGCCCTCGGCCTCGCACTGCGTGAGCAGAAAGCCGCTCTCGCGCGTGCCGCTGAGATAAAGCCCCTGCAGCGCCATGTTGCGCTCGGGCACGATGCGCGCGCGCGTCTCGATCACGGCTGCCGCGTCGAGGCCGTGGATCGTCAGGCCGCGCGCGTCCAGCTCGTACCGGTCCGCGCCGACGGCGGCGCCATCGATGCGCAGCTCGAGCAGCTCGAGGCCTTCCCCGTCCAGGCGAAGAGGCGAGAGCGGCTGGCTCGCGTCCGGTTCGATACGAAGCCGCGCGGCGATCATCGTCTCCGCGGGATCGAGGTCGAGCTCGAGCGCGATGTCGGTGACGCGCCACGCAGGCGGACGGTAGTCGCGCAGGAATACGGTCGGCTTGGCGCCGGCGGTCGCGTTCATCGCAGGGGCGCGGAGGAATGACTTGCAGCAGGCTAGCATGCGCGACGCCGGCACGTGTATCGTGCGGCGCCCTGGAACACATCCGCCATGACATCCGTCGAGCTTCCGGATTTCGCCGCGGTCGAGGCCGCGGCCGCGCGCATCGCGCCGTTCGCGCAGAGGACGCCGGTGCGCACGTCGCGTTCGATGGACAACCTCGCCGGCGCCGAGCTGCTGTTCAAGTGCGAGAACCTGCAGCGCGTCGGCGCATTCAAGTTCCGCGGCGCGTGCAATGCGGTGTGGTCGCTGCCGGACGATGTCGCGCGGCACGGCGTCGTCACGCATTCGTCCGGCAATCACGGCGCCGCAGTCGCGCTCGCGGCGAAGACGCGCGGCGTTCCCGCGCACGTCGTGGTCCCGGAAGGGGCGGTCAGGACCAAGCTCGCCGCGATCGAGGCATACGGCGCGGTGCTGCACAGTTGCGCACCGACGATGGCGGCGCGCGAAGCGGCGGCGGCGCGTCTCGTCGCGGAAACCGGCGGCACGCTGATCCATCCGTTCACGACGCCAGCCGTGATCGCGGGGCAGGGCACGGCTGCGCTCGAGCTGGTGCGCGAGGCGGGCCATCTCGACGCGCTGGTCACGCCGCTCGGCGGCGGCGGGCTCGTCGGCGGCAGCGCGATCGTCGCGCGGGAGCTCGCGCCCGGCGCCCGCGTGTTCGGCGCCGAGCCCGAAGGTGCGGCCGACGCGTTCGAATCCCTGCGTCGCGGCGAGCGCGTGCAGGAGCTCGTGCCGCACACGATCTGCGACGGCCTGCGCGGCCTGATCGGCGAGATCAATTTCGATCTGCTCCGGAAGTACGACGTGACCGTGCTGACGGTCGCCGACAGCGACACGATCGCCGCCATGCGCCTCGTCTTCGAGCAAATGAAACTCGTCGTCGAGCCGTCGAGCGCGATCGCGCTCGCGGCAGTGCTGAGGCATCATGAGCACTTCGCCGGCCGGCGCGTCGGCGTGATTCTTTCCGGCGGCAACGTCGATCTCGACGCGCTGCCGTGGTGATGGCGGAGGAGGCCCGACGATGTGGCTCGATGCGATTCTCGCGTACCTTCACTTCATGGCGATCTTCGGTTTCTTCGCGTCGTTGACGCGCGAGCTGCTGCTGCTCCGGCAGGGCGCGGCGAACCTGGACCTGGAGACGCTGGCGCGCGCCGATCGCGGCTTCGGCATCCACGCAGGCGCCGTGCTCGTCACCGGCGCCTTGCGCGTGTTCTTCGGCATCAAGGGATCGGCGTTCTACCTGCACAATCCCGCGTTCCATCTCAAGATCGGCCTCTTCGTGCTGGCGGCGCTGATCTCGATCGTGCCGACGATGGCGTTCCTGCGCTGGCGCAAGGCGCGCCGTGCCGATGCGGCGTGGCGCGTGCCCGACGCGGAATGGCGGCGCATGCGCATGCTGGTCGGCCTCGAGATGGGCATCGTCGCGCTGATCCCGCTGGCTGCGGTGATCATGGCGCGCGGGCTCTTCATGTAGCTGCCTCGCGCTGCGGTCGGCGCAGGTTGACGATCGTGAGCGCCGCACCGATCAGCGCGATCCCGGCGCACTCGACCGGTGATGGCCGCTCGCCCAGCAGCAGCCACGCGAAGCCGATGCCGGCGATCGGGATGACCAGACTCGACAGGCCCGCGATATTGGCCGGCAGCCGCTCGACGACATAGGTCCACATCAGCCAGGCGAGGCCCGACGACAGCACCGCGTTGTAGGCGAGCGCGCCGACGAACCACGGTGACCAGTCGATGGCCCGCTCGCGGACGGCGAGCGCGAGCGTGACCAGGAACACGGTGCCGAACAGCATCTGCCAGGCCGTGAGCGACAGCGCGCCGACGCGGCAGCGCTGGAACAGCCGCTTCGACAGCACGACGCCGACCGCCCAGCAGACGCCGCCGCCGATCGCGAGCAGCGTGCTCCGCGCGTCACCGTGGCCTTGCCACGGCGCGATCACGAGCACGAGCCCCAGCGCGGCGAACGCCAGCCCAAGCCAGTGACGCGCGCCCGGCCGCTCGGCGAGCACGAGCCACGCCAGCAGCACGACCCAGAACGGCATCGTGTACGCATAGAGCGCGGTCTTGCCCGCGCCGCCGTCGACCAGCGCCCACTGCACCAGCGCCTGGAAACCGGCCGTCTGCGCGATGCCGATGAGCGCGGTCTGGCCGAGCGGCGGCGGGCGCAGCGGTTCGCGGCGCGCCAGCAGCACGAGAAACAGCACCAGCGTGCCGAACGTGTAGCGCAGCGCCGAAAACGTGAACGGCCCCGAGTAGTGCAGCGCCTGCTTCATGATGATCCAGTTGTAGCTCCAGATCAGCGTGAGCACCGCGAGCGCGATGAGCGCGGCATGGCGAGGAGAGGATCGGACGGCCACGAAGGATTCCGGCGAGCGACGCGCGGCGGTTTGCGCGAAGCCCCGTATCATACGCAACACCTCCGGAGCCGGACCGATGCGCGAAGACCGACGACCGCGATGCAGCTGGGCCGCTGCATCCACCGACAACATGCGCCGCTATCACGACACCGAATGGGGCGTGCCGCTGCACGACGACCGCGCGCTGTTCGAGTTCCTCTGCCTGGAAGGCGCGCAGGCCGGGCTCTCGTGGCGCACGGTGCTGGACAAGCGTGACAACTACCGGCGCGCCTTTCATGATTTCGACATCGAGCGCTGTGCGCGCCTCAGCGATCGCCGCATCGAAATTCTGCTTGGCGACCCGGGCCTGATCCGCAACCGGATGAAGATCACCGCGGTGCGTGACAACGCGCGGGCGGTGCTCGACGTCATCGCCGAGCACGGCAGTCTCGATGCGTTTCTCTGGTCGTTCGTCGGCGGCAAGCCGGTGAAGAATGCCTGGCGCAAGGGCAGCGAAGTGCCGGCGAAGACGGAGACCTCGGACCGCATGAGCAAGGCGCTCGCGAAGCGCGGCTTCCGCTTCGTCGGCTCAACGATCTGCTACGCGTTCATGCAGGCGACCGGCATGGTCAACGATCATCTCGTGACCTGCTTCCGCTACGACGCACGACTAAAAACCCGCTGAGCCGGCAGGACGAAACCGGCGCGCGCGCATCCACCCAGCACGCCGTTCGCGGAAATCATGATCATCACCGACGCCGCCCGATTCCTTGCCGAGTATTCGCCCGAGCGCTATCCGGTGCGCGCCGCACCGACCGCGCGCGCGGCGTTCCTGGTGACGCCGGCCGCCACGACGCTGGCCGAGGAATCCGCGCGCGACAACCGTTACATGGATCTCGCGCAGGCGATCGACCCCGCCCGCGCGCTCGCGCAACACGCGGAGCTTGCGCGCCGGCTGGGCGAGGACGTGCCCGTCGTGACGTTTCCGGGCCGCGCGGACTGCCCGGACGGCATGTTCCCGAACAACGTCTTCGCGACGGCGCCGGGCCGGCTCATCGTCGGGCGCATGCGCCACGCGGTGCGTCGCCGCGAAGCCGAGCGCGACGACGTGCGCACGTTCTTCCGCGACGTGCTGGGCTACCGCATCGTCGATTTGTCGCGCGAGACGTTCGTCGCCGAGCTCACCGGCGCGCTGGTCATCGATCGCGCGCGCGGCATCGGCTATTGCGGCCTCTCCGAACGTTGCGACCTCGCCGGCGCGCAGGCGATGCACGAGGCCTTCGGCCTGCGCCTCACGTTCTGCTTCGAGCTGGCCGAAGGCGAATATCACACGAACGTGGTGCTGGCGCTGCTCGCGGGACGCATGGCGCTGATCGCGCCGGACGGATTCCGCGACTCCGCGGTGCCGGAGGCGATCGCGCGGGTATTCGAAGATCGCGTCGTATGGCTCGATCGCGAGCAGAAAAACGCCTTCTCGGGCAATGCCATCACGCTCGCTTCGAATCGCGTCTGGATGAGCGCACGCGGCGCTGCGGCACTGGACGGCTCGCAGCGAAACCTGATCGAACGCAACGGATTCGCGCTCGCTGGTGTCGCGCTCGACGAGATCGAGAAAGCCGGCGGCAGCCTGCGATGTTGCGTTGCGGAAATATTCTGAAAAGCCCATCCGTTGCGACACTCCACCCGGGGATGGATACGCGATCGCCCTCCGACGCGTTAAATTCCACGATTCGGCCGGCCGTTCCTGAGATCATGACCCCGGCTGATTGCCGGCGTGCCACGGGCGCGCCGGGTTCCGGTGCGGCTCTCGGTGTGCATCGGGCAAAGGACTGCCGGTGCGCCGCCGCGTGTCGCGATTTTTTCGTTGCTCACGTGGTGGGGAATCATGCGTAAACCGATTACGACAGCCGTGCTGGCTGCCCTCGTCGGCGCCGGCGGCGTGCTGGCGCCTTCCTACGATCTGCTGGCCGGCGCCTCGTCGCCCGGCGGCGTCACGAAAGCGCTGGTGCCCAAGGGCGTGCTCGCGCGGAATCAGGCAGGCGCCCAGCTGCTCGAGGATTACGGCAGCTTCGGGCTGTACCGGCTCGATGACGCCGCGCTGCGCCTCGCGCGCAATGCCTCGTCGCGGACGCTGGCGGACAGCGGCGTCGACACGCTCGAATTCACCGCCCATCCCTTCGATACGCAGCGCGACACGCTGAGGGCGCCGGCGCCGTTTTCGCTCGCGGCGGCGGGCCCGGGGCTCCAGCTCGTGCAGTTCGTCGGACCGATCAAGCAGGAATGGCTCGACGCGCTCGTCGCGCGCGGCATCCAGCCGGTGCACTACGTCGCCAGCAACGGCTACATCGTCTGGGCCGACGGCGCCGCGCTGACCGCGCTATCGGATCTGCGCGCCACGGCGCCGTGGATGCAGTACGCGGCGCCGTTCCACGGTTTTCTCAAGGTCGACCCGCGGCTTGGCGATCGCCTGCGCGCCAACCCGATGGCGGACGACGAGGTCGACGTCGTCGTGCAGGTCTATTCGCACGACGGTGTCGGCGCGACCAAGCAATTCGTCGAGAATCTCGGCCTGGTGCCGACGCAGCAGCAGGGCCCGGTAGGCCCCGGCGTCGTCAACTACCGGTGGGGACCGGTGCTGAAATTCGAGAATCTCACGCTGCGCGTCCGCCTTGCCGACGTCGTTGCGATCGCCGAGCGCCCGGACGTCACCTTCGTCGGAGAAAAGATCCCGCGCAAACTCATGGACGAGAAGCAGGATCTCATCTACATCGGCGACCTCGCGCCCGGCATCGCCTCGCCGAGCTACCTGCAGTGGCTCATCGATCGCGGCTTCAGCCGGAACCCGGACGACTATCCCATCGTCGACCTGACCGACTCCACCATCGACGAAGGCGGCACCGGCGTGACCGTGCTGAACACCGCCGACGAAATGCTGCACGTCGAAGGCGACATCGGCCAGCCCGCCCGCGTCGTGTATTTCAACAACTGCTCGACGCTGCCCGACACGTCGGTCGGCGCGATCGACGGCCACGGCTCGCTCAACGCCGGCATCATCGTCGGCTACGACCAGCGTTCGGGCTATCCGTACACCGACGAAGAAGGCCAGCACCTCGGCCTCGGCATCAATCCGTTCGGGCGCGTCGGCTCGACCGCGATCTTCGTGCCGGGCTACGACGTCGGCGGCTGCGGCGGCAACGACCAGGGCGTGATCCGCTCGAACTGGCAGCACGGCGCACGCATCTCCAGCAACTCGTGGGGCCTCGTGTTCCCGCCATCGACGTACGACGAGGGCGACCAGAACTACGACGTCGGCGTGCGTGACGCGGACCTCACGTCGCCGGACAATCAGGAAATGATCTACGTGTTCGCGGCCGCGAACGCGGGCCCGGGTGCCGCAACGGTGTCCTCGCCCGGCGCCGCGAAGAACGTGATCACGGTGGGCGCCTCGGAGAACCTGCGCCCGTTCAATGCCAGCGGCGACAACTGCAGCAGCGACGGTGCGACCGCTGCCGACGATCCGATGTCGGTGATCTTCTTCTCGGGACGCGGCCCCGCTCCGGGCCAGCGCGCCAAGCCGGAAGTCATCGGCCCGGGCACGCACATCCTGTCCGGAGCGAGCATCTACACCGGCTACAACGGCAGCGGCGTCTGCATCAAGTACTACCCGCAGAACCCGGCGCAGACCGAGTTCGCGTCCTCGTCCGGCACCAGCCATTCGACGCCGGCGACGTCCGGCATCGCCTCGCTTGCCTACTGGTGGATCGAGCACGGCGGCGCGGGCAGCGCGGCTGGCACGGTCGACGAGATCGGCGGCAACCGCGCGCCGAGCCCCGCCTTGATGAAGGCCTGGCTGATGGCTCACCCGACGTACCTCACGGGCGCGAGCGCGAACGACAACCTGCCCAGCAACAACCAAGGCTACGGCATGCCGAACATGAGCCTCATGTTCGACGAGACGCCGAAGGTGCTGCTGGATCAGAGCGAAACGTTCGACAACAGCGGCGAGACGCGCACGTACACATGGGGTGTCGTCGATCCCTCGAAGCCGGTGCGCATCGCGCTCGCCTGGACGGATGCGCCAGGCCAGCTCGGCACCAGTCCGCAGGTCAACAACCTCGACCTCACTGTGGAAGCCGGCGGGCAGACGTATCTCGGCAACCGCTTCGACCACAATTTCAGCGTCACCGGCGGCAGCCCGGACACGAAGAACAACTACGAGGCCGTGTTCCTGCCGGCGGGCACGACCGGCGATCTCGTGATCACCATCACCGCGACCAACATCGCGGGCGACGGCGTGCCGAACTCCGGCGACGCCACGGACCAGGACTTCGGCCTGGTCTGCAGCAACTGCTCGCAGGCGCCCTCGTTCACGCTGTCGTCGAACTCGACGGGTGCGGAAATCTGCGCGGGCACGCCTTTCGACGCGCCGCTGACGATCGGCCAGATCCAGGGTTACGACACCGACGTCAATCTCGTCGCGAGCGGCAATCCGTCCGGCACAACCGCCACCGTCACGCCGCCGATCGTGACGCCGCCCGGCACGGCCGATCTCAGCGTCACCAGCGATGCGTCCGTGGCACCCGGCGACTACACCGTCACCGTCACCGGCACTTCGGGCTCGATCACGAAGGCGATCGACTTCGGGCTCACGTACTTCACCGAGCCCGCGGCGACACCGGTGCTCGACTCGCCGATCGACGGCGCCAACAGCGTGCCGCTGCAGCCCGTGTTCACGTGGGAACCGTCGGAGCAGGCCTCGTCGTATCTGTTCGAGCTGGCGACCGACGCCGGCTTCTCGAACATCGTGATCTCCCAGACCGTCGACGGCACGAGCTTCCAGCCGAGCAGCGAGCTCGGACTCGACACCGAGTACTGGTGGCGCGTGACCGCGAACAACAGCTGCGGCGCGAACACGAGCGCGATCTATTCGTTCCGCACCGCACCAGCGCTCGGCGAGTGCAGCACCGGCACGACGACGCAGGTGCTGTTCGAGGATGACGTGCCCTCGGGCGACGACCTGTGGACGCACGACGCCGCGGCCGGTTCCGATACCTGGTCGATCTCGGGCAGCCGGCCCAGCTCGCCGCCGTTCTCGTGGAAGGCGAGCGATTCCTCGTCGATCAGCGATCAGCGCCTCACCTCGCCGGTGATCGCGCTGCCACCCGCGCTGGGAGGCCTCAACTTCCAGTTCCAGCACTGGGTCCTGATCGAGGGCTCGGGCAGCACCTGCGCCGACGGCGGCGTGCTCGAAGTCGCGGTGGACGGCGGCGAGTTCACGCAGATCCCGTCGGGCCAGTTCCTGCAGGGCGGCTACAACGGCACGATCTCCGGCGGCAGCGGCAATCCGCTCGCCGGCCACGAAGCGTGGTGCGGGCTCGCGACCGGGCACGATCACGTGATCGTCGACGTTTCGCCCTACGCCGGCCACGACGCGCAGTTCCGCTTCCGCATCGGCACCAACAATGCGAGCCCGCGCGAAGGCTGGTACATCGACGACATCAAGCTGCAGGGCTGCGGCGACGATGCCGGCGACGACACGATCTTCGCAGACGGATTCGAAGCTCCGTAAACTGAGCGCAAGCTCGGTCGCCTCGAAGGCCGCGCACCGCAAGGGCGCGGCCTCTTTTTTTGCGCAGGCACGGCGTCCTTGCGCCAGCGCTTCGGCGGCAGGGCGGCCAAGTTCAGCCGAAATTCAAAACCCGCTGACGAGACTGCAAACGGTTTCCGGCGCCTCTGAAAGGAGCCGGGTTCCTGAGCCTGACGGGCCGAGCATGCCAGCACCACGACTTCTTCACCCGCTGCGGGTTTCACTCTTCGTGCTCGCCGCGGCCTTCGCCGCGCCGGACGCGCAGTCGCGTGAGCTGAGCGCGCAGGAAGCGGTCGCGAAAGTGCAGCAGGAAACCAGCGGCAAGGTGCTGTCCGTGCAGACGCTGACGATCGGCAAGCGCAAGGTGTATCGGATCAAGGTGCTCACACCCGACGGGCAGGTGCGCGTGGTCCAGGTGCAGGCCGACCAGTAGCGCGCCGGCGCCGGCAGCGAAGGCGAACACGTTCGTGTCGGGCCGAGCCAGGCCGCATCCGGCCCGGAACAGAGGTTGACGATTTCAAGGAGACGACGATGCGCGTACTGCTGGTGGAAGACGAAGCGCCGCTGCGCGAAACACTCGCGGCTCGCCTCAAGCGCGACGGCTTTGCGGTCGATGCGGCAGGCGACGGTGAGGAAGGGCTTTATCTCGGCCGGGAAGTCCCGTTCGACGTAGCCATCATCGATCTCGGCCTGCCCAAGCTCTCGGGAATGGATCTCGTCAAGCAGCTGCGCGAGGCCGGCCAGCGCTGCCCGATCCTGATCCTGACGGCGCGCTCGAGCTGGCAGGACAAGGTGCTCGGCCTCAAGAACGGCGCCGACGATTATCTGGTGAAGCCGTTCCACGTCGAAGAGCTGCTGGCGCGCCTCAATGCGCTGGTGCGCCGCGCGAGCGGGTGGTCGCGGCCGCTGCTCGAATGCGGACCGATCACGCTCGACACGACGGCGCAGACCGTCAGCGTCAACGGCCAGCCGGTCGATCTCACGAGCTACGAATACAAGGTGCTCGAATACCTCATGCTGCACGCCGGCGAGCTGGTTTCCAAGGCCGATCTCACCGAGCATATCTACCAGCAGGATTTCGACCGCGACTCGAACGTGCTCGAAGTCTTCATCGGCCGTCTGCGCAGGAAGCTCGACCCGGAAAACACGATCAAGCCGATCGAAACCGTGCGCGGCCGCGGCTATCGCTTCGCGCTCGAGCGCACCGACACGTCGGCCGCGGAGGAATCATCGGGACAGCAGCCCCCGACGAACAACGGCGAATCCGGCGGCAGCTGATGGACAATAGCGAGCGTGGCGCGCCCGCTATCCCTCCAAGCCCGATCGCTGGCGGCCGCGAGCTGCGTGCTCGCGGCCTTTCTCGGTCTCGCGTTCTTCGCGCTTGACCGCGCCTTCTACCAGGCCGCGGAAAGCGCGCTGCGCGATCGACTGCAAGGCTACATCTACGCCTATCTCGCCGCATCCGACACCACGCGCAGCGGATCGCTGATTCCGCCTGAGGTCGGGCCCGATCCGCGCTTCGACCGGCCGACGCAGAGCGGCCTCTACGCCGGCATCGTCTGCGACAAGATTCTCAACACCAAGGGCAACCAGTGGCGATCGCCGTCGGCGGTCGATCGCGAGCTTCCGTTCGGCGACGAGCTTCCGCGCGGCGTCGTGCGCTTCACCGGGCCGATCCAGACGCCCGTCGGCGAGCTTTTCATGCTGGCGCAGGGCGTCGACTGGCTGATCGGCGGCAAGAACAAGCTGCACCTCACGTTCTATGTCGCCGAGGACGTCGGCGGCCTGCGCGAGCAGATCGAGGTGTATCGCCGCACCCTCGCGATCTGGCTCGGCGGCACGGGCATCGTGCTGCTGCTGCTCCTCGTCGGCGTGCTGCGCTGGAGCCTCGCGCCGCTGCGCAAGGTCGTCGCCGACCTTGCGCGCGTCGAGCGCGGCAGCCAGGACCACCTCGGCAGCGCGTACCCGGTCGAGCTCGCGGGCCTCACGACCAGCCTCAACAGCTTCATCGACGCCGAGCGCGACCGCCTGAAGCGCTACCGCAACACGCTGTCCGACCTTGCGCACAGCCTCAAGACGCCGCTCGCCGTCATGCGCAGCCAGCTCGAATCCGGCAGCGAAGGCGAGAAGCTGCGCTGGACCGTGCTCGAGCAGGTCGGCCGCATGGACGAGATCGTCGCCTACCAGCTTTCGCGCGCGGCGACGTCGGGCCATCAGACCTTCGCGACGCCGCTGCCGATCGAGCCTTACGCCGAGGAGATCGTGCGCAGCCTGGAAAAGGTGTATGCAAACAAGGGCGTGCTCTGCGAGTTCGACATCGAGACCGCCGCGCGTTTTCACGGCGATCAGGGCGATCTGCTCGAGCTGCTCGGCAACCTGCTCGAAAACGCCTTCAAATGGGCCGCACGGCGCGTGCTGCTGAGCGCGCGCGCGGTGCCCGGCGGAACAGGCCGCCGCGCAGGACTCAACCTCGTCGTGGAAGACGACGGGCCCGGCATCCCGGACGACAATGTCGAGCACCTGCTGCAGCGCGGCGTGCGTGGCGACGAACGCGTGCAGGGCCACGGTATCGGCCTCGCGATCGTTCAGGACATCCTGCGCGCGTACAAGGGGGAGCTCAGCGTGACACGCTCCGAAGCACTCGGCGGCGCGCGTTTCGCGGTGCACTTCGATCCGCGTTGAGGGCGGCGAGGCGGAACCGAGGGCAACGGCGCATCGCCGTTCCTCGCGCGCATGCGACGCGCAGGGGCATGCTCACATTCCCGCTGTCTACCGCTACTCCGATACAACATAAATGAAGCTCGATGTCGAACGAGATATCGATCGCAAAATCGGC
>CBINBI010000082.1:0-14627 GCA_966248875.1 uncultured Rhodanobacteraceae bacterium
AGCCTGCCGGCGCGTCGGCCTGCGCTCGATGCTGGTGGCGCCGCTGCCGTACGGCGACACGACCATCGGCGTCCTCAAAGTCGTCTCGCCCTGGACCGACGCGTACCAGACCGAGGACGTGCGCACGCTCGAGCTGCTCAACACGCTGATCGGCGCGGCGCTGAGCCATGCGGCGCACCACTCGTCGGTGGAAGCCGCGTTCAACAGCAAGCTCGCCGCGGACCAGCTGGTCGCCGACGAGCACGAGAACCTGCGCCGGCGGATCGGCGGCATCATCGAGCGGGAAGCGTTCGACATCGCATTCCAGCCGGTGTTCGCGCTCGAAGGAGAGCACGTGGTCGGCTTCGAGGCGCTGGCCCGCTTCACCGACGGGTTGTCGCGCCCGCCGGACCAGTGGTTCGATGACGCGCTCAGGGCCGAGCTCGGGCTCGATCTTGAAATCGCCGTCGCACGCAAGGCGCTGACGGCGCTGCCGCAGCTGCCGGGTGACACCTACCTCGCGATCAACGTGTCGCCGGAGGCCGCGGCCTCTCCGGAGATCGCGCAGCTCTGCGGGCTTCATGCGGCGAACCGCATCGTGCTCGAGATCACCGAGCATTCCAGCGTGGACGATTACCTCGCGCTTGCCGAACGGGCACGCGCCTTGCGCAGCATGGGCGTGCACCTCGCGATCGACGACGCCGGCGCGGGATTCGCGAGCCTGCGCCACGTGCTGCGGCTCGAGCCGGACCTGATCAAGCTCGACAAGTCGATCACGCGCAACATCGATACGCGCGTGCGAGAGCAGAGCCTCGCCGCCGCACTGCTCACGTTTGCACGCGGCACATCGGCCTCGATCGTCGCGGAAGGCATCGAGACTGCGGCAGAGCTCGCAACGCTGAAGCGGCTCGGCGTGCCTTACGGCCAGGGCTATTACCTCGGACGGCCCGATCGGCTCCCCGCCTGAAGCAACGCTCGTATCCGGTGTGAGCTGCCATTGGCAGCACGTCACATCGCAGTCCACGCACGACTTCCATCGCTGGTGCCGGCTCCCTCGATCGGGCGCACGCGGAAGCGCCCTATATGCATGCTGAAGGCGAATCGGGCGAATTCAGCCGCGAGCCATTCCGAGCTGCTTAGCGTGGCGGCACATTTCACGCAAAGGAGTCAACGATGCATCGCCCGATCACGACGAACCCGCTTGTGACGAATCGCTTCGCGGCACGAGCGCTCGCGACGACACTCGCGCTCGCTTTCGTCGGCATGGCGCCGCTGGCCGTACCCGACGCCCATGCGAACGACACACCGAAAGCCGGTTCGGACCAGCCTGTCACCGACACCTGGATCACGACGAAGGTGAAGACCTCGCTCGCGACGACGGAAGGCGTGAAGAGCACGGACATTGACGTCAAGACCGTCGATGGTGTCGTGACTCTAAGCGGCACGCTGGCGTCGGCAGACGCGGTCGAGAAAGCGATTGCCGCCGCCGAAAGCGTCAAGGGCGTGCGCAAGGTCGAGCATTCGGCCCTGAAGTCGCAGTGATCGGATCATCCGTACCACACGAAACCCAACAAGGAGCACGTCATGAACGAAGACAAGATCAAGGGACAGTGGAAGCAGCTCGCCGGCAAGCTCAAGGCGAAGTGGGGCCGGCTGACCGACGACGACATCCAGGTTGCCGACGGAAATGCCGAATACCTGGCGGGAAAAATCCAGGAGCGCTACGGCGTGGCCAGGGACGAGGCGGAACGGCAGATCAGGGAATTCGATCGCACCCTTTGACGGATTTCGAGGGCGGCCCGAGGCCGCCCTTTTTTGCGGAGGCTTAAACCATGGGCAAGTACCTCATCGCTTGGTTGCTCGGCGTACCCGCCGGCGTACTGATTCTGATCTATCTGTTCACGCGTTTGTTCTGACGGCGCGCCGGAGCAGCGTGTCGACCGGCACGTCGCGGGGTTTGCCGTGTGCAGCGAAGCGCCCGCATCGAACGGTGAGGCGCGGCGTCTCGCCGCGGCGGCAGGGCTTGTCCATGTCGTCGACACGCTCCCTGGCATTCGCCGGCGGCGCGTGGGGCGGAGCTTCATCTATTTCGATATGCGGCAGCGGCGGATCCGCGCCGCGAAAGTGCTCGATCGCATCCGCAAGCTCGCCATTCCGCCCGCGTATACGGACGTGTGGATCTGTCCGCATCCGCGCGGGCACCTGCAGGCAACCGGTCGCGACGCGCGCGGCCGCAAGCAGTACCGCTATCACGGCGACTGGCGCGCGACGCGCGACGACGGAAAATTTCTGCGCCTGGTCCGCTTCGGCGAACGGCTGCCGCACCTGCGACGCATCGTGAGGCGCGATCTCGCCCTGCGCGGCCTGCCTGAAGCGAAAGTTCTCGCGGTGATCGTGAGCCTGCTCGCCGAGACGGGCATCCGCATCGGCAACGAAGAATACGCCCGCCAGAACGGCTCCTACGGGCTGACGACGCTGCGCGACCGGCACGTGACCTTTCTGCGCCAGGGCCGCGCCGTGCTGCGTTTCCGCGGCAAGAGCGGGCAGGCGCACGAGGCACGCGTCGACGATGCGCGCCTCGTGCGGCTCATTCGCCGCTGCCAGCAGCTACCCGGCCAGATGCTGTTCCAGTACATCGACGATGAAGGCAAGCGCCGGCCGGTCGATTCCGGCATGGTCAACGATTATCTGCGCAACGCCATGGGCGAAGCGTTCACCGCGAAGGATTTCCGCACGTGGGGCGGCACGCTCAACGCGATCGCGCGGCTTGCGCGCACGCCCGTGCCGGTCGGCGGCGACGATCGCGAATTGGCGTCAGTAGCCGCCAATGTCGTGCGCGAAGTCGCCGAGTGCCTGCGCAACACGCCCGCGGTCTGCCGCAGCTCGTACATCGATCCCTGCGTTTTCGACGCGTGGCGCGCCGGCCGCCTGCACGCGATTGTACCTGCTGCGGCCGCCGGCACATCGCGGCGGCTCGAAGCGCTGGCGCTGAAACTGCTGCGACGCGAGCGCGCCGCACAGAAGCGCGTGGGGAATGGCGCACGGCGTCAGCGCAAGTCGTCCGGTATCAGCCGCGCTTCGGGCGCCGCGAGCCGGCGCGGCGCCCGCGCTGCGCTCAGATTTTCCCGAGCAGCAGCAGGATGACAAGAATGAGAATGATGAGCCCGATGCCGCCGCTCGGGTAATAGCCCCAGCTGCGGCTGTACGGCCACGTCGGAAGTCCCACGATCAGCAGGATGACGAGGATCAGAAGAATCAGGGCACCGGTGCTCATTGTCGTACTCCGCTCAGGAAAGGATCGCGCTCGAAACGCGCTCGCTGCGCAGCACGCGCAGGTCGCTTTCGATGTCGCTGGGTGATGCGCCGATGCCGTAGGTTCCGGCGAGGTACTCCGGAGCGACGTCCGGGCTGCGCTCGGCTCGGTCGAACAGGATCTCGGCGTTCGCATTGGCCCATACCGTGATGTCGAAATGCAGCGACGCCATATGGACGGTTTTTGCGATTTCGGCGAGATCGCCGCGCAGCGATCCGGCCATCATCGCCTTGCCGCGACGCTGTGCAGGCGATGGTGCAGCGAGTTCGAGCTGACGCATGGATACCTCCCGCGAACGGACGACCGCATTCGATTCGAAGACCCCGAAGTGCAAGTCCGCAGCGACCGCGGCCGTCCCGAAGACGAGGCCGTTACGGACTCGCGGTGAAACTTAACGGCGACAGTTCGAATGAGTCATTAACGAAACGAGCTGCGTCAGCTGCGATTTATTCGCGTGCTGCTGAGCTCGCAAACGTGCGAGCCCAGCAGCAAACCGAACATGCTTGCAACATGCATGCTGGACGTGAAGCATCGATGTTTAGTTTTACTCTTTTCGCAAATTCAGCGATGCGCGCCGGACTGCGTGCGCGCGACGTTGCCCGAATTCTCGCCCTTGTACCGCGAAGTCTTGCAGCCGGCATGCCCGCAATCGCAGCCGGAGCGTCCCGACTCCGCCGCGGTGCGGCAGCTCTCGCTGCAATACATCGCTCCGCCCTGGGTGTGGCAGGTGCAGTCCTTGTGCGCGCAACGCTTCGTATCATCCTCGGCCATGGCCCGTCTCCTGTGTTCTGACAAGGCCAGCTTGCGTCGCGGGGCCTGAATCGCCGCCGATTCGTCCCGAAATGCCGCGTTCATGCACGCCGTGCCGATTTTCGACGGCGAACACGCTTTCAGGTGCGCTTTGAGAAGCGTATCGCGTTCCGCCAGCGGCCGCGGGACGCTAGACTGCGCGCCGCGACGCACCGGCTTACAAAACGGAACCGGTCCAGAACGAGAAAAAGACCACTCGGCGTCCATTCACAGGCGCTGTGCCGAAGTACCGCCATCACGGCATCGCGATACACGCGATCGTGACACACGCGAACAAGGCGTGACCCAAAGGCTACCGATGCAAAAGATCGTGCAGACGTTGTCGCTTCTGTTCTCCGCAGCCGTGCCGGGCATCGGTACGGCGACGGCGGCCGACGGCGCGCTCGATACCCGCTTCGGGACGAACGGCATTGCGCTGACGGGACTCGTCGACGCCGACCCGGTGCCCAGCGGGTGCAAGCCGATCGTGCAGCCCGACGGCGGGATCGTGGTCTGCGGAACCCGGAGAGCGAATGACGCGACCGGATCCGATTTCGTCGTCGCGCGCTTCGACGCCGACGGCGCGCTCGATGCGGATTTCGGAACAGGCGGCCTCGTCACGATCGATTTCGACCACGGCGCCGGCGGTGATCAGGCGAACGGCATCGCGATGCAGGCAGACGGCAGCTTCATCGTCGCGGGCACGACGCATGGCGCGGAGCCGCACAGCGCGAATTTCGCCGTCGCGCGCCTCACCGCCGACGGCAGGCTCGATACCGCATTCGCCGCGGCCGGCAAGACGATCGTCTCGTTCGATCGAGACAAAGGCGCCGGCGACGACAATGTCTATGCGATGACGCTGCAGCCCGACGGCGCCATCGTTCTCGCGGGCAGCGCTGAAACGGCGGACGGCATCGAGGCCGCCGTCGCGCGGCTCAACCCCGACGGCACGCTCGACACGACATTCGGCGCCGACGGCAGGGTCACATTCCGGTTCGGGCTCGTCGGCACCGGCGCATCCGACGCCGCGGACGGCGTCGCGATCGATGCGGACGGCCGAATCGTCATCGCCGGCAGCGCGCAGGTGACCGATCCCCAGGAGGACACCGAATTCGCCGCGGCCCGGCTGCTGCACGACGGCACGTTCGACACGTCGTTCGATGGCGACGGCCGCGCCACGATTCCGTTCGATCCCGGCACCGGTGTCAGCGACGCGATCGCGTTCGGCCTCATGATCCAACGCGACGGCAGGATCGTGATTCCAGGCTACGCGAACGCTTCCGAGTTCGCGATGAAGAACATGGACATGGCCCTCGCACGCCTCGATCCGGACGGGTCGCTGGATGCCACCTTCGGCAACGGCGGAAGGGTGTTGATCGCGTTGGATCTCGAGCCCGATGGCATCGATGCCGCACTCGACGTGGTCGAGCAGAGCGACGGGCGGCTGCTCCTGGTCGGCACCTCGCTTGCCGGCCTGGTGCAGTACGGAACGGCGGCGCGCGTGACCAGCACCGGCGTGCTCGACGACTCGTTCGGCACGCTCGGCACGGCGACGTACGACCTCGGCCTCACCGATCCGTCCAGCACGCAGGCGTTCACCGGCGCAGCCTTGCAGGGCACGCAGTTCATCGTGGCCGGCATCGGCTACGTGCCGCCGCTCGGCAGCCCGCAGCCGCTCGACTATTTCGTCGTTCGCCTCTCCGACGAAATGCTGTTCGCTGACGGATTCGAATGAACGCCCTCAGCGCGTGAACGTCGCGATCCAGTTCGCCTCCCAGCTCTTGCCGCCGTTGTCGGAAAACGCCTGCTCGAGCCGGAACGATTTCGGCGTGATGTCGGAAAAGATGAAGCGCACGAAGATCGAGCGGCCGTTGAACATTTCCTGGTTGTAGAACTCGCCGCGGCCGTTCTCGAATCCGCCGATCATCGCTTCGCCGACGGTGCCGACGGCGCTGTTGGCGAAGTGCACGTTCCACTGCTTCGATGCCGGGTTGTAGACCCGCAGGCTGAGCCCTTCGATGTGGCCGGCCGGCCCGTCGAGCTCGATCTCGCCGAGATTCGCGGCGCCGTTCCAGACCTTGCGCACGACCGACGTACCGTCGTACTCGACCCACTCGTCAGAACCCGACAACGGCTTCAGGCGGCGCTTGAGGTGCGCCTTCCATTCGCCGAATTCGAAATCGAAATCGTGCCGGCCGTCGCGTGCGCCGGCGTCGTCCCGCGCGGCCGTCGTGTCTTTGCCGCCGGCGGTGCCAGCGAATGCGGTACCGGTTACCGTCGCGAGCAGCAGGGCGGCGAAAAGAACCGTTCCGCCGGCGGGAAGTGCGCGCATTGTCAGTCCTCGCGAGAGTGAGAGGCGCCGACGTTAATCAGCCTGTGCGCATCCGCCCATGGCCACTTTCGGAGGGCTCGAAAGGTCCAATCCGCGCTCGCAGCGGGCGCGGCATTGGATACAGGTCATGGCGGCGTGCGTTTCGTCGCCGGTCGCGCAGTCCGCTTTTTCGCCGTGACGGCCGCACGTTTGCGCTCCGCTTGTTGCGACTCCGGAGCGAGCAGGATCCATGCGGGCGCGTGATCGCTCGCGCCCGGCCGCCCGCGCACCCACGTATCCACGCCCGCGCCGGCGAGGCGCTTCTTCACCGGCTCGTTCAGCAGGAGATGATCGATGCGCAGCCCCGCGTTACGCGGCCAGTGCTGGCGGAAATAGTCCCAGAACGTATAGATGCGCTCGTCGGGGTGCAGGTCGCGGATCGCGTCGGTCCAGCCCTGCGCGAGCAGACGCCGGTAGCACTCGCGGCTCTCGGGTTGCAGCAGCGCGTCCTTGCGCCATGAGCGCGTGTCGTAGATGTCGAAGTCGGTCGGCACGACGTTGTAGTCGCCGGCCAGCACGACCGGATGTCCGCTCGCGTAAAGCGATCCCGCGTGCTTGATCAGCCGCTCGAACCAGGCGAGCTTGTAGTCGAACTTCGGTCCCGGCTGCGGGTTGCCGTTCGGAAGGTAGATCGACGCCACGAGCAGGCCGTCGACTGCGGCCTCGATATAGCGTCCTTGCTCGTCTTTTGCGTCGCCGGGCAGGCTGCGGCGGACTTCGACGGGATCGGTCCCCTTTGCGAGGATCGCGACGCCGTTCCACGATTTCTGGCCGACCCAGACCGCGCCGTAGCCCGCGTCTCGCAGCGCCTTCGCCGGAAATCCCTGATCGGTGCTTTTGAGCTCCTGCAGGCAGACGATGTCCGGCGCTTCCCGATCCAGCCATTCCAGCAGCCGTTCGAGACGGCTGCGGATGCCGTTGACGTTGTAGGTGGCAAGCTTGAGTGAGGGCATCGGGTTCTCGCGTCGCGCGGATCCCGACGATACTGAATCAGGGCGGCGGGAGGGGAAAGAGCCGCGGTCCGCTGCCGTTCAGGATGAACGCCGCGGGCGCGCGGAATCGCACGGCTCACGCCGCTGCTCTTCACGGCATTGATTTAGCCGTCCAAATCCCTATCTAGAGCTTGCGCCGGTTACACTCCGCCGGCGCATTCAGAGTTGGTCTCCGTTTGGGACAGCCCTCGCGCGAGCGAGGGCTTTTCTTCGTCCCGAACCACTCGATCTGGAGAACCGCGCACGAGTTGCGCGAGCGTCGAGCTGCCGCAGGCGACCGCTAAGGCGCCACTTTTACCGGCTCGAGTTGCAGGCTCTCGATCGCCTCGGTGAGACCCGCCAGCGTGTACGGCTTGCGCAACGCGACCGTCGGTGCGCGTTGCGTCTGCCATTCGGCGACCTGCGGATCGGGCGAGCTGTCGCCCGACGCGAAGATAACAGGCAGCCCCGGCGCGGTTTCGCGCAATGCTTTCACCACCTCCGCGCCGAACCCGTCACCGAGGTTCTGGTCGACGATCGCGAGATCGAACTGCGTGCCGGTCAATGCTTTCGTCTGCGCCAGGGAGCCCGCCTCGACGACACTGAATCCATGCGTCTTCAGCACGTAGGCGACGATTTCGCGCAGGAGGGGCTCATCCTCTACGATCAGGGCGCAGCCGGTGCCGGCCGCGTTGCGCGCGGGTGTGTCGAGAATCTCGCGGATGCGCCCGACCATCTGGGCGCGGGTGTACGGCTTTTCGAGCAGATGGAATCCAGCGCCGAGACGTTCCCTGCTCAACATCGTGTTGCGGGCGTATCCCGTCGTGAAGAGGACCGGCAGTTGCGGCCGCAGCTCGCGCGCCTGTTCAGCGAGCTGGCGCCCGTTGAGACCCGGCAGGCCGACGTCGGTGAAAAGCAGATCGACGTCGGGACGCCGATGCAGGACATCCAGCGCGGCATCGCCGTCGTGTGCCTCGATGACATCGAACCCGAGCTCGCGCAACGCGGCGACGCTGTAGCTGCGCACGCCGGGATCGTCTTCGACGAGAAGAATCGTTTCGGTTCCGCGCTGCACCGCTGGCGCAGGTGCTTCCGTTTTCGGCGCCGCCTCCGCGACGCCCGTGAATTTCGGGAAGTACATCCTGATCGTCGTGCCGTGCCCGACTTCGCTGTACAACCGGACAAGCCGCCGGATTGCCTCACGAAGCCGTAGACCTGGCTGAGTCCGAGGCCGGTGCCCTCGCCGATCGGCTTGGTCGTGAAGAACGGCTCGAACACGTGTTGCGCCACATCTTTCGGCATGCCGGTTCCGGTATCGGTGACGGCAATCAGCACGTAGTGGCCGAGCGCGATGTCGTCATCGAACCCCGCCTGATGCGCTTCGTCCACTTCGCAGTTCGCGGTCTCGATGATGAGCTTGCCGCCGTCCGGCATCGCATCGCGCGCGTTGATCGCGAGATTGAGCAGTGCACTCTGGATCTGGTTCACGTCGAGCTCGCACAGCCAGAGGCCGGCGGCGAGGCTCGTCTCGATCGAGATCTGCTCGCCCAGCGAAGGCCGGATCAGCGCGACCGCGCTGGTCACGACGCTGTTGGCGTCCACCGGCTTGGGATCGAGCGCCTGCCGCCGCGAGAACGCCAGCAGCTGGCGCGTCAGGTTCGCCGCGCGGCGCGCGGCCGCCGTCGCCCGCTCGGCCGCCTCGGCGACGCGCGCGGCATCGCCGCGTTCGCGCTGGATGATGTCGAGGTTGCCCATCACGATGGTCAGGATGTTGTTGAAGTCGTGCGCGACGCCGCCGGTCAGCTGCCCGACTGCCTCCATCTTCTGCGCGTGCGCAAGCTGCTGCTCCATGGCGCGCCGCTCGGTCATGTCGCGGGTGATCTTGACGAAGCCGTGCAGGTGCCCATCGTCGGTGCGCAGCGCGTCGACAACGACGTTCGCGAAGAAGCGTGAGCCGTCCTTGCGCACGCGCCAGGCGTCGGCCTCGAACCTTCCCGTCTCGCCCGCGGTGCGCAGCACGGCCTCTGGCAGACTCGCGGCCTGGTCTTCGGGCGTGTAGAACACCCCGAAGTGCTTGCCGATGATCTCGTGCGGCAAATAGCCCTTGATGCGCTCGGCGCCCTTGTTCCACGTCTTCACGCGGCCGTCGGGATCGAGCAGGAAGATCGCGTAGTCCGCGATGCCGGAGATCAGCTGGTCGAAGTGCGCTTCACGCTGGCGCAGCGCTTCGGCGGGATCGGTCACCGGAGCAGGCGCGGTCCCGTGATCCGCAAGGCCTTCTCGTTCAGGGTCGATCGCCATGCGTGCCTCCGTGACGGTATTGCATCATGCCGCACGCGCCGACAGGAGCGAGCGGACTCAGCCGTGAGGCGGGTCGGCGGCACGGACCGCGTAATATTCGCCGCACGCCGTCAACGCAAGTGCTTGCACGATGGATCAGGACCTCAATTCCGATGCCGAGCGCCCGGCCGAGGCGCGCAGGCGCACGCGCACTGCCGAGCTGGGCAGCTTTTTCGCCGTCGCCGTCAGCTTTCTCGCCCTGGCGCTCAGCGCGTACCAGGCGCACCAGATGAGCGAGCAGACGCGCCTGATGCAGAGCCAGGCGCGTGCCGGCATCTGGCCCTACCTCGCGATCGGCTACAGCCTCAGCGTCGAAGGCGAAAAGCAGGGCTACATCTGGCAGATCGACAACGACGGCGTGGGCCCGGCCCGCATCGAATCGGTCACCATGACCCTCGACGGGAAGCCGGTGCGGAGCTGGCGCGAGATCTTCCGCGCGTTCTACGGCGAGGCCGCCGTGGCGGCCACGTACAGCAAGGTCTACGGCAAGGTGCTGCCTCCGAACACGAACCGCGAGACCACCATCGAAGCCGTCCACATCACGGATCCGGAGCAGGCGAGGGCGTTCTACGCCGCGCAGGATCGGCTCGACATGACCATCTGCTATTGCTCGGTCTACGACGATTGCTGGATCGCTCACCGGCAGAACCCGAACGTCCATGCGGTTGCAAGCTGCGACCGCTCGGGCGTGCAGTTCGAGGAGAACATGTAGCGGGTGCCCGCACCGCCGTGCGAAACGTGCGATTCGGCCGTGTCGCGCAGCTTGTGACCGTGCTGGTCAGTTCCTGTCCTACCGAATGTGATGGACTTCACATAACGCCGGGCCTGCCGCCCGGCACGGCAATTGCTGCCTTCCCCATGCCTTCCGGGGCGAAAGCAAGAGGGGAACCGCATGAAAACCGCTGCCATGCTGCTCGCGGCCATGATGGTTGCGAGCTTTTCGACCACCGCGACGGCCGCCTGCCGCTGCACCTGCGTCAACGGGCAGATCGAAGCCGTCTGCCGCTCTACGACCGACCTGCCGCCGGTCTGCGCACCACGCGCCTGCAAGGCGAAGTCGGACCAGGGTTCGCTGTTCGCCGACCAGGCCTCCGCGATCGGCGGGGGCGCGAAGCGCCAGTGCCGCGAGACGCTGGTGCGGAACCCGCAGACCGGCGCGTACGTCACCAAGCAGGTCTGCCAGTAGCCGGCTATCGCGGCGTGGCGGCGCGCATCGCGCACGCGCCACCGTCGAGGCAGGGCCGTCGCGCCTCGGCCGCGCGCTCTAGTGGCCGGCGTGCGCATCCCGTCCGTGGTCGGACACCTGCGCATCGAACCAGCGATGCACGGCATCGACCAGCGCCGGCGTGTGCGCGGTGTAGGTGATCCGCCCGCCGTTCGGAACATCGGCGTACGCGATGTCCAGCTCGACCGGCTTCGACGATCGCATTTCGCGAAGCCCGGGCATTGACGCACCGTGTATGCGCGCCGGATCGGCGACATCGCGCGCACGGAACCGTTCGGCGATGCGCCGCAAGTGCGCGCGGATCAGCGTGGTCTGGTCGGCGTCGGGCTTCGCCGGCGTTCGCCGTGCGCCTTGGGCATGTCGCATTTTTCATCGGGACGGCGTTTCCCGCTGGCGGAGAACAGCCAGTGGGGAAATCGCCATGAAGCCCGATCACATCATCGCCTCGGCCGTCAGGCCGGTCGCGCTGGCGGCGGCCCTGTGCGGCCTGCCGCACCTCGCATCCGCCTTCGAGATTTACACCGTCGGCGGCGACGCGGCCTGCGACTATTCGGAAATCCAGGACGCGCTGAACGCTGCCGCCGCGAGCCCGGGCGAGGACTATGTCTGGATCGCCGCCAACAAGACGTACACCGGCCAGGCACTGCTCGTGCATAACCAGGACGTCGACATCGAAGGCGGCTTCACCGATTGCAGCGACTTCGACATCGACACCCAGCTGACCACGATCAGCGGCGCGGGCAACGGCGGCTGGGCGGTGTTCTCGATCGACGGCACCAGTCACGTGTTCATGAGCAATCTCTTCATAACCGGCGCGAATCGCAGCAGCGGCGCCGAAGGCGGCGGCATCTGGTTCGGCGGCAACGGCGAGCTCACAATGCAGATGACGACGATCGGCGCGAACCGCGCGGGCTACGGCGGCGGCATCAGCGTGACGCCTTCGGGCGGGCCCGCGGTCGTGCGGCTGCTGCACGACACCCTCATCCTCAACAACACGGCGGCGGTCTCGGGCGGCGGCATCCGCATCGAGGGCAACACACGGCTCTACGCCGTGGCGCCGAACATCACGTTCACGTTGAACACCGCGGAATCGGGCTATGGCGGCGCGCTCGAAGTGCTAGGTCCTGCGCGGGCCGATCTGGCCTCTCCCGGCTACAACGGACTCGCCCTGATCTACGGCAACGACGCGGACGCCGGCGGCGGCATCGCGGCGATCGGCGGCTCCAATGGTGCCGCTTACGTGCGCATGTTCTCCATCGACGCGCAGAAGCCGACGACGATCGACGACAACTTTGCGCGCGGCCGCGGCGGCGGCGGCATCTACACGAACTCCGGCGGCGGCTTTCAGGGCATCGCCTGCCTCTACGACTTCAATGTCACCAACAACGTCGCGGCGGACGGCGCCGCCATCTACGCCGACTCGGGCCTCACGTTCTACATGAATTCGGCGCCGCTGTTCCTTCCGAACTGCGGGGACGAGCCGATCGCCGCGCTCGGCGCCGTCGCTTGCACCAGCGGACCCGGCTGCAACGCGATTTCCGGCAGCCGGACACAGCACGAGGACGGCACGCCTTCCGCCGGCGCGGTGATCAAGGTGGGCTCGATCAGCGAGCTTTTCGCGAATCGCTTCCGCATGGCGGACAACCTCGGCGCCTGGATGATCCGCATCGACGACGGTTACGGCATCAGCCAGATATCGAACTGCCTGATCGCGGACAACGGCGTGTCGGACAAGCTGATCAGCGGCGTCTCGGTCAGCGCGACTTCCGTCGCAAGCTGCACCATCGCGAACAACGTCATCGATTCGGGCTACGCGATCGGCAACGACTTCGCCCTGACGCTCGAGGACAGCATCATTCATCAGCCGGGCATCCAGGCTGTCGACTTCACCGGCGAGAGCAACCTGTTCATCGCCAATTACGTGCTGGCGAACGACGTCGGCACGCTGAACGGCAGCACCACGTCGATCCAGGGCGCGCCGACCTTCGTCGATGCCGCGAATCGCGACTACCACCTCGCCCTGACGTCGCTGGGCGTCGACTACGCACCCGCCGCGGCGGACTACGATCTCGACGGCTACACGCGGAATGCGGACATGCCGGGCACACCGAACACCTACGGGCCGCTCGATCTCGGCGCCTTCGAACGGCAGTCGAGTTGCGGTGCCGCGGACTCCATCTTCTGCAACGGGTTCGACGGAAGCTAGCAACACCAGCGCCGCCGCGCGAGCTGCGCGGCGGTGCCGCCGCCCGTTCTGCGGCCGGAAACAAATCCGTGTGGTTCAATGTGCGTATCGGCTCATCGGGACCCACGGACATGAAACGCACCTGGACGATCATCGGCGTGCGCGACGTCGCGCAGAGCTTCGCGTGGTATCAGACGCTCTTCGGGCAAGCGCCAACGCGCCCGGCGCACACGTACTTCGGCCAGATTCGCGATGCCGACGGCACCGTGCTGCTCTGCCTTCACGAATGGGGTGCGCACGACCATCCCACGCTGGCCGGCCCCGCCGGCGCGACGCCCGGCAACGGGCTTCTGCTGTTCTTCCGCGTCGATGACTTCGACGCCGCGCTTCAGCGGGCGCGCACGCTCGTCGACCGGCTCGAGGAAGAGCCGCATCTCAATCCGGCCACGCGGACGCTGGAGTTCGCGCTGCGCGATCCGGATGGCTACTACGTGATGGTCAGCGCGCTCGACTAGGCAAGGCAAACGAGCGAGGAACGCACCGCTTGACAGGCAAGTATATACTTGCCTATTCTACAGGCAAGTGATTGCTTGCGTATGACCCGCATGGCCGAGCGCCGCGATGCCGATCTCCTGTTCAAGGCCCTGGCCGACCCGAGCCGGCGCAAGCTCCTGGACGTGCTGCACGCACACGACGGCCGCACGCTCAACGAGCTCTGCGAGTACCTCGAGATGACGCGGCAGGGCGTGACACAGCACCTCGACGTGCTGGAGAAGGCGAATCTCGTCGCCACCGTGCGGCGCGGCCGCGAAAAGCTGCATTTCCTCAATCCGGTGCCGCTGCAGGAGATCTACGAGCGCTGGATCGCCAAGTTCGAAAGGCCGCGCCTGAAGGCGATCGGCAACCTCAAGCGAAGACTGGAGAAAACCCATGGCTAGATCGACCTTCGTATACGTGACCTACATCCGCACCACGCCGGGAAAGCTCTGGTCGGCACTCACGGACGCCGAGTTCATGAAGCAGTACTGGTTCGGCTGCCACTGCGAAAGCGAGTGGACGGCCGGATCTTCATGGAAGCTCCTGTCCGGCGACGGCCAGACGCTCGATTCCGGCGAGATCGTCGAAGCCGAGCCGCCGCAGCGGCTGGTCATCCGCTGGCGAAATCACAAGCACGGGCTCGAATCGGAAGGCGCGTCGCTCTGCACGATGGAGCTGGAGCCGAGCGGGACGGCGGTCAGGCTCACGATCACGCACTCGATCGAGCGGCAGCCCTCCAAGCTCATCGAGGCGGTGTCCGGCGGCTGGCCGAAAGTCCTCTCGAATCTGAAATCGCTGCTCGAGGGCGGCGCCATTGCTCTGGAGGACCCGTACCCGACCGGCAATCCCTACACGAAGCCACTTGCCGCCGCGGCAGGCTGACAAGGGCAAGGATTCGCTGACTCAGATTCCGACGA
>CBINBI010000083.1:0-14031 GCA_966248875.1 uncultured Rhodanobacteraceae bacterium
GCGTCGTCGGATCGGTTACCGCATTCGCAATTCGATCGAATGGTGGGCCGTGATGGGATCGAACCATCGACCAATGGATTAAAAGTCCACTGCTCTACCGCTGAGCTAACGGCCCGGAGGGAGTCGAGCGCGCTGGAAGGAGATCGCGTTTTGCGGATTCGCCTTGCGCTTCGAGGGTAGCATCGAAACCGTGCGCGCGCCGCCGATGACGCGGGCGCGAGGCTTGCCCTTACGGATCGTTATTGTAGCGTCGCCGGCCGGCGCGTGGCCATCGAGCGCCGTGCGGTCGTACCACGCGGCGCTCCGGGTCGGAGCAGGCGGCGGAATCGGGCGATTCCGCCGCGTCTGTTGATTGCCTCGCGATCGTGGCCTGTTTACTGCGAAGGCGGCGCGAACACGCAGCTCGCGGGTGTTGCACCGAGCCGCGACAGCGGAATCGTGCCGCTACGGCCTTCGAGCTCGCCGGCGTCGAACGCGTAGTCGAGCATGGCGCTGCTGCAGCTCTCGAAGGTCAGCGTGGCGGTGCCGACGGGATCCGTGACCACGCCGCCCGACTGATCGAAGCTGCCGCCGCTCGATTCGTAGACGACGAGATCGATCGTGCGGGCTCCGACCGTGTACGGCGCCTGCGCGCTGAACCAGTGCTGGCCGGCCGCTCCGTTCGATTCGCCGTCGGCTGTGTACGTGTACCAGCCGAAGAACGCCTGCGCATCGGCCGGATTGATCTCGGCCACGAGGCCCTGGCCGCTCGTCGTTGGGTTGTACCACGCACCAGTGAAGCCGAAATCGCTCGGCGGATTGTCCGGCGCGCCGGTCTCGGTGCAGTTGACGTTCGACATCAGGCGCTGCAACGGAATCGTTCCGGTGCGTCCGTCGCCGAAGGCGTAGGTGAACGAGCCGCTCACGCACGAATCGAACGACAGCGTGCCGGTGCCGACCGCGACGGCGGACGTCGACGGCGGCGCGTCGAAATTGCCGCCGGTGTTCTGGTAGATCGTGACGTCGATGCTTTCGGCGGCGCCCGTGAGCTCGCTCTGGATCGAATACCAGCGCTGCGCGCTTTCGCTGCCGGCGGTGACGTCGTAGGTGTACCAGGCGCCGAACAGCGTGCCTTCTGTGGGATTGCCGTCGTCCGGCGAAATCTGGAACTGCATGCCCTGCCCGCTCGTCGCGGGGTTGTACCAGGTTCCGGACAGGCCTTCCTGATTGATGGCGATCGGCGCGAAGACCGTGCCGGTCTCGCCGAAGCCGACGTGGTCGAAATGCACGTCGCCCGGCGACGTGGACGCGCCCATGCTCGCGCTCAGCACGACCTTCGCGCTCTGCGCGCCGTCGGGCAGCATGACATCGGACATCGAATACGTGTCCCATTCCCCGGTGGCGGGGAACGCCTCGCTGTTGATCGCGCCGATGCCGTTGCTGCACTCGGTGTCGTCGTAGGCGTTGATGGTGAGCATCGCGAAGCCCGCGGTGCCGTTGATGTCGGCGTAGAGATCGACGTTCTCGGAATCGTCTACCGCCAGACAGTCGGATTCGACGCTGATGTCGGGCGATTCGGCCGTGCCCGCGAGGTGCAGCGAAGGCGCGGCGGGCGATCCGGTGGTCTCGTCGAGGGTGGCCGTGCCCTCGCCTGACACGACCGTCCAGCCGTCCATGCCTGTGTCGAAATCGGAATTCGGGATGAGATTGGCGGCGGCGGCGGACAGCGCGAACGTGCTGCCGGTGGCGAGCGCCAGGCTCCTGATCGCATTCTTCATTGGTATACTCCTGCACAGGAACTTAGGGCGCTCGGAGTATCTTGCGGGCTGCCTGTACGCTGGATGGCTGAGCTCGCTGGCGCCGGCGGCGCGCCGCGAGATTCCGGACGAAGTCGTCGCGCGTGGTCAGGCCGGTCGAGCGCGATAGCGCGTCGGATCGGCGATGCCGGCGGCGACGAAGCCTTCCCTGCGAAGCCTGCACGCATCGCACTCGCCGCAGGCGCGTCCGTCGGCGTCGGCCTGGTAGCACGAGACGGTCGCCGCGAAATCGACGCCGTGGCGCAGGCCTTCGCGGACGATGTCGGCCTTGGAGAGCCGGATCAGCGGCGCGTGTACGCGCAGCTGCCTTCCCTCGACACCTGCTTTCGTGGCGAGATTCGCCAGCTTCTCGAACGCCTCGACGAACTCCGGCCGGCAATCGGGATAACCCGAGTAATCGACCGCGTTGACGCCGCAGAAGATGTCCTGCGCGCCGGCCGCCTCGGCCCAGCCGAGTGCGACGGCCAGCATGATCGTGTTGCGCGCCGGCACGTAGGTGACCGGGATGCCCGCGCCGCCGGCGGTCGGCACGTCGATGTCGGCGGTCAGCGCCGAGCCGCCGATGCTGCGCAGATCGACGTGCACGACCTTGTGCTCGATCGCGCCGAGCATGCGCGCGACGCGTTCCGCAGCGGCAAGCTCCGATGCGTGGCGCTGGCCGTAGTCGACACTGAGCGCGCGGCACGCGAAGCCGCGCTCGCGCGCGATCGCGAGCGTCACGGCGGAATCCATGCCGCCGGAGACGAGGACGATGGCGTGCCGTGCGGAATTCACGTGTGGCCTGACAGGGCGGGCCCCGGCCCGCCGCCTGTTCCGATCCGATGTGTCATGTCCGGCGAGCGCACACTCGCCCTATTTTCCCGGAGTCTCGCCCCACAGGGCCTTGTGCAGCTGCATCTGGAACCGCACCGGCAGGCGGTCAGCGAGTATCCACTCGGCAAGCTCGCGCGGCGCCAGCTTGGTATAGACCGGCGAGAACAACACCACGCATCGCGCGGGCAGCGCGTGCTCGGCGATGCGCGCCCGCGCCCATTCGTAGTCGGCGCGATCCGCGATGACGATCTTGACCTGGTCGCGCGCCGTGAGGTGCGCGAGGTTCGACCAGAGATTGCGCGCCGCCTCGCCCGAACCCGGCGCCTTGAGATCGACGACCCTGCGCACGCGCGGATCGACGGCCCCGATATCGACGGCGCCCGACGTCTCGAGCGAAACCTCGTAACCCGTGTCGCACAGCGCGGCGAGCAGCGCGAGGCAGCGCTTCTGCGCGAGCGGCTCGCCGCCGGTCACGCAGACGTGCCGCACGTCGTGCTCGCCGACGGCGGCGAGAATGTCGGCGATCGTGCGCCACTCGCCGCCGTGGAACGCGTACTCGGTGTCGCACCACACGCAGCGCAACGGGCAACCGGTCAGCCGCACGAACACGGTGGGCCAGCCGACGGCGTCGGCCTCGCCCTGCAGCGAATGGAAGATCTCGGTGACGCGCAGGCGCTCGCCGGCGCGCGCCTGCGTGGCGGCACCGGCGTCGCCGGCGGTTTCGGCCGATGTCGCGGCCGTCAGTGGCGCCCTTCCGTGCGCAGCGCGCGCAGGCGGCCCTGCGCGAGGCGCGAGACCGTCGTGTCGGGATAGCTCCGCACGACCTCGTTCAACGTGGCTTCGGCTTGGTCCCACTGCTTGAGCTCGTACTGGCTGAAACCGACCTTGAGCAGCGCATCCGGCGCCTTCTGGCTGTCGGGATAGCGCCGCAGCAGCGTCTGGAACGACTGCAGCGCGATGTCGTAGTTCTGGGTGGCGTAGTACGACTCGCCGAGCCAATAGTACGCGTTGGCGGCGAGGCTGCTGTCCGGATACTGATCCAGAAACGCCTTGAAGCGGCGCGCGGACTCGGCGTAGCGCCCGTCCTTCAATGCCGAGAACGCGGCATCGTAGCTCGCCTGCTCGCCTCCGGCGTCGCCACCGGGCGGCGCGGCTTCGAGATCGCCGCGCTCGTCGTCGCGCAGCTCGCCCACGCCGGAGCGCACAGCCGCGGGCACGTCGCGCGACGCCGGCGGGGCCGCATCGGCGGGCCGCCCGCTGCCGAGGTCGATATCGGGCGGCTGCACGTCTTCGCGCGGCACCACGCCCCCCGGCACCGGCGGCGCGCCTGGGCCGTGCCCCTCGAGGCGCCCGATGCGCGAGTCGAGATCGATGTACTGATCCTTGCTGCGCTGCTGCGCCTGATCGAGCTGGTGCTTCAGCTCTTCGACCTGGCCCTGAAGCAACTGCACCTGCGACTGCAGGTCCTGGATCTGGTTGACCAGCTCGACGGCGTTGCCGCCGCCCGCCTGCTGCCGCTCGAGGCGCTCGACGCGCTCGGCCAGCGACAGCCGCTGCGCGTGGACGGGCAATGCGACGGCGGCGGTCGCGAGGACCGCCGCCGCAAGCCAGGCCGAGCGCAGATGCCGCGCCTGCTTCATCGCTCTCACTTCGCCGTGTAGATGATCTCGACGCGGCGGTTTTTCGACCAGCACGACTCGTCGTGCTGGCGGCAGACCGGACGCTCCTCGCCGTAGCTCACGACGTTGAACTGCGAGGACGACGCGCCGGCCGCCACGAGCGCGCTCTGCACCGCGTTGCCGCGGCGCTCGCCGAGGCCGAGGTTGTACTCGCGCGAGCCGCGCTCGTCCGCGTTGCCTTCGAGGCGAACGCGCGCGTCCGGGAACTGGCGCAGGTACTCGGCATGGCAGGCGATCTGCGCCTGGAACTCCGGCTTGATCTCGGTGCGATCGAGATCGAAATAGATCACGCGCTGGCGCAGGCACGAATCAGTGTCCAGGCTCTCGCGCGTGTACTTGCCGGTGGACTCCATCGGCGCCGGCTCTGCCGTCATCGGCGTTTCTTCCGGCGGCGCCTCGGGCTTGACCTTCTTCTTCGCGCAGGCCGCCACTCCGGCGACGAGCACGACCGCAAACACGACTCTTGTTACGTTCTTCATGGGTTTCCCCTTTCTGGTGTCGGGCAGGGTTGGATGAAATCGGGAAATACGCCTTCGTTCAGCCTTTCCGAGCGCTGTTATTCCACATCTTGATTAACGCTGGCGGAACGGGCCCCAAGCGGGCTCGCGCACATCGCCGTCGGCGAGCACGAGGCGCTGCCGGACACGGCCGTCGGCCGAGACGGCATAGAGAACGCCGCGAGAGCCTTCGCTGGTCGCGTACAGCAGCATGCTGCCGTTCGGCGCGAAACTCGGTGACTCATCCTGGTTGCCCGGCGACACCAGCGTAGTCTGATGTGTGGTGCGGTCGAGAACCGCAATACGATACACGTTTCCGTTGCCCTGCACCATTGCGAGCTTGATGCCTTTCGCATCGACGACGCTCGCGCGCGCGTTGTACTGGCCGTCGAAGGTGACGCGGCTGGTTTCCCCGCCAGACGGCGAGACCTGATAGATCTGCGGCTTGCCGGCCCGGTCGGAGGTGAAATAGATGCTCTGCCCGTCCGGCGCCCAGACGGGCTCGGTGTCGATCGCGAAATGCCGGGTGATCTGCGTCAGCGCGCGGCTGCCGAGATCCATGATGTAGATGTCGGGATTGCCCCCCTTCGACAGGGTCAGGGCAAGGCGCCCGCCGTCCGGCGAGAACGCCGGCGCCCCGTTGATGCCGCGGCTGGACGACACCTGCTGGCGCGAACCGGTGGCGAGGTCCTGGATGAAGATCGAGGAGTTGCCGCTCTCGAACGAGTTGTAGGCGAGCCGCTTGCCGTCCGGCGACCACGCCGGCGACAGGATCGGCTCGCGCGAGCGCACGATGACCTGCGGATTGAAGCCGTCGGAGTCGGCGACCATCAAGGCGTACTGGATGTTCGGCGCGGTGCCCGTCGCGGTGACGTAGGCGATGCGCGTCCAGAACGCGCCGCGCACGCCGAGGATCTTCTCGTAGATGATGTCGGCGATCTGGTGCGCCACGTCGCGCAGGGCCGTGCGCTGGCCGCTGATCGCAAGCCCCGCCAAACGCTGCTGCTTGCCGACGTCGAACAGCTCGAATTCGACGCGCAGCGCGCCGTCGCCCGAATCGGCCGCCCGGCCGACGACGAGATAGTCCTGCTTGAGGAGCCGCCAGGTCGCGAACTTGATGTCGGATTCGCGCGTCGGCGACTCGACGATATCGTTCTTCGGCAGCGTGCGGAACTGGCCCGAGCGCGCGAGATCGGCGCGCACGACTTCACCGACATTGGTCTCCGGCGGCAGCCCCGCGCCCTCGAAGCCGAACGGCACGACGGCGATCGGGATCGCCGTGGGATTGCCGTTCGAGATCGTGATGTCGAGCTGCTGCTGGGCGCTCGCCGGAACGCAGGCGAGCAGCGCGGCGGCGCCGGCGAAGAGGAGCGCGAACGTCGATCGGAAGCGTGGTGAGCGAATCGGGATCATTTCTTCATCCGTCATAGGTGAATGTGAAGCGGATCGAGCGCCGGAACACCTTTTCGTACCCCTGATATGGCAGCGGCGCGGCCTTGCGCACCGCCGACTCGATCGAGTTGCGCGTGACCTGGTCCGCGTTGCACGGCGTCGATACCGACACGCTGAGAAGGTCTCCGCCCGGAATCTGCGTGATCACGAGCGTGCAGCGCAGCCCCGGCGCGGCGCTCTCGGGCCGGTTCCAATTGTTTGTCACGGCAGTCTGAATGGCAGCCTGATAGCGTGCGAGCAGATCGTCGTCCTCGCCTCCGGCGCCGGTCTGCGCACGCTCGGCTTCCTGCTCGACCATCGCCTGCGTGCGCGCGCGCTCGGCTTCGGCACGCTCCGCGCGCTGGCGGGCTTCGAGCTGGGCGAGCTTCTGCTGCTCGAGCTTGAGCGCCTTCTCCGCCGCCTCGCGCTGCTTGCGGATCTCGGCGAGCTGCTTCTTGCGTTCCTGTTCCTTGCGCTGCTGCTCTTCCAGCAGCGCCTGCTCGCGGCGGTGCTTTTCCTCCTGCTCACGTTTCTCCTGCTCGGCTTTCTCGGCGGCGAGCGCCGTGATGCGCTCCTGCTCGACCTTGTCCTCATGCACCTCGGTCGGCGGCGGCGTCGCCTCCTGCGGCGGCTTCGGCGGCTCCGGCTTGGGCGGGGCAGGTTTGGGCGGCTCGGGTTTCTGCAGCTCGGGTTTGGGCACCTTGAGCTTAGGCGCTGCCACGCTGACGGTCTTCGGCGCCGCCGTCGGCCCGATCAGGTCGACTTCGATCACCGGCCCCGGCACGCTGACCGGGCGCGACTCCGTCGTCCACCACAGGCCGAGCAGCATCGCGAGGATGCAGACGACGTGGACGGCAAGCGCCAGTGCGAACGCGCGCAGCTTGTCGCCGAAGCTCTCCATCGTGCTCAGCGCGCGCCCTCGGCCCGCTCGGGCTGGCTCATGAGGCCCACCTTGGCGACGCCGCCCTGCTGCAGCAGCACCATGGCATCGTAGACACGCCCGTAGTCGGCGCGCGCGTCGCCGGCGACCAGCACCTGCAAGTCGGGGTTCTCGCGCACGAAGGCCGAAACCTTGGCGACCAGCGCCTGCGGCTCGATCGGCTCGCGCTGGGCGGGCCCGAGCGTGAGATAGAGCTTGCCGTCCTTGTCGACGCTGACGACGGCCGGCTCCTTGTCGTTCTGGATCGCTTTCGCCTTCGACTGCGGCAGTTGGATGTCGACGCCGAGGTTGAGCAGCGGCGCGGTGACCATGAAGATGATCAGAAGCACGAGCATGACGTCGATGTAGGGCACGACGTTGATCTCGGCCTTGAGCTTGCGTCTGCGGCGGCGGGCGGAGAAGGAGCTCATGAGTCGAGGGCTGAGGGCTGAGGGCTGAAGGTTGACGATATGGCCATGGTCTCTAACGGGTGAGTGGCACGGCGGGCTGCGGGCTTTTCAGCCCTCGGCCCTCCGTTCTCGGCCCTACTCATCTACATGCGCCTGCCGCGCGAGGATCGACGAGAACTCCTCGACGAAGGTGTCGTAGCGCATGCTGATGCGCTCGAGCTTCGTCGAGTAGCGGTTGTAGGCCCACACGGCGGGGATGGCGGCGAAGAGGCCCATCGCCGTCGCGATGAGCGCCTCGGAAATGCCGGGCGCGACCATCGCGATGGTCGCTTCCTTGACGTTGGCGAGTCCCTGGAACGCGATCATGATGCCCCACACCGTGCCGAACAGGCCGACGTAGGGGCTGATCGAGCCGACGTTGGCGAGAAACTCGAGACTCCGCTCCAGCCGGTCGACTTCGCGCGTGGTCGCGACGCGCATCGCGCGCTGCGCGCCTTCGAGCAGCGCGCGCGAATCGACGCCGCGGCGCTGGCGCAAGCGCGCGAACTCGCGAAAGCCCGCTTCGAAGATCGCGGCGCTGCCGGTGATGCGCTCGCCGGCGCTGGTCAGGTCCTTGAACAGGCCCGCGAGGTCGGCGCCGGACCAGAACCGCTCCTCGAACTCGTCCGCGCCCTCGTCGGCGCGGTCGAGCAGCGCCTTCTTGCGGAAGATGATGAACCAGGACGCGATCGAGAACGCGACCAGAATGCCGAGCACCAGCTTCACCGGCAGGCTGGCCCCGAGGACGAGTGCGAGGACGTTGAGTTCGTTGTTCATGGTTTCGCTATCACGTCGAGAAGATGGTCTGGGATCGGACGCGGACGAAACGCCGCCGCGTCGAGGCAGGCGACGCGGACACGGGCTTCGACCAGCGCGCGCGCCTCGGGTTCGCGGCGGAGCGCCTGTCCGACGACGAAGCTCGCGCTGCGCCGCTCCAGTGGCACGACCGTCGCCGTCAGGAGATCGTCGAGCCGCGCCGGCGCGTTGAACTCGAGCTGCATCGCGCGCACGACGAAGACGACGCCCTCGCCCTCGCGCAGCTGCTGCTGGCCGACACCCGCCGCGCGCAGCCACTCGGTGCGCGCCCGCTCGAGGAAATGCAGATAGCGCGCGTGGTACACGACCCCGCCGGCGTCGGTGTCTTCCCAGTAGACGCGGATGGGGAAGGCAAAGGCCGGGATTGGGGATTCGGGATTCGGGATTCGGGAGAGATCGCGGCCCGGACGGAGCGTCGTCATGTTCGGTGCCTCGCGTCGATGGCTTCGGTTCGAGTAGCGGGCTTCAAGTCTTCTCGCCTCCCGAATCCCGCACCCCGAATCCCGGCTCCTGGAACAGATCATCCACCCCCACCCGCCGCGGCGGCGCGAGGCCGAAGTGCCGCCACGCCTTGGCCGTCACCATGCGCCCGCGCGCGGTGCGCACGAGAAAGCCTTGCTGGATCAGGAACGGTTCCAGCACGTCCTCGATCGTGCCGCGCTCTTCGGACAGCGCCGCGGCCAGCGATTCAACCCCGACGGGGCCGCCGTCGAAGTTCTCGATGATCATGCCGAGCAGGCGCCGGTCGAGAGCATCGAAGCCTTCCTGGTCTACCTTCAGCATCTCGAGCGCCGCCGACGCGACCTCGGCTCCGATCGTGCCGCCTGCCCTGACTTCCGCGAAATCGCGCACGCGGCGCAGCAGGCGGTTCGCGATGCGCGGTGTGCCGCGCGAGCGGCGCGCGATCTCGGCCGCGCCCTCCGCATCGCAGACGATGCCCAGGATCTTCGCCGAGCGGCGCACGATCGCCGCCAGCTCGAGCGGCGAGTAGAACTCGAGCCTGTGCACGATACCGAAGCGGTCGCGCAGCGGCGCGGTCAGGAGGCCCGCGCGCGTCGTCGCGCCTACCAGCGTGAACGGCGGCAGGTCCAGCTTGATCGAGCGCGCCGCCGGGCCCTCGCCGATCATGATGTCGATCTGGAAATCCTCGAGCGCCGGATACAGCACTTCCTCGACGATCGGCGACAGGCGGTGGATTTCATCGACGAACAGCACGTCGCGCGGCTGCAGGTTCGTCAAGAGCGCAGCGAGGTCGCCCGGCCGCTCCAGCACGGGGCCCGATGTCGAGCGCAGGTTCACGCCGAGCTCGTTCGCGATCACGTGCGAGAGCGTCGTCTTGCCGAGCCCCGGCGGGCCGAAGATCAGCACGTGATCGAGCGCCTCGCTGCGCCGGCGTGCGGCCGCGATCGAGACCGCGAGCTGCTCGCGCACGGTCGGCTGTCCGAGGTAGTCGGCGAGCCGCTGCGGGCGGATCGTCGCCTCGACGAGATCGTCGTCGGGATTCGCAGCGTTGGCGATGAGGCGATCGGACATCGAGGAGCCGGGATTGGGGAGTCGGGATTCGGAAGAGCCCGGCGATTATCGCTGCGTAGCACCGGTGCAGGTAGGGCAATGTCCTCTCGGTAGGCTCACGTTCAGCGAACGCCCGCTTCTCCCGATCCCGAATCCCGAATTTCAATCCCGGCTTTCTCAGATCTCCACCTGCGTCCCCAGCTCCACCAGCCGATTGCCGGGGATCTGGAAGAACGCTGTGGCGGGCGTCGCGTTGCGCTGCATGAAGACGAAGATCTTGTCGCGCCAGAGCGCCATGCCCGGACGATCGGTCGCGACGATGCTCTCGCGGCTGAGGAAGAACGTCGTGTCCATGAGGTCGAACGGCAGTCCGCACTCGTCGATCCGGACGACAGCCTCGGGCACGTCGGGATCCTCTGCGAAGCCGAAGCGGAGCGTCACCTTGTAGAAATCGTGGCCGAGCGGCTCGACATGCACCCGCTCGTCAGCGTCGGCGGTCGGCGTCTCCAGCACTTCCACGGTAAGAAGCACATTGCGCTCGTGCAGCACCTTGTTGTGCTTGAGGTTGTGCAGCAGCGCGTGCGGCACCGCGTCGAGATTCGCGGTGAGGAACACCGCCGTGCCCGGCACGCGCAGCGGCGGGTGCGCGGAAATCGAGGCGATGAACGGCTCCAGCGCGAGGCCGCTCTGCTTGACCTCGCGCATGACCAGCTCGCGGCCGCGCCGCCAGGTCGCCATCAGCGTGAAGATCACGGCGCCGAGCACGAGCGGGAACCAGCCGCCGTGCTCGACCTTGTCCGCGTTCGCGGCCAGGAACGCGGCGTCGACGAAGAGGAACATGCCGCCGACCGCGGCGACTTTCGGCTTGGTCCATTGCCACATGCGGCGGAACACGATCATGACCAGGATCGAATCGATCGTCATCGTGCCGACGACCGCAATTCCGTAGGCCGCACCGAGGTTGTCCGACGAGCGGAAGCCGACGACGACGGCGAGCGTCAGCACGAGCAGCATGCGGTTGATCCACGGCAGATAGATCTGCCCGCGCGTCTCGCGCGAGGTGTGGCGCACTTCCATCCGCGGCAGGTAGCCGAGCTGGATCGCCTCGCGCGTCACCGAGAACGCCCCCGAGATCACGGCCTGCGAAGCGATCACGGCCGCCGCCGTCGCCAGCACGATCATCGGGATCAGCAGCGTCTGCGGCACCATCATGTAGAGCGGATTGCCGATGGCCTCGGGATTCGCGATCAGGAGCGCGCCCTGCCCGAAATAGTTCAGCACCAGGGCCGGCAGCACGAGCCCGAACCATGACCTGCGTATCGGCTGCTTGCCGAAGTGGCCCATGTCCGCGTACAGCGCCTCGGCACCGGTGATGCAGAGTACGACCGTGCCGAGCGCGAGGAACGCGACCAGGCGCTCGTCAAGGAAGAACTCGACCGCGTAATACGGCGAGATCGCGCGCAGCACGCCGGGATGCCGCGCGACGTGCCAGACGCCGAGCACCGCGAGCACGATGAACCAGAGCGACATGACCGGCGCGAACACCGCACCGACGCGGCCGGTGCCGCGGTTCTGGAACGCGAACAGCAGCAGCACGATCAGCGCGGCCAGCGGCACCACCCAGTGCGACAGCGCAGGCGCCAGCACTTCGAGGCCCTCGACCGCGCCGAGCACCGAGATCGCCGGCGTGATCACGCCGTCGCCGAAGAAAAGCGATGCACCGAAGAGGCCGAGCACGACGATCCACCAGCGCGCGCGCTGGCTCGAGCGCACGCTGCGCTGCGCCAGCGCGGTCAGCGCCATGATGCCGCCCTCGCCCTTGTTGTCGGCGCGCATGATGAAGCCGGCGTACTTGACCGACACGACGAGAATCAGCGACCAGAACACCAGCGAGAGGATGCCGAGCACGTTCTCCTCGGTCGGCGGCACACCCTGCGCTCCGAACGTCTGCTTGATCGCATAGAGCGGGCTGGTGCCGATGTCGCCGTAGACGACGCCGATCGCGGCCAGCGTCAGCGTCGAGATGCGCGCGCGCGGCTCGGCGTCGGCGGGGGACGGGGAAACATCGCTCATGGGCCTAGGGTCCGATCAGCGCAACGCGGCTTTCAGCGACTTGCGGATGATGTCCTCGGCACGATCGCCGGGCGTTGCCGCGTCGCGCACGAGGCGCGCCGCTTCGGCCGGCTTGTAGCCCAGCGCCTGCAGGGCGACCGTCGCTTCGGCCACGGGATCGTGCGGCACGCCGCCGGTGGCCGCGCCAGCGCCCGGCCCGAGATCGGACACGCGGTCGCGCAGCTCGACGAGCATGCGTTCCGCGGTCTTCTTGCCGATGCCCGGAATCCGGGTCAGCGCGCCGACGTCGCCCTCGCGGATCAGCCGCGCGAATTCGTCCGTGCTGACGCCGGACAGCACCGCCAGCGAGATCTTGGCGCCGATGCCGCTGACCTTCTGCAGATTGCGGAACAGGCTGCGCTCGGCTTCGCGCAGGAATCCGTACAGCACGGCGGTGTCTTCCTTGACCGCGTAGTGCGTGTAGAGGCTGACCTCGCGGCCCGTCTCGGGCAGGTCGAAGAACGTCGACATCGGCGCTTCGAGCTCGTAGCCGACACCGCCGACGTCGACCACGAGCGACGGCGGCTGCTTCGCGATCAGCGTTCCGCGCAGGCGTCCGATCATCGGCGTCGCCTCAATGCAAGCCGCGGCAGGCCGAGCCGCTCGACGCTCGCACGCACGTGCGCGTGCGTGAGCGCGATCGCGAGCGCGTCGGCCGCGTCGGCCTGGAGCTTGCCGTCCAGGCCGAGCAGCACGCGCACCATGTGCTGCACCTGCGTCTTGTCGCCCGCGCCGGTGCCGACGACCGACTGCTTGACCTCGCGCGCGGCGTACTCGCTGATGCTGAGCCCGCAGTTGACCATCGCGCAGATCGCCGCGCCGCGCGCCTGGCCGAGCTTCAGCGCCGAATCGGGATTGCGGGCCATGAACACGCGTTCGATGGCGGCTTCCTGCGGCGCGTAATCGGCAACGATGCGCGTCACCTCGTCGAAGATGCGCTTCAGGCGCGACGAGAAGGTGCCGTCGTCGAGCAGCTTCAGCGCGGTGTTGAAGACGTGGTGCGAGCGGCCGTTGCCGTCGACGTCGATGATGCCGATGCCAGTGCGCTGGCTGCCGGGGTCGATGCCGAGAATGCGCGTCATGGCGCCGCGCTCCGCTCGTACCGCTCGCCGCTCGGCGCCGAGAACCTGACGTCGCTCGCTCATCGCGGCGCGAACCGCCCGTGCCGCAGGAAGCCGATCGCGAGATCGGCGACGGCCGACGAAAACAGCAGCCCCGTATGCGTCGCGTGCACCGTGCAATGATCGGCGAGCCCGCCGAGCCGCGTTTCCTCCACCGCGACCGTGCCGTCGTGCGGCACCGTCAGCGCGCCGAGCGCGACACCGATGCCGAAAGGCATCTCGCCGGCGACGACGCCCACCGGGCGGCTGCCGTCCCAGCGATCGACACCGGCGACGAGCGCCTCGTGACTGGAGCCCAGAATCCAGCGCCCGCCTGGAACATGAGAGAGCAGCCGCGCCACTGCGCTCCCACGCAGCGGCGGGCCGAGACAGACGACGTGCCCGCGCGGCAGGTCGCGCGCGTTGCGCGTCGCCTCGAGAGCGACGATGCCGCCGAGGCTGTGGCCGACGAGGTGCACGCGATCGGCACGCGTCTCGCGCATGCGTGCGCGCAGGCGCTCGCAGGTGTTCGCCGCGTTGCCGAACACGCTGGCGTATTCGAAGACTTCGACCGCGTAGCCGGCGGCGCGCAGGCGCCGCGCCAGCGGCAACAACGTGAGCCCGCGCATCCACACGCCGTGCAGGAGAATGACGTGCTCGGTCATCGGCTTATTGTACGCGCGTTGCGCCGCGTGAAGCTGCCGCGTCGGGCCCCTTCGCTGCTGCCGCGCGCATCAGCTCTCCGCGGGCGGCACCACGCGCACGTGCAGCTCGGCGAGCTGAGCGTCGGCGACGGTCGATGGCGCGGCGGTCATGAGATCCTGCGCCGTCGTCGTCTTGGGGAACGCGATCACGTCGCGGATCGAATCGGTGCCGGCCATCAGCGCGGCGATGCGGTCGATGCCGA
>CBINBI010000084.1:0-13278 GCA_966248875.1 uncultured Rhodanobacteraceae bacterium
GCGGCGCGCGCATGAGCGTCGCGGTGCGCGACGGCGATGTCGCCGGAGTCGCCGTCTATCGCATCGCCGAAAACACCTTCGACGGTGTCTACATGTACGTCGACGATCTCGTCACGAGCGCGGCCGTGCGCTCGCGCGGCATCGGCAAGGCGCTGCTCGATCATCTGCAGACACACGCGCGCGACGCTCGGTGCGCGAGCTTCACGCTCGATTCCGGCACGCAGCGCCAGCAGGCGCACAGATTCTATTTCCGCGAAGGCCTGCTCGTGACCGCGTTCCATTTCAGCAAGCCGCTGTAGGAGGCAGGCGACCGAAAGCGCGTCGTGCCGCGCGATTCCAACCTGCGCGGCGCGCCGTTATCATCGCGCCTCCGCCATCGGTATGGCGCACGGTCGGCCGCATGGCGAACCAGAATCCGCAACGCGTTTCACGCAATCGGCGCGCACGATGGATCGGCATCGCGACCGCTTTCATGAGCGCGCTCGCAGGAGGCGCGGTCTGGTGCCTGATCGCACTCTACGCCCGCCACGATCTGATTGCGTTCGCGCTGCCGATCGCGGCGGTTGTGGTGTGGGCGCTGCGCACGCACGGCTACGCGGGACGCTGGTCCGGCGCAGCCATTGCGGTCACTTGCGTCGCCCTGGCCTGCGCGTACTCGCTGTATCTGCAGGCGACCGCACAGGTGGCGTCGCTGCTCGGGCTGCCGCTGCGCACGGCGCTGTTCCGGATGGAGCCGGGCATGGCCATCGACATCGCCTGGGCCGGCCTCGATGCCGGCAGCGCCGCGATCTTCTCGCTGACCTGCGCCTTCGCCGCCATCGGCACGCTCTGGCCGCGCGGCCCTTCGTCCTGAGCGCCGGCGGCTACTCGGCCGCGGACGCCGCGGGCACCAGCCCGTCCCCGCGCCGGGCGTCACGCTCGCCTGTGAACCAGCGTCGGGCGAGACGCCGGCCGAGCTCGATGCCTGGCTTTTCGACGAACCGGTAGACGATCGCGGCGAATGCGATGGTCAGCAGCAACACCGCGATCACATAGGAGCCGAGATGCCAGCTGCGCCACCAGGAATCCGGTGGCAGATGGCGCATCCAGTGCAGGACCGGCGAGAACACCACCGGGTGGAACAGGTAGATCGAATAGCTGATGACACCGAGCCATGCGAGCGGCCGCCATTCGATGCGGATCACGCGCGTGCCGACGATGAACAGCAGCACGCCGAGCGAATAACCGAGCGAATACGCGCGCGAGTAGCCGATCATCCACACTGCGATCGGATAGAGCACCACGAAAAAGAAGGCGATGCCCCAGACGAAGCACGCATCGATCCGGCTCCTCGTTTCCCCGCGAAGGTTGGCGCGATACAGAGTGCCCCAGAACATCACGGACAGATTCAGCAACCACATGCTCAGCCAGTACGGCGCGTTCAGGCCCTTCATCCGGCTCAGCACGAACATCAGAAGCTGGACAGCGAGCGCTGCGACCACGAGCATCCCGATCAGACGGTAGTTCGTGATCGCGCGCATCTGCACCAGGATCGCGCAACAGAGGTAGAACACGAGCTCGACCGCCAGTGTCCAGTAAAGTCCGATTGCAGGCCGGACATCGAAGACATACTCGAGCATCGTCAGGTTCACCAGGCCTTCGCTGATCGTCAGTGGCCGGTTCCACAGCCACAGCGCCCATGCACCTAACGGAATCGAGAGCCAGTACGCGGGATACAGGCGGAAGAAGCGCACCAGCAGGAACTCCCGCACCGGATGGCGGTGCGCGAGCTTGATGCTGAACGGAACGACGAACCCGCTGATCGCGAAGAACGCCACGACGCCCATGCGCCCGGCGCTTATCGTCACCGCGAGATCGTTGACCCACTTTGTCGCGATCGCGGCCGGTCCGATGTGGCGGTAGAGCTCCGAGACGTGCACCCACAACACGAGGATCGCGGCAATCGCGCGCAGCGAGTCGATGTACGCGAGCCGCTTGTCGTCCTGGGCGTTCATCCGGCTCAATGCCCGCCGCCTTCGATTGCCTTCAGCTCCGCGATCAGGCGGTTCGCGGCCTCCTTGCCGTCGGCGTAGAGCATGCGCGTGTTGTCGGCGTAGAACAGCGCGTTCTCGATGCCGGCGAAGCCGGTGCCCTTGCCGCGCTTGATGACGATGACCTGCTTCGCGTCGACGACATCGAGGATCGGCATGCCGTAGATCGGCGACGACTTGTCGGTCTTCGCCGCCGGGTTCACGACGTCGTTCGCACCGATGACGATGGCGACGTCGGTGGTCTTGAACTCGGGATTGATGTCGTCCATGTCGTAGATGAGGTCGTACGGCACGCCGGCCTCGGCGAGCAGCACGTTCATGTGGCCGGGCATGCGGCCCGCGACCGGATGGATCGCGAACCTGACGTCCTTGCCGGCCTTGATCAGCGCCTGCGAAAGCTCCCAGATCTTGTGCTGCGCCTGCGCCACGGCCATGCCGTAGCCCGGCACGATGATGACCTTCTCCGCCAGATAGAGCAGCGAGGCCGCGTCGCTCGCCTCGATCGGCTTCTGCGAGCCCGCGATCTCGGCGCTCGCGCCGCCACCGCCGAAGTTCGAGAACAGCACGTTCGTCAGCGGCCGGTTCATCGCCTTCGCCATCAGCTGGGTCAGGAACGTGCCCGCCGCGCCGACCACCGTGCCGGCGATGATCAGCGCCTCGATCTGCATGACATAGCCTTCGAACGCGACCGCGAGGCCCGTCAGCGCGTTGTAGAGCGAGATCACCACCGGCATGTCGGCGCCGCCGATGGGCAGCGTCATCAGCACGCCGAATGCGAGTGCAAGCAGGAAGAACACGACGACGAGATTCGCGTCGAGCTTCCAGAACACGATCGCCGCGCCCGCGACGACGGCCGCCGCGAACACGAGGAAATTGACCGCCTGCTGGCCGCCGAAGGTGAAGCGCTTGTCCATGCGCCCGTCGAGCTTGGCCCAGGCGATGATCGATCCCGTCATCGAGATCGAGCCGATCAGCGCGCCGACGACCGCGAGCGCGAGCGTCGCGAGCGGCGGCGTCTCCACGCCCGACGTGAACCTCAGCAATTCGCCGGCGCCGATCGCCGCGGCCGAGCCGCCGCCCATTCCGTTGAAGAGCGCGACCATCTGCGGCATGTCGGTCATCGCGACTTTCTTGCCCCAGATCCACGTCGGAATCACGCCGATCGCGATGCCGATGACGATCAACGGAAGATTGTGGCCGCCGGTGATCGCGAAAGTCGCGAGCGTCGCGATGACCATGCCGATGCCGGCCTGCACGATGCCTCTGCGCGCCGTGACCGGAGACGACATGCGCTTGATGCCGAGGATGAACAGCACCGCGGCGAGGAAATAGCTTGCCTTGGCGAGGAGCGGAAGCAGTTGGTTGTTGTCCATGGTCGGTTCTTGCAACCTCGCGATCTCGATCCCTTCTCCGCGTGCGGACGAAGGTGCTGGCAGCTGACGAGGGCGATCTCGCGCGCCCCGCTTACGGATCCCGGATCAAATGCGCCTCCGTGTGCCGTCCGGGGCGGCGGCGTCCTGCCGTCACTTGTCCTTGCTCGACTTGAACATCTCGAGCATGCGCTCGGTCACGACGTAGCCGCCCGCCGCGTTGCCCGCACCGAGCACGACGCCGATGAAACCGATCGCCTTCGCGAGCGGCGAGTCCGCGTGCGCCAGCGCGACCATCGCGCCCACCAGCACGATGCCGTGCACGAAATTCGAGCCCGACATCAGCGGCGTGTGCAGGATCACCGGCACGCGGCCGATGATTTCCTTGCCGGTGAACGCGGCGAGCATGAAGATGTAGAGTGCGAGAAAGCCGTCGATCATGTCGTTCGTCCTCTCCTCATGTCGTTCCCGCGAAAGCGGGAACCCAGCGACTTTGCTCGAGCGGCCGAAGGCGCTGGGCCCCGACTTCACGGGGCGACGAAATGACTGTTGCGGCGACTAGCCTTCCGCCAGCATCTTCGCCGCTTCGTGCCTGATCTCGCCGGCGTGCGTCAGGCACGTCTTCGCGATCAGCTCGTCGTTCCAGTCGGGATTCAGCGCACCGTCCTTGAGCGACAGCTCGAGGAAGTTGTAGAGATTTCGCGCATACATCTCGCTTGCGTGCACCGGGGCGCTCGCCGGCAGGTTGACCGCGCCGATCACGCTGACGCCGTTCGCGCTGACGACGGTCCTGCCCGCCTCGGTGATCTCGACGTTGCCGCCGGTCTCGGCCGCGATGTCGACGATGACCGCGCCGGGCTTCATGCCGGCGACCATCGCCGCACTGACGATGCGCGGCGCGCGGCGGCCCGGCACGGCCGCCGTGGTGACGACCACGTCGAACGATTTCAGCTGCTCGGCCAAGGCCTGCTGCTGCCGGTCGCGCTCCTCCTGCGTGAGCTCGCGCGCATAGCCGCCGGTACCTGCGGCGCTGACGCCGAGATCGAGGAATTTCGCGCCGAGCGACTCGATCTGCTCCTTCGTCTCGGGGCGCACGTCGAAGCCTTCGACCTGCGCGCCCAGGCGCCGCGCGGTCGCGATCGCCTGCAGCCCGGCCACGCCGGCGCCGACCACCAGGACCTTCGACGGGCGGATCGTGCCGGCGGCGGTCGTCAGCATCGGAAAGAACTTCGGCGCGGCCTCGGCCGCGAGCAGCACGGCTTTGTAGCCGGCGACCGCGGCCTGCGAGGAGAGCACGTCCATCGCCTGCGCACGCGTGGTGCGCGGCAGGAGCTCCATGGCGAACGACGTGATCCTGCGGTCGCGCAGCGCACGCACGCGCTCGGGCGCGAGATGCGGCTGCAGATGCCCGACGACGACGGCGCCTTCCTTCAATGCCGCGATCTCGTCGAGCGTCGGCGGCTGCACCTTGAGCAGCACGTCCGCGCGCGAGAGCGCGCTCGCCGTATCGGTCGCCTCGCAGCCGGCATAGGCCGCGTCCGGGAAATACGCCGATTCGCCGGCGCCGCGCTCGAGAACGATGTCGGCTCCGCGCGCCTTGAGCTTCTTCGCGACTTCAGGCGTCATCGCGACGCGGCGCTCGTCCGCTGCCGTTTCGCGCACCACCGCCACGGCTACCGGCATGTCGTCTCCCGGATTCGCTCGAAGGCCGCATCCTAGCGGAACGCCGCGAAGGCGGTAAACCGCGGCGGGGACGTCCGGCCCGCGGAAGTGTGCCGACCCGCGCTGGTAAACTCGTCCGCAAGCCCTGACGTCTCGCCGCCATGTCACTCGACGTGCTGAACCTGCGCCGCTCGGTACCGTCCCGCCAGCTCGGCGAGCCCGGTCCCGACGATGCGCAGCTCCGCGAGCTCCTGCGCGCCGCCATCCGCGTGCCCGACCACGGCAAGCTCGTGCCGTGGCGCCTCGTGCTGATCCGCGGCGCCGCGCGCGCGAAGCTCGGCGAGGCGCTCGCCGGGATGCACCTTCGCCGCGAGCCGGACGCGCCGCCGGCCGTGATCGAGAAAGACCGCAGTCGCTTCGACTGCGCACCGCTGATCGTCACCGTCGTCGCGCGCATCGAGGAAGATCACCCCAAGATTCCCGCGCAGGAGCAGCTGCTCTCGGCCGGGCTCGTGGCCTACAACCTTCTGCTCGGCGCGCAGTCGCTCGGCTTCGGCGCGCAGTGGCTCACCGGCTGGGCAGCATACGACCGCGAGGCCGCCTCGTTGCTCGGCCTTGCGGCGAACGAGCGCGTCGTCGCGTTCGTCCACATCGGCACCGCGCGCGAGAACGCACCGGAGCGCGTGCGTCCGGCGCTGGATTCGGTCGTCAGCGAGTGGAGCTGACGCGGTGACGCCGACCGCGCACCTCGTCGACGGCAGCCTCTATGTCTGCCGCGCCTATTTCGCGCCGATGCCCGACATCGCCGGCGCCGACGGCGCGTCGGTGGTCGCGGTGCACGGCTTCACGCGCTTTCTGCTCGACCTGGTCGAGCGCACGCAGCCGACGCACATCGCGGTGGCGTTCGACGAATCGCTGACGACCTCGTTCCGCAACGACATCTATCCCGCCTACAAGGCGCATCGCGAGCCGGCGCCCGCAGACCTGATGCAGCAGTTCGCGTTCTGCAAGGACGTCGCTGCTGCGCTCGGCGTCACCGTGCTGAGCGATGCCCGATACGAAGCCGACGACCTGATCGGCAGCGCGCTGATGGCGCTGCGCATGGAGGGATTCCGCGGCGTGATCGTCTCGGCCGACAAGGATTTCGGCCAGCTGATCGGCACCGAAGACGAGCAGTGGGACCCGCAGCGCAACCAGCGCTGGGACGCGCACGGCGTCAAGGCGCGGCTCGGCGTCAGGCCCGACCAGGTGGCGGACTATCTCGCGCTGACCGGCGACAACGTCGACAACATTCCGGGCGTGCCCGGCATCGGGCCGAAGACCGCGGCGATCCTGCTGCAGCACTTCGGCACGCTCGACGCGCTGCTCGAGCGCGCCGAGGAGGTCGCGTTCCTGCGCATGCGCGGCGCCGCAGCGGCCGCGCTGCGCCTGCGCGAGCACAGGGAGAGCGCGAAGCTCTCACGGCTGCTCAGCGTGATCGCACTCGATGCGCCCGTGCCGCTGGCGCCCGCCGACTATGCCCGTCGCGCGATCGATCTCGCGGCGCTGGAAGATCTGTTCGAAAGGCTCAGGTTCGGGCCTCTCACGCGGGCGCGCGTGCGTGCGCTCGCGGGCGCCGGCCAGGCGCCGGTCTCAGCCGTCTGACGCCGCCGTCGACTGCGCGCCGCTCTGGACGTTTCCGAACGGCCCGCTACTGTCGTTCGCGGCGGGTGCGTTCGGCGTGCCGGAGCCGATCGTCAGGATGCGCCGGCCGACGCTCTCGTCCCAGGCGAAGCGCAGGTCGCTGCGGAAGACGCGCGTGCCTTCGAGCCTGGACTCGTCCTTGACCACACCGTAGGCGTCGTAGTCGTTCTTCTGGCTGTTCGCGATGAAATACAGCTTGTCGCCTTCGATCGTGCCGTAGGTCGGCAGGTCGAACGCCGGATTCGCCGCATCGAGCGGCATCACCTTCATGATCTTGTGACCGCTGTCGTCGAGCCGCAGGCGCATCACGCGCCTGGGCGACATGCCGTTCTCGATGGCCACGAGCGCGCCGTCGTACCAGTACAAACCGTCGATGCCGCCGAGCACGAGCGTGTCGGGGGAATATTCGAGATCGAATCCCTTGCCGGCCGCGAGGTCGACGCCGAAGATGCCGAGCGCGTAATCGGCGAAATAGAGGCGCTTGCCGTCGCCGCTGACCGCGAGCCCGCGGACGCTGGTCAGCTTGGGGTTCTCGACCATGACCTTGAGCTGCTTGCCGTCGAGCCGGTAGATGATGTTGCGCAGGCCGTCCGCGGCGAACACCTGGCCGTTCTTGCCGGCCGCGATGCTCGACAGCGTGCGCGGCTGCTTGTCCGGCTCGAGCACGTATTTGTCGAGCAGCTTGCCGGTCGAGAGCCTGAACTTGAAGACGCCGGCCTTGCCGAAGTCTTCCTGCTTGAAGCCCTTGAAATAGACCGAGGACGTGCTCGCGACATACAGCACGTCGGCGGCGGGATCGGCTGCCATCGCGTACACGCCCCACAGGCCGTTTTCGGCGGAGGGAGCGATGAAGTCGTGCAGCTTGCCGTCCTTGCCGACGAGATAGATCTTGCCTTCGCGCACGCTGCCGGCGAGAAACTGCTTGCGCTTGGGATCGAAGGCGAGCGATTCGAACAGGTAATCGCCCTTGGGCAGCGTGTATGCCACCTCGCCCTTGCCGAAGGGCTTCATGTTCGCCTTCAGGTTGCCGACGATGTAGTCCCAGACGCGCGTGCCCTTGACCTTCTCGAAGGCGGGGTTCTCGGCGAGGTCGTAGCCGAAGCCCTGCTGGTGCAGACGCAACAGGACTTCATAGGTTTTCGCGGTGTCGGCCTGCTCGGCGTAGACGCTGGCCAGCGCGAGTTTCAGTTCGCCCGTGTTCGGCAGGAGCTCGGTGAGGCGCGTCAGCGCCCAGGCCAGCCGGTCGAGGTCGCCCGCCTGCTTGTACGCGGCGGCGAGCTTGTACAGGACCGCGGGTACCTGCACTTCCTTGATCTGCGCTTCGGTGAGCGAACGCGGATCGGGAGGCGCCGCGCCGGGCTGCGTCTGCGCCTGCACGAGCGCCGCGCAGAGAGCGAAAGCGGCACAGCAAAGGATTCTCTTGATCTTCATCAGGCTTACCTAGGATGCTTGGGTACGGGCCGGCCGGCTCTGGATGCCCGGCTCGCGCGACGACGCTCCCGCGCCTGCGGCGACCGCATGAATCGGTCGCGCCGATCGGCAGTCCGGGACCGTGCCCACCGAAGAATGTCCGGAACAGCCGCTCACGATGACCGAAACCGAAACGCTTTGCAACGGCCGGTGGCTGCGCCTGAAGCGGCGCGGACGCTGGGAATTCGCCGAGCGCGTCAATGCAGGCGGCGGGGTGATCATCGTCGCCGTGACGCCGGACGACCGGCTGCTCTTCGTCGAGCAGTACCGGGCAGCCATCGAATCGAAGACGATCGAAATGCCCGCAGGCCTGGTCGGCGATCTCGCCCACGCCGCCGGCGAGCACGCCCTCGAAGCCGCGCGACGCGAGCTGCTGGAGGAAACCGGCTACGCGGCCGGGCGCATCGAGTTTCTGATGTCCGGGCCATCGTCCGCCGGCATGAGCAACGAGATGATGGCCTTCGTGCGCGCCTACGATCTTGAGCGCGTGCACGCGGGCGGCGGCGACGAGACCGAGTACATCGTCGTGCACGAAGTGCCGCGCGACGAGGCGCCGCGCTGGCTCGTGCAGAAGATGGGCGAAGGCTACTCGGTCGATCCGAAGCTGTTCGCCGGCCTCTATTTCCTGGAGCACGGCGAGGCGCTGTTCACGAACGCTGCGCCCTCGTCGGCGCCGCACCCGCGCTGAGCGCCTCAGGTCAGCACGTGGACCGCGAGCGCCTGCCAGAGCAGCAGCAGCGCCATCGCCGCGATCACGATCCAGGTCAGCGCGATGCCGATGGCACGGCCGGGCGTCAGCGCCGGCGAGCTGGAAAGCCCGATCGCGTGGAGGATGCGCCCGGCGATGATCACGCAGCCGAACACGTGCAGCAGGATCGGCTGGGTCTGATCGAGCTCGAGTATCAGCAGCAGCAAAAGCGACAGCGGCAGGTATTCCGCGGCATTCGCGTGGACGCGGATGCGCCGCGCCAGCACGGCGTCGCCGCCGTTGCCGATGCCGACGCCGACGGCGCGCCGCCGCAGCGAGACGCGCACGGCGAGGAATACGATCAGGACCGCGGCGATCGCCGCGTAGATGCCCGTGATGCGCATGCGTGGTCTCCCGTCTGGAGCCGCTCGCAGAATCAAGCATCCGGCGGCGATCCGCAAGCGCGAAGTCGCGCGCTTCGGGCTGTTCAGGGCGACGCCGTGCTCTTCCGCGGAATCAGCCGGTCGCCGCGCTGGATGCCGGTGAGCGTGAGCCTGCCTGCGGGAACGACACGGTAGCGTACTCGCACGTCGCCGACCGCAGGCTTTGCGGGATCGCCGGTGTAGAGCGCCCCGTCCGCGTCGCGGAAGCTCGCCGCGAGATTCGACGGCAGTTTCGCGCTCGTCACGGGAAACGGAACCGGCCTCGTCCGCAAAACCATGTCGAACGCCGCCGCATCGATGCGGAACGCGCCGAGCCGCACGTCAGGCGCGGCGAAACGCGCCGATGTCACCGGCATGCGATCCGGATTCCTGTGGCTTTCAGGCTGGCGGAATCTGCTCGAATCGATGAGCTGCGACGACCAGATTTGCCGATAGGAACAGGCCTCGCCGCTGCACTGCTCCTGCCACTGCCGCATCTCGACCTCGCGCACCAGGATCATCGCGCTCGCGTCGGCTTCAACGCCGAGCTGCGAGTCGCGCGCGGGCGCCTGGACCTGCAAGTCGCCGCTGACTTCGACGACACGGCCTTCGTTGGCAGGATCGATGCGATCGGCCGGAACGGAAACCGCGGGCGGCTCCGGCGACACGCCGGACGGAGGCGGGCGCCGCTGCCACCAGGCATACGCGCCGACCGCGACCACGACGACGGCGATCAGGACGATGACGAGCGCCGGTGGCTTCGATCGCCTGGACATGCGGCGCTCAGGCGGCTTCGCCGACGAGCTCGGCGCGCTCGTCGACGGTCGAGTAGCGGCCCTTCGCGTCGCGCGTGACGTGCGCGACCGCGCAGCCGACATCGTGAGTGAAGAACAGTCGCACGCCGCGCGCGAGCTTGTCCTCGAGAAATGCCGTCTTCTCGTCGATCAGCAGCTCGGGATTGCGGTCGTAACCCATCGTCACGGGCAAGTGTACCCACGGCCGTCCGGGAATGAGGTCGGCGCAGAACACGATACCGCCGGCGCCGCTGTCCGGCGTCAGTTCGGCGAGCATCAGGCCGGGCGTGTGGCCGTACGAATACGTAAAACGGACCTGCATGCCCAGCGTCGGGGAGCGCGCGCCCTGCACGCGCGACAGCCGGCCAGACGCTTCGAGCAGCGGCTGCAGCTCCGGAATGAACGAGGCGCGGTCGCGCGGGTGCGGATTCAGCGCGCGCTGCCAGCATTCCTCGCCGACGACGTAGGTCGCGTTCGGGAACAGAAGGCGCGGCGGCCTGCCCTCCTCCCACTCGGCGAGCAGGCCGCCGGCGTGGTCGAAATGAAGATGCGAGACGACGACGGCGTCGATGTCCTCGTCCGAAAAGCCCGCCTCGGTCAGCGAATCCAGCAGCACGTGCCGCGGCTCGACCACGCCGTAGCGCTCGCGCAGGCGCGGCTCGAAGAACGCGCCGATGCCGGTTTCGAACAGGACGTTCCTGCCGTTCAGCCCTTCGACGAGCAGGCACCGGCACGCGAGCGGAATGCGGTTCTCGGCATCGGGAGCGATCCATTTCTCCCACATCGCGCGCGGCACGTTGCCGAACATCGCGCCGCCGTCGAGGCGCTGCGAGTTGCCGAGAACGGACCAGAGCTTCATCGCACCTGGCCGCTGCCGGAAGCCCCGCGCGGATCGGACGCCGCGCGCAGTTCGCCCGTCTTCCGGTTCCAGCTCACTGCGTTCATGAATCCCCAGCGGCGTTCCGATTCGGAAACCTTGTGGCCCATCGCCTCGAGCGCCTTGACCTCGTCGGTGGTGAACGCGCCCTTCTCGGCCGAGATCACGTCCGGCAGATACTGATGGTGATAGCGCGGATTGGCGACAATCTGCTCGGGCTGCTCGCCTCCGATGAAGGCGAGGATGCCTTCCAGCACCATCGTGATGATGCGGCTGCCGCCCGGCGTGCCGATCACGCCGATGCGATCGGCGTTCATGACGAAGCTCGGCGACATCGACGACAGCGGGCGCCGCCCCGGGCCGGGCGCGTTGGCTTCGTTGCCGACCAGGCCGAACGCGTTCGGCTTGCCGGCGACGAGAGCGAAGTCGTCCATCTCGTCGTTGAGCACGAAGCCCGTGCCGGGGACGACGAAACCCGAGCCGAAGGACAGGTTCACCGTCTGCGTGCCCGAGACGAGATTGCCTTCGGCATCGATGATGGAGAAATGCGAGGTGTGCATGCTCTCCGGCTGATCGAGATAGCCCGGCAGCATGTCGCTAGGCGTCGCCTTCTCCGGATGGATCGACGCGCGCAGCCCGGCTGCGTAGTCCGCGCTGGTGAGCTGCGCGATCGGCATCTCGACGAAATCCGGATCGCCGAGATACGCCGCGCGGTCGCGGTACGCGCGCCGCATCGCCTCGACCGTGAGATGCACACGATGCACGCGGTCGAGCTTGCCGAGGTCATAGCCGGCGAGGATGTTCAGCATTTCCTTGATCGCGATACCGCCCGACGAGGGCGGCGGCGCCGTCACGATATGCCAGCCGCGATAATCGACCGTCAGCGGCGCGCGCTCCTTGACCGTGTAGCCCGCGAGATCCTCCAGCGTCCAGCGTCCGCCCTCGGCGCGCACGCCATCGACGAGCGTCTTCGCGATCGTGCCGCGATAGAAACCGTCGTTGCCGTGCGCGGCAATCGCCTCGAGCACACGCGCGAGGTCAGGCGTCCTGAACACCCAGCCTGACTTCGGCGCTTCGCCATCGACGAGATAGAGCGCCGCCGAGCCCGGGTAGCGCTTGATCACTTCCTTGCGCGAGGCGACTCCGCCGAGAAAGCGCGAATCCGGCTCGAAGCCTTCGCGCGCGATGCGGATCGCCGGTGCGAGTGACTTCGCCAGCGGCAGCTTGCCGTATTTTTCCGCGATCCAGACCAGCCCGGCAGGCTCGCCGGGAATCGCCGCCGACAGCGGCCCGTTGGTCGAATGATCGCGATCGGCATTGCCGTTGGCGTCGACGTAGTCCTTCGCGTCGACCGCCGCCGGTGCGGTTTCGCGCGCATCGACCATCGTCTCCTTGCCATCCGATGCGCGGCGCAGCAGGAACAGTCCGCCGCCGCCGATGCCCGAACTCTGCGGTTCCACCACCGACAGCGCCGCGGCGACAGCCACCGCGGCGTCGAACGCATTGCCGCCCTCCGCCAGCACCTCGAAACCCGCGTCCGTCGCCAGCTTGTGCGCGCTCGCGATCGCAGCCCGCCCAGGCTTGCCGCCCTGCGCCCAGACGCCCTGCGCGACCGCGAATGCGGACGCGACGAGCGCGACCGCGAGGACACCGAACACTCGCTTCATGCGGATTTCTCCCGGACCAGGGCCTCGTATTTTGCCAGCAGCTCGTCACGCGACTCGACGTGCTCAGGATCGGCGACGATGCACTCGACCGGACACACCTCGACGCACTGCGGCGTGTCGTAATGACCCACGCACTCGGTGCAAAGCGACGACGCAATCTCGTAAATCTCCGGCCCCATCGCGATCGCCTTGTTCGGACACACGGGCTCGCAGACGTCGCAGTTGACGCAGAGGTCGGTGATCTTGAGGGACATGCGCACAGCTTAACGCATGCGGCGCGGGCGGCGGCTCGCAGTGGCGGGCGCCGGGGGTTGGCGGCGCTGCGTTTGTTCGTGGGGACGCGGTTTGCGTCGGCGCAACGTGCAAGGGGCTTGCGGACGCCTCAGACGTTTTCATCTCGCCGTCTGCGAAATTGATCCTCGTCGTTCCCGCGAAGGCGGGGACCCAGTGTCTTTTTCGTGACGCTTCATGAGCTCGACCCGCATCCCTGCGAGTCTTGCCGGCCATCCTGGCCGGCGCGTGCGTTCGCTGTCAGTACAGGGACGTACTGTCAGCGAACCCCGCAGCCCGCTCGCGAAGTTTGCCGGGCACGGAGGCCCGGCAAACCGCGGCCGC
>CBINBI010000085.1:0-12919 GCA_966248875.1 uncultured Rhodanobacteraceae bacterium
ATCCCTGCGCGGGTGGCGTCGGCGCGATCCATTGTCCGGCCGATTCGATCTTCGCTGACGACTTTGAAGGCTTCTGATCTCGCACTGATCGCGACGCAGCGGCGCCGCGGCATCGCTGCGTATGTTTCAGAGAGACAGGCAAGCCCGGTTTGTCTGTATCCTCACCATGTGCGCGGCCGCTGACATCGCGCGTGTTACGGGGCTCTGGCACCATGTGGCTTTGTCGCTTCCGTCCTACGGCTATCTTGCTCGCGCTCGCTGCGACGCTCTTGGCGTGCTCGCGCGGCGAAGGGGCGGACAAGGCGCCGCCGTCCTCCCCGTTCGTTGCGATGGCGCGCGGGCAGGTCGATGTCGAAGGTGGCCTGATCCGCGTCAGCACGCCGCGCGACGGGCGCATCGAGGAGGTCGCTGCGGAAGATGGCGACGAGGTTCGCGCGGGCGATGTGCTGGCGCGGCTGGACACGCGACGCGCGGAGATCGCGGTCGGCGTCGCCGAGGCCGAGCTTGCACAGGCGGAAGCGAAAGCCGCGGTGGCGAAGGCGCGGCTGCCGGCGACCGAGCTGCAGGCGCGGCGGGTCGGCGAAGCGGCCGGCGCAGGTGCCGCAACCGGCCAGTCGGCCGACGAAAGCGCGGCCGCCGTTGCCGTGCTGAAGGCGGAGATCGGCGCGGCGGAGGCGGCTGTGAAAGTCGCGCGCGCTCACGTCGAGGAGGCGCGGGAGGAGCTCGCTGCGCGCACGCTGAAAGCGCCGGTGGCGGGCCGCATCGTGCGGCGGTCGGCGCATGTCGGCGATGTCGTGTCCCTGCAGGCGCCGACCGATCTGTTCCAGATTCTCCCGGATCGCCCGCGCATCGTGCGCGCGGAGCTCAATGAAAGCTACGTCGATCGGGTTAAGCCCGGCATGCGCGCCGAGGTCCTGCGCGATTCCGGCGACGGTCCGGCGTATCCGGCGCGCGTGCTGCGCGTGGGCGAGGTGTTCGGGCCGGGTCGGCTCACCGACGATCCCGTGGAACGCGCCAGCGCGCGCGATGTCGAATGCGTGCTGCAGCTCGAAGGCGGGGAGTTCCGCATCGGCCAGCGCGTGCTGGTACGATTCCTGCGCTGAAGCGCGGCGCCGGACGGTCGCGCAAGCTTCGCAAAAGCAGCGTTTGCCGGCTTTTCCACCGGCGTCCGAGGCACAAAGGATCAAGGCGTGTCGCACTGGACGATTCTCTGCGATTTCGACGGCACGGTGTCCGTCGAGGACATCACGGACTCGCTGCTGGAGCGCTTCGCGCGGCCGGGCTGGCAGACGTTCGAGCAGGCCTGGCGGCGCGGCGAGATCGGCTCGCACGACTGCATGGCCGAGCAGGTGGCGCTGCTCGACGCGAGCCGTGAGGAGATCGACGCGCATCTCGACAGCATGATGATCGATCGCGCGTTCGCGGCCTTCGTCGCCGAGGCCGAGGCGGTCGGCGTGCCGCTCGCGATCGTCAGCGATGGGCTCGACTACGCGATCTGCCGCATCCTCGACGCGCACGGCCTCGGCCGGCTGCCGGTCATCGCCAACCGGCTCGAGGCGGCGGGGCCGCGGCGATGGCGCCTGGAGTTCCCGCACGGCAGCGCCGCATGCCGCATCGCGATGGGCAATTGCAAGTGCGCCTGCGCCGACCGCGCCCGCGACGAGCGCCGGCGCGTGTTGCTGATCGGAGACGGCGCGTCGGATTTCTGCGTCGCCGGTGCAGCCGATCTCGTGTTCGCCAAGCACCGGCTGATCGAGCATTGCCGCTCGGCAGGCATCGCGTACGTGCCGGTCACCGGTTTCGCCGACGCACTCGAGCTGCTGCCGACGCTGCTCGCAGGCGAGCTCACGGCGCAGATCGGCAGTCCCGGCCGGCCGGCACCGGCCTGATCCCGATCACCGGCTTTCGATCACACGTTCCGCGCCGGCCTGGCGCATATCACAATGCACGCAGACGCGTGGAGCAGACACCCCGATGAATTACGACACCACCCGGCAGGACGTGCTGGCCGCGAGCGATGCGAAGCTGCTGGCCGACGAAGCGCGCGTGTGCTCGTTCGGCGACACGGTCCACTATTCCGAGCCGCCGAAGATCTTCGCGCGCTGCGAGGGCAGCTATCTCTACGACACGGCCGGGACGCCGTTCCTCGACCTGCAGATGTGGTACTCGGCGGTCAACTTCGGCTATGCCAATCCGCGCCTCAATGACGCGCTGAAGCGGCAGATCGACACGCTGCCGCAGCTCGCGAGCCAGTACCTGCACTCCACCAAGATCGAGCTGGCGAGGCTCATCGCCGAGGACGCCGAAAGGAAGTGGGGCCGCGCGGGCCGCGTGCATTTCAACGTCGGCGGCTCGCAGGCGGTCGAGGATTCGCTGAAGCTCGTGCGCAATGCGGCCGGTGGCAAGAGCCTGGTGTTCGCATTCGAAGGCGGCTATCACGGCCGCACGCTCGGCGCGTCGGCGATCACGTCGTCGTACCGCTACCGCCGCCGCTACGGCCACTTCGATCGCGCGCAGTTCATCGAATTCCCGTATCACTTCCGTGCTTCGCGAAGCGGCGCCGCGAAAGGCATGTCGAAGGAGGAGTACGGCGAGTACTGCGTCGCGAGATTCGAGCGCCTGTTCGAGACCGAGTACAACGGCGTGTGGGATCCGAAAGCCGGGCAATGCGAATACGCCGCCTTCTACGTGGAGCCGATCCAGGGCACCGGCGGCTACGTCATTCCGCCGCCGAATTTCTTCACGCGGCTGAAGCGCGTGCTCGACAGGTACGGCATCCTGCTCGTCGTCGACGAAATCCAGATGGGCTTCTTCCGCACCGGCCGCCTGTGGGCGATCGAGCATTTCGGCGTGACGCCCGACGTGCTGGTGTTCGGCAAGGCGCTGACGAACGGACTGAATCCGCTGGCCGGTGTCTGGGCCCGCGAGGAGCTGATCAATCCGACCGTGTTTCCGCCGGGCTCCACGCATTCGACGTTCGCATCGAACCCGCTCGGCACCGCGGTGGGGCTGGAGACGATGAAGATGCTGGCGGAGACTGACTATGCGTCGATGGTGATGCAGAAGGGCGCGCATTTTCTCGAAGGCCTGCGCGACCTGCAAAAACGTCATCCTGAAATCGGCGACGTGGACGGCCTCGGCCTCGCGCTGCGCGCGGAGATCTGCGAGGCGGACGGCTTCACGCCGAACAAGAAGCTGCTGGACCGCATGGTCGACATCGGCCTCGCCGGCGAGCTCCAGGACGGAGGGCGCAGGCTCGGCCTCGTGCTCGATGTCGGCGGCTACTACAAGAACGTCATCACGCTCGCGCCCTCGCTGCACATCAGCAGCGAAGAGATCGATCTTGCCCTGCGCCTGCTCGATCAGTTGCTGACGAAGGCCAAGTCCGCCTGAGCAAAAAAAACGCCCGCCGGAAGGCGGGCGTTCGTCGAGTAGCGCGCTCGCCGATCAGCGATGGCGGCTCCAGTAGCCATCGTGATAACGCCAGCGATGGCCGTGCCGCGTCCAGCGCGGAGCCACATAGTGATAGCCGTGACGTGCGCGGACCCAGTGGCCGTGACGCCAGACGTAGTGGCCGCGATCCCAGTTCCAGTAACCGTTGACCCACACGTAGCCGGGCCGCGGCGCGGGCATGGCCTCGACGCGCACTGCCGGCGGCGCGATGTCCGCGTAGATCACGGTGCGCGCCAGCGCATCATTGCTGCCCAGCGCTCCAGCGCCTGCGATCGCGATCGCGGCGCCCAACAGCAGTTTGTTCGCAGCTTGCATCGTTGCCTCCTTCGCGGCGCCTGAAATAGCGCCTGTTACCAAGGCAGACGCTAGCGCGGCCGTACTGAATGTCTGCCAAGCAAATTCCTGTAAATGAACGTATGCAGTGCGCGTGCTGAATCGATGATGCGCACGTTCCGAGTCAGGTCGAAAAAGCCGCTGGGCCCCCGCTTTCGCGGGGACGACGAAGGAACTAAACGTATCCGGCGAGAGTGACCGTGTCGCCGGTTCAGATGCGGCGCAGCACGAGCACCGCGTTCAGCCCGCCGAAGGCGAACGAGTTGCTGAGTGCCGCGCGCACCGGCTTTTCGCGCGCCATGTTCGGCACGTAGTCGAGGTCGCAGTCGGGGTCGGCGTCGAGGAAATTGGCGGTCGGCGGGATCACGCCGTCGCGAAGCGCGCCGATCACTGCGACGAGCTCGATCGCGCCTGCCGCGCCGAGGGCGTGCCCGTGCATCGACTTCGTCGACGACACCGCGAGCGCATCGGCGTGCGTGCCGAATGTGCGCCGGATCGCGCGCGTCTCGGTGGGATCGTTCGCGGGCGTGCCGGTGCCGTGCGCGTTCACGTAGTCGATCGCATCGGTCGCGAGCTCGGCGTCTTCGAGCGCGCGGCGCATCGCGGTCGCGGCGCCCTGTTCGGACGGAAACACGATGTCACCGGCATCAGCCGACATGCCCGCGCCCGCGATTTCCGCGAGGATGTTCGCGCCGCGACGCTCGGCGTGCTCCAGGGTTTCCAGCACGAACACGGCCGCGCCTTCGCCGAGCACCAGGCCGCGCCGCTGCTTCGAGAACGGTCGGCAGGTGTCGTCGGCAAGGACGCGCATCGCTTCCCACGCGCGCACCGCGCCGAGCGTGAGGCAGGCTTCGGTGCCGCCAGCAATCGCAGCGTCCGCGACGCCGTCGCGGACCATGCGGAACGCCTGGGCGATGGCGTGATTGGACGACGCGCACGCGCTCGCGACAGCGAAAGCGGGGCCTCGCAGGCTGTGCTCGATGCTGATGTGGCAGGCCGGCGCGTTCGCCATCAGCCGCACGATCGTCAGCGGATGCAGCCGCGGATTGTTCTCGCCGTACATGCGGCGCGAGGCTTCGTCGTTGGTATTCTCGCCGCCGACGCCGGTGCCGACGACGACGGCGGTGTTCTCGCCGAGCCCGTCGCGCGCGAAGTCGATGCCGGACTGGCGCACCGCCTCGCGCGTCGCGACCAGGGCGAATTGCGAGACGCGGTCCAGCAGGATCAGCTTTTTCTCGTCGAAGTGCGCGAGCGGATCGAACCCGCGCACTTCGGCCGCGATGCCGAAGCGCAGTGCGTCGCGCGGCAGGCTCGTGGCCGGGCCGATCGCCGAGCGGCCTTCGCGGAGCGCGCTCCACGTCGCCTCCGCCGTGTGGCCGAGCGGCGTGACCGCACCCATGCCGGTGATGACGACGCGATGCGTTCGCATGGATGTAAGCGCGCGTGCGGTGGTCGCGTAGCGCTCAGGCCGCCGGCGGCTTCTGCTGCTCCGCGACGAGCTTCTCGACCGTGTCGACCAGGCCCTGCACCGATTCGGTGTCGAAGTTCGGATCGCGGTCCGGCATCGTGATCTTGAAGTGGTCCTCGATCTCGAACAGGATCTGCACGGCGTCGAGCGACTGGATTTCCAGATCCTTCAGCGTCGCCGCGGGCGTGATCTTCGCGCGGTCGATGCCGGATTCCTTCGCGATGATGTCGAAGACGGTGTCCTGCACGCTGCTCATGAATACGTTCCTGTCCGCGGTTGGCCTTTCCCGGTGTCGCTACTCGCCGCGCTCGGCTGCGGGCGGCGTCGCGGCCGGATGATCCGGCCCGAGCAGCAGGACGCCGATGACAATCATCGCCGAGCCGGTGATTTTCAGCCACCCCACCGGCTCGCCGAACAGCCAGTGCGAGGCGATCATCAGCGCGATCAGCACGATCGCGCCGGTCGGAAACGCGCTCGACAGTTCGGAGTGGCGCAGGATGACCATCCACGCGAGAAACTCGCCGAGGTAGCAGCCCACGGCGGCCCAGAGCCATGGCGACAGCGCGGCCGCGGCGAACGCACGCGCCGAAAAGTCGAACGGCCCCACATCGAGCCCGGCGTACTTGAGCGCGATCTGGCAGAGCACGCCCAGAGCCAGCAGGACGACCCAGCTCGACAGCACCGTCGCGCGCGAATACGTGTGCGTCATGCGTCGTTTCCGCGCCGGAAAGCCGCCTCGCCGCTGTCGTCGCGCAGGCGGAACACGTGTTCGACGGTGGCGAACACGCGATCGACCACGCGATTGCGATGTCGATACCACAGCCAGTTCGGCAGCAGCCGGCTGCCGAGGCGCAGCTTCTCGCGCTCGAGGCCCTGTCCGCTCTGGTAGCACGCGATGCCGTGCTCGATGGCGTAGCGCACGTTCTCCATCCACGAAAGATAGTACAGGTTGTGCGCGCGGCCGAGCTCGGGATGCATGCCGAGGAACTTGTCGAGCAGGCGACGCCGGTCGCACAGGACGAGATTGAAGCCGATCAGCGTATCGCCGTGCCAGTAGGCCGCGCAGGCGGCGCGTCCGTGCGGATCGTCCATCACGCCCGCGAAATACGCCGGCGTCAGCTCCTCGAAGCGGTATTCGGCCGCGGCCAGCGTCGCGCGATAGAGCGCCATGACGCGATCGAGGATGTCGCCGATGTCGTGGCGCCACTCGACGCGGACGGACTCGCGCGCGCGCAGCTTGCGGCGCATGTCACGGCGCGTCGCGCGTCCGAGCGTGGCGAGATACTCGTCGAGCGAGCGGAAAGGCAGATCGAGCACCGCCGTCGCCTGGCCCGGCATGCGGCGGAGTCCCATCTCTGCGCACGCGGCCGACCAGAGCGCGTCGTCGGCGCCGCGCGCGTCCTTGACGGCAACCATGCCGATGCCGCGCGCCGCGGCGAAGTCCATGAGCCTCGCCAGGATCGCATCCAGCAGCCTGCGCCGCTCCGTATTGTCGCAATCGTCAGCGAAGCCGAGGTGGCAGATTTCTCCCACGGGCGACCCGAGCGAGACCAGCGGGATCGCGAGCAGGCGCGGCGCGGCGCGCGAGATGGCGCCCGCCACGCGTTTCAGCAGGCCGCTCAGCGTCGTGTCGATGCGGTAATCGGTGACGAAGCCCGGCACGGCGGCGCGGAGGCGGCCGTGCTCGCGGACCGCGAGATAGATCCACTCGAAGCCGGCGATGCCCGCGCGCTCGACCGCGCGGTAGTACGACCAGTCCTCGAGCTCGTCGTCGAACAGCGCGTTCCATTCCTCGCGATCGAACGCTTCGATCGACCGGGCCAGTGTCGCTTCCATTCAGTCGGGCAGGGCGGCGATCGCGGTGTCGGGCAGGCGCACCGGCTTCGCCTCCGCGATGCGGCGGAAGAACGCAGCCGAGCGCTCGACGAGCTGCCCGCGCTGACGGTCCACCGTGACCATGTGATAGCTGTCGTCGAGCAGCACGGTTTCGACCGGCGCACGCACGCCGCGCTCGACGATGCGGACATTCCGGAGGCTTGCGATGTCGTCATCGGCCGAGTGCACGATGATGCAGGGCGCGCGCACGCGGCCGATGTGCCGGCGCACGTGCAGCGAAAGCCGCTGGAACTCGGCCAGCGACGGCCACGGAAATCCCGCGAGCCCGCCGGCTTCGCTGTGGCCGGCAAGCATCGCGTCGACGATACGGTTGCGGATGCGCTCGTCCTTGATGCCGTACGGCGGATTTTCCATCGACACGCGCGAGCGGCCGATGCCGAGCCGGATGCCGAGCGGCAGCAGGAATGCAAGCCGCCCGATCAGCGGCGTGGCCCAGCCGTCGTGAAAGAACGTCGTGCCGTAAAGGCCGACGCCGTCCACGTCGCGCGGCCGGTCGATCGCAAGCTTCAGCGCAAGCACGGCGCCCATCGAGAGCCCCGCGACGAAGAGATCGTCGACGTCGCGCCGCAGCCGCGCGGCGGCTGCGACGACGCTGGCGTACCAGTCGCGCCAGCCGGTTGCGAGAAGATCCGCCTCGTCGCCGCAATGCCCGGCGAGCTGCATGCCGAGCACGGTGAAGCCCGCGCGATGGAGCCCGTTGCCGACGAAGCGCATCTCGGCCGGCGTGCCGGTGAGGCCGTGGATCAGCAACACGCCCGAGCGCCCGCCCCGGAGATGGAATTCGGCCGGCTTGATCATGCGGGCCAGCAGACGACGGCGACGCCGGCGGCGACGACGAAAGTCGCCGCCCAGCGCCGCGCGGACACGCGCTCGCGCAGGATCAGCCGGCTGGCGACCACGACGCCGCAGTACGACAGCGCGGCGAACGGCACGGCGAGGCTGAGCGGCGCCAGCGTCAGCGCGCCGAACCAGAACACGAATTCCAGCGCGTAGACGCCGACGCCGAGCGCGATCCAGCGCGAGCGCACGAGACCGGCAAGGAAACCCGCGACGCCGCCACGCGACGGCTGCGAATCCTCGGCGAGGCCGAGCTTGAAGCAGACCTGGCCGCCGACGTCGCAGAGCACCGAACCGAGCAGGAGCGCGAACATCAGCACGCGGCGGCTCCGGCGATCGCGGCGAGCAGCGCGCGGTTGACCCGTTCGTTGGCACGGAGCCGCGCCGCGTCGATGTCGCCGCGCTGCGGCTGATCGAACCGCGCTTCCCAGCGCTTGAACAGGTTGGCGTGCCGGGGCGGCGCGTATTCGCCGCAGACGTCGGCACCGATGATGCGCCGCTGCGCGCCGAGCGCGGCGATGAAACGCAGCAGCGCGTCCAGCGGCATGTGTCCCTGATCCCAGTTCGTCACGACTTCGTCCTCGGGCAACACGTCCTTGTCGATGCTGATCCACACGGCCTCGGTCGGGACCGCGGCGAGCATCGCCGAGACCGCTTCGTCCGGCGGCATTCCGGCGAGATTGCGCCATTCGAGGCGGCCACGCGCGCAGACATGGCCCGGGCCGTCCGCGATGCGGCGCCAGATTCGCGAAGGCAGATGGTGCCACGGAAACAGCACGAGGCGACCGGTGTCGAGCGCGCCGAGATTGCCGCCCTTGACGCCGGGATTGTCCAGGTCGCTGCTGCACGGCCCAAGCGTGATCGCGCGCGCCACCTTCGGCAGCGCGAGCGCGAGAGTCATCCAGGAACCGCAGTGCCAGCGTGGCGCGAAGCGCACCCAGTCCGGATGATTGTCGAAATGCACCAGCGTGAACGGCTCGCGCACGCGTTCGAGCAGCAGCGCCGCGAGATGATGGAAGTCGCCGGAGCCGAGCAACGTGACCGCCGCCTCGGCGCGCACCCCGGCCTCGTCGAGCCGGCGGCGCGTCTCATCGATGGTCCGGCCGCGCGCCCACAGGCGGAGGCGCGGACCGAGATCGCGGAAATCGAAGGTGCGCACCGACTGCCAGGCCGCCGCCTCGCGCAGCGAAGCCTGCTCCGTGAGCGAGCCGTCGAGATCGACTATCTGAAGGTGCATGGCTGCGCCGGTCGCGAGTCCCGGCGCAGGCTGCCATCGGAGCCGGCCGCACGTCCAGCGTGGAGCGCGCGCGGCTGGCGCTGTACGGTCAGTCGTCGTGCGGCACCGACACCTTGCCTTGCACGCCGCGGTGCTCGACGTCGCCCGAGCCGCGCGAGCCGACGCGGAAATCGCCGGCGACGCGATCGACGCGGATGTCGCCGGAGCCGATCGAATCGACCACCACGTCGCCCGCCGCATCGATGATCGAGACGTCGCCCGAGCCGACGTGGCCGACGTGCACGCTGCCGACCTTCCTGAAGTGCAGATCGCCGGAGCCGCTGCGAGCGACTTCCACCGGCCCGTGCACGTCGCGCAGCGTGATGTCGCCCGACGACGTGCGGCGGATATCGACGCTGCCGATGTCCTCGCCACGCACGTCGCCCGAGCTCACCTGGATGCCGAGCACGCCGGCGATGTGGCTGGCGACGAGATCGCCGGAGCTGGTGTCGACGTCGAGCGCCGCGACGCTTCTCACCTCGGCATCGCCCGACGAGGTCTTCAAGGCGACCGTGAGCCGCGACGGCATGCGCACGCGGAGATCGATGTAGGCGTAGTTCGATCCGGACCACGACCCGCGCAGGTCGTGCGCCTCGCGCGTGCTGATTTCCAGCCGGTCGCCGGCGCGATGCTGTTCGACGGTGAGCTGATCCAGCCAGGCCTCGTTCGAGGCGCAGGCGCGTCCGCGCACTTCGATCTTGTCGAGCCCCGGCGCACCTTCGACGATGAGGTCGCTCGAGCCGAGCTGGAACGTCACGTTCGCGAGGTCGGAGGCCGGCACATCGAAATTGCGCTCGGCGGAGTAGCGGCATTCGCTGCCGGCGGCGAGGGCGGGGAGGAGAGCGAGCAGGCACAGGCAGGTGAGACGGCGCATGGCGGTTCCTCGGATGGGACGCATGTCCGATGCCGGATGCAGTGCCGAAGGTTTAGCTCGCTGCGCCGCTCCGGTGACCCGCGGAGATTTGGCCCGGCACTTGCTTGGCCACCGCAACCACGAAACAGGGAATGCCATGACCGCCTCATCCAGATCCGGCTCGATGTTCGCCAGAGGCTGGTCGGTCCTGCGCAGTGTCGGCAAGTGGGTCGTCATCCATCCGGAGCAGACGTACGTCGCGACCAGCATCCGCGGTCTCGGCGAGTGCAAGAGCACGTATTGCCACGCCGAGCGCCGCGAGATCCGGCCCGCCGCGAACGATGACAACCGCGGCCGCGCGGCCCGCGCGGCCTCCATCGCCGCCGTGCTGATCGGCCTGCTCTCGGGCTGCGCCGGGTACCGGCCGGTGGTCGACATGCGCGACGTGACCGACCGGGGCCAGTACGAGCGCGATCTCGCGGATTGTCAGAATTACGCAGCGCCTGTCAGTCCCGGCGCATCGGCCGGGGCAGGGGCGCTGTTCGGGGCATTCATTGGCGCGGCACTGGGCGCCGCCGTGGGCGACCGCGACCTGGCGCTGGACGTGGCGCGGATCGGCGCGGTCGAGGGCGCCATCGCCGGCGGCGCGGCCGGGGCCGATACCCAGATCCAGATCATCCGCAACTGCATGAGCGGGCGCGGTTATGTCGTCCTGAACTGAGCGGCGGGGTCGTCGCGAATGGACTACATCTAGTAGAAGGAAGAAACATGAATCGCGACATCTTGAAGCGCCTCGGCCTCGATCACCTGGACGTTTCCTCCCCGGATTTCATGAACACGCTGAATCGCCTGCAGCAGGCCGAGCGCGAGAACCTGCGCCGCAGCGAGCCGCTCAACGATCCGCAGTTCACCTCGGACGAGGAGAACGTGCCGTTCCCGGGCTTCGACTGGATGCCTTTCACATAACGCGAAGCCGCACCGGCGGCCGGCTTCGTGGCACGCAAAATGCTCCAACCGGACGGAGCATCCGCATCACACGAGCGGATCGGGCGAGACGAGGAAACGGGTCAGCCGCCATGTACAACGTCACCGAATTCCCGATCGATCGCCTGTCGGATCGCGAGCTACGGATCCGCGAGTGGGAAGTCGTCATGTCCGGCGGCTACGGCTCCAGCGAGCACAAGCGCCTGCAGAGCGAGATCCGGCGCCGCACCGTGAATCTCTACGCCGCGGCGCAGCCGTATACGACGCACTGACTTCCGCGTCATGCGCGCCGCACAGCCGGCGCGGCGGCGAAATTTCGTTTCCCTGCTTTTTCCAAATCTGCGCGCGTCCGTGCGCGCGTGCGTATGCCCAAGCGCGTTGCGCGAGTGCCGTGACGCTCTCGCGCACCGCTTGTGGCCGCGGCATCACGGATTCCCGTGCATCAGGCACTGCTGGCCGCGGTTGTTGCTGTTGACCGACACCGCCGAGCAGGCGCCCTGGCCCCAGGACGACATCTGGTTGCGCGCGCCCTCGCGTGCTTCGACTTCCTGCGCGTACGTGTGGCAGGTGGTGATCGGAATGTGTGAACCGACCGGCGCCTGCTTCTTGCAGATCACGCGGTCGCCGTCGCGCCGCTGCAGGATCGAGTTGACGATCTCCTGATCGTTGAAGAGCTTGATCTTGGTGTCCTCGTCCATCGCCTGCACCGAGCCAGTCTCGGCGAAGAGCGCGCTCATCTCCGAGAGCGCGGCGTCGATCTTCTTGCGCTCGTCCGGTTTGACGTACTGGTAGCGTCCGCCGTCCTCCATTTCCTCGCGCACGTTGGCCGCCACCGCCTCGAACTTGTCGCGCGTGTCGGCGTTGAAGGCCTTTTCCTTGTAGTTCTCCTTCGCACCCGCCGCCCCCGAAAGCGCGATGGCCGCCGCCACCGCTGCCGCACACCATACTTTCATGTCCACCTCCGATATCGCTCGGCGCGAAGGCGCCTGGAAAACCGCGAGCCGTGAACGATCCTAGAACCGCCGGGCGGCAATGTCAACGATTTACTTCGTACTATTTGCGTCGTTGTTGCAGGCGCCCAGCCGGAGGCGAAGTCTCGATCCAACTTGGGCGTTTACTGGTCGCGCATCGAGACCGCCGTCGTGCACCGCTGCCGCACGCTAGACGCGACGCCACCGATGAGCCTGCATGCCCGCATGAATCCCGCCTATCGACGTTCAGCACGCGGATTCGCAAGGTTCAGCCGTGCTGGCTGACCCTTGCCGCGGACGTTGCGAGCCGGCTTTCAAAACGGCGCGAAGCGTTTCCGTTCAGGCAGCAAGGAGGAAATCACATGGACAAGCGTCATTTCACGCTCGGCGCGACGGCACTCGCCATCGCCTGCGCGGCGTCGGCCCCCGTTCTCGCCCAGGTCGAAACCGAAACGACCACCACGACCACCACGGTGAAGAAGGGCCATCACCAGTACATCTACTACGGCGATCACGACATCTACTTCGCGCCGGAGACGAGAACGTACTACTGGCTCGAAGACGGCTCATGGCGCTCCGGCGTCGAGCTGCCACTCGAGAGCCGCAGCTACATCCGCACCGGCGGCGTCCGCATCGAACTGGACACCGAGCGCCCGTACGAGCGCAACGAGTGGGTGGTGCGACATTACAAGCATCCGCATCAGTACGATGAGGGGGATGATGATTGATGGGTGATGATTGGAACGCAGGCGGCTGGTCATGGTCGCCTGCGTTTTGTTGGCCACCCAAGGTTGCGCGGTCGCTCGCTCTTGGGCGTCGCTTTCATGCGACTGCCCATTCTGCCGACA
>CBINBI010000086.1:0-12839 GCA_966248875.1 uncultured Rhodanobacteraceae bacterium
AACATGTGATTTGTCAAATCTGCTGCGCGCGCCTAGTATTCGGCTCCCGCCAGGAGCGTTAAGATGGCCGCCTCGGTCCAAAATCCGCCGCCGCTCTCCGCCGGCTCCAGCGCCGGGATTCCGGACGCATACCGGTCCATCCTGAGCGAGGCCGCGCGGGCCTTCCTGGTCGACCTGCACCATCGCTTCGACGGCCGGCGCCTGGCGCTCCTGAAAGCGCGCGCCGAGCGGCAGGCGCGCCATGACGCCGGCGAATTGCCGGGCTTCGCCGGCGAGACCGCGGCGATCCGCGATTCGGCATGGCGCGTGGCGCCGATCCCGCGAGCGCTCGCGGACCGTCGCGTGGAGATCACCGGACCGGTTGATCGCAAGATGATCATCAACGCGCTGAACTCCGGCGCGAAGGTGTTCATGGCGGATTTCGAGGATTCGACCGCGCCGACACTGGCTAACCTCGTCGAAGGCCAGGCCAATCTCCGCGACGCGGTCGACGGCACCATCGAATACACCTCGCCTGAAGGCAAGCACTACAGCGTCAGGGCCGATCCCGCGGTGCTGATGGTGCGACCTCGCGGCTGGCACCTGCCCGAAAAGCACTTCACGGTGGACGGCGAGCCGATGTCCGGCGCGCTGTTCGACCTCGGCCTGTTCGCGTTCCACAACGCACGCACGCTGCACGCGCAGGATCGCGGCCCGTATTTCTACCTGCCGAAGCTGGAGAACCATCGCGAGGCGGCACTCTGGAACGACGTGCTCACGCACATCGAGTCGGTGCTCACGCTGCCGCCCGGCACGATGAAAGTCACCGTCCTGATCGAAACGCTGCCCGCGGTGTTCGAGATGGACGAGATCCTGTGGGCGCTGCGCACGCGCATCACGGGGCTCAACTGCGGGCGCTGGGACTACATCTTCTCGTACATCAAGACGCTGCGCGCGCACCGCGACCGCGTGCTGCCCGAGCGCGGCCAGGTCGTCATGACCGTGCCGTTCCTGAAGGCGTACTCGGAGCTGCTCATCCGGACCTGTCATCGACGCGGCGCGTTCGCGATGGGTGGTATGGCCGCGCAGATTCCGATCGGCAACGACCCCGCCGCGAACGAGGCCGCGCTCGAGAAAGTGCGCGCGGACAAGCTGCGCGAAGTGACCGCCGGCCACGACGGCACCTGGGTTGCGCACCCTGCCCTCGTGCCCGTCGCGCGCGAAATCTTCGACGCGCACATGCCGGGGCCGAACCAGCTTCACGTGATGCGCGACGATGTCGTGGCGGATCGGGAGATTCTGCTCGCTCCCAGCGAAGGCACGATCACGCGCGCCGGCTTCGAAGCCAACATCGAAGTGTGCCTGCGCTATCTCGCGGCATGGCTCGATGGCCTCGGCTGCGTGCCGATCCACCATCTGATGGAAGACGCTGCGACCGCGGAAATTTCGCGCGCGCAGCTCTGGCAGTGGCTGCACGCGGGCGGGCTTGCCTTCGACAACGGTGCGCCGATCGATTTTCCGCTGTTCGACGCGGCGCTCGCGACGGTACGCCAACGCCTGGCCGCGGCGCCGGTGCCGGGCCAGCCCCGCGTTGCGGAAGCGGCGGAGCTGCTCGGCGCGCTGACGCATGCCGACCGGCTCGCGGACTTCCTGACCCTGGCCGCCTACGAGCGGCTCGATTGATGCCCGGCCGGCCGCCGTCGCTCACCCGCTCCCTGATGACCGCTCATTCCGGAACCCACGCCATGAAGAACCAACTCCCGACCGTCGAACAGATCGAGCTGGATTGGGCCAACAACCCGCGCTGGAGTGGCATCAGGCGCCACTACACAGCCGCCGATGTCGTTCGCCTGCGCGGCACCGTGCACGTCGAGCATTCGCTCGCGCGCATCGGCGCCGAGAAGCTGTGGAGCTACCTGCACAAGGAGCCGTTTGTCAGCGCGCTCGGGGCGCTGACCGGCAATCAGGCCATGCAGCAGGTCAAAGCCGGTCTCAAGGCGATCTATCTCTCGGGCTGGCAGGTCGCAGCCGACGCGAACGTCGCCGGCGAGATGTATCCGGATCAATCGCTCTATCCCGCGAACTCGGTGCCGCTCGTCGTCAAGCGCATCAACAACGCGCTGCTGCGCGCCGATCAGCTGAGCCACGCCGAGGGCAGTGACGGCGTCGATTACCTTCAGCCCATCCTGGCCGACGCCGAAGCGGGCTTCGGCGGCGTGCTCAACGCATTCGAGCTCATGAAGGCGATGATCGAGGCTGGCGCGGCCGGCGTGCACTTCGAGGATCAGCTCGCCTCGGTCAAGAAGTGCGGCCACATGGGCGGCAAAGTGCTGGTGCCGACGCGCGAAGCCGTCGAGAAGCTGAACGCCGCACGCCTCGCCGCCGACATCTGCGGCGTGCCGACCATCCTCGTCGCGCGCACCGACGCCGAGGCCGCCGATCTCCTGACCAGCGACGTCGACGAGAACGACAAGCCGTTCTGCCCCGGCGAGCGTACGGTCGAAGGATTCTTCAGGACGCGCAAGGGCCTCGATCAGGCGATCAGCCGCGGCCTCGCCTATGCGCCGTTCGCAGATCTCGTCTGGTGCGAAACCGGCAAGCCCGATCTCGAGTTCGCGCGCAAGTTCGCCGAAGGCATCCACGCGAAATTCCCCGGCAAGCTGCTTGCCTACAACTGCTCGCCGTCGTTCAACTGGAAGAAGAATCTCGACGACGCAACGATCACTAAATTCCAGAAGGAGCTGGCGAGCTACGGCTACAGGTTCCAGTTCATCACACTGGCCGGCTTCCACGCGCTCAACTATTCGATGTTCGACCTCGCCTGGCGTTACGCGCGCAGTCAGATGAGCGCCTTCGTGGAGCTGCAGGAAGCCGAGTTCGCGGCCGTCGAACGCGGCTTCACGGCCGTCAAGCACCAGCGCGAGGTCGGCACCGGCTATTTCGATGCAGTGACGCAGGCGATCCAGCAGGGACAGTCGTCGACGACCGCGCTGAAAGGCTCCACGGAAGAAGAGCAGTTCCATGCGAAGCAGACGCCGCACGCGGCGTGAGAATCTGAGCCGACCGACCGGCGATGATTTCTCTGCATGCACGACGGGCCGAAAGAAAAGTGCGCCCGCCGGCATCGAAACGGGGCTGGGGAGGAGAGTGAGCCCGGGCTGGGGGGTGGCTTGATCCGGGCTTGCGTTCCGATGCCGGCGTTGCGCGGGACGCCGGAATGGGACGGCGTCCAGTCAACGGGACGGTGCGGAGCGTGATTCCGTCGCAAGGTCCACGTAGACGTTCGTAGAGTAGGCGCCGCATCAGGGCACAGCGCTTCGCTTCGTCGCGCGCGATGCACGGTTGGTGGAATCCTCCGGGCTCCGTCCACCGAGCGAGGGAGGGCAGGGAGGAGCCTGATGGACGGAGCCGGAGGAAAAACGATCGAAGCGCGCAGGCTGCGGCGCTTCGCTTAGTTCATGGTTCGTGCCGATTGCGGCGTCAGAAGGCCGTGCAGCAGCACGTCGGTCAGCAGATCGATGTACGCCTCGTCGCCGACGTCGCGCCACGCCTCGATGTGCGGGCGCAGATGCTCGGTGTGCGCGTTGAACAGCGTCACGCCCAGCAGCAGAGAGGCCACGACGGTCGGATTCACCTCGTACCGGAACACGCCGCCTTCGCGCCCCGCGCGCACGTGCGCGACGAGGTTGTCGAGCAGCCGTACCACCACCGGAAACACCGGCCCGGATTCAGCGAGGTCGGGATTGCCGGTCAGCTCGCGCAGCAGCAGCCGCGCAGTGGCCGGATGCTCGCGCAGGTAAGCGCGGTACCAGCGCAGGAAGTGCGGAATCTGCTGCGCGGCGCCGTCGTCCGTCGCCAGCATGCGCTGCATCTCGTCGCCGAGCCGCGCGCACGAGCCGGCGAGCACGGATTCGTACAGGGCCTGCTTGCTGACGAAGTGATGAAAGACGTTCGCTTTGCAGACGCCCGCCTCGCGGGCGACGTCGCTCATCGACACGCTGTCGAAGCCGCGCTCGGCAAACAGGCGTTCCGCCGCGGCGACAATGCGCGCAAGCGCGGGCGCCGGGGGCGCGGAAGCGGAAGGGACGGCGGCGTCGGGCACGGCGGATAGGTCACTGACCGACCGATCGGTCGGTGCTATTCTCAAAACCCGCAGACGTCGCGTCAATCAGCCATAGGTCATGGTCGGGGAACGGATCTTGATCTCACGGGGACGGCTTCAGAGCCGCCTGATTCGCCGCGTCCGCCGAGCTGCGGCGAAGCGGGCTTCGCCGGGTTATGGGAGGGGGCGATGACGGTCGCAGCCCACCACGCGCCGCCGCAAGGGGCCGCGCACGCAAACGGCGGGCGCCGGCGGGCGCGGAAACCGGCCGGCAACGGCGCGTCGGCGTTTTCCTACACTGTGTGACGTCGTCGTCGGATGAGGACTTTCGGCACATACGCTACCATGTTCCACTCTACGGGCCGGGCGGGAGGTTCGCAGGTGTCTGCAGTCGACGCGGAACGGATCACATCCGGCAGCGCTGCGCTATCCGCGGCGCGCCCGCGCGCGGCACTGCTGCCCCGCGAGCTTTCCGACGAGGAATACGCGCTGTTCTCGCGCGTCGGCCGCCGCCGCGAGCTTGGGCCCGGCGACGTCATCTTCAGCCGCGGCGAGCTCGGCCGCAGCATGTTCATCGTGGAAAAGGGCGAAGTCCAGCTCGAGTTCGGCGACGGCATGCCGGACAAGCTGATCGGCCCCCGCGAGTTCTTCGGCGAGCTGGCGCTCTTCATCGGTAATCACGCGCGCGTCGCCAACGCCGTCGCGGTCGCGCCAAGCGCGTTGACGGTCGTCGAGCACCAGGCCTTCGACGAGCTGATCGTCACCGAGCCCGGCCTGCTCGCCCAGTTCATGCGCCGCTCGTTCTCGTATCTCGTCGCCAGCGAGCAGCAGCTCATCCAGAGCCTCAAGCGCCGCAACGAGGATCTGATGGTCACGCTGGACTCGCTGCGCCAGACGCAGACCCAGCTCTCGACCGCGCAGCGGCTCGTGCAGACCGACGAGCTGACCGGCCTCTGCAACCGGCGCGGCCTCTACATGTTCCTCGAGCATCTGGATGAGCACCGCCTGCCCGGCACTGTGCTCGGCCTCCTGCTCGTCGATCTTGACCGCTTCAAGCAGATCAACGACCACTGCGGGCACCTGGTCGGCGACCAGGTGCTGCGCGCGATCGCCGAGGAGGTGCAGAACGCGGCCTCGCCCTGCGATCTGCCGTGCCGGCTCGGCGGCGACGAGTTCGCGCTCCTGATGCAGGTCACCGGCATCGAGGAGCTGCGTGCCCGCGCCACGCAGATCATCAGCGCGGTGCGCGCGCTGCGCTTCCCGGGTTGCGGCGGCGAGGCGCTGTCGGTCGCGGTCAGCGTCGGCGGGAGCCTGTGCACGCCCGGCGTGGACTGGGCCGCGTGGTACAGCGACGCGGACTGCGCGCTCTACGAAGCGAAGGGCATCGGCGGCGACGGTTATCGCGTCATCGAGGGGGCGGGAGCGCCGATCGCTCCGGCCTGAGCCACGATGCAGCGCGCACGGACGTGTCCGTCGCCAGGCCGGCGCTTCGCTTCGCGAAGAAGTGCCCGCGAGCTCGCACCCGACGTCAGTTCGGCACGCACGTGCTGTGCCCCGAGGGCGTCTTTCTCCACGAACCGGAGCCCGCGCGCGTGAACGCGATCCTGCACGCGCCGGCCGGAGACACGCGGACGGGCCGCGACGCGCCGGTACCGCTGCTGCGCACGCTCGTGCTCTGCGATCTCGCCGATTCGACCGCGCTGGTCGAGCGGCTCGGCGATCTGCGCGCGGCCGAGCTGTTCCGCCGCCACGACCGCCTCGCGCGCACGCTCGTGCACCGCTTCGGCGGGCGTGAGATCGACAAGACGGACGGCTTCCTTCTGATGTTCGACCGCCCGATCCAGGCGGTCGCCTTCGCGCTCGCGTATCAGCGCGGCCTCAGCGAGCTTGCAGGCGAGGACCGCCGGGCGGAGCTGCGCTCGCGTGTCGGCATCCACGTCGGCGACGTCGTCGCGTGGGACAACACGCCCGAGGACATTGCCAAGGGTGCCAAGCCGTTCGAAGTCGAGGGCCTGGTCAAGCCCGTCACGTCGCGCCTGATGCAGCTCGCGCTGCCCGGTCAGATCCTTCTGTCCGGTGTCGCCTACCAGCTTGCGCACCGCTCGCAGGACGAGCTCGGCGACGCCGCGGCGACCGCGCTCTGGCGCACTCACGGCCGCTACCGGTTCAAGGGCCTGCCCGACCCGGTCGCCGTGTTCGAAGTCGGCGAGAAGGACATCGCGCCGCTGAAGGCGCCGCCCTGGTCCAGCAAGGCGCACCGTGAAGTGCCGTTCTGGCGGCGCCCCGCGACGATGGTCGTCGAAGGTCTGATCGCGCTCGCGCTCGTCGCGCTGCCGCTCTGGTATCTACTGCACACCGAGCCCGCGATCGCGTTCGCCAAGCGCGACTGGGTCGTCGTCGGCAGCCTCACCAACCTCACCGACGATGCGAGCTTCGACGATTCGCTGCAGGTGGCGTTCCGTATCGGGCTCGAGCAGTCGCGTTATGTCAACGTGCTGTCCGACCTGAAGACGCGCGACACGATCCGGCTCATGCAGCGCGATCCCGAGCACACCGAAGTCGATCGCGCCATCGGCTCGGAAGTGGCCATCCGCAACGGCGCGCGTGCGCTCATCCTGCCGACTGTCGCCGAGATCGGCGGCCGCGTGCGCGTCACCGCGGAAGTGGTCGATCCGCAGACGCAGACGACGGTCTGGTCGGAATCGGCCGACGGCATCGGCCAGGAATCGGTGCTGCCTTCCCTCGACAAGGTCAACCAGAAGCTGCGCGTGCGCCTCGGCGAGGCGCTGGCGACGGTGTCGAGCGAATCGCAGCCGCTGGAAAAAGTCGCCACGAAGAACCTCGACGCATTGCGCGCGTATTCGCTCGCGGAGCGCGCGTACAACGTCTCGAACGACAAGGACGCGCTGTTGCTGTATCGGCAGGCGATCAAGCTTGATCCCGAATTCGCGCTTGCCCGCATCGGTCTGGCGCGCATGCTCGTCGTCACCGACCAGCGACCCGAGGCGATCCGGGAGCTCGATCTCGTGCTGAAGATGCGCGATCGCCTGTCGGCGAAAGACGCCCTCTATGCCGAGGCGTGGCAGCTCAGCCTTGTGGATTCGCAGCGCGCCGCCATCGAGAAGTGGCGCCTCGCGTCCGAGCTCTATCCCGATTTCTTCGCGGCACACGGCCTCTTCGCATTCTTCGGCTGGCAGTTCGCCAATCGCTTCGACAGCGAAATCGTCGCGGCGGCGAGGATGGCGTCGTCCTCGCGCAATCCGAACGCCTCGACCAGCCTCCTGCTGCTCGGGATGCTGCAACTCGGCAACGAACATGTCGACGAGGCGATCCGCACCTTCGATGCTGCGAAGAAGAGCGGCCTCACGTGGCATTTCGACTACGCGCTGCCGTACGCGGCCCGGCGCGATTTCGCGCAGGCCGACAAGCTTCTCGCGGGCGGCACGGACGGCGGCGCCGGCGGCGACATCGACGCGCACATCCAGCAGGTCGCGGTCGCATTCGACAAAGGCGACTTTGCCGAAGGCCGCAAGCAGCTCGACGCAGCGCTGCGGGTGGCGCGCCAGTCGAGGCCTGCCTATGTCCACGTCTTCGACGCGATCGATCTCGGAATGTCCGCCGCGATGGATCCGGGCAACGCCGGCCGGCTTGCGACCTTGCGCAACTACGTCGGCGACCTCCAGCGTACGCTGCCCAGCGCCGTCGACGGAGAGCGCAATGACGTCCGCTTCGAGCTGACGTTCGCGGCGTATCTCGCGGCGCGCATGGACGACGCGAAGCTTGCGCGCTCGGCACTGGGCGAAGCGATGAAAGCCTCGATCGACGACTATCCCGTCCTAGCGCGCATGGTGGCGGTGGCCGAGGCGGAGATCGCCCGCGCGAGCGGCAATGCCGCCGAGGCGATCGCGAAGCTGAAGCCGACGTTCGACGGCACCGAGCTCTATCTCGCGCACGTCGCACTCATGGACGCATATGCGGCGCAGGGCGATTCCGCGTCGGCGCTCGAGCAGTCGGGATGGATCGCCGGCCATCGCGGCAGAGCCTACGCCGAGTACAACATGCGCCAGTTGCTTGCGCCCGCCAACGTCGTCGCATCGAATCTCGCGCTGCTGCGCGCGGCCGAGCTCGCGCGCGCGGTCGGCGACGAGAACGCCGCGCGCGCATCTCTGGAGTCTTTCAGAAAGGCCTGGCCGAACGCGACCGGACTGGAGCCGATCGCGCGGCGCCTCAAGACCCTTGGAAAGGATCCTTGAGCGTCGTGGATTCGCCGACCGCGAGCTTCACATTCGGCGGCCGCTGGCAGTAGTAGAGGTGCGCCACGCAGTCGATGACCTGGTAGAGCGCTTCCTGGAACACCTGTTTCGCGCCGAGCTTGAGCGGCCCGCCGTAGCCCGGCGGCAAGCCGCGGATGATTTCGTCCGGAAAGCCGATGCTGCGAAGCGCGGCGACCGGGTCCTTCTCGTAGGCAGTCCGGAAGGTGTCGTCGTCGGATAGTCTGCGCAGCAGCTTGAGGGCGAGATCCCGCGGAACTTCGCGGTCTTCTCCGTCCGTCCGTGCATTGCCCGTCATGTCCGTTACGCCCCCCCCCCCCGCTGGGACCCGTCGATGGCCGTTCCGCGGCTTCTTCGGGTCGGATGATTTTCCGCGGCTCCCGCCGCGAGTGCTTCACGGAGCACGTGCCTGCCGGCGAAGCGGACTCAAGTGTAGCCGTTGTGCGATAAAGGCAGCAACGCAAGCCTCCCGCTTTACAGGTGTGAAATCGTGCGCGTACGCCGATGTGCCGTTCTCATGGTCGAGCCGCGCGAGCGGCTCGCTTTCACGCTGGCGCAGCTCGCCGAGGGCGGCAACGGCTTGCGCTCGGTCGTCGAATGGTTCGCGCTCGCCCCGCACCTCGGCACGGAAATCGCCGTCTCGAGCGAGGAGGTGACCGCGCTCGGAAAAATCTCTCCGTCGCGCTGGGTCGAAAGCGAAACGGCCGGCATCGAACCGGCCGTGCTCTACGCCCTGATCGAAAAAGAGCTCGTCCTCGCCGAAGGCAGCGCCGCCGCCGCGCGCGACGAGCGACTGCGCGACACCCACTGGCATCCGGCATCTGCGACGATGCACTACACCTCGCGCTGGCGGAACGTCGACACCGAGGCCGCGGAGCGCGAGTACGCCGAAGTCCTCAGGGGCGATTTTCTCCCGTGTCTCGGATCGCCGCCATCGCTCGTGCGCGAACGCACGGCTGCGGATCGCCGGCGCAGGCTGCCGGCTCCCGAGGCATCGATGCTCGACTTGCTGCTGGGCCGCCGCGTGACCTGCAGGAATTTCAGCCGCACGTGCGCTCTGACGCAGGCGGAGTTCTCGGCGGTCCTGTATCGCAGCTACGGCGCCCGCGCCGTCGACGAGTTTGCGCCCGGCATCACGCTGCAGAAGAAAGGCGTGCCGAGCGCGGGCGGCCTGCACGCGACCGAAGCCTATCTGCTCGTGCAGCGCGTCGATGGCGTCGCGCCGGGCCTCTATCACTATCATCCCGTCGATCACGCGCTGGAGCCGATCCGCGCGCTGGACGCGAACGAAGCAGCGAAGCTCGCGCGCCGCTTCGTCGCCGCGCAGGGCTATTTCGCCGACGCGCATGTGCTGGTGGTGCCGGCCAGCCGGTTCCGCCGCAATTTCTGGAAATACAGAAATCACGCGAAGGCGTACCGCGCGCTGATTCTCGACGTCGGCCATCTCTCGCAGACGATGTATCTCGCCGCGACCGAGCTCGGGCTCGCCGCGTTCGTCACAGCCGCAATCAACGAGGCCGACATCGAGGAGGCGTTCGGCCTCGACCCCCTCGAAGAAGGGGCGCTCGCGGTATCGGGCTTCGGCCGTCGCGCCGCCGAGCGGGGCGAGGTCGAGTTCGACCCGCTGCACGCGGTCTGGCCGGCTGCCGGCTAGCGGGTATACCTATCCAGAAGTCGCCGAATGCTGGCCATTCGCCGCCGTACGGCGCAAAATCGGCCGAGGGAAAGGGGACCCGACCGCCGTGACCGCCGCGATCTCACCCGGCCTTGACGCAAAGGAGCCGAGCGCCACTTCGGTGCTGCGCACGCTCCTGCTCGCCGATCTCGTCGATTCGACGGCGCTGGTCGAGCAGCTCGGCGATCAGCGCGCGGCGGAGCTGATTCGCCGCCACGACAAGTTCGCGCGCTCGCTCATGCTCGATCACGGCGGCCGCGAGATCGACAAGACCGACGGTTTTCTGCTCATCTTCGAGCGGCCGGTGCAGGCCGTGGCGTTTGCGCTCGCCTATCAGCGCGGCCTCGCCGCGCTCGGTTCCGAAGCGAAGGTGCCGCTCAGAGCGCGCGTCGGCATCCATGTCGGCGAAGTCGTGATCTGGGAAAACGCTCCCGGCGACGTGCAGCGCGGCGCGAAACAAACTGAAGTCGAAGGCCTCGTCAAGCCGGTCGCCGCGCGGCTGATGCAGCTCGCGCTACCGGGTCAGATCCTGCTTTCCGGTGTCGCGTACGACATCGCGCACCGCGCGCAGGGCGAGCTCGGCGAATCAGCCGACCGCGTGCGCTGGCGCACGCACGGACGCTATCGGTTCAAGGGCGTGCCGGAGCCGGTGCCGGTGTTCGAAGTCGGCGAGGAAGGGATCGCGCCGCTGAAACCTCCGCCGTGGACCAGCAAGGCGCATCGCGAGACGCCGATCTGGCGCCGTCCCATCGTGGTCGGACTCGAAATCGCCGCGCTCGTGCTGCTGGTCGGTATTCCGATCTTCTATCTGACACGCCCCGCGCCGGCGATCGCGTTCGCAAGCCGTGACTGGGTTGTCGTCGGCGATCTCAAGAACCTGACCGGCGACAAGACGTTCGACCATTCGCTCCAGGCCGCGTTCCGCGTCGGCCTCGAGCAATCGCGCTACGTCAACGTCGTGCCCGATCTGCAGGTGCGCGGCACGCTCAAGCGCATGGAGCGCGAAGCCGCGACGCCCATCGATCGCGAGATCGGCTCGGAGATCGCGCTGCGCGAAGGCGCGCGCGCGCTCGTGCTGCCGACGGTCGCGGAAGTCGGCGGCCGCGTGCGCCTCACCGCCGAGATCATCGATCCGGTGACGCAGGTGTCGGTGTACAGCGATTCCGTCGACGGCGTCGGCGAGGATTCCGTCCTGCCGAGCATGGATGATCTCCTGCGCAAGATGCGCGGCCGGCTCGGCGAGTCGCTGGCCAGCATCGGCGAGACCAGCGCGCCTCTGGCCGAAGTCACGACCAAGAATCTGGACGCGCTGAAGGCGTATTCGCTCGGCTTGCAGAGCATTGCGGAAGGCAAGGGCGGCGAGGCGAACGCGCTGTTCACGCGCGCGGTCCAGCTCGACCCCGATTTCGCTCTGGCCTGGCTTGCGCTAACCAACATCGCGTATTCGACGGGGCAGAAGCCGAAAGCGCACGAATACGTCACGAAGGCGCTCGCGCACGTCGATCGGCTGAGCGGCCGCGAGCGCCTGGTCGCCGAAGGCTATGCCGCCTGGTTCGCCGACCCCGCCGCGATGCGCGAGAAGTGGTCGCTGTTCGCACGCATGTATCCGGACGCGATGACCGGGCAGAACAATCTCGCGCTGGCCGACTACTGGTACGAAAACCTGTTGAACGAAGCCGCGGAGCAGCTTTCCATCGTCGGTGCGAGCCGGCATCCGCGCCGCGGCTATTCGTGGATGCTGCTCGGCAACGTCAAGCTCGCGCTCGGCGACACCGAAGGCGCGCGCCAGGCCTACGTGACCGCGCGCCGGGTCGGCACCCCGCAGCTTAATCTCGATCCTTTGAACCTGCGCATCGCGACGCGCGATTTCGCCGGCGGGGAGCGCGATCTCGAAACGGAGCCGACGCGCAATTTCCCGTATTTCGAAGCCGAAAAGGCGCTGCGCCGTGCTTCGCTCGAAGTCGCGCGCGGCCGTTTCGCCGCCGCGCGCGAAGCGGCCGCCCAGGCCGAAGCGGTCGCGACGCGGGCCGGCCTCACAGCGCGCGCCTCGCGGCCATCGCGATCGCCTTCGCGGCCGGCGATGCCGGTGCCGGCGACGCGCTCGACAAGTACGTCGGCGACGAAATCGCGCGGCTGCCGGATTCGAAGACGAGCTTCGACTACAGCAGCTACACGCACCTCAGCCTCGCGGCCATGCTTGCCCAGCGCAACGCGCGGCCGGCGCTCGCGCAGCGCGCACTCGCCGCGCTCGCGCCGTATGCGAAGGAAAGCGCATATTTCAGCGTGCGCGAGCCCTATCGAGTCGCGTCCTGCGAAACGGAGTCGGAGGCGAAACAGGCGGTCGCCTGTCTCGAAGCGCTGCTGTCCGAGCGGTCGTATTACCAGGCGCGCGTCGCGCTGCTGCACGCATATCGCGCGGCCGGCGACGACGCGCATGCGCTCACGACGGCCGAGTGGCTCGCCGGACACCGCGGCCGTGCGGTCGCCGAATATCTGGGCGAGTTCGCCGCGCAGGTGCCGAATCTCATCGCCGCCGACGAAGCCGAGCTCGATGCGGTGGAGCTGGCGGCAAAGTCCGGTCGCAACGACGAGGCGCGCCGCCGCTTCGCCGATCTCTCGCGCGCCTGGGCGAAGCCGCAAGGCGATCCGCCGCTGGCGCGGCGGATGCGTGCGCTGGCCGAGCGCCTAGGAAGCGCTCAGCAGGAACATCGCTAGGCCCGCCTTGCCGTCGAGCTTGGCCTTCAACGCGGCGCGTTGCTCGCGGATCTCGGACGGCGACGGCAGCTTGCGCACGGCGGGAATCGCCGCCGCG
>CBINBI010000087.1:0-12686 GCA_966248875.1 uncultured Rhodanobacteraceae bacterium
AAGGCGGAATCCCAGCGAAACAGCCCATGACCCCAGTCTTCGTGCAGTCGACAAAGTACGCGTCGACCGCCGAGAGGTCTGCGCGGGAGTGCGAGCGCTCGGCGTAACGCGAGCTTCCCGACTGACTCAACAACGTGCGCCGACGACACGACTTCTGTATGGACGTCTGGATAGCCTCGGATGCACCGAAGCATTGCGTATCGTGGCGGTACAGACCAGTGGGCAAGGTCGGTGTGAAACGGAATTTCGCCTGTTCCGTAGATTCCCCCGTACGTGTTTGGCGGAGCCGCCTCGCGCGAATGAACCCTCAGAGTCCGAACTGAGCTCCCGTTTAGTGGCTCGACCGCGAAGCCTAGGGATGCGGCGACCTCGGCACAGGGCGCGTCGGGACGATAAGTGCGCAAGAAGATCCAGCCGCGTTGCTCCAGCTCCTTGGGTGCGGACTGCATGGAAGTTCAATCCTAAGGCTAACTTCAAATAGCCCCGACATCCGGGGCGTTGCACCCCATCGTTCAGCAAGTCCTGCGCCGGGTCAAGCTGTATTCCTACACAAAATCACGATCTTGCCTCATTTTCGCAAGCCGGCAGGCCGCGCAGAGTTTGCGGCATGCACCACAAAAACGCGGGCGTATGAGTTATCACGGCGAAAGCGAGGGCGTAATGGAGCGCTTGGGCGAGCTCCGGGGACCGCGGCTGTTCGACGAAGTTCGGCGACAGTTGCGGACGAGACACTACAGCTTGCGCACCGAACAGGCCTATCTCGGATGGATCCGCCGGTTCATCCTGGCCAACGGCCGCCGACATCCGCGCGAAATGGGCAGCGCAGAGGTGGAGGCGTTCTTGAGCGCGCTCGCAGTGGAAGCGAACGTTGCTGCGGGAACGCAGAATCAGGCCCTTTCGGCGCTGCTGTTCCTGTATCGCGTCGTGCTCAGCATGGATCTGCCATGGATGGAGAGCATCGTGCGCGCGAAGCGGCCGCGGCGCGTGCCGACGGTGCTGTCGCGCGACGAGGTGCAACGCCTGCTGGCGGCGATGGACGGCAGACCCTGGCTGATCGCGAGTCTCCTGTACGGCACCGGCATGCGCTTGATGGAGTGCCTTCGCCTGCGCGTCAAGGATGTCGATTTCGCGCGCAACGAGATCACGGTACGCGATGGAAAGGGCGGCAAGGATCGGCGCACGATGCTGCCGCGCTGTCTGGCGGAGCCGCTGCAGCGCGAAATCGATCGTTCGCGCGTGTTGCACGCGCAGGATCTCGCTGAGGGCTTCGGCGAAGCGCGGCTACCGCACGCGCTCGCGCGCAAGTACGTGAATGCGACGCGTGACTTCGGCTGGCAGTTCGTGTTCCCGTCGGCAAGCCGTTCTCGCGATCCGCTGGACGGGACGATCCGCCGCCATCATTTCGATGACGCGATCCTCGCACGGGCGCTCAAGCGTGCGCGAACACGCGCGGGGATCGCGAAGCCGCTGAGCGCGCACACGCTACGGCACAGCTTCGCGACGCACCTCCTCGAATCGGGCTACGACCTGCGCACGATCCAGGAGCTGCTCGGCCACGCGGACGTATCGACGACGCAGATCTACACGCACGTGCTGAACCGCGGCGGGCACGGCGTCGCGAGCCCGCTCGATCGGTGACGTCCGGTGCGCGCCTATTTCAGATTGGCCTCGAACAGCCTGAAGATCCGCTTGTACTCGTCCAGCCACGAGTCCGCGTGCACGAAGCCGTGGCGCTCCATCGGGTACGGCGCGATCTCGAAATCGTCCTTGTGCAGCTCGATGAGCTTCTGATAGAGCCGCACGGAATCCTCGACGAGCACGTTGTCGTCGATCATGCCGTGCGCGATCAGCAGGTGTCCCTTGAAGCCATCGGCGAACTCGATCGGCGACGAGCGCTCATAGGCGATCGGATCGATGTCGGGGTTGTTGAGGATGTTCGAGGTGTACTCGTGGTTGTACTGCGTCCAGTCGGTCACGGGGCGCAGCGCGGCGCCGGCCTTGAACACGTCGGGCGCGCGGAACAACGCCATCAGCGTCATGAAGCCGCCGTAGGAGCCGCCGTAGAGGCCGACCCGATCCGGATCGACCGACCAGTTCTTCTCCAGCCAGTGCACGCCGTCGATCAGGTCTTCCAGCTCGGGATGGCCCATCTGCCGGTAGATCGCGGTGCGCCAGTCGCGGCCGTAGCCTTCACTCGCGCGGTAGTCCATGTCGAGCACGACGTAGCCGTGCTCGTTGAGCAGGTGGTTGAACATCTGCTCGCGGAAATAGTACGGCCACTGCCTGTGGACATTCTGCGTGTAGCCGGCGCCGTGCACGAACAGCACGGCGGGGTATTTCTTCGATGCGTCGAAGTCCTTCGGCAGGTAGAACTTCGCGTAGATCGGCTGCTTCACGTGCGTCGACGGCACTTCGACGATCCTGAGCTCGGGCCACGCGATCGACTTGTACTCGGGCGTGCGTGTGTCGGTGAGATCGCGCGCCGCGCCGCCGTCCGCGCTCGCGATCGCGAGCTGCGGCGGCAGGTACGGGCCGGAGCGCAGGATCGCGATCTGCCGGCCGTCGGGCGAAAGCCCGAATTCCTGCATGCCCTGCACGGAGGTGATGCGCTGCAGCTCGCCGCCCCCGACGGCCACGCGATACACGTCGTACGCATACGGCGCTTCGGCATTCGCGCGAAGGTAGAACCACTTGCCGTCCGGCGAGATCACGGGGCTCGAGACCTCGAAGGCTCCGTTCGTCAACGCCCTCGCCTTGCCGCCCGGCGTCTTCGCGTAGAGATGCGCGTAACCTGATTCCTCGGACACGTACCACAGCGTGCGGTTGTCCTTCTCCCAGCCGAACTCGTTGAAGTTCCAGTTGATCCACGCGGGATCGGTGAGGCGGTGCTGGTTGACCAGCCTGTGCCTGGCGAAATCGACGGTCGCGATCCAGCGGTCCTTGTTGTCGATGGCGCGGATCTGGATCGCCACCTCGCGTCCGTCCTCGCTCCACTCGACGCCACCGCCGCCGCCGTCTTCGGAATCGGCGACGATGCGCACCGCGCGCGCCTTCGGCTTGTCGTCCTTCTTCGCCGACCTGCCGTCGGCCTTCGCCGCGTCGTCCTGTTTTTCGGCCGCGTCCTTCGCGCGCTTCGCCCGCTCGTTCTCCTCGCGCACGGCCTTCAGCGGATCGTCGTGGATGCCGGGCAGGTCCTCCGTCGACAGCGGATGCTGCTCGTGCGCGACCAGATCGAGCAGCAGCATCGACTGCGGCGCCGGATCGTTGCGCCCGACGCGCGTGCGCTCGTCCTCCTGTTCCTCGTAGCCCGATTCGGTGACGAAGCGCTGCAGCTTGCCGGTCCTGCCCTTGTCGTAGCCCTTCGGCGTCGTGAACACGAGCAGCCAGCGTCCGTCGGGCGACAGCGAAGTGCCTTCGATCTTCACGTCGTCGCCGACGTAGAACGGCTGCGGCGCGCGGCTCGGATCGGCCTTGGCGAACGCGCGGTCGTGCTCCTTCTGCGCCTCGCGCTCGGCCTTCACCTTGCGCAGCGTCGAGAAGAGCTTGAGCTGAAGCTCGCCGAGATCGTCGGGCTTCTTCGCGTCGGGGTCCTTCTCGGTCTTGAGGATCGCGGCCGGGCCGCCGACGCCGCCGGCGATGTCGTAGACGTACCAGTCGCTGCCGCTGCGGTAATGCAGCGCGCGGCCGTCAGACGAGAACTGCGGATCGCTCTCCGGCACGGGCGTGCGCGTCACCTGTGTCAGGCGGCCGCTCGCGACGTCGCGGATGAAGACGTCGCCGTTGCGCACGAACGCGGCGCGCGCTTGCATGCGGTCGAACACGGGATCGGGGCCGTCCGCGTTCGGCATCGTCTCGGGGCCGACGACGGTGTCGCTGCCGCCGGCGAGGTCGATGCGGTGCAGGTCGCGCACGGGCGAGCCTTTCTGCTTCAGGCTGTAGTAGAGGCTTCTGCCGTCGACGCTCCAGTACGGATGCTGCACCGGCGCGCCGATCCAGTCGGGATCGGCCATCGCCTGCTCGATCGTGATCGCGCGGGCCGGCGCGGCTGCGAAAACGAGAAAGGCGACGAAGGCGGTGAGCAGCGTGCGGAGCATGGTCGGATCCCCGGGCAAAGATGCGGAGGATAGCCGCTCACGCCAGCAGGTCATCCGCCGAAAGCCATGGGAAGGCGTCGCGGCGGCTCTCCGCACGCCATAGGGTGGGCCTTGGCCCACCGATTTTCTGGGTCAAGCTTTCCACGCGGAAAGCAGTTGGCAGAGGCCCGCCCGAATCGCGAGCTGCGCGCAAACGCCTCAATCACCGTCGAACCCATCCGCGAAGATCGCGTTGGCGTCACCCGCGCGGATCACGCGCAACGCATCCAGCCGCGCATTGCCCGCGCTGCCATTCGCCAGCACGATGTCGAGCACGCCGTCGGCGACGACGACGTCGAAGGTGCGCACCAGCGCCGTGTTCGTGCCGACGCTCGCGATGATGTCGAGATCGTCGAGCACGGTCGCGCCTTCGATGGCGACGTCGAACACGCGCTGCCCCGGCGCGCCGTTGTACGTGTCGGCGAAATGCAGCTCCACCGCGTATTCGCCGGGATACACCGGCAGGCGGTACGCGAAGTTGCCGAAGCGCCAGTCGTTGTAGAGCGGATCGTCGTCGGTGTTGCCGAGATCGGCATTCGACACCTGCGTGGAACCGCCGTCGAACGCGGTGTCGGCCGCATACGGCGTGCCGTCGCTGGCCGTGTAGGCGCCGCCGCCGGCGTTGATCGCCGCGACGATGCTGCCCGGCTCCGGCGGCGGACCCATGCGGTTCACGCGCAGGCTGTCATTGAAGGTCGTGTGCCCGCCGTAGGCCTCGTGCAGGCTGGGCGCGGTCGCGGTGACGCGGATCAGGTTCGTCCCTTCGGCGAGCGGAATGCCGGCGATGCTCCAGCTTGTCGTGCCGTTCGCGCCGCCGCTGCCGCCGGCGAGAAGATCCCAACCGACCGACTCGATCGCCTCGCCGCCGTGATCGGCGATGCCGGCGAGATCGATCGTCGAGTCCTCGGTGGTCCAGCCCGGCTGGCTGGTCGGCGACTCGATGCGCAGAATCGGCGGCGTGACAAGATCCGGCGCGCCGCGCTGCTGCGAGACCAGCCACGCGAACAGCATCGGATGCCGGTACGCGACCGGCCAGATGCCGTGGCCACCGCTGTCGTAGCGCGTGTAGATCACGTTGCCGCCGGCATTGCGCAACGCGGCAACGAGATTGTCGGAGCCTTCGACGCCGACCGTGCCGTCGTTCGCCGCATGGAAGAACCAGAACGGAATCGCCGCGACTGACGCCGCCGCGTTCGTGTCGCCGTTGCCGGACATCGGCACCGCCGCCGCGAAGCGGCCCGGCTGCGAGGTTACCGCGCTCCACGTTCCCATGCCGCCCATGGAGAGGCCAGTGACATAGATGCGATCCGGATCGATGGCGTACGTCTGCGCCAGCTGATCGACGAGGCCGATCGCGCTCGCCAGCGTGGCGCCGCTCCACCAGCCGTTCGTCGGGCATTGCGGCGCGATCATGAAGACCGGCTGCAGCGCGAGGTTCGCGTCGTCGAGCAGGCGCATCGCGCCGTTCGCGCTGTTGTTGAGCTGCGCTTCGTTGTCGCTGCCGCGCTCGCCGGCGCCGTGCAGGAACAGGATCAGCGGATACGCCTCGCTGCCGTCGTAATCCGGCGGCACGAAATAGCGGAACGGCAGGTTGCTGCCATCGTCGGCGTTGCCGTAGAGGAAATCGTCGCGTGTGGCCGCTTGCGCGAGCGCAGCCGAAAGCGCGAGCGCGATGCAGGCGATCCGGATGACGGACATCGGCGGTCTCGTTGGCGATGCGGGCGGAAAACGCTAGCACGCGGATGCGACGGAATCCGCTCCGTGCCGGCGGATTCGTGTGCGATTTCGCAGATTCGCCGCTTGCGTTGCACGATGTCGTGGCGCCGTCGTCCTCGAGAAAGCGGGAACCCGACGCCTTCGACGCCTCGCACGCCTGCGAAGGCCCTGGTCCCCGCGCCCGCGGAAACGACGAGCTTTACAGTAGAGTGCAGAGAAACACGACACGGAGCACACCTTGACCTTGCAGACCATCGAGCTCGAAACCGCTCCGAACCCGCGCCACGCGATCATCTGGCTGCACGGGCTCGGCGCCGACGGCAACGACTTCCGGCCGATCGTGCCCGAGCTCGTCGACCGCGCCTGGCCGCCGCTGCGTTTCGTCTTCCCGCACGCGCCGGTGCGGCCGGTGACGATCAACGGCGGCATGCGCATGCGCGCGTGGTACGACATTCTCGGCACGGAGATCGCGGCACGGCAGGATGTCGCCGGCATCCGCGCCTCGATCGCCGAGCTCGACGCGCTCATCGCGCGCGAAGGCGAGCGCGGCATCCCGCCCGAGCGCGTGATCCTCGCCGGGTTTTCGCAGGGCGGTGCGATCGTGCTCGCCGGCGGCGTCCGCCACGCGGCGAAGCTTGCCGGCATCATCGGGCTCTCGACTTATCTTCCGCTCGACGGACTGACCGCGGCGGAGCGGAGCGCCGCGAACGCCGGCCTGCCGATCTTCATGGGCCACGGCAGCTACGATCCCGTGGTGCCGGAGGCGCTCGGCCGGCTGAGCCGCGATGCGCTCTCGGCGCTCGGCTACGACGTCGAGTGGCACACCTATCCGATGGCGCACCAGGTCTCTGCGCCCGAGATCGCCGACCTCCGCGCGTGGATCGCGGCGCGCCTCCCCGAAACGGAAGGCGCGGATTGACGAAGGCGCCAATGAGCCTTGGACCCGCACTGCCGAGCGTTTCGCGGCAACGCCGCCCGAGGCGCGTCATACTTGGCTCGTAGCGCCGCGACGCAGCCGTGCCTTCGCAGCGACGGCGCTTGCGTGGGGCAAGGGAACGGGGGACATGCGCGATTCGACGACGACACGCCGCTGGCTGCCGCAGTTCTGCAGCCTGCCGACGCTGTTCGCGGTGATGGTCGTCGCCGAGCTCGTCGCGCTCGTCGTCGTGTTCGCGCCCGACGCGAGCGCGCGGCCATGGCTGCCGCGGCTCGGTGTCGCGACGGTGTACGTGCAGTGGCTCGCGCTGCTGAACGCGGTCGTGCTCTGCTCGCTGCGCCAGCCGCTGGAACGCCTGTCGGCGCGTGCCGGTTACGTCGTCGCGTGGCTGCTCTGCATAGCGGTCACCGCGCTCGGTGCCGCCGTGGTCTGCCGCATGGACCAGGCGCTCGGCCTCGGCCTCAGCGCACCCGCGGGGCAGAGCCTCAGGTTCGTCGCCGGCAACGCGGCGATCGCGGCGCTGATCGCGGCGGCACTGTTGCGCTATCTCTTCGTGCTCGAGCAGTGGCAAGAGCGCGTCGAAGCCGCGTCGAAGGCGCAGGTCGACGCGTTGCAGGCGCGCATCCGCCCGCATTTCCTCTTCAACAGCATGAACACGATCGCGAGCCTGATCCGCACGCGGCCGGCCGAAGCCGAGCGCACCGTCGAGGATCTCGCGGAGCTGTTCCGCGCCGCGCTCGGCAGCGGGCGCGGTGCCGGCACGCTCGGCGAAGAGCTCGATCTGATGCATCACTATCTCGACATCGAGAAGCTGCGGCTCGGCGATCGACTGCGCGTCGAGATGGACACCGACGCGCTGCCGCGCGATCTGCCGCTGCCGAGGCTCCTGCTGCAGCCGCTGGTCGAGAACGCGATCTACCATGGCGTGCAGCCGCTCGCCGGCGGCGGCACGGTCCGCATCGCCGGCCGGCGCGAGCCGGGCCGCGTCGAGATCACGATCCGCAATCCGCTGCCCCCGGACGCCGTGCCGGCGCGCAACGGCGTCGCGCTGGCCAACGTGCGCGCGCGCATCGAGTACCATTTCGGCCCGCGCGGCGAGCTCGCCGTCGAATCCGCCGGCAGCGAATACGCGGTGACGGTGCGCCTTCCCGATGCGGCCTCCAAGGCTCCATGAAAGCACTCGTAGTCGATGACGAACCCCTGGCGCGCGAACGGCTCGCCGCGCTCCTCGCCGAAATCGGCGGCGTCGAAGTCGCCGGCGAAGCGGGCAACGGCTTCGACGCGCTCGAAAGCGCCGAGCGCCTCAGGCCCGATCTCGTGCTGCTCGACATCCGCATGCCGGTGATGGACGGACTCGAAGCCGCGCGTCACCTCGGCGCGCTCGAATCGCCGCCGGCCGTGATCTTCTGCAGCGCGTACCAGGATCACGCGCTCGAAGCGTTCGAGGCGAACGCAATCGACTATCTCGTCAAGCCGATCCGCGTCGAGCGCCTGCGCGCCGCGATCGCGAAGGCGCAGCGGCTTTCCGGCGCGACGCTGCGCAAGGTGGAAAACGCCGCCGATCCCGGCCGCCGCCGCAGCCATCTCTGCGCGCGCGTGCGCGGCAGTCTCGTGCTCGTCGCGGTCGCCGACATCGACTATCTGCTCGCCGAGGACAAGTACGTCGTCGTGCACCACGCCAAGGGCGAAGTGCTGATCGAGGAGCCGCTCACCGCGCTCGAGCAGGAATTCGGCGACCATTTCGTGCGCATCCATCGCAACTGCCTGGTCGCGATCGGCAAGCTCGCGGGCCTCGACCGCACTGCCGACGGACGCGTGCTGGCACGGCTCGCCGGCGTCACCGCGCCGCTCGAAGTCAGCCGCCGCAACCTGCCCGCGCTGCGCAAGCTGGTGCGCTCGCTGTGAAGGCGCTGCGCATCGCCACACGCAGGAGCGCGCTCGCGCTCTGGCAGGCCGAGCACGTCGCGGCGCGGCTTGCCGCGCTGCACGCGGGCCTTTCGATCGAGCTGGTGCCGATGACGACGCGCGGCGACGACATCGTCGATCGCCCGCTTGCCTCGCTGGGCGGCAAGGGTCTGTTCCTGAAGGAGCTGGAAACGGCGATGCTCGAGGATCGCGCCGACATCGCCGTGCACTCGTTCAAGGACGTGCCGATGGAGCTCGATGCCGGATTCGCGATCGGCGCCGTGCTCGAGCGCGCCGACGCTGCCGACGCGTTCATCAGCAATGCGTACGCGCGCCTGGACGAGTTGCCGCAAGGCGCGCGCGTCGGCACGTCCTCGCTGCGCCGGCAGGCGCAGCTGCGCGCGCTGCGGCCCGACCTCGCGCTGGTCGACCTGCGCGGTAACGTCAACACGCGCCTGGCCAAGCTCGATGCGGGCGACTACGACGCCATCGTGCTGGCCTGCGCGGGCCTCGACCGCCTCGGTTTCGGTGAGCGCATCCGCAATCGTCTCGCGCCGCCGGACTGGCTGCCCGCCGTGGGCCAGGGCGCGATCGCGGTCGAATGCCGCGCCAGCGACGCGGCGACGGCCGCGCTGCTCGAGCCGCTGACCGATCCCGCCACGCTGCGCTGCGTCAGCGCCGAGCGCGCGATGAACCTGCGCCTGCACGGCAGCTGCACGGTGCCGATCGCGGGCTACTGCATCGAAGTCGAGCAGGGCCTCGCGCTGTGGGGCCTCGTCGGCGACGCGTCGAGCGGACGGCTCGTGCGCGCGGATGCCGTCGGCGATCCCGAGCGTCCGATTGAACTTGGGAACCAGGTGGCCGGGATGCTGCTGGATCGCGGCGCCGGCGAGATCCTCCGCGCGCTCTGAGCTCTTCCGTCGCGCAGCCACGAACGCGCATCGCAGTGCCGCGGTTGCGGGCACCGCGGATGCTCTTCAGAACCTCCAGCGCGATTTCCGTCCCGGAGGCCGCCCGACGCGCGGGGGCGCATGCGGCTCGCTGACGGCACTCGGCAGGTCGAGCGTCTCGGCTTCCGAGAACAGCGTCGACAGCGGCACGTTGAGCATCCGCGAGATCTTCAGAAGATACGTGAGCGAGAAGTTCTGCGTGCCGCGCTCGATGTTGCCGTAGTACGAGCGGTGGATGTCGGCGGCGTTCGCGAAGTCTTCCTGGCTGTACTTGAGGCGCTCACGGTGCCGCCGGATCACCAGGCCGACGCGCCGTTGCAGTTCTCGCGGCGTCATGCAGGAAAGCTAGGGTCGAGCCGCGGGTTTAACCACCCATTATCAATACATGGTTTATTTAAGATATATTTTCCGGCATGGACCCTGGCTGCCGGCACGGCGTATCGCTCGCGCAGGACGCATCCGCGGCGTCGGTACGGCTCGCCGCCATGGCGACGTTCCGCGACGGCGAGACCTCGCGGCGCCAGATCGGCACGCAGATCGGACCGCGCGAGGCGGATTTCGCGCGTTGCCTCGCGATGAGCGCATGGGCGATCGCCAAGCCGTTGCGCATGCTCGTGTTCGGGCTGCCGATGCACACGTCGCTGGACGAATGCCTGCTCGCGCGGCTGCGCGACGCGGGCTATGTGCTGGGCGGCCTCGACGACGAGTCGCTGCGCCCCTGCCTCGATTCGCGCTGGGAGTTCGTGCGCGCCGGCGACGGCACGCCGGCGCGCTATCGGCCGGCGCCGTCGTATCACGAGCGACTCCGCGTCGAGCTGCTGATCCAGGCCTGGAGGCGCGCGGCGCGCGGCACAGGCCACATCGACCGGGTCGAGACGATCGCGCAGCACCTCGCGCAGGCGAGTTCGGTGCTGGCGGCGCACCTCGCCCTGCCGCTCCCGCTGCTCCGGCGCGCCGCTGCCGAATGTCGCGTCGACGCCGCCGCCGACGAGCGGCTGCGCCGGCAGATCCACAAGGCGCTGATCGAGCTTGCCGAGGACGACGTGCGGCGCCTCGCGATCGAAGCCGCGCTCCTCGGCTGCGGTGATCTCGCGCAGGCGGTGCGCCGGCACGGCACGCCGGCGATGCGCGTGCTGCTGTGCGCGTACGACGATCGCATGGCGCCGGCGAGCGCGCGCGCCGAGCTGGAGCCGCGCCTCGCGCGCCTTCGCGCGGAGCTGTGGGCGCCGCTCGCGGCGTGAGGTGTGGCGGACGCGACAGCGCGTCGCGTCGCATGTGATTTCATGGCATCCGCGGAAAATCCTTCAGCGGCCGTGCAGGCGATGCGGCTAGCTTGTGATCGACCCGCGCGACGAAGGAACGCGACCATGATCCGCAAGCTCAAATCCGGCGAGTACCGGCTGTACTCGCGCAAGCCCGATCCGAAAACCGGCCGGCGCCGCAATCTCGGCACGTTCTCGACGCGCGCCGCGGCCGAAAAGCACGAGCGTGAAGTACAGTATTTCAAGAGGCATTGACGCCGACGATGGCGAAGCATGTGCCCGCGCGCCGCGTCGATGCGCCGAAGCGCCTCGTCGAGCGGCTGACGCGCGCCATCCTCGATCTCGCCGGCGAAGTCCCGGAGACCAGCGAGCACAGGAGCCGCGGGCCCGAGCAACGCGCGCGCAAGATCGCATCGGACGCCGCGAACCGCGCCGCGCTCGCGGCCGGCACGCTCGCGCTGCCGCCGGGTCCGGTCGGCTGGCTCACGATCGTGCCGGAGCTGGTCGCGATCTGGCACATCCAGCGCCAGATGGTCGCCGACATCGCGGGCGCCTACGGCGTCGGGGCCGAGCTGACGCGCTCGCAGATGCTGTACTGCCTGTTCCGGCACGCCGCCGCGCAGGCGATGCGCGACATCGTAGTGCAGGTGGGCGCGCGCCTCCTGATCCAGGACGTGCCACTGCGCGCCATCGAGCGCATCGCGGCGAAGATCGGGCTCAGCGTTTCAAAGCGGCTGGTCGGACGTGGGATCGCGCGCTGGCTGCCGGTCATCGGCGCGCTCGGGGTCGGCGCGTACGCGTATTACGACACCGGGCAGGTCGCGCGCACTGCGATCGATCTGTTCCGCGCGGAAGCGGCGTCGAAGACGCAGGACGGTCCGAAGCGGAGTTGATTTTTTTTCTTCGTTGCGTTTGCCGAAGCGCTTTCCGAGGCCCTCACCCTGCCCTCTCCCGCAAGCGGAAGAGGGGAACACGCACGATCCGCAAGCGGGATATGCGGAACTATCGGTTTGCCTCCGCGCTTGCGGACACTTCAGGTTCCGATTTTATTCGGCGATTCCGTTGAGAGTGCCTTGCGCCCGGCCGCTTTCAGCCTCGCGTTCATCGCGGCCAGCTGCGTCGCCTTGAACGACTGCCACTCGCCGAGCTCTCGCTCGAGCATCGTCATCGCGGTCGCGTAGCCGCTTCGTGCATCCGGCGACGGCGCCGCGTCGGCGCTCTCGACGGCGGTGGCGAGCTTGTCGAGCGTCTCCCCGACGAAACGCAAGCTGGTCGTGCTCGTCGGGGGCATCGCCCAGGCGTTGTGAGGATTGCCGGCGTCGACGAGGTCCGAGCGTGCGACGACGGCGGCATCGAAGGCATCGATGGCTGCGATCAGCTCCGGATCCGATGCGGCTGCGGCGCGCTCGGCGGCGAGCGCCTTGTGCAGCGACTTCGCTTCGGCCTGTGCGGTCGCGAGGCGAAGCTGCGCCGCTTCGATGTCGCGCGCGAAACGGAACTGCTGCGCGTAAGCGTCGTCGGCCCGTGTCACGCGCGGATCGGGCGCTACGGTCAGCGGCTGGCGCCATGTCTTGCCGTCCACGACGAGCTCGACCGTGTAGCGGCCGGGCGGCGCCCAGACGCCATCCTTGTCCGTCGCGCCGTCGGCGAGGGCCGCAGGTTTCGCATAGCGCAGCGGCCAGACGAAGCGGTGCATGCCCGGCGCCGTCGTGAGGCGCGACCGCCGCGGGCTCCATTCCGGCGCGTAGGTCAGTTTCGCGGGATCGTGCTCCGCCGCGGGATC
>CBINBI010000088.1:0-12639 GCA_966248875.1 uncultured Rhodanobacteraceae bacterium
GCGCTGAGCGCGGCCTCTTCCGTCCGCCCTCCGCCGCGTCACAGAGGGAACCCAAAGCAAAAGCGTTTGTTCTTCCCGGGTTCCCTCTCGGCAGCGGCGAGCGGGCGAAGGATCAGCCCGAAAGGGCACGCGCAGGATGCGCGTGCGTTCGCTGTCAGTACAGGGACGTACGGTCAGCGAACTCCGTAGCCCGCTCGCATAGTTTGCCGGGCGCGGAAGCCCGGCAAACCGCGGCCGCGAGGGTGCCCTTTCTCTTGGTGACTTCTCTTTGGGCAAGCAAAGAGAAGTCACTCGTCGGCCATGGATGGCCGACGAAAAAACACAAGGACGTGAGTCGGCTAACGCGATAGCGCAACAAACCAAAAACAAAGGCACTGGGTCCCCGCCTCCGCGGGAACGACGGAATGAAGGACGATGCCGCGCTTTTGCTCTTACCTCTCCCGGAGGGTGTCAAAAACCCGGGACGCAAAGTCCGCAAAAACCCTTACCCCTCCGGCGGCAGCGAAACCTGCCCCCCGACACCGCGCTGCTGGATTTCCCCGCCTCCGCTCGATTTCGAGCCGACAGTGAAATTTCCCTTCACGCCGTCGGCCGAGATGTCGCCGGAGCCGTCGACGCCGACGGCTGCATCGTGTCCGATGTCGATGAACACGATATCGCCCGAGCTGTCGCGGTCGACGCGGGCGTCGCCTGCGATGTGGCGCAGCGAGACGTCGCCGGAGCTGTCCTCCAGCACAGCGGCGGTGCCTTTCACGTCGTCGACGTTGATGTCGCCCGAGCTGTCGGAATGCACGGTTAAGTCGCCGGCGATGCTGTGCACGTTGATGTCGCCGGACGTGTCCGTCACTTCGACCGCGCCGGCGAGATCGTGCAGTCGGATGTCGCCGGAGCTGTCCTTGAGCTCGAGCCCGTTCGCGAGGCCGGAGACTTCGAGATCGCCCGACGAATCGCGCAGTTCGAGCCGGAGGCCCGCGGGCATGCGCACCGTTACGTCCATGTACGCGTAATCGCCCCCGAAGATGCTCCAGTTGTGTCCTTCGTCGGGGATGCGCGTGCCGATCGTCGACGTCGAGCCCTCGCGCTGCTGCATGAGCTGGATACCCGCGAGCACGCCCTCGTCGCTGGCGCAGGCCTTGCCGCGCACCTCGATCCTGGCGAGCCCGGGCACGCCTTCGACGACGAGGTCGCCGGCGCCGGTGTCGAGCTTGAGCAGGTTCAAGCCCTCGGCGTCGACATCCAGCGAGCGGTCGGCGCGGAACTCGCAGTCATTGTCGGCGACCGCCGCGAGCGGTAGGGCGGTCAGGATAACGGACAGGGCAGCGCGCAGCATGCGAATCCTCCGGTGGTGGAACCCCGATGAAATCCGATGCCGCGCGCCGGCGCAAGGTTTAACCTCGCTCGATCAGGCTTCGAAACCGTCCGCGAAAATGCGGTCGCCGGCCGCGCTGCCGACTTCGACCGCGCCGCTGTCGCAGGCCGCTCCGAACGGCCGCGCGCCGCCGCGCTGATCGAACGGTTCCGGGCACGACGCCAGCGGCACGTGATCGATCGCGGGATTTCCGGCTTGCGGAGGCTGCGTCCGGGTCGGGCCGCCGTTGTCGCCGAGCGGCTGCATCGGCAGCGCCACGTTGTTGAGGTCACCGGGGCCGGTGAACGCGGCGCCGCAGTGCGTGTCGTCGCTGAGGTTGTAGCCGGCCGATTCGATGACGCCGTCGCAGTTGCCCGTCGCGTTGCCGCTGAAGATCGAGTTGGCGACCGTCATGGCGTGGTCGAAGTTGCCGGCGTCCTTGTACACGCCCGCGCCGAAGACGGCCGTGTTGCCGGCCGCGGTGACGAAGACGAGCAGGGCATCGGCCGCATCCGTCTGGTAGATTGCACCGCCGCCGCCCGATGCCGTATTGGCGCTGAACGTCGAGTTCGTGACGGCGAGCGGCGCCTCGCTGTAGATCGCCGCACCGTTCGTGGCGCTGTTGCCGTCGAACGTACTGCCCGAAACGTCCAGCGAAGTGCCGAGATTGCTGATCGCGCCGCCGGACGAGGCCGACGCATTGCCGCTGAAAGTGCTGTCGATAACCGTCGCGGATCCGTAGTTCATCAGCGGGCTCTCCGACGAGGTGTTCTCCGCGAGCGTTACGCGGTCGAGTGTCAGCGTGCCGAAATTTTCGACCGCGTGAACGGCGTTGAACACGCCGTGTCGGAGCGTCAGGTTGCGCAGCGTGACTTGCGCGCTCGCGAACACCTGGAAGAACGCCGAAGAACCGCCGCCGTCGAACGTGATCCGGCCGCCGCCATCGATGACCACGGTGTTCGCGATCGATTTGTAGCTGGTCACCGTGAACGTCGCCGTGCCGCAGTTGAACGTGATCGTGCCGCCGCCGCTGTTGTCGACCGCCGACAATGCGTTCGTGAAGCCGGCCTCGTTGCAGTTGCCCGGGCCGACCACGGCGTCGCTCGCATGGATACTCGCCGCCCAGCCCAGCAGGCCGGCAAGGATGCCGGCGCGTCCGATGTTTCCGATCCTGTACATGCCACTTCCCTCCCGATGCACTGTTCGCCCTCTGGCCGGGCCGTTCCTGTCCTTTCTTCATACGGAGAACGCCACCGGAAACCGACATGCGACATCGCGTCAACCGATCGCCTTCTCCTCGGCCTTTGCCCGGTCCCACAACGCATCCTGCTCCTGCAGCGACTTGCCGGGAAGCGCCTCGCCCGCCTCTGCCGCGAGCGCTTCCATGCGCCGGAAGCGCCGCTCGAACTTCGCGTTCGCATGCCGCAGCGCGCGCGAGACGTCCACCCGTGCATGGCGCGCGAGATTGACACAGACGAACAGCACGTCGCCGATCTCGTCATTGAGCCGATCGGGATCGGCACCGCGCGCGAACTCCGCGCGCACCTCGTCGAGCTCCTCGTGCAGTTTGGCGAACACCGGATCGACCGACGGCCAGTCGAAGCCGACCCGCGCGGCGCGCCGCTGCAGCTTGAGCGCGCGCTGCCATTCCGGCATGCCGCGCGAGATCCCTGCGAGCGCGCTCGTGTCGGCATCCCCTTTGGCGCTGCGCTCCTCGGCCTTGATGCGCTCCCATGCCTGGGTCTGCTCCTCGGCGCTGGCGAACGACGCGTCCGCGAACACGTGCGGATGCCGCGCAATCATCTTGCGGCAGATCGCCGCAACGACGTCGCCGAAATCGAAATACCCCGCCTCTTCGGCCATGCGCGCGTGGAACACCACCTGCAGCAGGAGATCGCCGAGCTCGTCGCAGAGCGCGCCGTAGTCGCGGCGGTCGATCGCGTCGGCGACTTCGTACGCCTCCTCGATCGTGTACGGCGCGATGGTGTCGAAGGTCTGCTCGAGATCCCACGGGCAGCCGCGCTCGTGATCGCGCAGCGTGGCCATGATGCGAAGCAACTCGTCGATCGTCGGTTTCATGCGCGAGTTATATCACCGTCGCTGCCGCGGGATGCGGTGCGAAAGCGGCTTCTCCGGAACGCACCGGCGGCCGGACTCGCTTACAGGCCCGAGAACAGCGCCGACCAGTCCGCCGCGGGATCGCCGATCGCGACGAAATCCGGGTTGATCAGCGAATCGCGCGTGTTGTAGCGGAGCGGCTCGCCCCGCATGTCCAGCACGGCGCCGCCGGCCTCCTCCAGCACGCACTGTCCTGCCGCCGTGTCCCACTCCGACGTCGGCCCGAGACGGATGTAGAGATCGGCCTCCGCGACCGCGATGCGCAGGAACTTCAGCGACGAGCCGAGCGGCAGCTTCGCGCAATGGCCGAGGCGCGCGAGCAGCTCGGCTTCCTGCTCCGACGCGTGCGAGCGGCTGCCGGCGACGACGAGCGGCGACGAGCGTCTGCGCGTCGTCACGCGCCGCGCCTTTTCGCCGGGCCTGCCGATCCACGTGCCGCCGCCGCGCCACGCGGCGGCGAGCTCGCCGCCGACAGGCCGTTGCACGATGCCGAGCACCGGCCGGTGTTCCTCGATCAGCGCGATGTTGACTGTGAACTCTCCGTTGCGCTTGACGAATTCGCGCGTGCCGTCGAGCGGATCGACCAGCCAGTAACGCGACCAGCGCGCGCGGGCCGACCAGGCGATGCCGGCGGATTCCTCGGACAGCACGGGCACGTCCGGCGTCAGCGCCGCGAGGCCCTCGACGATGATGTGATGCGAAGCGAGATCCGCGGCCGTCAGCGGCGAGCGGTCGTCCTTGTGCTCGACGGCGAATTCGGACTCGTAGACGTCGAGAATCGCCGCTGCCGCGCGCTCGGCGAGATGCGCCACCTGCGGCGCGAGCGCGGCGTGGTCGATGCTCACGGCTGGGGCCGGAAGCGACCGGCGAGGTATTCGCGAGCGATGAACAGCGCGGCGATCGAACGGCCCTCGGTGATGTCCGGTTGCTCGAGCAGCGTGTGCAGCTCCGACAGTCTCCACGGCACGATTTCGAGCTCTTCGGGCTCGTCGCCGGGCAGGCGCTCCTCGTAGAGATCGCGCGCGAGCACGACGTGCGTCATCGACGTCATGTAGGCGGGCGACAGCGAAAGATTCGCCAGCACGTGCAGTTGGCGCGCGCCATAGCCGATTTCCTCCTTGAGCTCGCGTTCTGCCCCCTGCTCGACCGTCTCGTCGCGATCGAGCCGGCCTTTCGGAAGGCCGAGCTCGTAGCGCCCCAGCCCCGCGCCGTATTCGCGCACGAGCAGCACGGTGTCGTCGTCCCGCATCGGCACCATGATCACGGCGCCGAGGCCCGAGCTCTTCAGGCGCTCATAGGTGCGGCGCTGACCGTTCGAGAATTCGAGATCTACTTCCTCCGTGCGCAGGAAGCGGCTCGTCGCGGTGGGGCGCGTCGCGTGGACGATCGGGGGCTTTCGCATGGAGCGATTGTAGCGCCTGGGCGTCTGCGGGCCCGCACGCCGGCGGCGTGAATGAGCCGCGGCCGTTCGTCTCCGTCTATCTCTCGCCGCTGGCCCGCAGCACATCGAGAGCGCGCGCGTGCAAGGCCGGCGGTCCGGCCAGGGCGCTCGTCGTGCCGAGCCCGATGTCGCGGCCGTCGAGATCGGTGAACACGCCGCCGGCCTCGCGCACGATCAGCACCAGCGGCGCGATGTCGAGGATGTTGAGGTCGGATTCGATGACGAGATCAATCGCACCGCGCGCAAGCAGGTGGTAGTGCAGGAAATCGCCGAAGCCGCGAGTGCGGCCGCTCCGGCGCACGAGGTCGGCGAGCGCGCTCCAGCGCGGGCCGGCCGCCAGCGATTTGAGGTTGCCGGTCGAGATCGCCGTGTCCGCGCCGAAATCGCTCGCGCCGGACACGCGCACGCGCGTAGCCGCCTTGCCCGCCGACGCGAAAAACGCGCCACCGCCACGTGTCGCCCACATGCGCTCGCCGTACGCGCCGGCCGCGGAGACGCCGACGACGATCTCGCCCGCATGCATCAGCGCGATCTGCGTGGAGAAGAACGGGTATCCCCGCACGAACGATTTGGTGCCATCGATCGGATCGATCAGCCAGAGAAACTCGCCATCGCCCTCGCGGCCTTCCTCCTCACCGAGAAATGCATGCTGCGGAAAGCGTTCGCCGAGCACGCGCTTGATCGCGGCCTCGGCCAGGCGATCCGCCTCGGTGACCGGCGTCGCATCCGCCTTCGCTTCGACTGTGAAATCGCGCGCATGAAAGCGCGGCAGCGTGATCGCCTCCGCCGCATCCGCGGCGCGTTGCGCGGCGTCGAGTGCGGCGGCGAGCTCGGTCGGGCTGAGTGACATGGGCGTGAAGCCGGGGTTGGGGAGCGGATTCGGGATTGGTGAAGGCGGACACTGCGCGCGAACGTGCTCTACGATTCCCTGTTCTCCATTCCCTATTCCCTTGTTAATCAATACAGCTTGAACATTCTTCCGCGCACGACGAGCTTCGACGAGCCGTCAGGCTGCGGCTCGCCGACATGGCGCAGCGTTTCCTCGACCCGCGGATCGCCGTCTCTTGCACTGAGCCGGATCTCGGCCTCGAATCCGTCGATGCCGGCGTGAAACGTCGCGTTGACCGCGAGATTGCCGCTACCGTCGTCGTGCGCGGTGCCGGCAATGCCGCCGCCGGGCTGTGCCGAGAACTCGCCGACGATATCGGCGAAGTGCGCGTCCGCGCTGCCGCTCAGGCCGGCTTCACTCCAGCGTGCGTCGCCGGTCGCCGATTGCAGGAAGCCGTCCTTGAGCGTCGCCTCCGCGACCACGCCGCTGACCGTGCCGAGCAGGTTGAGGTCCGGAATGTCGAGCACCGGCGCGAGCAGTTGCGCTGGGAAACGGAAGCGCACATCGCGCACCGTCAGCGCGCCCGCGTTCACGCGCTCGACGACGCCGGCCGCGTCGACGTCAGTGCCCTGGATGCGCACGTCGGCTGCCATGCGTCCGTGCAGCAGCGCGATCTTCGCCATCCGCCAGTCGATTTCTCCGAGGTCGCGCCCGAACACGCTGATGCCGTCGGCATGGCCGTCCCAGAGGGTGCCGCGCACGCCGCTCAGCACGACCGGCCCGAGATACTTCGCGCCCTGCCGGTATGCGACATCCGCCGGCAGCGTCCACAGCAGCACGCCGCCGACGACGAGCAGCAACAGGACAAAAATGAGGACGTATTTCAGGATTCGCATGAAATCGAAACGGCGACTGCGTACAAGATGCTAGCCGGAAGAACACGCGCGACGACGAAGGACTTCCGACGTGCGGGCATCGGAAACCACGTCCCTCCACTGAGCCTCACGGCGCGTCCTGCAGCGTCACACGCGCGTTGACGAGCCCGACACCGTCGGCGCGATCGGCGGAGAAATCCGTCGCCACGATACCGTAATCGCGCGTCAGGCCCTCGATCCAGTCGATCAGCGCATCGAAACTCGCGAGCTCGAAGCTGACGCGCACACTCGCGGTGCCGACCGGCTCGACGCGCCGCAACGCGCTCTCCAGGCCGTGCGAACGCGCGGTCGCGTCGGCCAGGGCGAGCAGCGAGCGTCCCTGCCGATCCGCGCGCGAGCGCGTGCCGGCCGCGCGCAGGCGCTCGACCTCGGCGGCGGCCACGCGCACGTAGGCGAGATCGCGGCGCTGGGCATCGACGGCCTCGCGCAGCTCGGCACGTTTCGCGGCGAGCGGATGCCATACCAGCGCCCAGCCGAGCATCAGCGCGACGACGACGGCGCCGATCGCGACGACGCGCTGCTCGCGCGGCGCAAGCCCGGTCCACCACGCGCGGATCACGGCGCACCTCCGCCGTCGCTGCCGACACGGATGCGGCCGTCGATGCCGCTCTCGCCTGGATTCGCGGCCGTGACGGCGACGTGCAGACCCGGCTGCGCCGCGAGCCGCTCGCGCACGGCGTCGAGTGTCGCCACGTCCGGCGCGCGCAGGCCGAGCTCGAGCACGCCGTTGCGGAACTCCATGCCACGCGTCTGGATGCGCGTCGTCGTGCCGAGCACCGGGGCGATCGCAGCGACGACGCGCAGGAATCCGCTGCTCTCCGCGCCGCCGCGCAGGCGCTCGATGCGCACGCGCGCGAGGTCGACGGGCGACGAGCGCGCGAGCTCCGCGTCCTCGACATCCGGAAACGCCTTGTGCACGGCGTCCTGCGCGAGGGCGTCCAGGCGCGCGGAGGTGCGCGAAAGCTGCATGACTTCGAAGCCGAGATCGAGCACCGCGAGCACGAGCACGGCCGCCGCGAGCGCCGCAGCCACGCGCCACCAGCGCGCACCGCGCGCGACCCGATGCTGCGGCGCGAATTCTCCGTGCAACAGGTTGATTGGTGCCTTGCCGAGATGACGCGCGAGAAATGCAAGCGGATCGCGCTGCCGTTCCTCCGTCGCAACCGGATGGACCCCGATCGGCGCCGCCGGGCGCGCGGGATCGCGAAAATCGAACACATCCAGCGGCTGCGCAGGCCGGCCGGCGCTCGCGCGCGCCAGCCACGCGGCAAGATCCGACGGCGCGCAGGCGAAGGCCGACCATGGCGCATGGCGCACGACCGCGCGATCCTGCTCGATCACGGCCGTCGCGTGGCCGGGCTCCAGCGGCAATGCGAGCGAATCCGGCAACAGCACATCCGGCCGGATGCCCGCGGCAGCGAGCCGGTCCAGCCAGGCCCGCAGCGTCGTCTTCGCGACGACGGCGACGCCGACTGTGCCATCCGTGGCTGCGGTCGCCGCGAACTGCAGCTCCTCGATGGGCGCGAGCAGTTGATCCTCGATCGCGAACGGCAGGGCCTGGAGCAGTTGGGCGCGGCTCTTCGCCGCGATGCGCGCCTCGGTCAGCAGGACGTCCTCGGCCGGCACGAGCACGACGATCTCGCTCGCGTCCGAGACCGCCGACGCAGGTGGCCATCCGCGCGTCGATGCGGCCGGCGCGCGGCTATCCGCCTGGCGCAACCAGGCCGGCTCGCCGGTGGGATTGAGGCGCAGCAGAAGACGATCGGGCATTGCGCGGGCCGGAGGAAAACGCCGGGATTGTAGTCGAGAAACGGGCGCGGGACGTGCCGGCAACTTGCGCTTCGACCCGCGCCTAGCGGCTGCCGGTTTCGACGGACAGCACGCCCGGCGCCATGACGGCATCACCGCCACGGCTGCGCTCGACCACTTGCAGGCCGTGCTCGCGGTCGATCAGGCTGTAGAACGTGAACGGAATGCCGTCGAGGCGGATGTCGGCGCGTGCGAGGAAATAGCCGCTGCTCGTCGCAAGCACCGCATCGGGCACGTCGATCTCGATGAGCTGCTGGGCGCACTGCTGCCGAAACTCACGCACGTCGCCGAAGTGCGCCTGTCCGTTCTGCCAGAGGCTCTCGGCCTGCGCCTGGGAAATCGGGCCGAGCGTCTGCAGCACCGGCACGCTCGCCGTGTTCACGTTGATCTTCGTGCCCGGCGGCAGCGCGCAGACATAAGGCGCGAGCCGGGCGTATGCATCGCGCGTGACGCCCCGCACCAGGCGCAGCTCCGAAACGTGCACGAACGCGCGCTGCGCGCTCCGGTACGGGACCGGCTGCGCGAGATAGTAGCCATCGACCACATCGGAGCCGTCGCCGGTGCCGAGCCAGTCGCGCACCGCGGTCGCGATGGTGGGATCGAGGCCGCGCGCCTCGAGCAGGCGGCCGAACATCGCGAACCACGTTCCGCCCGCGTCGCCGGCGAGGTTGTTGAGATTGAAACAGCCGTTGAGATCCTGCATCGAGGCCGTGATGACACCGCCCGGCACCTGCTGCGGCGGCAGCGGCGCAGCCCAGATGTCGGCGTTGGTGTCGATGCCCGGATCGTCACCGAGATCCTTGAGCAGCACTTGCGCTGCGTACGCTTCGAGGCCCTGCGCATACGCCTGCGCCTGCTCGGCGCGCAGCGCGTTGCGCGTGCGCGCGAACGCAAGCTCGCCGCGATCGAGCAGGCCCGCGATGAGTATCGTCGCGAGCGCGACGGTGAGGAGTGCGATCAGGAGCGCTATGCCCCGCTGCCGCTGCGGTGCGGACATCACAGCGGCTCCGCGCCGTTCGAGGGCGGCGGTGCGCAGGATGCGCCGGCCGCGCATGCCGGCATCGTCGAGGGCAGCTCGACGACTCGGCGCAATTCGCCGAGATCGTCCGTCTCGATGCGGAACTCGACGGCGCGCGGCAGCAGCGTCTCCTCTTCTTCCGCCCGCCCGGACGGCGGCCATGTGTCGCGCCAGACTCCGCCGGCACCGAGATAGCGCAAACGCAATGTGTCGACGCCAGTCAGCAGCGTGGTCGTCGCGGGCACGGAACCCGGCGCGCGGTCGAGCACGACGTAGCGCCCGCGCTGGAGCGCGCGCGCGTCGACGGCGTAGACGACGCGCTCCAGGTTGCTGCGCGGTTCGGCGAGCGGATTGGCAAAGCCGAGCCGCGTCAGCTCGATGCGATCGGCTGCGCCGACGAGCGCCGGCAGCGTGTCGCCGCGCCCGTTGCCGCGCACCGGCCGCGACGAAGCCTGACGCAGGTCGCGCTCGATCATCGACACCGCGCGCACGGCTGCCGCGAAGCGATCCTGACGCTCGGCGAGCGCGCCGCGCGTGCGCGCGACGGCCGCAAGCCCGCCGTACGCCGCCGCCGCGAGCGCCGCGAACACCGCGAGCGCAACGAGCAGCTCGATCAGCGAAAAGCCGCCTGCGCGATTCGAGCAGTGCGGAGCGGAAGCTTTGCCGCTCACGGCTGCAGCACCGCATCGGCGAATCCGGTGAGGCTCGCCGCCGGCTCCTTCGCATCGCCGGGGAACACCCGGACCTCGATGCGCCGGATCGACGGATCCGGCGTCGCGCGCACCTCGCGCGTCCAGCGCCAGGTGTGCGCGCCGAGCTCGACCTGCCCGTCGCTGCGCCCCGTCGGCGGCAGCGCCGACGCGAGCCGCGTCTCGGCGAGCACATTCGCGGCGACCCAGCCCGCCAGCGTGCGCTCGCGCAAGGCGTCGAAATCGCGCACCTGCAGGGCGGCGACGCGCGTGAGCCCGAGCAGCGCGAGCGCGACGACGGCAAGCGCGACCAGCACTTCGACAAGCGTGAAGCCGCGGCGGGCGCTCATCGTCCCGCCCCGACGCGCTTGACTTCGACGGTCGCGTCCTCGGTGCCGCTCACTCGATAGCGCATCGGGGCATCGCCGAGAGCCAGCGTCAGCACGAACGGCGTCAGCTCGCCTGACGAGAAGCAGACGAGCTGCGGCGCTCCGTCGGGCGTCGAGGACAGATCGGCCGTGCGGCCTTCACGCGCGAGCTCCGCGTGCAGCCCTTCGGCCCACGTGCGCGGCCGCAGCTCGCCATCGGCGGGAAAGTCCAGCCAGTCGGTGCCGGCCAGCCGGCGGAACGCATAGCCGCCGGAGTCGACGACGATGCCGATCTCGCGCCCGCCGAGTTCCGCCTGCTCGCAGGCTTGGCCGACCAGAGCCGCGAAGCGCTCGGCTTCGCGCGAAAGCCTGCGCTCGGACGTGCCGCGTACCGAGAGCGTGACGCCAAGCGCCACGACGCCGACGATGACGACGACGACGAGCAGCTCGACGAGACTGAATCCCTGCCGCTTCGCCATCGCGGGACTCGTGCCGGTCAGGAATCCCAGTTGCCGATGTCGGCGGCCTCGCCCTCGCCCCCCGGCTTGCCGTCGGCGCCGAAACTGTAGACGTCGATCTCGCCGTGCTGGCCGGGATGCTGGTACTGGTACGGGCGCCCCCAGGGATCCTTCGGAACGCGGTCGAGGCGCTGCGACCAGTTCGGCGCATCGGGCTGGCCGGACGGCTTGGTGACCAGCGCTTCGAGCCCCTGCGCGGTGCTGGGATAGACGAAGTTGTCGAGCTTGTAGATGTTGAGCGCGGCGACGATGCTGGCGATGTCCTGGCGCGCACGCACGACGCGCGCGCGGCCGGGTTCTTCCATGACGCGCGGCACGACGATCATGGCGAGGATGCCGAGGATCACGACGACGACGAGGATTTCGATCAGCGTGAATCCGCGCGAAGTGCTTCCGATCTGTGGCAGCGCGGGCCCGGGCGCGCGGCGCCACTCCGGGATCGACGTCGCAGCGCGATGTTCGGGACGCGGGACTCCGGTTTCGTTTGCAGGACGCATGGCGAGCTTGTGCAGCGGCGGGTCAGGCCCGGATCATAGCAGCGATGATCCCGTCCAATGCCGCCGCTCTGGCCGCACGCGACCTTGCCGTCGTCTGGCATCCGTGCACGCAGATGCACGACCACGAAACCCTGCCGATGCTGCCCATCGAGCGGGCCGAAGGCGCCTGGCTGTACGGTTACGACGGCCGGCGCTGGCTGGACGCCGTCAGCTCGTGGTGGACCTGCCTGCTCGGTCACCGCCATCCCCGCATCGTCGCCGCGCTGAAGGACCAGCTGGACCGGCTCGATCACGTGATGCTGGCCGGCTTCACGCACGAACCGGCCATCGAGCTCGCCGAAACGCTGGTGAGTGTCGCGCCTCGCCCTACTGACGCGGCCCGCGCACTTCGCCGCGTGTTCTATGGCGACAACGGATCGAGTGCCGTTGAAATCGCTCTGAAGCTCTCCTTCCACTACTGGAGAAACGCGGGCCGAGGCGAGCGCACGCGGTTCGTCGCGCTGACCGGTGGTTATCACGGCGAGACGCTGGGTGCGCTGTCGGTCACCGATATCGCGCTGTACCGAAAGACCTACGCGCCGCTGCTGCTCGAGCCGATCTTCGCGCCTTCGCCCGACGCCTACGAAACGATGCCGGGCGAAAGCGCGGCCGAGTGCGCAGCACGGCGCCTCGGCGAGCTGCGCGCCATCCTCGAGCACGGCGCGCGCGAAATCTGTGCCGTCATCGTCGAGCCGCTGGTGCAGTGCGCGGCCGGCATGCGCATGCATCACGCGAGCTACGTCGCGGGCCTGCGCGCGCTGTGCGACGAGTTCGGCGTGCACTTCATCGCCGACGAGATCGCCGTCGGCTTCGGCCGCACCGGAACATTGTTCGCCTGCGAGCAGGCCAGTATCGCGCCCGATTTCCTGTGTCTTTCGAAAGGACTCACCGGCGGCACGCTGCCGCTGTCGGCCGTGCTGACGACACAGGATGTGTACGATGCGTTCTACGCGGACTACGTCAGCGGCAAGGCGTTCCTGCATTCGCACAGCTACACCGGCAACCCGATCGCCTGCCGCGCGGCGCTGGC
>CBINBI010000089.1:0-12221 GCA_966248875.1 uncultured Rhodanobacteraceae bacterium
CCCGCCTCGAGCCTGCCGGCACCCGAGGCCGTGCCGAAGCCCGCCATGCCAGCGCCTGGCCCGGGCCCGACGCCGCCGCCGCCGAGCATCGACGCGAAGAGCTGGCTGCTGATGGACTACGCGACCGGCCAGATCCTGATCGGCAACAACGAGGATCTGCGCGTCGCGCCCGCCTCGATCACCAAGGTGATGACCTCGTACGTCGTCTCGGCCGAGCTCGCGCAGGGCAAGATCCACATGGACGACATGGTCACCATCAGCGAGAAGGCCTGGCGCTCCGGCGGCGCCGGCACCGACGGCTCGACGAGCTTCCTGCAGCTCGGCAGCCAGGTGTCCCTGAAAGATCTGCTCTACGGCATGATCATCCAGTCCGGCAACGACGCCGCCATCGCGCTCGCCGAGCACACGGCGGGATCCGAGGAAACCTTCGCGCAGCTCATGAACCAGTATGCGCAGCGCCTCGGCATGACCGGCACGCACTACGTCGATTCCAGCGGCCTGCCGAATCCCGACCACTACACGACGGCGCGCGACGTCGCGATCCTCGCGCGCGCTCTGATCCGCGATTATCCCGAGGAATACAAGATCTACGCGATCAAGGAATTCGAGTGGAACGGCATCAAGCAGCACAACCGCAACACGCTGCTCTGGCGCGATTCGACCGTCGACGGCATCAAGACCGGCCACACCAGTGAAGCCGGATACTGCCTCGCCACCTCGGCCCAGCGCGGCGATCAGCGCCTGATCGCGGTCGTCATGGGCGCGCCGAGCGAGAAGCAGCGGGCCGACGACAATCAGGCACTCCTGAACTACGGCTTCCGCTTCTTCGAGACGCACAAGCTCTACGCGAGCGGCAAGCCGCTGGCGACGCCCGAGCTCTGGAAGGGTGCGGCGCCAACGCTGCCGCTCGGCGTCGATACGGATGTGCTCGTGACGTTGCCGCGCGGCCGCTACGGCGATCTCAAGGCGACCGTGGAAATGCCTTCGCGCCTGGTCGCTCCATTCCGGAAGGGCCAGAAGGTCGGCACCTTGAAAGTCGCGCTGGACGGCAAGACCTTGGTGGAGCAGCCGCTCGTCGCGCTCGAGGACGCCCCCGAAGGCGGCTTCTTCAAGCGCCTTTCCGACGGCGTCTGGATGTGGTTCCAGGGCGATGCGGGCCCGGCCACGCCGACGGCGATCGACAGCGGCGAACCCAGGCAAGGAACACAGTGAAAGATCTCGACGAGCTCAAGCCGGAACAGCCGGGACAGGGTTTCCAGTTCCCCGGCGTTTTCGAAATCACCGCGATGGGACGCGCCGACGCCGACCTCGAGCGCCGCGTGCCCGAGATCGTGAAAAGCGTCGGTGTCAGCGTGCTCGCCGGCAGCCAGCGCGTGCGGCCGTCGCGCGAAGGCAACTATCTCGCCGTCTCGGTGAGCTTCACCTGTCCCGATCGCGAGCACTACGACGCGACGCACGCCGCGCTGCGGGCGAGCGACGGGATCCGGTGGACGCTGTGAGAGCCGGGATTCGGGATTGGAGATTGGAGATTCGGAAAGCTTGAGCAGGGACTGACGTGGGCGAATCCCGAACCCGGAATCCCGAATCACGGCTCCTCGTCCGACGCCTCGGCCGTCAGCCCTACGAGCCCGTCTGGCGCGCGATGCAGGCGTTCACCGACGCGCGCGGCGCGGGAACGGCGGACGAGCTCTGGCTGGTGGAACACGATCCGGTCTTCACGCTGGGCCAGGCCGGGCGCTGGGAGCATGTGCTGGTGCCGGGCGAGATTCCGGTGATCCCCGTCGACCGCGGCGGACAGGTCACGTATCACGGACCGGGCCAGATCGTGGCGTATCCGCTGCTGGACCTGCGCCGGCTCGGCGTCGGCGTGCGCGACTTCGTGCACCGCATCGAGCAGGCCGTCATCGACACGCTCGAGCACTGGAACATCGTCGGGGTTCGCCGCGAGGGCGCGCCGGGCGTGTATGTCGCCGACGCCAAGATCGCGGCGCTCGGCATCCGCGTCCGCCGCGGCTGCACCTTCCACGGGCTCGCTTTCAACGTGCACATGGATCTGGAGCCCTTCAACCGCATCAATCCGTGCGGTTATCAGGGCCTGCGCGTGACCCAGGTGCTAGACTTGGGCGGACCGGGATCGCTCGCCGCGGTGGAAGCCGTCCTGGTCGGCGAGCTGGCCCGCCAGTTCGGCCTCGATCCGGTGATCGAGCCTGCCTCCGCCGCAGAACTCCCCCGCATCGATTCCGGCGGCGCCACGCGCGCCGCAGAGACGGCATGACCGATCGCACCACCATTCCGCTGACCGTCGTCGATGGCACTCCCGCGAAGGAGCTCGGCGCTGACAAGATCGCGCGCAACCGCGCCCGCTTCTCGGACGCGCCGGTGCTGAGGAAGCCGTCGTGGATCCGCGTCCGCATTCCTCCGGGCAACGCCTTGGCGAAGCTGAAGGCCAAGCTGCGCGAGAACCGCCTCGTCACGGTGTGCGAGGAGGCGTCCTGCCCGAACATCCACGAGTGCTTCGGCAAGGGCACGGCGACCTTCATGATCCTCGGCGACGTCTGCACGCGCCGCTGCTCGTTCTGCGATGTCGCGCACGGCCGGCCGAAGCCGCCCGATCCGCTGGAGCCCGCACACCTCGCCGGCACGATCCGCGACATGGGCCTCAAGTACGTCGTCATCACCTCGGTCGATCGCGACGACCTGCGCGACGGCGGCGCCGCGCATTTCGCCGCCTGCATCCGCGCGGTGCGCTTCGAGAATCCCTCCATCCGCATCGAGATCCTGACGCCGGATTTCCGCGGCAAGGGCCGCATGGAACGCGCCCTCGAGGTGCTCGCCGGCGACCCGCCCGACGTGTTCAACCACAACCTCGAGACGGTGCGCCCGCTCTACCGCGAGGTGCGTCCCGGCGCCGACTACGACTGGTCGCTCGACCTTCTGGCGCGCTTCAAGACGCAGCATCCGGACATCCCGACCAAGTCCGGCATCATGCTCGGACTCGGCGAGACGTTTGCGCAGGTCGAGGAAGCGTTGAACGATCTGCGCGCGCACGCGGTCGACATGGTTACGATCGGCCAGTACCTGCAGCCGACGCCGCATCATCACCCGGTCATCCGTTACTGGACTCCCGAGGAATTCGGCATGCTGGAGGATCTGGGCTACCGCCTCGGTTTCCAGCACGTGGCCTCGGGTCCGCTGGTGCGCTCGTCGTATCACGCGGATCAGATGGCTCACGCGGCAGGTTACGTAAACGTTGCGTGAGACGGCGCGGCGATTCAGCTCCGGTAATCGCCGCGACGCGTTGAATGCGGAGCAACCGCGAGTTCCGCCGGTCGGGACCGGTCATCAGGTAGTTGCGATCCTCCGGGACCGCCAGTGGAGAATGTGATGCGGAAGTTGCTATTGGCGTTGATCTTCGTGGCTCTCGCCGGTCCCGCGGGCGCAACCGCGCCGGTTGCCGATGCCTCTGCGTCGCCGCTGCTCAAGCCTTCGCCCTCGGAAAGCGAGGCGGCGGTGTGGGCGACGCGGTTCCTCACAAAATTCCACTACAAGCCGATGCCGCTCGACGACGCGATGTCGGCGCAGATCTTCACGCGCTATCTCGACTCGCTGGATAGCGATCGCCTTTTCTTCACGCAAGCCGACATCGACCGTTTCGCGGACTACCGTACCACGCTCGACGACGCGATCTACGAGCAGGACCTCAGCGCGCCGTTCGCGATCTTCAACCTCTACGAGCAGCGCGTCGGCGAGCGCGTCGCCTACGCGCGCGGCCTGCTGCCGAAGGGCTTCGACTTCTCGACCGACGAGAGCTACCAGTTCGACCGCGAGAAGGCGCCCTGGGCGAAAAGCGAGGCCGAGCTCGACGATCTATGGCGCAAGCGCATCAAGAACGACTGGCTGCGCCTGAAGCTCGCCGGCAAGAACGACAAGGACATCCGCGAGACGCTGGACAAGCGCTATGCCAACTATCTCGATCGCGTGCGCCAGCTCAACAGCGAGGACGTGTTCCAGACGTTCATGAACGCGTACGCGATGTCGATCGAGCCCCATACGAATTATCTCGGCCCGCGCGCGTCGGAGAATTTTGACATCGCGATGAAGCTCTCGCTCGAAGGTATCGGCGCGGTGCTGCAGCGTGACGAGGACTACACGGCGATCCGCGAGATCGTGCCGGGCGGCCCGGCGGCCCTGAGCGGCAAGGTCAAGGTCGGCGATCGCGTCGTCGGCGTAGGCCAGGGCGAGCACGGCCCGATCGTCGACGTGGTCGGCTGGCGCCTCGACGACGTCGTCGAGAAGATCCGCGGGCCGAAGGACACCGTCGTGCGCCTCGAGATCCTGCCCGCCGAAGCCGGCCCCGACGGCAAGCACATAACGATCGCGCTGACGCGCAAGAAGGTCAGCATCGAGGAGCAGGCGGCGAAGAAGTCGATCATCGAAGTGAAGGCCGGCGAGCACACGCGCCACATCGGCGTGATCTCGCTGCCGACGTTCTACCAGGATTTCGAGGCGCGCCGCCGCGGCGACGCCGACTACAAGAGCGCGACGCGCGACGTCGAGAAGCTGCTCGGCGAGCTGCGCAAGGAGAAAGTCGACGGTGTCATCGTCGACCTGCGCAACAACGGCGGCGGCTCGCTGGCCGAGGCGACCGATCTCACCGGGCTTTTCATCGACAAGGGCCCGGTCGTGCAGGTGCGCAACGCGTCGGGGCAGGTCGAGGAAGAGGAAGACCCGCACCCCGGCATGGCCTGGGACGGCCCGCTCGCCGTGCTCGTCAACCGCGCCTCGGCTTCGGCTTCGGAAATCTTCGCCGCCGCGATCCAGGACTACGGTCGCGGCGTCATCATCGGCGAGCCCACCTTCGGCAAGGGCACCGTGCAGAACCTCATCGATCTCGACGAGCTCGCGCGCAACGAGAAGCCGACCTACGGCGAAGTCAAGATGACGATTGCGCAGTTCTTCCGCGTCAACGGCGGCTCGACTCAGCTGCGCGGCGTCACGCCGGACATCAGCTTCCCGCTGACGGTCGACGCCAGCGAGTTCGGCGAGTCGAGCTACGACAATGCGCTGCCGTGGACCTCGATCGGGCCGGCGCATTATCAGCCGGTGGCCGACCTGAAGCCGATCGTGCCGATGCTCATCGAGCGCCACGAGTCGCGCGTGGGCGAGAACACGGAATGGCGGAACTTCGCCGAAGAGATCGCCGACGCGCGCGCGATGCGCGCGCGCAAGACCGTCTCGCTGAACGAGCAGGTGCGCCGCAAGGAGCGCGACGAGGAAGAAGCGCGCCGCAAGGCACGCGAGAGCGCGAGCGCCGTTCCGGAGAACGATCCCGCCGGCAAGACGCGCGACAAGATCATGCGGGACAGCGGGCAGGCCACGCGGCCGGCCGGCGCGAACACGCTCGCCGGCTCGCCCGACGACGACGGACTGCAGCCCGACGAGCGTGACATCCAGACCGACATCCGGCGCGAGCAGGCGGCCAAGGAAAAGCGCGACGTCGTGCTCGACGAAGCCGCGCACATCCTCGCCGACGAGATCTCGCTGATCCGCACCGACACCAAGCTCGCCGCCCGCGTGCTGCCGCGCGGCGCAGTGTTGCCGACTGAAGTCGACTGACGCGGCGCGTCCGTGACGGCCTCGCGGCGGCCGGTGCCGCGAGGCTTTTTCTCGGCGGGCGCGACGGCTTCGAGCCATTGAACCAACCGCCTAGCGCAGAGGTCGGTGCTCCGGTCATCGTGAACGCCGGAGGCGACATGGTTCACCACCGCCCATCCATATTCCTCGCCGGCCTCTTCGCGCTTGCGACGCTCGCGCGTGCCGACGCGCCCGCGGCGGCACGGTACTGCGAGGTCGCCATGGAGCTCAGCATCGACGGCAGGCGTATCGCTGCGCCCAGCGCCATCGTCGAATTCGGCAAGGAGGCCGAGATCACGATCGGCGACGAAGCCGCGCACGCCTGGCGGTTCCGCATCCTCGCCGACGAGCCGACGGTCGTGCGGCGGGCATCCGTGATTCCGGTCAGCGTCGGCCTGTACGAAGTCGCCGAGGGGCGGGAATACCTGCGCGCCTCGCCGGACGTGAAGCTCGCGCCGGGCCAGCGCGCCGACGTGGAGACGATCTTCCCCGACGGCGACGGCCGCAGCGCACACATCGCAATGGTCGCCAACCCACGCTCGGACGCCGAGATCGAAGCGCTTCGCGCCGACGCCGGCGAGGATTAGCGCGCGGCGTAACGCCGTTTCAGAAACTCGAAATACGCCCGCAGTCCCTGCGCCTCGCCGCCACGCGGCCTGCCGGGCTTGTCGCCGTCGTTCCACGCGTACACGTCGAGGTGGCACCAGGCCTGCGCGTCGGGCACGAAGCGCTCGAGGTAGAGCGCGGCCGTGATGGCGCCGGCATGGCGCGAGGCGCCCGAGTTGGCGATATCGGCGACGCTCGAATCGAGCATGGCGAGATAGGGCCGCCAGAGCGGCAGGCGCCACAGCGGATCGTGCGTCTCGCGCGAGGCGGCGAGCAGCGCGTCGGCGATGTCGTCGCGGTTGGCGAAGAGCGCGGGCAGGTCGGGTCCGAGCGCGACGCGCGCGGCGCCGGTCAGCGTCGCGAAGTCGAGGATCAGGTCCGGTTTCTGCGCGGCGGCGAACGTGATCGCGTCGCAAAGCACGAGGCGGCCCTCGGCGTCGGTATTGTCCACTTCCACCGTGCGCCCGCTGCGCGTCCGGATGACTTCACCAGGCCGGTACGCGTTGCCGGCGATCGCGTTCTCGACGGCGGGCACCAGCAGCGTCAGGCGCACGGGCAGCTTCGCGTGCAGCACCAGCGCCGCGAGCGCGATCGCGTGCGCCGCGCCGCCCATGTCCTTCTTCATCCAGCGCATGCCGTCCGTGGGCTTGATGTCCAGCCCGCCGCTGTCGAAGCAGACGCCCTTGCCGATCAGCACGAGGTGTGGCGCATCGGCGGCGCCGTGCGAGAGCGTCACGAGACGCGGCGCGCGGTGGCTGGCGCGGCCGACGGCGTGGATGGCGGGGAAATTCGCGGCCAGCAGCTCATCGCCGACCCATTCGCGGTACGTCGCGCCGTGGCGCTCGGCGAGCGCGCGCACTTCGGCCGCGAGCTCGGCGGGGCCCATGTCCTCGGTCGGCGTGTTGACCAGCGTCCGGACCTGATAGACGGCCTCGGCCAGCGGTCGCACCGCCTCGGCGGCGGCTTTGCCGACGGCCAGCCGCGCCGGCCTGCGCCGCGGCTCGCGATAGCGATCGAACTGATACGCGCCGAGCGCCCAGCCGAGCGCAACTTGAGCTTCGTCGAGCGCGATCCCGCGCTTGTCGAGCGCGTATTCGCCCTCGGGCAGGCGCAGCGGCAGCCAGGAAAGGCCGAACACCGGGTCGTGCCGGTCGCAGCCGGCGAGCACGGCCGACGCTTCGCCGCCCGCACCCGGCCCGAGCACGAAGCGGCCGGGTTCGCCGGCGAACGCGTTCGCGCGGCACCAGGGCAGCACGTCCGCGCCGAACGACGCACAGACGGCGCCGAGATTGTCCTTGTCCACCGCGACCAGCGGCGTCGCGCACGCCGCGTCCGCGGCGTCGATCCATGCCAGCATGAAGCGTCTCCTGGAGAAAGCGCGGCCGCGCTCAGGCGGCGAGCGCGAACAGCCGTTCGGCGAGCTCGTTCAGATCGCGCACTTCGAAATCCGGCCGGCGTCCATGGGACCACGTGAGGCCGGCGCGATTCAACCACGCCGTGCGAAAGCCGGCATCGCGCGCGCCGCCGACGTCGAGCAGCGGATGGTCGCCGACGTGCAGCACTTGCGCCGGCGCGACGCCGAGCCGCTCGCAGGCCGCCGCGAAGATACGCGGGTCGGGCTTGGCGCAGCCGGTTTCGCGTGCCGAGATGCAGTGGCGGAAATGGTGCCTGAGGCCGATGCGCTCGAGGTCGGCGTTGCCGTTGGAGATGCTGACGAGCGGCACGCGCGCGGCAAGCGCGGCCAGTGCCGGCAGCGTGTCCGGATAGCACTCGACGGCGTTGCGTGCGGCGTAGTAGACCTCGAACGCCGCATCGATGTGCTCGGCGCCGAGGCCGCAGGCGGCGAACGCGCGCTCCAGCGTCAGCAGGCGCTGCGCGGTGAAATCGTGCGCGAGGTCCGGCCGCTCGCGCGATATCGCATCACGCAGCTCGCGCAGAGCCGGAATCGGCCAAGCCGCGGCGACGGCGGGATGACGCTCGCGCAGCCATTCGTCAAGGCGCTCCTCGGCATTGCGGATGGCCGGATCGACCGGCCACAGGGTATCGTCGAGGTCGAGCGAGATCGCGAGGACGGACACCGAGTGCAGCGCTAGTTCTGCTGCGAGCCCGACGTGCTCGCGCCGGCGTCGACGTCCCCGAACGACGCGGGTTTCTGCGCGGTCTTCGCGTCGGCGGCGACGTTGCCGAAGCTCACCGGCTTGGCCGCTTCGGCCGCCGGCTTGTCGGCCTTGGCGACGGCCTTCTTCGCCGGCTTCTTCGCGGCGGGCTTCTTCTCGGTCTTGGGCTTCGCCTCGACTTTCGCGACCGTCTTCGCCGCGGCGGGCTCGGTCTTCGCGACGGTCTTCGTCTCGGCGGGCGCAGCCTCGGCGACCGTCGCCTCGGCGGGCTTCGTCTCGTTCCTTGCCGCCGCTTCGGCGGCCTTCTTCTCGGCAGCCGCGGCTTCGGCGCGCGCGAGATTGGCGCGCGCGGCTTCAGTGGTTGCCGCCGTCGGCGCGATGCGCGTCTTCGATTCGAGCGTCGCGCGCGGAGCGGACACCGGCGTCGGCGTCGGCGCCGGCGTCGCTGCCGCGACGGCGGTCGTCGTTCCTGGCTCGCGGCCGAGGTGCGCGTCGATGAACGCCATCCGCGCGGCGGCGCGCGCCTGCGCGTCGGTGGCATCGCTGTACGGCACGAGATCGTGCTTGCGCAGGATCGCCTTCGCGGCATCGGATTCCAGGAATGCGAGGAAGCGGTCGATCGCCGCCTGCTTGGGTGAATCGGCCTTCGCCGCGAGATAGAGCGTGATGTACAGCGGATAGCTGCCGTCGGCGATCGTCTGCGGCGTCGCGCGGATGCCTTCGATGGCGAGCGCCTTGACGCGGGCGTTGCCGTGGATGCTGGCCAGCGTCGAAAGGCCGAGGCCGGCGGGATCGATCGAGACGCCTTCCTCGAGCTTGGTCGTGTTGAGATAGAGCCGCGGCGCGGCCACGCGCTGGTCGCCGTTGCGGAACACGAGATCGCGCACACTGAACTCGACACCGTCGAGCGGCGCCGCGATGCCGTAGAGATTGACGTCCTTCGGCTCGCCGCCGAGCGCCGACCAGTTCGTGATGCGCCCGTAGTAGAGATCGTAGACCTGCCGCAGCGTCAGCGACTGCACCGGATTCTTCGGATACGTGATCATGACCGCTGCGTCGAGCGCGACGGGAACGAAGTTGATGCCAGCTTCCTGGGGCCGCTTGTCGTACCGGCCGCGCGCACTCCCGGCGATGTCGGCGGTGCCCTGCGCGACGGCGTCGAGGCCGGAGATCGTCGAGAACGGCTGCAGCGTGATCTTGCCTTTCTTCTCCTTGGCGTACTGTTTGGAGAGCTCTTCCATGATCGCGCGGGCAGTCGCGTGATCGCCGCGCCAGAGCAGTTCGTCTTCGGCGGAGGCGGTCACGGCCGCCGAGAGCAGCAGGATCAAGGCGAGAAGCTGAACGACGGAAACGGAACGTCGGTGCATGACGGATTGGGCGGTTTCGGGCAGACCAGCGGCCACATTAGCACGCAGGCAGGGCCCGTGCGCGGGCATCGCGCACATGCGCAAAAGCCGCGGCGGCAACCCCCGCCGCGGCGTTCGGAACCGGCTTACTGAACGCGCAGGAAGAAGGCCTGGTCGCCGCGAACGACCGTGAACAGGAGCTGCCGCGGCCGCGTCCTGAGGATGCGCTCGAAGTCGTCCGCGTCGTCGATGTCACGCTGGTTGACCGCGACCACGACGTCACCGTTGCGCAGCCCGCTCTGGAAGGCGCGGCTCGAATCGGCGATGCGTGTCACCGTGACGCCGGTGATGCCGCGCAGGCGCAGGCTGTCGCTGGAATCGGCGAACGTGACGCCGGCGATGCGCGCGTCGAGCGAGTCGCCTTTCACCGAGCGGCGCTCCTGCACTTTCAGCGCGGTGCTCACGGTCATCGACCTGCCATCGCGCACGATGCCCACGCGCACGGTGCTGCCGGCCGCGCTGAGGCCTTCGAGGTTGTGCAGCTCCTGGTCGCTCGCGACCGGCCGGCCGTCCAGCGACACGATGACGTCGCCGGGCTTGAGGCCCGCCGCTTCCGCGGGCGAGCCGGCGCGCACGCGCGTGACCACGGCGCCGTGCGTGAGGTCGCCGAGGCCGAGCATGTGCGCGAGCTCGGGCGTCACGTCCTGCGTGTCCACGCCGAGCGCGCCGCGCTTGACTTCGCCGAACTGGATCAGCTGGCGCATGACGTCCATGGCGAGATTCGATGGAATCGCGAAGCCGATGCCGACGTTGCCGCCGGACGGCGAGAAGATCATCGAGTTGATGCCGACCAGCTCGCCGCGCAGGTTCACCAGCGGGCCCCCGGAGTTGCCCGGATTGATCGAGGCGTCGGTCTGGATGAAGTTCTGCACGCCCGATCCGCCGAGGCCCGAGCGGCCGAGCGCCGACACGATGCCCGACGTCACCGTCTGGCCGAGGCCGAACGGCTCGCCGACCGCCACGACGAAATCCCCGACGCGCAGCTTCGAGGAATCGGCCACCGGCAGCGCCGTCAGGTGCTCGGCCGGAATCTGCAGGACGGCGAGGTCGGAATCGGGATCGGTGCCGAGCACCTTCGCCTTGAACGTGCGGCCATCGGCGACCGTGACCGAAATGTCGTCCGCGCCTTCGACCACGTGGTTGTTCGTCAGCACGTAGCCCTTCGACGCGTCGACGATGACGCCGGAGCCCAGCGACTGCTGCACGCGCTCGCGCGGTCCGTTCGGGATGCCGAAGAAGCGCCGGAACATCGGATCGTCGAAGAACGGATCGCGCACGCGCACGCGCGTCTTCGAATTGATGTTGACGACCGTCGGCGTCACGCGCTCGAGCATCGGCGCCAGCGAGGGCAGAGCTTGGCCGTCCACAGCCGGAGGCAGCGCGGTGTTCGCCGAGAGCGCGAAGCCGAGCAGGGCGAGCAGCACGGCGGCGGTGACGTAGGGGCGAAAACGGTCTGCGAACATGCGTGTCGTCCTGTGCGGCATTCGGGGCGGGCGCGGTAGAGACCGCGGAAAGCGCGTCCGGTTTCGGCCGGCGAGGCGGAAGGCTTGCGGTATTTGCGGCTTCTTTCAAGCCTGCGCGCGCCCTGGCGGGCTCCGTCTTTGAAACGCTTTACTTCGCCGGAAATCGGGCGTAGGTTACACGCTCGCGGCAGCCACAAGATGTTGTGGTTTGTGATCAAAATGTAGACAAGCCATTGGGTCCGCGGTGCAACAGGGGCGCCGCTCCCCGATGTCGATCCGGGGCGGTTGAAGACCCGCGATGAGGCTAAAGATCGCTTGAATGGAATGCGCCAGGACCGGCTCGCCGGACGGCGCGGGGTGCCCTTTTTCCGCACGAAAACGGACGAGGGACGGGTGGTGACCAGAGACGCGGCGTCCGGGAAGGACACCGCGGCGGGAGGCGAAAAAGAAGATGAGCACAGTGCGCCTTGAAAAGATCGCGCGCGGCGCGGCGGAAATTCCGCTGCAGCCGGCGTCGTACGACATCTGGGACAAGAAGTACCGCCTGAAGACCAAGCAGGGCGAGCCCGTCGACCTGACGATCGATCACACCTACCAGCGCGTCGCGAAGGCGCTCGCCGACGTCGAGGCGACGCCCGAGAAGCAGAAGTACTGGTACGAGCGGTTCCTGTGGGCGCTGCGCCGGGGCGCGATCCCGGCCGGGCGCATCACGTCCAACGCGGGCGCGCAGGAGCACAAGCCGAAGACGTCGACGATCAACTGCACGGTGTCCGGCACGATCGACGACTCGATGGACAACATCCTGGACAAGGTGCACGAGGCCGGTCTCACGCTGAAGGCCGGCTGCGGCATCGGCTATGAATTCTCGACGCTGCGGCCGCGAGGCGCGTACGTGTCGGGTGCGGGTGCATACACGTCGGGCCCGCTGTCGTTCATGGACATCTACGACAAGATGTGCTTCACCGTGTCCTCGGCCGGCGGCCGCCGCGGCGCGC
>CBINBI010000090.1:0-12181 GCA_966248875.1 uncultured Rhodanobacteraceae bacterium
AAAAACACAGGACGTGAACCGGTGTTCGCGATGAGCGACGAAACCACAACCGCGCCACGTTCCCGCTCCCGCGGGAACGACAGAACCGTCTTAGGCCTCCCGCTCCCCCGGCATCGCCGGCTCGTTCTCGAATAGGCGTTCGGCCGCGCGCAGAAGATCGGCGTCGCCGCGCAGCGCGGCGGCGCGGAGGTTGGCGCTGGGTGCGTGCAGGAGCTTGTTGGTCAGCGTGTTGGCGAGGAAGGCCAGCACTTCGTCGGCGGGCTTGCCGCGGGCGAGGAGGGCTTGCGCCTTGGCCAGCACTTCGTCGCGGTTCGCCTCGGCGTTCCTGCGCAGGTCGGCGACGGGGTTGTGCAGGTCGAGCGCGCGCCACCAGCCCATGAAGTGCTCGACCGAAAGCTCGATCATCGCTTCGGCGTCGCGCGCCGCTTCGCGGCGGCCGCGCAGGTTCTCGTCGATGACTTCGCGCAGATCGTCGATCGTGTAGAGGAACGCGTCCTCGATCGAGGCCACCGCGGGATCGATGTCGCGCGGCACCGCGATGTCGACCAGGAACATCGGCTTGCGCCGCCGCGCCGCGATCGCGGCAGCGACGGTGTCGCGATCGAGCACGGGTTCGCGGCTCGCGGTCGAGGCGATCACGATGTCGGCTTCGGCGAGATGCCGCGGCAGGTCGGTCAGCGTGATCGCGTAGCCGCCGAAGCGGCCGGCGAGCGTCTGCGCGTTCTCTAGCGTGCGGTTGGCGACGATCAGGCGGCGCACGCGCGCTTCGGTGAGATGCCGCGCGGCGAGCTCGATCGTCTCGCCGGCGCCGATCAGCAGCACGCAGGCTTCGCCGAGGTCGGCGAAGAGCCGCTCGGCCAGCCGCACCGCTGTGAATGCGACGGACACCGGATTGGCGCCGATGCGCGTATCCGATCGCACGCGCTTGGCGACCGCGAAGGTGTTCTGGAACAGCCGCTCGAGCGGCGCGCGCAGCGTCTGCGCGCTGCGTGCGAGCGCGTAGGCGTCCTTGACCTGGCCCAGGATTTGCGGCTCGCCGAGCACCATCGACTCGAGGCCGGTGGCGACGCGGAACAGGTGGCGCACGGCGTCGGCGTCCGTGTGCACATACAGGAACTCGCCGAGGCGCTCTTCGGTCAGGTGATGGTGACGTTGGAGCCACGCCGCAGGCGCCGCCTCGTTGCCGCGGTCGACGTTGCAGTAGAGCTCCGTTCGATTGCAGGTGGAGAGGATGGCGGCTTCGCGCACCCCGGGCTCCGTTGTCAGCTCGGCCAGAGCTGCGGCGGTCGCTTCCGGGGCGAAGGCGACCTTCTCGCGGAATTCGAGCGGCGCGGTGAGATGGTTGAGTCCGACTGCGACGAGCGCCATGTGCTTTTCGGTTACCGCCACCGGCTCCGCCACGACGGGCGCCGCGGCTGCGGAAGAACATGAACGGGACGAAGGACGGTCATCGAGGCAATCGGCTAAGCTAGTCGCCGCGCGCCGCGAGCTCGCCCGGTGCGCTGCCCGCTTCGGGCGCATGCGCGGGAACCCTGTCGCGGCCGCCGCGAATTCTGCGGGCGCACACGTGCAATATCAAGCAAGCGCAATTTCAGGCAAGACAAGGCGTTGCATGCAATTCGACGCGCTCCTTCCGTTTTTCTCCCGGGTCGGGCGCAGCGCGCTCGCGGGATCGCTGGCGCTGCTTGTGGGCGCGTGCGCGACCACGCTGCCGGCTTCGACCGACGCGACGGCACCGAAGGCGCCGGCGGTGGCGCCGGTTCCGGTGGAATCGGATCTGATGGCCAAGCTCCTGATGGCGCAGTTCGCGCTGCAGGACAACGATCTCGCGGCCGGTGCCAAAGGGTATGCCGAGGCGGCGACGCTATCGTTCGACCCGGCGGTGGCCGAGGAGGCGACGCGCCTGGCGCTGACGATCAAGGACTGGACGCTCGCGCGGACGGCGCTCGAGCGCTGGCAGTCGCTCGCGCCCGGGGATCCCGGCACGCTGCAGGCGCGTGCGTGGATCGCGCTCGGTGAAAATCGAGCCGACGATGCATTGGCCGATCTCGATGCACTCGCATCGCGCGGCGACGAGCAGGGCTGGCGCCTGATCGCGCAGACGCTGCTCGGCACCGACGACAAAGCTGCGGCGGCCAGGCTGCTCGAGCGCATCGCCACGCCGGCGCATCTCGCCGACAGCGAGGCGAACTGGATCGCCGTCAGCCAGCTCGCCTTCAAGCTCGGCGACAAGGCCTCCGCACGTCGAGTCGCTGACGGTGCGGTCGAACGCTTCCACGGCGGCGAAGCTTATGCATGGAGCGCGCGGCTCGCGATCGATCGCGGCGACAAGGCCGCGGCGCGTGCGCTGTATGCCGAAGCGCTGCGGCGCGATCCGAAAGATGTGCGCCTTCGCGCCGGCTACGCCGCTCTGCTCGCCGATGCCGGCGACAACGCGGCTGCCGCGCGCGCCCTCGCTCAGGGTCCGCAGGACGACACCACGTACGCCGCGCGCGCAGCCTACGCCGCACGCGCCGACGACAAGGCCGCGCTCGCGGCGCTTTATCGCGAGCTCGACGCCGACCAGCGGCCGCGCACCGGCAGCCGGCTGTTCCTGCTCGGCCAGATCGCGGAGCTGATCGACAAACGCGAAGACGCGCTCGGCTGGTACCGCGAAATCGCCGAGGACGATGAGCACTGGTTCGATGCGCAGACGCGCCAGGCTGTCGTGCTCGACCAGCTCGGTCGCACCGAGCAGGCGCTCGCCTTCCTGCGCCAGCTGCAGGCGCAGAGCGGCGAGGATCCGATGCAGCTCGGCAACGCCTATCTCCTCGAGGCCGACCTCCTGTCGCGCAAGGGCCGCGTGGATGAAGCACGCGCCGTGTACGCGCGCGGGCTCGAAACGCTGCCGGACGATCCGCGCCTGCTCTATGCACGCGCCTTGCTCGCTGCCGAACAGGACGACGTGGCCGCAGCCGAGCGCGACCTGCGGCGCGTGATCGAGCTGAAGCCCGACGACGCCGAGGCGCTGAACGCGCTCGGCTACACGCTGGCCGATCGCACCGACAGGAGCCGCGAGGCGCTGGAGCTGATCGAGCGCGCGATCAAGCTGAAACCGGACGAGCCCGCGATCATCGACAGCCTTGGTTGGGTGCGCTATCGCATGGGCGATCTCGATGCGTCGCTGCGCGAGCTGCGCCGTGCGTACGAGAAGCAGGCCGATCCGGAGATCGCCGCGCATCTCGGTGAAGTGCTCTGGGTCAAGGGCGAGCGCGAAGAAGCGCGCCGCGTCTGGGAGCAGGGCCGCAAGAAGGACGCCAAGAACAAGGCGCTGCTCGAAACGATCCGGCGGCTGACGACGTGAGCGCTCGGGCTGCCGCGCGCGCGTCTGTCGCGAAGGCGCGCTGGCGCCCGTTTGCGGAAGCCGGCATTGCGGTCGCTCTCCTGCTCGCCGGGTGCGCGGCGCCGCGCCTGAAACCCGATTCCGATCTGCTCGCGCGCCAGAGCGCGCGCGAGCAGATACTCGCGGCCCGGCCCGGCTGGCAGCTCACCGGGCGCCTCGGCGTGTCGGACGGCCGCGATGGCGGCAGCGGCTCGCTCGAGTGGCGGCAAGACGGCGACGCGTTCCGCTTCAGGGTGCACGCGCCGGTGACCGGCAAGACCTGGGTGCTTCGCGGCGATGCGCACCACGTGGTGCTCGAAGGGCTGCGTGCGCAGCCGATCGAAGGTGAGGACGCCGCGGAGCTGCTGCAGCGCGAGCTCGGCTGGCACGTGCCGGTCGCCCAGCTGACGGACTGGGTGCGCGCCGCGCGAGCGAGCGGCGACGCACGCATCGAGTTCCACGGCAACGGCCTTCCGGCCGTGATCGAGCAGGACGGCTGGCGCATCGAGTATCCGGATTACGACGCGAGCAGCGAGCCGCCACTGCCGCGCCGGATCTTCGCCAGTCGCGGAAATTATCGCGTGCGCCTGTCGGTCAGCCGATGGCAGTAGCGGGCCTCGAGGAGGATGACGGCTGGACGCGCTGGCCCGCGCCGGCCAAGCTGAACCTGTTCCTGCACATCGTCGGCCGCCGCGCCGACGGCTATCACGAGCTGCAGACGGTGTTCCAGCTGCTGGACTGGGGCGACGAGGTTCGCCTGCGCGTGCGCGCGGATGGTGCGATCCGCCGGCTCGATCCGTTGCCGGGCGTCGCGGACGACGCCGACCTCGGCGTGCGCGCCGCGCGTGCGCTGCGCGAAGCGACCGGCTGCCCGCTCGGCGCCGACATCGCCATCGAGAAGCGCATCCCGGTCGGCGGCGGGCTCGGCGGCGGCAGCTCGGACGCGGCGACGACGCTGGTCGGGTTGAACGCGCTGTGGGACACGGGGCTGGACGAGGACGCGCTGACAGCGATCGCCGCCGGCCTCGGCGCCGACGTGCCCGTCTTCGTCCGTGGCAGGAGTGCCTGGGCCGAAGGGATCGGGAATGAGCTGACGCCGCTGGCGCTGCCGGAGCGCTGGTTCGTCATCGTCGATCCCGGCGTGCACGCCCCGACCCGAGAATTGTTCCAAATGCCGGAATTGACACGAAACTCGCCGCGCCTGACAATTCCGCTCTTTGTTTCCGGCGTGCCGACGGGCAATGCGTTCGAGCGCGTGGCGCGTGGACGCTTCCCCGCGGTCGCGGCGGCACTCGACTGGCTTGGTGGTCACGGCGAGGCGAGGCTCAGCGGTTCGGGAGCTTGTGTTTTTGCCGGGTTTGCTTCCCGCGAGGGGGCGGAGGAAGTGGCCGCCGGCGTTCCGGGCGGTATGCGGGCCTTCGTCGCGCGCGGCGTGAACGAGTCGCCGCTCCGGGCCCGCCGGCGGGGCGAGCGGATTGCGGATCGGCAGGCATAAGAACGGCAGGATTTGCGCGCGTTTTCTTGAAAGATGGCCGGCACGGATGCGGGTCTGTTTCGTTGCCGTCAGGATGACGGGTTTGGATACATCCTTGGGGCGTCGCCAAGTTGGTAAGGCACGGGATTTTGATTCCCGCATTCGCAGGTTCGAGTCCTGCCGCCCCAGCCAACAAAGATGCCCGCGCCGCAGGCATCTTTGTTGGCTGGGAACGTTCCGGAACCGCCGATGAGCGAGTCACTCGACGGCACCCCGCCCGGGGGACAGGAAAGCAGACAGTGCGTCGATCCGGCTGTCGGTGCGACGAGGTGACGTTGTGAACACCAACGTGAACACGGCAGGCCTGCTCGTCTTCACGGGCAATGCGAACCGGCCGCTGGCCAGCGCGATCTGCGCCGAGCTCGCGGTGCCGATGGGCAAGGCCATGGTCGGCCGCTTCTCGGACGGCGAGGTGCAGGTCGAGATCGAGGAGAACGTCCGCCGCCAGGAAGTGTTCGTCGTGCAGCCCACGTGCGCGCCGACGGCCGACAACTTCATGGAGCTGCTCGCGCTGGTCGATGCGCTCAAGCGCGCGTCGGCGGCGAGCGTGACGGCGGTGATTCCGTATCTCGGCTACGCGCGCCAGGATCGCCGCCCGCGCTCGGCGCGGGTTCCGATCACGGCGAAGGTCGCGGCGAAGATGATCGGATCGGTCGGCACCGACCGCGTGCTGACCGTCGATCTGCACGCGGACCAGATCCAGGGATTCTTCGACATCCCGCTCGACAACGTGTACGCGTCGCCGGTGCTGCTCGCGGACATCTGGCGCGATTACGGCAGCGACGATCTGATCGTCGTTTCGCCGGATGTCGGCGGCGTCGTGCGGGCCAGGGCGCTGGCGAAGCGGCTCGACGACGCGGATCTCGCGATCATCGACAAGCGACGGCCGCGCGCGAACGAGGCGACGGTGATGAACATCATCGGCGAGGTACGCGACAAGGTCTGCGTGCTCGTCGACGACATCGTCGACACGGCCGGCACGCTGTGCGCGGCGGCGGCGGCGCTGAAGAAGAACGGCGCGCGCAAGGTTGTCGCGTACTGCACGCACCCGGTGCTGTCCGGCCCGGCGATCCAGAACCTGACCGGATCGGCGCTGGACGAGCTGGTCGTCACCGACACGATTCCGTTGTCGGAGGCGGCGCGGAACTGCGGAAAGATCCGGCAGCTCAGCGTCGCCGAGCTTCTGGCCGAAACGATCCGGCGCATCGCGTTCGGCGAGTCGGTCAGCTCGCTCTACGTGGATTGAGAATCACCGCCGTTCCGGCGGAAGCCGGAACCCCGTTTCGACCTTCGACGCGAAGGCGAGGCGCGGAGGCGAAGTGGATCCCGGCTTTCGCCGGGAGACGAGAACGAGGGTTCGGCGGTCCGCCGCGCCTTTCAAGAAACGCCTTTCCTGGTCGCGGGAAAGGTTCCGGCCTCCGCAAGGAGGCCTTACCTGGGCAAAGGCAACACTGAAATGGCAGTCACACACAGTATCAACGTGCAACGGCGCGACGACGAGGGCAAGGGTGCGAGCCGCCGCCTGCGTCGCGCCGGCTTCGTTCCGGCCGTCGTCTATGGCGGCGACCTCAAGCCGGTCTCGATCCAGATCGCGCACAAGGACGTCTGGGTCGCGAGCCAGAACGAATGGTTCTACTCGTCGATCCTCGACCTGGACCTCAACGGCGACGTCCAGAAAGTCCTTCTGCGCGACATGCAGCGCCATCCGTTCAAGCAGATCGTGATGCACCTCGATTTCCAGCGCGTCAACGAGAACGAGGCGATCCGCGTGCGCGTGCCGCTGCACTTCCTCAATCAGGAGAAGTCGCCGGCCGGCAAGAAGTCGGGCGTCGTCATCACGCACGAGCTCAACGAAGTCGAGATTTCGTGCCTGCCGAGGGATCTGCCCGAGTACATCGAGGTCGACCTCGGCAACATCGACGTCGGCGACATCATCCACATGTCCGACCTCAAGCTGCCGACGGGCGTCGAGATTCCGGAGCTTCGCCTGGGCAAGGAACACGACCACGCGATCGCGGTCGCCAAGGAGATCAAGGAAGAGATCGAGGCGCCGGTCGCCGTGGAAGGCGAGGCGGCTCCGGGTGCGGCGCCAGCCGCAGCTGCCGCTGCTCCAGCGGCTGCTGCGGCGGCGCCTGCGAAGAAAGAAGAAAAGAAGTAAGCAACGGAGTCTCGCTGCCTCCCGCCGGCCCTCGCGCCGGCGGGAGGCACGATCGACGCGATGGCGGGCCTGCGCCTCATCGTCGGGCTCGGCAATCCGGGCGCCGAACACCTCCGGACCCGGCACAACGCCGGGTTCTGGTTCGTCGACGCGCTCGCGCGGCAGACCGACGGGCGCTTCGGCGCCGAATCGAAGCTGCACGGCGAGACGGCGAAGATCCGCTATGCCGACCGCAATCTCTGGCTGCTGAAGCCAACGACGTACATGAACGCGAGCGGCCGCTCGATCGTGGCGGCGCTGCGCTACTGGAAGATCGAGCCCGACGAGATGCTCGTCGTGCACGACGATCTGGATCTTCCGCCCGGCGCCGCGCGGCTCAAGTTCGACGGCGGCCACGGCGGCCAGAACGGCCTTCGCGACATCTTCCAGCACCTCGGCCACGGCAGGTTCCACCGGCTGCGCCTCGGCATCGGGCATCCGGGACCCGGCAACAAGGATCGCGTGACGCCCTGGGTGCTGGGCCGCCCCTCGGCAGCGGACGAAGCCGCGATCCTGGACGCGATCGGACGCGCGTTCGAGGTGCTGCCGCTGGTGGTCACGGGGGAGTTCGAGAAGGCGATGTTGCAGTTGCATACAGCCGGGGATCGGGATTCGTGATTCGGGATTCGAAACACCACTGCGCACCGGCCCGTGCTTCCCGATGACGCATTCCGTTTTCCTCTGCCGGATCTCCTAATCCCCACTCTCCAATCCCGAATCCCGGATTCAGCCATGGGCATCAAATGCGGCATCGTCGGCCTGCCGAATGTCGGCAAGTCGACTCTCTTCAACGCGCTGACCAAGGCGGGCATCGCGGCGGCCAATTTCCCGTTCTGCACGATCGATCCGAACGTGGGCGTCGTGCCGGTGCCGGATCCGCGCCTGGCGGCGCTGGCCGAGATCGTCAAGCCGCAGAAGATCATTCCGACCTCGATCGAGTTCGTCGACATCGCGGGTCTCGTCGCCGGCGCGTCGAAGGGCGAGGGGCTCGGCAACAAGTTCCTGGCGCACATCCGTGAGGTCGACGCGATCGCGCACGTCGTGCGCTGCTTCGAGCATCCGGACATCGTGCACGTCTCGGGCAAGGTCGATCCGATCTCGGACATCGAGACGATCGACACGGAGCTCGCGCTGGCCGATCTCGAATCGGTGGAGAAGGCGCTGAACCGCGTCGAGCGGGCCGCGAAGGCCAATGACAAGGAAGCGCTCGCGCGGCGGCCCGTGCTGCAGAAGGTGCAGGCCGTGCTCGATCAGGGCCGTCCCGCGCGCTCGGCGGGCCTCAGCGAGGAGGAGAAGGCGCTGCTGCGTGATCTCTTCCTGCTGACGCTGAAGCCGCTGATGTACATCGCGAACGTGCGCGAGGACGGCTTCGAGAACAACCCGCACCTGGACAAGGTGAGGGCTCGCGCGGAAGCGGAAGGCGCCGAGGTGGTGCCCGTGTGCGCGGCGATCGAGGAAGAGTTGGCGCAGCTCGACGACGCCGATCGCGATGCTTTCCTTCACGACATGGGCCTCGACGAGCCTGGCCTGAATCGCGTGATCCGCACCGGCTACAAGCTGCTCGGTCTGCTGACCTATTTCACCGCCGGCGAGAAGGAAGTGCGCGCCTGGACGGTCCGGCATGGCGCGACGGCGCCTCAGGCGGCAGGCGTCATCCACACCGACTTCGAGCGCGGGTTCATCCGCGCCGAGACGATCGCCTACGACGATTTCATCAGGTACCGGGGCGAAACCGGCGCGCGCGACGCGGGCCGCCTCCGGCTCGAGGGCAAGGATTACGTCGTCAAGGAAGGCGATGTGCTGCACTTCCGCTTCAACGTGTAGCCCGTGACACAGGCGAGCTCAGCTGGCGGTGTTTTTCCACATTGCCGTGAAACTGTGGGCTGAAGCCATCGGTTTCGCCGAAGTCGAAGCGCTTCGAGGCCTTCCGCGCTGTTGACCGCGCCGGCGCACGGCGCAAGACTCGGCCGGTGCCGTGGGCATCGCATTCCACGGCGGAGACACGTCATGGCGAGCTCGACACGGCGCAAGGCGGCAAAAAAGCGGAGCGCGACGCGGAAGCCGGCCGCAGCAAAAAAAGGCGCGGCGACCCGAAAGCGCACGGCGAAAACGCGGCCGGTGCGCAAGACGGTCGCGAAAAAGACGCGGGCGAAGAAGGCGCCGGGCCGGCGCGCCGCGAAATCCGCTGCGACGAAGCGGTCGGCTCGGAAGGGCGTTGCGCGCAAGCGCCGTCCGGGCACAGCCGGCAGACCCGGCATCACGGTGAAGACGAAACGGCGCGCCGCGCGCGAAGCGGCCGCGCCGCGACGCAAAGCGACCGCGCGAAGGCTCTCCGCGCCGCCTGTCATCGACGTCTCGCTATTCCCCTGCGGCGACGAGGCGATCCGCGCTGCGACGGGCAAGGACTGGAATGAATGGCTCGCCCTGCTCGACGCAGCGGGCGCGGCGGCTCGCCGGCTGGATCACCAGCGCATCTGGGAGCTCGCCATGCAGTCGCTGCCCGATTCGGCCGGCTGGTGGGGCCAGATGGTCAGCGTCGGCTACGAGCGCGCGCGCGGCCTGCGCGAGAAGCACGAAACCAGCGCGGGCGATTTCCAGGCGACGCTGTCGCGCACGCTGCGCGTGCCGTTGTTCGCTGCCTTCGCAGCCTGGGCGGACGAGGGCCTGCGCGGCAACTGGCTCGACGCGCCGGGCCTGCAGTTCACCAAGCTCAATGCCGGCCGGAACATCCGTGCGCGCTGGCCGGACGGCACCCGGCTGGACATCCGCTTCACTGACAACGGCCCGGACAAGTGCCAGATCGTCGTCGACACGATGAAGCTCCCCGACGCCGCGTCCGTGCAGAAGGCCAAAGCGTTCTGGCAGGAACAGTTCGAGCGCCTGCAGGCGTATCTGCGCGCCTGAGCCGCCGCGCCGCCGTCAACCGGCGGCATCGAAGCCGTCGGCAAAGATCTCGTCGTCCGCGGGGGCGGGATCGGAGTCCACCACAGCCGTGTTGTCGCTCGTGTCGGGATCGCTGGCCGGCGGGCCGACCACGGCCGTTGCCGAGTTGGTCAGCGTGCCGGTGGTTCCGGGCGCGACGGTGCCGGTGACCGTGTACACGACTTCGGAGCCCGGCGGGAGATTCGCTGTGTCGGCGATGGTGCCGCTGCCGTTGGCGGCGCAGCTCGCGCCACTCGAGGGCGCGCAGGTCCAGCTCGCCCCGACGTAGGCGCCGGGGAAGGCGTCGACGATGGTCGTACTGCTGGCCGGGCCGGGACCGGCGTTGTGGACGGTGATGGTGTAGGTCAGGGGTTCGCCGGCCGTGTACTGCGGCGGGTCGGCCGACATGGCGACGCCGACATCGGCTTCGCTCGATGCGGACTGGCAATCGACCACGGCGCGGATGACCCAGTCGCCGTCCACGCCCAGCGAGGTGTTCGAGAACCACATGAACTGGCCGCCGCCGAGCGAGGCGTAGATCGCGTTGCGGTTCGGCTCGATGCCGCCCTGGTCGTCGACCACGCTGGGGCCCACCGTCGGGTCGGGCGCTTCGGAGAAGGTCAGCGCGACGACGAAGGTCTCGTTCTGGACCACGGGAACGAGCAACGGAATCGTGTTGTTCTCGTCCAGATAGCGGTATTCATTGAGCACGCCGTCGGTCAGCACGGGACCGCCGATTTCCTGGGCGAGGGCGCCGGGAACCGGAAACGTGCCGGATCGGTAGATGTCGATCGAGTCCTCGATCGCCTGCGGGGCGACCCCGAACAGCGAGCGCCAGAAGATCTGGACGGCGACGACGTTGCCGTTGCAGGGCGAGGTCAGCCACGCCGCCGCCTTCTCGCCGGGCGCGAAGCCAGCCTGGATCGTGCCCGAGCCGCCGTCGGTCAGCGAGTCGTTCTGAACCGTGACTTCGTTGGCCGCAGCGCTTGCGGCCAAGGCGAGTCCCATCGGCAGCCAGAATGCCGGACGCATGGCGATTGCCCCCTGTGCTCACGCCGAATCTGCTGCGAGCCTACGCAGGCGGCGGCTGGGATGACGCGATGGCGGTCACACCTGGGGGCATGCGGGCTGTGCGCCGCGGCGAGGACAGTCGCCCGTGCTTCCTCGCCGTCGCCCTGGTCGGGCGGACGGCGCGGGGACGTGCTCCAGCGTGCAGCTTCGCCCTGCAGGGCGCTGTTTCCAGTGTGTTTGTCGGATCCTTCAGCCTTGACAGTCTGACGCGGCGCGCCGGACAATATGCGGCTCCGTGCTGGAGGACGATGAGCGGTCGCCGCGACGCGAAAGCGGCGCGGACCGAAGCGGCTTCGAGGCACGAGTCTCGCGCCATCCGGCTCCGGCTGGCAAGCATTCGGCAGCACGTTTCCAGATTCCGGAGGGATACCCAAGCGGCCAACGGGGCGGACTGTAAATCTGCCGGCTTACGCCTTCGGTGGTTCGACAAATTCGCCGGGAGCGAATTTGAACGTATCGCGAAGCGATACGACCCGAAGGGCGAAGGGCAGGATGCCCGGAGTCATCCACCGACCGGAGCGCAGGATCGAGACAAAGAATTTCGGAGGGATACCCAAGCGGCCAACGGGGGCAGACTGTAAATCTGCTGGCTTACGCCTTCGGTGGTTCGAATCCACCTCCCTCCACCAGTTTCCAACCGGCGATCAGCTCATCGATCGACGGTGCTTCACCCAAGCAGGTTCGTTCCGGCGCGGGAGTAGTTCAATGGTAGAACCTCAGCCTTCCAAGCTGATTGTGCGGGTTCGATTCCCGTCTCCCGCTCCACTTGAACTGCTGCGGGCACCAACTGGTTTTTGAGTTGTCTGGAATGCCCGGGATGGATGCCGGGCTGGTACTTGCGGTCATGGATGACTTCACGGAATACCCGCTCACGTAGCTCAGTCGGTAGAGCACCTCCTTGGTAAGGAGGAGGTCGGTGGTTCGATTCCACTCGTGAGCACCACTGATCAGCGGCACGTTTGCGCGTCATCGGTTTTTTAGCGGATCGTCCCCATCTGTCCGGGTTCTTCAACTTCAGCCTAGCAACAAGGGTTTCAATCGCATGGCCAAGGGCAAATTCGAACGTACCAAGCCGCATGTGAACGTGGGCACGATC
>CBINBI010000091.1:0-12112 GCA_966248875.1 uncultured Rhodanobacteraceae bacterium
CCAGACGCTCGCGCAGATCGACCTGTGGCAGAACAAGGACGTCTACGAGACGACCGTCTACCGCCTGCCGAAGAAGCTCGACGAGGAAGTCGCGCGCCTGCACCTCGAGAAGATCGGAGTCAAGCTGACGAAGCTGACGCCGGAGCAGGCGGCGTATCTCGGCGTGCCGGTGGAAGGACCGTACAAGCCGGATCACTACCGCTACTGATCTTCGACGTTCGGTCCGCTTCGAAAACAAACGGGCGCCGCAAGGCGCCCGTTTTGCCTTCTTCGCCCCACTAGCATCCACCCGGAGGCGGATCGGCACGTGCGGCAGCGCCTGCCATCATCGCCGAAGAACGAAGCTGCATTGCGGCTCGTCGCGCACCGATGAGCATGCCGTCGCACTGCCGAGTCTGTCTCGGGACGGAGTCGTTACCGTTCTCGAGGCGGTAGCGCATGGCTCGCGACGTGCGCACCATCCGGACCGCAGGTGGCCTGCCGCGGACAGAGAGCCGCGAGCGCCGGGAAGGCTTTGCAGTCTCGATTGAAGGCGGTTTCACCGCCCAGTCACCGCCGTCCGCATGATGACGCCTGCGTTCTCTTGCCACATGGGCACAATCCGGGGGATCCATGATGTTCGTGAACGATCGATATCGCCGTTGGCAACTGCTTGCCGGTCTTGTCTGCCTTCCGCTGTCGTCCGCCATCTGCGCAGCAGCGGAGCCTGCGTCGAATGATGCGCCGGCAGAGTCCCCAATTCCGGCGACCGAGTCGCACGACGACACTCTGCTGCCATCGATCATCGTGAACGGATGGTATGCATCACAGTACCTGGTTCCGCGCACGGCGAGCGCGACCGGCACGGACACGCCGCTTGTCGACATTCCGCAATCCATCGAGGTCATACCTGAGGCCGTGCTGCGCGACCAGGGCACTCAGTCCATCGCCGAGGCGGTGCGCAACTCGCCGGGCATATCGGTCAACATGGGCGAAGGCATGCGCGACGAGGTCTATCTGCGCGGCGTGAAGACCAAGTACGACTTCTTCACCGACGGCCTGCGCGACGACACCGAATACATGCGCGATCTCTACAACGTGTCGCATGTCGACGTCCTGCAAGGCCCGGCGGCGCTGCTGTTCGGGCGCGGCGGAGCCGGTGGCCTGATCAATCTCGTCACCAAGGAACCGGAGCGCCAGGCGATTCGCGAAGCCGCGCTCGAAGTCGGTTCGTGGGAGCACCTGCGCGGCACGGCCGACATCGGCGGCGCGATCAGCGATGCTGGAGCATTCCGCCTGCTCGCCATGGGAGAAGATTCCGGAGGTTTCCGCGACCACTACTTCCTGCACCGCTACGCAGTCAATCCGAAGTTTTCTTTCCAGATCGGGGCCAACACGCAGCTCGACGTTTCGGCCAGCCATCTCAGCGACCGACGCATCGTCGACCGCGGCATTACATCGCAGAACGGTCGTCCGGTTGATGTGCCGCGGGACACGTTCTTCGGGGCGCCGGACCAGAACATGTCGGTCGGCGAGGTCAGTGCATTCGTCGCCCGCCTCACGCATGCTTTCACCGAGGATCTGACCCTCACGAGTGCCTTCCGCACGACCTACGCCCATCGCGATTACGCCAATACCTATGCCGGCGGCGGGGTCGACGACAACGGCGAGTTCAAGATGAAGGGCTATGCGCACGATCACCATCGGCGCAGCTACATCAATCGCACCGATCTCGTCGCCGACCTCGGCACAGGCGCAGTGACTCATAAGCTCCTGCTCGGAGGCGAGTTCACCTGGCAGCGCGATCACGATTTCCAGATGCTTCCCAGCGAGGGTTCCAAGAACCTGCCGGGACGCTTTCCGATAGCGGATCCGGAAATCGCGCCGATCGCGTTTCCCTATCTGGACCGCGACAACCGCGTTCTCGGCAAGGAGATCGGACTGTATGCTCAGGACCAGATCTCGTTCGGCGAACATTGGCAGGCGATCGTCGGCACGCGCTGGGACCGATTCACGGTCAATGCCAACTATCTCAACCCTGAAGTCAGTCCCAGCAACACGTACCACGTGGACAACGTGTGGTCTCCGCGGGCGGGCCTGATCTACAAGCCGGCGTCGAATTATTCCGTCTATGCCAGCGTGACGAAGGCGTTCACTCCGCAGGGTGCCAATATCGCGCTGTCGCGCAAGAGCCCCGACGGCGCGAACCTCGATCCCGAGAAGGCGATCAATTACGAGATCGGCAACAAGCTGGAGCTGTTCGACGGGCAGTTGCTGCTGACGGCCGCGGTGTTCCGCCTGAATCTCGACGACGTCGTTGCCGAGGCTGCCGACGGATCCGGCGATCTGGTCAACACCGGCAGGCAGCGCAACCGCGGGTTCTCGGTTGCCGCCGAAGGCGCGCTCACGTCGCAACTGAGCATCTACGCCAACTACACGCACTTGAACGCGCGCATCACCAAGGCGACGGAGGAAGCCGCCGCCGGCGCACGCGTCGGCCTGGTGCCGAACAACCAGTTCTCGATCTGGACGCGGTACGCGGTGAGCTCGCACTGGGGCCTGGGTGCGGGCCTGCGCGGTGAATCCGAGAAGTTCACGTCCTACGACAACGAAGTCACGCTGCCGCGATATGTCGTCGGCGACCTGATGGCCTACTATCAAACCGACCGCTACCGCGTGCAGCTCAATCTGGACAACGTCACGGACCGGCATTATTTCCCGACCGCCAGCAGCGACTTCGAAATCATGCCGGGCGCACCGCGCAACGTGATGCTGACGTTCGACATGAGCTTCTGATCGCAGCCCGGCCGAAGCAGTGCGGTAGCCACGGACGGCTGCGCCGCTTCGCGCGCCATATCGAGCGAGCCCGAAACGACGCTGATGCGTTATGGCCGCCAGTTCGCGTGCGTGTCCCAGAACGCGACGCTGCGCCGATAGGACTCGCGGTCGAGCGGCACACCGGACCCGCCCTCCTCCACGCCGAGCGCATTGCGCATCATCGTGATCGGCGCCATCGGGATCTCCTCCGGCTCCATCGTGTAGAGGCAGCCGACCACGCCCCAGTCGGCGTCGATCGGGCCGCCTTCCTTCGCGAGCTGCTCCCGGCTGTAAAGGATCGGAATCAGCCAGTTCGCAACCGGCGGCTCGACGCCCTCGAACCAGCGCACGAGCACGGGCAGCTCGTCCTTCGTGCGCGCCTCGTAGGCCGAACGCAGCAGGTGCCGGTTTTCGCTGGTGATCGGCACGGCGATGCAGCGCGTCGACGTCCAGTTGCGATGCACGTGCAGCCTGCAGAACGGCGCATACCCCTGGAGGACGTCGAACGGCGGCTCCACGTTGAGGCGCCGCTCGAATTCCTCGGGCGTGCAGTCCTGGATCGTGTTGCGGCGGCGCTCGGACGGGAACAGCCGCGCTCGCGCGAACGGGGTGAGGACGATGGACATGGCGTGGCTTCGGGAAATGCGGAAGGTTAGCGTGAAGCCGCGCCGCTGCGGATGCCCGATCCGGCCGTCGCGCCTGCCGGCTCGGACGCAAGCGTGATATATCGCTCCATCGCGACAAAGCGATATAGTGTGGCTTTGCCGCTGCCGATTCCGCCTGCGATGACTGCTGTGCCGATCTCGCTCGAGTTCTTTCCGCCGAAGACGCCGGAGCAGCGTGCGCAGCTGGAGCGCGCGCTGCCGAAGCTGAAGCGCTGCGCGCCCGAGTATGTCAGCGTGACGTTCGGCGCCGGCGGGTCGACGCTGAGCTACACGCCCGAGACGATCCGGCATCTGCGCGAGAACCACGCGCTCGAAGCCGCGCCGCACATCTCCTGCATGGGAGGCTCGCGCGACGAGATCCGCGCGCTGCTGCGGCACTATCGCGAGACCGGCTGCAAGCGGCTCGTCGCGCTGCGCGGCGACCTCCCGTCTGGCATGGCGACGGTCGGCGAGATCCGTTACGCCTCCGACCTCGTCGCCTTCATCCGCGCCGAGACCGGCGACCATTTCCACATCGAAGTCGCGTGCTATCCCGAAGTGCATCCGCAGGCGGACGATTCGCAGGCGGACATGCGGCACTTCAAGACGAAGATCGAGGCCGGCGCGAACGGCGCGATCACGCAGTACTTCTACAACGCCGACGCGTATTTCCACTTCGTCGATGCCGCGCGCAGGGCCGGCATCGAGGTGCCGATCGTGCCGGGCATCATGCCGATCGCGAACTTCAGCCAGCTCAAGCGCTTCTCGGAGCTCTGCGGCGCCGAGATTCCGCGCTGGCTCGCCAAGCGGCTCGGCGCGTTCGGAGACGACACCGACTCGATCCGGGAGTTCGCCGCGGACGTCGTCGCCGATCTCTGCCGGCGCCTGGTCGCAGGCGGCGCGCCCGGACTGCACTTCTACACGCTGAATCGCGCGCAGGCGACGCTGGCCGTCATCGAGCGCATGCGGTGAAGGCAGCGCGCGTACAGCTCGCGAGGCTTAAACTCGCGGGGATGCACCGGCTTGCCTGCTTCGTTCTCGTGTCCGCGCTCGCTGCTCCGTTGCTGTGCTCCGCCGAGGCGCGCGGAGGCCTGACCATCCACCGCTGCATCGGCGAGCACGGCGAGATCGTGTTCTCCGACGCCCGCTGCGGTAGCGGCGCCGAGCTGCGCATCGACCGGCCAACTGCACGGGAGCGTTCGAGCGACCCGGCGGCTGCCGTCGCGATGGCCTGCCCGCGTTCACCGGACGAGCTGCGCGCGGTGTTCGCCGATGCGCTGTCGCGCCGCGACACGAACGCAATCTCGAGCCTCGTACACTGGCACGGTGTCGGCGGCGCGGAGGCGCGCGAACGGCTGAGGGAGATCGACGAGCTGGCGCGCCGGCCGCTGATCGGCATCGAGCTCGGCACCGATGCGATGTTCGCAACGGACGAGGCCGCGTCACCCGGCATTCTCACGGTGCGCACTGGCAGCACGAAATACGCAGGACCGCGCGAACGCGAGTTCCGCGTCGGCGAAACCGGCGGCTGCTACTGGATCGACTGGTAGCGGCGCGGCGCCGTCGCCGCGGCGCCAGGGCGGTGCGCGGCGGCCGCGAGCGGCTCAGCTGGTATCATTCCCGTTCCCGGCGCAACGGACGCCCGCGAATGGCCCAGACCTACCCTGAGCACATCTGGCACAACGGCCGCATCAAGCCATGGGCCGAGGCGACCGTGCACGTGATGGCGCATGCGCTGCACTACGGCTCGTCAGTCTTCGAAGGCATCCGCAGCTACGCGACACCGCGCGGCGCGGTGATCTTCCGCCTGACCGACCATATCGTGCGGCTGCAGCACTCGGCCAGGATCTACGACATCGCGATGCCGTACTCGGTGGAGCAGCTCAAGGCCGCCTGCCGCGATGTGATCATTGCGAACGGCTTCGGCGCCGCGTACATCCGCCCGGTCGCCTATCGCGGGCTCGGCGGGTTCGGGCTCTCCGCGGAGACGCCGATCGACGTCGCCGTTGCCGCCTGGCAGATGGGCGCGTATCTCGGCAGCGACGTACTCGAGCAAGGCATCGACGCCTGCGTGTCGAGCTGGCAGCGCTTCGCTCCGAACACGATTCCGGCCGGCGCGAAAGCCGGCGGCAATTACCTTTCGGGCCAGCTCATCGCGCGCGAGGCGCGCCGGCTCGGCTTCGGCGAAGGCATCGCGCTCGCGTCGACGGGCCTGCTCAGCGAGGGCGCGGGCGAGAACCTGTTTCTCGTCTTCAACGGCGCGCTGCACACGCCCCCCGTCAGCGCCGCGCTGCTCAACGGCATCACGCGGCACACGATCATCACGCTCGCGCGCGAGAACGGCATCGAAGTCGTGGAGCGCGATCTTCCGCGCGAATACCTCTATCTCTGCGACGAGCTCTTCATGTGCGGCACCGCCGCCGAGATCACGCCGATACGCTCGGTTGACGGCAAGCCGGTCGGCACTGGCCGGCCCGGCAAGCTGACGCGACAGATGCAGGAGCTTTTCTTCGGCCTCTTCGACGGCCGCACCGAGGACCGCTGGGGCTGGCTCGAGCCGCTCGCAACCGAAGGCGGCGACACGGTGATGCCGATCAAGCCCGCTGCTGCAGCGCAAGCCTGAGCCCGAGCGCGACGAATACGGCGCCGGACATCCGGTCGAGCCACGCGCCGAACCCGGGCCGCGCCCGCAGCCATGCACCGATCGCGGCGCCGGCGAGCGCGAGCACGAGACACCAGACGAGGCCCGTCGCGACAAAGCTGAGACCGAGCGCCACGAAGCCGAGCTTGGCCGCTTCCGCCGCAGGATCGATGAACTGCGGCAGGAACGCGAGAAAGAACAGCGCAACTTTCGGATTCAGGACGTTGGTCAGCATGCCCTGCCGGAACGCCGCCCGCGCACCGCGGCCGCGCGTGTCGCGCGCGCTCGCAACACCCGCGCCGCGCGACATGATCATGCGCACTCCGAGATAGACGAGATACGCCGCGCCCGCGTAGCGCACCACATCGAACGCGATCGCCGACGTCGCCAGCAGCACGGAGAGGCCGCACGCCGCCGCCATCGTGTGTACGACGCTGCCGGCCGCGATGCCCAGTGCCGATGCGACCCCGGCCGCGCGCCCTTCGGCGCCGCTCCGCGCGAGTATGTAGAACGTGTCCGGGCCCGGCGCCAGGTTCAGCAGGATGCCGGCCGCGAGAAAGACGCCATAATGTTCGATGCCGAGATCCATGCCCGTCCCTTGCCGCTCCGCGCATTGTGGACGCAGGCCGGAACGACCGCTACAACGCTCGCGCGAGCGGCAGCCGTGCTCAGCTAGGATAGCGCGGGCGGCCGAATTCGAGTGTCGCCACCGCGCCGCCCTGCGGGCGCGGCGCGAGCGAGACCCGCCATCCGTACAGCTCGCACAGCCGCCGCACGATGGCGAGCCCGAGTCCGGCGCCCTTGCCCGCCGAGGTGCCGCGTACGCCGCGCTCGAACAGGCGCTCGGCGTCCTCGGCGGCGATGCCGGGTCCGGTGTCCTCGACGGAGACGCGGCCGTGGCCGACGCTGACGATGACTTCGCCCTGCTGCGTGTACTTGAACGCGTTGCCGATCAGGTTTCCGAGCGCTACGGCGACGACGGACGACGGCGCGGCGGCCGCGAGCGGCTCCTCGATGTCGACGCGGACGGACACGGGCTTGTTGCCGAGATGCGGACGCTGCACGTCGACGACCTGCTCGACGACGCGCACGACATCGGTAGCCTCGCCGTCGGTCGGCGCCTGCCGCTCCCGCCGCGAGAGAAGCAGCAGCGCATCGGTCAGCTCGGTGGACTGCCGCACCGCGCGCTCGATGCGCCGGAGACGCTCGCGCAGCTTGTCGGTGAGGTCGGGCGACCCTTGCAGCAGCTCGGTCGTGCTCGCGATCACGGCGAGCGGCGTGCGCAGCTCGTGGCTGACGTCGGCATTGAACTCGCGGTCGCGCTCGACGAGCTCGGTGAGCCGCGTCGAATAGTCGTCGAGCGCGGCGGCGAGCTGGCCGACCTCGTCGTTGGCGAAATGCGGCTTGAGCTCGGCCGGCCGGCCGCTACGGCTCATCGCCTGCACGCGCCGCGCAAGGTCGCTGACCGGGCTCATGACGCGCGCGGAGAGCCAGAAGCCGATCACGATCGAGAGGATCGCGAACGCGAACACCGAGGCGCCGAGCACCACGAGCAGCTGGCGCTCGCTGAGTTTCTGCGCGGAAATGTCGAAGCGCAGGAACGCCCAGTAATCGGCGTCCTTGTAGGCGGCGAGCTTGTAGGGCTGCCTCCTGCCGTCCTCGCCGACGTCCTCGATGTCGAACACGCCGTTCTCGTACTGCTTGTACGCGAACGGCACATTGCCGAACTTGCGCTCGCTGAAGATCGAGGCGTCGTACTGCGAGACGCGCCAGATCGCCTCGGGCTCGGGATGCTCGCGCTTGAACTCCACGAAGTTGCGCAACTGGCGCTGGAGGTTGTTGTTGATCAGCTGGTCTTCCAGCCGCGTGCGCATGTAGATCGTCGCCGCCGCGAACAGCGCGGTGAGGCCAAGCCCGAACAGGGCGAACGAGATGACGATTCGGCTGCGGAGCCTACGCCTGTACCGCATCCGGATCGACCATGCGGTACCCGATGCCGTGGCGCGTCTGGATCAGCGGCTTGTCGAACGGCTTGTCGATCGCGGCGCGCAGGCCGTGGATGTGCACGCGCAGCGAATCCGAATCCGGCAGCTCCTCGCCCCAGACGCGCGTCTCGAGCTCCTGGCGCGTGACGACCGAAGGCGCGGCTTCCATCAGCGACTGCAGCAGCTTGAGGCCGATCGGATTCAGCTGGATCTGCTTGCCGGCGCGGCTGATGGTCAGCGTGTCCAGGTTATAGGTGAGGTCGGCGAGCTGCAGAAGGCGGCTCTTGGTGCCTTTGCCGCGGCGGCCGAGCACCTCGATGCGCGCGGCGAGCTCCTGCAGCGCGAACGGCTTCACCATGTAGTCGTCGGCGCCGGAGTCGAAGCCGGTGAGCTTGCCGTCGAGCGTGTCGCGCGCGGTCAGCATCAGCACCGGGGTCTGGCGCTTGGCCTCCTGGCGGAGCTTGCGGCAGACCTCGAGGCCATCCATGCCGGGCAGACCGAGATCGAGCACGATCACGTCGAAGTCGTTGACGACGGCAAGGTGCAGGCCGGTGACGCCGTCGCCGGCGAAATCGACCACGTGGCCCTTGTCGGCGAGGAAATCGCCGATGTTGGCGGCGATGTCGCTGTTGTCTTCGATGACGAGAATACGCATGGCAGCTTTACTTTAGCGCGGAACTCCGCAGGATGCGGAGCGTCTTCGGCGGGTGGAAGTTCCATCGAAATGGGGGCTTTCCGAAACAGCCCAACCAGCGGCGCCCCGAGGCGTGCTTCCGCTCGATCCACGGCCGTGATGGTCGCTTTCGGGGCCTGGAAGGCGGTGTCGCCCAACGCCGTCTCGGGCTGCGGCTAGTGCGATCCCGGACGGACCGCAAAGAAAATGGCCCAAGGAGGTGCCATTGGGGGAACACACCTCGCTTGGGCCAAAAAGCTACTGCCCCGATTACCGTAATCTGCCAGTCACCTGACCTGACTTTAGGAGTGTCGAGCAGAACTACAGCGTCGGGGACTATAGTCAGCGGAGTCTTAAATACCCGTTAAACGGCTCTGATCGTTCTGTTAACGAAAAAGGGCCAAAAACCCGGGTCTTCAAGGCCGCAGCGACACGTTCGGATTGGCCTCGATGATGGTCAGCGGCAGGGCGACCTCTTCTTCCTGGGGCTGCCGGCAGACCAGCGATCCCGTGCGCCGCACGCAGTCGAATTCCTCGCCGCCCGACGTCCGGCTGCGACGGTGCACGTCGCTCTGCTTGGCGAACACGAACGATTGCTGGAAGCGCCGCCCGGCGACATCGTCCGGCAGGCTCGACGTCGCGAACCGCCACTGGCGCATGGCCTTTCCGGCGGATTCGGCGAAGGCCTGATCCGATTCCTTCTGCGCGTACGCGCGCACGTCGCGCACGCTGCCGTCCGGGTTGATGCCGAACTGCACGTCGACGCGCACCGGCTCCTTCACCTCGCGGAAATCCGGATAGCGGGGCGAGATCACGTGCACGGGGACGAGATGACGCGCTCGTGCCGTACCCGCGTTGGAACGGCCTTGCGAGGAAACGGTCGGCAGGGTCGTATCCGGCGCCTGCGTGGCGGCAGCGGGCGAAGCCGGCTGGCCGGGGCGCAGGTCGGCGATCGGGCCGAGGCTCGCAGCGGGCTTGAGCGCGGTCGACGCAGGCGCAGGTCGCGGCAGCGGATCGAAGGCCACCGCGCGGATCGGCGGCGGCGCCGACTCAGGCGGCTCCTCGGGCGATGCGACCTGACGCAGCCTCGGCCGCGCGAGTGAGACCGTCCACTTCGGCGGCTCGCGCAGCGCGGCACCGACCAGGAGCACCGCATCGGGCCTGGGCAATCGTTCGAGCAGCGCGCTCGCGCCGGCAGCGAGAGCGTCGAGGTCGGCGCGGTCCGGGCGCATCACGCTGATGCCGGTGATCGCGGCCGCCGCTGCGACCAGCAGGGTGAGGCCGAGCGTCGGCCGCGGAGCGGCGAGGCGCGGCGCCGGCATGTCGACGATGCGGCGCACGCGGTCGAGCAGCACGCCGCCGGTTGCGGCGATGCCGAAGCTCGGCGTGGCGAGGCGAAGCTCTTCGAGCGAAGCCAGCGTCCGCGCGTATTCGTGCGGCTCGCCGCGCGTCAGGCGCAGCACCAGCCGGTCGCAGCAGACCTCGCGCTCGTTGCGCAGCTCGCGCGAGATCCAGTGCACGACGGGATGATAGAAGAGCAACGTCTCGATGACGGCCTGCGCGAGATTCACGAGATGATCGTAGCGGCGCAGATGGCCGAGCTCATGCGCGAGGATCAGCTCGACCTGCTGCCGCGGGAAGCCGAGCGCGACAGCCGTCGGAATCAGAATGACGGGTTTCAGCCAGCCGATCAGCGTCGGCGTGTCGATGTGCTCGGACACCAGCAGACGGATCGAGCGCACGATGTTGAACCGCTTCGACAGCGACGCGAGCATGCGCTCGAGCTCCGAGCCCGGCGGCGCGGAGCGCTTGGCGATGCGCTCCAGCGCCCGCCATTGGCGCAGCGCGCGCCACGCCATCACGCCGACGCCGAGCAGCCAGCTCAGGACCAACCACGGCAGCACGCGATCGAGCGAGAACGCGTCGGCGGCCGGCGCGAACGCGGCCGATGCCTTCGCGGCGACGACTGCGATACCGGTCGATTCGACGTCGGCGGCGGCAACGACGACATCGGGATAGACGACGGCGAACGTCAGCGGCGGGCAGATCGCGATCAACGCAAGCGCCACCAGCCCGGCGGCGTAGCGCGCTTCGGCGTGGTTCGCCGGCACGACGAGGCGCAGCGTCGCATAGCCGATTCCGATGAGTGCGCCCTGCCAGAGAAAATGCAGCAGCGTCCAGCCGAGCGCCTGGATCAGCGGCAACCAGTCCGCCAGGTACGCGCTCATCTCGACATTCATTTGCGCCCCCCCGGATCGAGCTTGTTGAGCAGCGCGCGGATCTCGTCGAGCTCCTCGCGCGTCGCGCGCGGCCGCGAGCCGAGCGCGTGCAGGACGAGCTGCGACGGCGATCCGTCGAACACGCGCTGCACCATGTCGGACAGGAAGCGCTTCTGCGTGCGCTCCTTGCTGATCGCTGCGCGGAACACGTGCGCACGCTCGGAATCGTCGCGCTCGACGAGCCCCTTGGCGTGCATGATCTGGAGGAGCTTCAGCGCCGTCGTGTAGCCCGCGCCCTCGTCGCGGTACAACGCCTCGTGCACGTCGCGGACGGTGGACGGCCCGCGCTCCCAGAGGACGTTCAGGATGCCGAGCTCGGCTTCGGTCGGCTTGGGCAGATCTTCGATCTTGGCCACTGTGATTACCCCGGCGGTGATCCGCGGCGAAATATCCAGGCAAACGGGTCGGGCGAAGCAACGCCCTCGCCTCCGCGCGGGCGTCGCACCGGCGTATCGCTCCTTGACGACAGCAGGCCGCTCCCCGCGTGCCCACCCTAGTCCCACGACCGGCGCGAGTCAACGAGGAAGGTCGTACTGCCCGGGTCGTAGTTTCGCGGGGTCGCGCCTGGTCCCGAGCCCGGCTCGACAGGCCGCGGTGTGCCGTGCTCAGGACCTCCGCAATTGCCGGCGCGGAGTCGGCGGTGCCAGTCGCATCACCTCGGGCGCGCCGTCGTGCACCTCGACTGGTCAGCGCCGGAATCAACTATTTCTGCCCTTGATTGCTGTCGTCGAAACCGGCTAGTCGCTGGAGCTCCTGAACTGCGCGTTCTGCCGGTCTTCCAGGAAGCGACGGGCGTCGCGCTGCTCCTGCGCGATCTGGCGCGCGGTCTTGCAGGTCTTGACCGGGATGTGCGAGCCGACCGGCGCCACGCTCTTGCAGATCATGCGGTCGCCGTCCCGCTTGGCGAGGATGGCGTTGACCTCTTCCTGATCGTTGAACATGCGGGTCTTCTCAGCCTCGCTCATCTGCGCGACGCTGCCGTAGCGGTCGAGCAGGCCGGCCATTTCGTCGAGCCTGGCGTCGACCGTCTTGCGTTCGGAAGCGGTGACATGCTCGTACCGCCCGCCGGCGCTCATTTCCTTGCGCACCCACTC
>CBINBI010000092.1:0-10812 GCA_966248875.1 uncultured Rhodanobacteraceae bacterium
GGACGAGCGCACGTTGGACGAGCGCACGTCCAGGTGTCGGCGCATGGAGGCAGCCGCGAGCGGCGTCGCCCTGCGGTAGTTCGAGGAGAATCTCTCAGGAAAAGGAGAGCGCCACGTCGTCGGCTTCGGTGGCTGGAAGAGCGTCAAGTTCCTCTTCGGCGGACGCAATATAGCCGGACGGGACCGCATCTACGCGGTGCCTGTCTGAGGAAATGTGGACGCGTTGCGCGCGAAGCGCGCCACGCTGTTTACGGAATCGTCGTACGAATTGTCGCGCTTGGAATCGGGAGCGTGCGGTTTGGGTTCAGGCGCAGCACTTCCTCGCCGCGGTTTCGGACGGCTTCGGCGTGCAGCAAGTGGATGCCGCAGTCTGAGCCGTGGGGACCGAGTGGTCCTTGCCGAACATTGGAATGTCACCGAGCGTGTGGAACGTTTCCCACGCGACCCCTTGCGGATCTTCGATCCAGTACTTGTCCGAACGCGCGTAGCAGCACTCGGCCGCCGGTTCATCTTCGGCGGCGATTTCCGCACGCGCGACCTGCGCGCGCAGCTCGGCGAGCTCCCCGGGCGAATCCACCTGAAGCCCGAGATGATTCACGCCAGGCCTGCCGCCGCGGTTCGAGATGGCGAAGTTGATGCGTGGGTCTTCGAGCATCCACTTCGCGTAATCACTTTTTTCGACGGAAGGTCCGACGCCGAATACAGCCGTGTAGAAGCGGATGCTCTTCGCGAGATCATCGACGGAAACATGGACATGAAAGCGTTTCATGAAAGCACCTTCCTGCGGCGGGTCGACGACTTCTTCGGCGAGCACGAGGGCGCGCACAGCACCGGCTTCCCGCCACAACAGTTCTCGGTGAGATAGTCGATGAGGCCGTTCATCGCTGCAAAGCTGGCCGTGTAGCGGATGAAGCGGCCTTCCTGTTTGCTGGTAACGAGGCCGGCACGGCTCAGCTCCTTGAGATGAAACGAAAGCGTGGGTGCCGCGACTTTCAGCGCATCCGCGATCGAGCCCACTGCGGCTCCCTGCGGACCCGCCTGGACGAGATAGCGGAACACGTCGAGGCGTGTCCGCTGGGACAACGCGCTCAGCGCAGCCAATGCGGCATCGGTTTTCATGATTCCATGATTATGGAAATATAGATGCATTGTCAAGCGGAGCGCCGTTTGGATCACGTTGAGCCCGGCTTCGGATTCCGGGACGAAGCGTGCGCTCTCGCGCAAAGGAGATGAAAGCGCCTGCTTTGCAGTTTCTAGACAACGGCGTAGCGTATGGCTGAGCACGTTCGGAGGGCCTCACCATGAAGGGCTACCTCGAAGCGCACGATGCCTTTGTCGAATGGCTGGAGGGCGCCGCCGGGTGCGCGCCTACTGCGGTCGAGGTGGAACATGCACTTTTCGATCTGGCGCAGTGTGCTGCCGAGCGCGGGATGTCCGAAGTCCACTGGGCTTTCGTGATTGATGGTCTGGTCGCGCACGCAAGACGACGATGCCCCGACAACCCCGAACTGGCGGCTTACATCGCTCGGGGATTCGATTTCGCTGCAAAGTGGCGAGACATCGAGGCCGAGGTGGCGAAGCACCACGTTCGCTAGCGATGGCGCCCGTGGTGTCGCGACGAGAACGGACCAATGGCGCGAATTTGGTGGGTTCAGAAAAGAAGAGGCAATGCTTGCGAACGCCCCATTGGTGCCGAAGGTGGGAATCGAACCCACACTCTGTCGCCAGAACCGGATTTTGAGTCCGGCGCGTCTACCAGTTCCGCCACTTCGGCTCGTGCGGTGCGGCCGCGTGCGCGCGAGACGCAGGCCGGTTGTGAGTGGGGATTATAAGTCAGGCGCGCGTGATCGCGTGCCGTGCGTCGGGGATTCGGAGAGTTTGTGAATTGGGGTCGGATCGGTGGGCTGAAGCCCACCCTATGACGAGCAGGGGCGGAGACGATCGAACCGGGTGGGCTTCGGCCCACCCACCGTCTCAATGCATCCGATTCAATGCGTCCGATCCAGCGAAAGCTGCCGCTGGTCGCGCACGTACCATCCGTCTCCGCTCGGCTGAAATACCGAGCACGACGTCATCGCGCCGCGATAGATGTGCAGCGACACGGCGGTCGCGTCGTCGCTCGGATTGACGATGGTGTGGTATTCGTGCGGCGGGATCAGGCTGCCGGCGGAGCCGGGGCCTGCGTTCATCGTGCCGCGCGGCTCGAAGCGATATCTGCCGTCGCGCTGCTCGACGAGCTCATAGGGCGTGATCTCGAGCGTGCCGGCCCAGACACCTTCGACGCACCACATGCCGGCGTGGTCGTGGATCGGCGTGCCCTGGCCGGGGCCCCAGGTCATGGCGATGACGCTGTAGCCGAGGTCGTCGCTGCGGTAGAGCTCGCGGCGCGCGTAGTGATCGGCGACGCGCTCGAAGCAGCATTCGGGCAGGGCGACGTCGCGCTCGCGCATGAGGCAGCAGAGCGTCTTGCGCAGCGCTTCGGTGATCGCGGTTTCCTCGCGCTGTGCGACGGCCGCGTCGAGCGCTTCGACGAGGCGGCGACAGCCGGGAAAATCGAGGGTCAGCATCGGGTCGGGGTCCGGTCGCCGGTGAAAGGATGCGCCTGTCCCGCTGGCGCGTGAACGGACGCTTCCAGCCATTTTACCTTACAGGCCAGCCAATAGCCTCGCGATGGGCTCGCCGAAGCGCGGGATGTCGACGAGAAACGAATCGTGGCCTTGCGGGCTGTCCAGGGCGACGAAATCGACCTCGGCGCCGCCAGCGCGGAATCCGTCGGCGATCTGCTCCTGCTGCGTCAGCGGAAACAGGATGTCGGTGCTGACGCCGATGACGCAGGCGCGCTCGAGACGGATGCCGGCCAGTGCTCTGGCGACGTCGCCGCCGGCGTATTCGCCGATGTCGAACCAGTCGCTCGCGCGCGAGAGGTAGAGATAACTGTTCGGATCGAAGCTCCTCACGAAGCGCCGCGCGTGGCCGGCCAGATACGACTCGATCTGGAATTCGAAGGCGAAGGGTTCCTCCTCGCGCTCGTCCGAATCGAGGCGGATGCGCGCGAAGCGTCCGACCCATTCCATGGCGGAGCGGTAGGTGATGACGCCGAGCTTGCGCGCGATCGACATGCCGGCTTCGGGATAGTGCTCGTCGTCGTAGTGACCCTGCTTCCAGTTCGGATCGAGCCGGATCGCCTCGCGCTGCAGCGAGCGGATCGCGATCGCAAACGGCTGCGCCTGCGGCGCGGTCGAGATGCTGATGTGCGAGCGTACGCTGCCGGGATGCTGCACGAGGTACGCAAGCCCGCTCATGCCGCCCATCGAATTGCCGACGAGACAGGCGAGTTTTTCGATGCCGAGCCCCTGCACGAGCGCGAAGCTCGCATTGGCGACGTCTTCGAGCGTGAGATCGGGAAAATCGAGACGGTACGGTTCGCCCGTCGCGGGATTGATCGAGGCCGGGCCGGTGGAGCCCTTGCACGAGCCGAGCGTGTTGGCGCAGATCACGAACCACCGATTCGTGTCGATGTACTTGCCGGGGCCGAGCATCGCTTCCCACCAGCCCGGCGAAGGGTCTTCCTCGTTGGACGCCGCGTGCGCGCTCGGCGAAAGCCCGGTGAGGATGAAGACTGCGTTGTCGCGCGCCGCGTTGAGCGTGCCCCAGGTTTCGTAGGCAAGCACGGCGCCTGTGAGCGCTCCGCCGCGTTTCATCGGAAATGGTGAAGGCAGATGGAAGTAGCGGCGGGCGTCGGGCATGCGTCGGTCGTGCGATGGCTCGGCGGACGCGCCAATTTAGCGGGGCATCCGTGCGGCGCCAAGTCGGCCGTGGCCGGCGCGCGTCTGCTAACGTACGCGGTGCTGGAGAGGCGCATCGGCGCAGCGACATTGCGACGCCGACGCAAGCGGACAGGGGAGACATGGCCAGCATCTACGGGCTGAAGCCGAAGTTTCAGGCGCTGCTGCGCCCGATCGTGCGCGCGCTGGCGCGGTCGGGCGTCACCGCGAATCAGGTCACCGTCGCGGCGGTCGCGCTGTCGCTTGCCGTCGGCGCGGCGATCTTCCTGGTCGGCGATCGGCGCATCCTGCTCCCGCTGGCGCTCGTCATGCGCATGGCGCTCAACGCGATCGACGGCATGCTGGCGCGCGAGCACGGGCAGGCGTCGAAGCTCGGCGCGCTTCTCAACGAAGCGGGCGACGTCGCGTCCGACGCGCTGATGTACCTGCCGCTGATGGCGCGTCCCGAATTTCCCTCGGTTGTCGTATTGATGCTGGTCGTGTTCGGCTTTTTGATCGAGACCGTCGGCATGGCGGCGGTGCAGTTCGGCGCGAGCCGCCGCTACGACGGGCCGTTCGGCAAGAGCGACCGCGCCTTTGCGTTCGGGGCGCTCGCGCTGCTGCTCGGGCTCGGCGTTCCAGGCGGCGTGTGGCTCCGGCTCATGTTCGTCGTCATGGCCGGCCTTGCCGTCGCGACGCTGATCCAACGCACCATCCGCGCCCTGAAGGAAGCCGCTCCCAGCGAGCCGTACTCATGAATCTGAAGCTCTGGATTCCCGAAAGCGTGCTGTGGACGCTCGGCGCCACCGTCGCGCTGCTCGTCGCGGCGACGGTCATCGTCGCGATCATGCGCCGCGGCGATCAGGCAGGGCGCCATGCCGAGCTCGCTGCGCGCGTGCGATCGTGGTGGGTGCTGGTGTTCGTGTTCGCGGCCGCGATCTCGTTCCGGCGCGGCGTGGCGATCGCATTCTTCGCCGTGCTGTCCTTCCTCGCGCTCAAGGAATATCTCTCGCTGGTCCCCACGCGCCGTACGGACCGGCGCGTCCTGTTCTGGGCCTACCTCTGCGTGCCGCTGCAATACCTCTGGATCGGCATGCACTGGTACAACCTGTTTCTGATTTTCATTCCGGTGTGGGCATTCCTCGCAATCGCGATGCGCATGGTGCTGCGCGGCGAAACGAAGGACTTCCTGCGCGCCGCCGGCACGATCCACTGGGGCCTGATGACGATGGTTTTCGGTCTCAGCCATCTCGCGTACTTGCTGGTGCTGCCCGAGGGCAAGACCGTTCCGGCGCACGGCGCCGCGCTGCTCCTCTTCGTCGTGCTGCTGACGGAGCTCAACGACGTCGCGCAGTACATCTGGGGCCGCACGCTCGGCCGGCACAAGGCGCTGGAAAGCGTGAGCCCGAAGAAGACCGTCGAGGGCCTCGTCGGCGGTGCGCTGACGACGACGGTGCTCGCCATCGCGCTCGCGCCGTACCTCACGCCGCTGACGCCGGCGCACAGCATCGCGGCCGGCCTCATGATCGGCTTCGGCGGTTTTCTCGGCGACGTGACGATCTCGGCGGTGAAGCGCGACATCGGCGTCAAGGACTCGGGCTCGATGATTCCGGGCCACGGCGGCATTCTCGACCGCATCGACAGCCTGCTCTTCACCGGACCGTTGTTCTTTCACTTCATGGCGTATTTCTATTTCTGATGCGACGAGCGTCCGAAGCCTCATCCTCGTCGTCCCGGCGAAAGCAGGGACCCGGCGCTTTTGCTCTCCGCCATACAAGAATCAAAGGCCCGGGTCTCCGCCTTCGCCGGGGCGGCGAAAGGTGAGGGATCGGCGATGAGCCATCGACGATGAGCTATCTGCTCCGCCTCTTCTTCTACGGTGTCCTTGTCCGCACCGTCGTCCTGTTCGTGCTCGGCCTCAACGTGCGCCATCGCGAGCGGCTGCCGACGAAGGGCCCGGCCATCATCGCCGCGAACCACAACAGCCATCTCGACGCGATGGCGATGATCAGCCTGCTGCCGCTGCGTCTGCTGCCGCGCGTGCGTCCGGTCGCGGCGGCCGATTATTTCCTGCGCAACCGGCTGCTCGCGTGGTTCGCGCTCAACGTCGTCGGCATCGTGCCGCTGAACCGGACGCGCCGCGATCCGCACGAGGATCTCCTGGCGCCGGTCGCGGCCGCGCTGGAGCGCGGCGAGATACTGATCTTCTTCCCTGAAGGCTCGCGCGGCGAACCCGAGCAGCTGGCCGAGTTCAAGACCGGCCTCGCGCGCATCGCCGAGCGGCGGCCGGATGTCGACGTGATTCCGGTTTTCACACACGGCCTCGGCAAGGCGCTGCCGAAAGGCGAATGGGTGATCGTGCCGTTCTTCATCGACATCTTCGTCGGCGAGCCGCTGCGCTTCGACGGCGACCGCGCGCGCTACATGCAGCGCTACCGCGATGCGATGGCCGCGCTCGCGAGCGAGGAGAAGCACAGCGACTGGGTGTGAGTTCCTGCGGTCCGTCTCCCTTTCCGCTTGCGAGAGGGGGAAATGAGGGCTACGGCACCACCTGGTCGATCGTCAGCGCGATCGGCTCGGTACGGCTCGAAGCGACCGGCGCCGAGAGCGTCTCCAGGTCACCGCTCCGCGGCATGGCGTTGCCGGATTTCGAGATGCGCGCGCCGACGACGACTTCGGTGAACTTCGAGAGTCTCATCGACGGCATCATGCTCGTGCTGTCGTCGAGCGTGACCGTCGCCGGCAACTGGCTCGCCTTCAGCCGCTGGATCGCGAGCGGCATCGGCGGGCCGCTGGCGGCGCGCGCGAAGACGAACAGCGTCGCCTCGGGGTCGAGCCGGTTCGCAAGCTTCGGGTCGAGGGCGACGTTGACGGTGAGCTTCGGCGGTGGGCCGGCGACCTGTGTGCCATTCGCGGAGCTTTCGTTCTGCATCACGCTTCCGTTGTCCGCTGCGGCTCCGCTCGAAGCGACCTCCGGTGCGGGCGGCGGGCGGCCGTCGCGGCGCGCCTCGGCCTCGGCGATCTCGCTGCGCACGCTGCGTGCGACCTCCGAATCCGGCGGCAGCATCGGCAGCAGGGTCTTCCAGCGCGCGATCGCGCTGGCATAGTCCTCGTCCTGGTAGTCGCTGATGCCGAGCAGCCACAGCGCGCGCTGGTTGTTCGGGTCTTTCGCGATCACGCCTTCGAGCAGCGCCCGCGCTTCGCCCTGCAGGCGATGATCCGGCGCGGCGAGCGCGAGCGCCTGCGCGTATTCGACGGTGACGTCGTCATCGTCCGGCGCGTGGACGTGCGCCTGCCTGAAAGCATCGCGCGCTTCCTCGATACGATCGAGCGCCTGATATGCGCGGGCCAGCAGTGCCCATCCGCGCGGATCGTCGGGGTTCTGCTGGAGCTTCGCGGCGAGGCCGGCGATCGCCTTCTCCATGTCCGCCGCCGTGTGCTGGGCGGATGGCGGCGCGAGATTGGCCGGGTCCAGCGCCTGCGGCGTGCCCACCAGCCGATAGATCAGCAGCGCAGACGCCGGCAGCAGCAGCGCGACGCCCAGAATCGCCACGAAGGTCGCGCGCGAGCGTGCGCCAGGTGCAGAGGTGCCGGCTGCGGACGCGTTCAGTGCGGCACGCTTCGCCGCGTATTCGTCCTGATCCAGCACGCCCGAAGCCAGCGCTTCGTCGAGCACGCGCAGGCGCCGCGCGGTGTCCGCTGCGGTTGCAGTCTTCGCGTTGCGAAGCAGTGGAACCAGCACGAAGGCGAGGGCAGCGGCGATCATCAGCGCCGCGAAGACAAGAAAGATCGCCATCACCAGTCGTCCTCGACGTTGCTCGCCGGTCTTGCCGCCAGAGTCGCCGCACGCGCGCGTCGCCTCACGATCACCACGATCGCCGCGCCACCGGCGAGCAGCGCCAGTGCGGGACCGAACCAGAGCAGCACGGTGCCGGCGCGCAGCGGCGGATCGTAGAGCACGAAATCGCTGTAGCGCGACGTCAGCCAGGCCTTGATCTCCTCGTCGCTCTTGCCGGCCTGCATCTGTTCGAACACGTCCCGGCGGAGATCCGCCGCGAGCGGCGCGTTCGAATCGGCGAGGCTTTCGTTCTGGCAGACGAGACAGCGCAATTGCTTGGTCAGTGCCTGGAAGCGCAGCTCCTCGGCGCGGTCCTTGAACGGCAGCGGATCGATCGCATGAGCGAGCGTGCAGGCTAAAAGAGAACACGCAACAAAGAGTGCGATCATCTTTCCGTCTTTCCCGCGAAAGCGGGAACCTGGCGCCTTTGATGCGGGGCGCCGCACAGCAAAGGCGCTGGGTTCACGCTTTCGCGGGAAAGAGGAAACCATCCGGCGCAGGCGCCGCATCACTTCGTCACCTCCTTCTTCAGCAGCGAAATGCGCGGCAAGAGCTCCGTCGCGATGATCTCCGGAGTGATCGGGCTGATGTACTTGTAGCGGATCACGCCGTTCGCATCGACCAGGAATGTCTCCGGCGCGCCGGTCACGCCGAAGTCGATGGCGACGTCGCCGGGATAGTCGGCGATGACCACGTCGTACGGATCGCCGTACTGCGCGATCCAGCGCTTCGCATCGGCGGGCTCGTCCTTGTAGTTGAATCCGACCAGCTTGACGCCGAGCTCCTTGCCTTGCTGCATCAGGATCGGATGCTCCTCGCGGCACGCGAAGCACCAGCTCGCGAAGACATTGAGCAGATACGGCTGGCCGCGCAGGTCTGCGCTGCCGAGCTTCTTCCCGGGATCGTCAAGCAGCGGCAGCGAGAACTCAGGTGCGGGCTTGCCGATCAGCGGCGAGGGCACTTCGCGCGGATCGTGACTCTGGTTCCACCAGATGCCGAAGCCAAGCAACGCGAAAACGAGCACGAAGCCGAAAAATGGCAGAAGTCGCGAAGGCATTGCTGTCAGCGCTTCCCTTCGAAGCGAGAGTTGCCGAGGAAGAGCGTTTGCGACGAGCCGGCGGCCGCCAATGCCATCTCGCCCGCGGCCGAGCCGGGAAGCGCGTCGTTCCCCGGAATCGGAGCGTCGGCGCGAGCGGGCAGCCTGCGGAAACGCCGGTCCATGGCGGCGACGAAGCCGCCCAGCATCATGAACAGCGCGCCGAGCCAGATCCAGCGCACGAACGGCTTGATGTAGATGCGCACGGCCCAGGCGCCGTCGGTGCCGATCGGCTCGCCGAGCGCGATGTAGATGTCGCGCGTGAAGCCGGGATCGATCGCCGATTCGGTCTGCACCTGCGTGCCGCGCGAGTACTGGCGCTTCTCCGGATTCAGTGTCGCGACGACCGTATCGTTTTTCATGACCGTCAGCGTGCCGCGGTCCGCCTTGAAGTTCGGTCCCGTGGCCGCCTGCACGCCGTCGAAGCGGAACGTGTAGTCGCCGATCGCGACGTTCTCGCCGGGCGCAAGCTTGATGTCGCGCTCGATACTGGTCGCCTCGACGATCAGCACGCCGGCGACGAAGACCGCGATGCCGAAGTGCGCGAGGATCATGCCGAGCATCTCGGGCGTGTAGCGGCGCCCGCGCGGCGCGCTGCGCCAGCGCATCAGGACGTAGAGCGCGATGCCAAGGCCGACCCAGATCGACGCGGCCGCTCCGATCACGGCCTTGAGCGGCAAGCCGTCCGCGACCATCTTCGCGACGACCGCCGCGACCGCCGCAACGCCGATCGCGCCCCACAGCGCAGATTTCAGCTTGCCGAGCGCGGCGCGCCAGTCGCCGTTTCGCCAGCGCAGAAACGGGCCGAACGGCACCAGCGCGACCACCGGCAGCATCAGCAGCACGAACATGAAGCCGAAGTAAGGCGGCCCGATCGAGATGCGGCCGAGCTTCAGCGCCTCGCCGAGCAGCGGATACAGCGTGCCGAGCAGCACCATAGCCGCGGCGACGGTGAACATGAGGTTGTTGATCAGGAGCAGCGTTTCGCGCGAGGCCGCGGCGAACGGCTCGCCGCCGGCGACTTTCGGCGCGCGCAGCGCGTAGATGAGCAGCGATCCGCCGATGACGACGCCGAGGAACCCGAGGATGAAGAGCCCGCGCGTCGGATCGCTCGCGAACGCGTGCACGCTGGTCAAGACGCCCGAGCGCACGAGGAACGTGCCGAGCAGCGAAAGCGAGAACGCGAAGATCGCGAGCAGCAGCGTCCAGGCGCGGAACGAGCCGCGCTTCTCGGTGACCGCCTGCGAATGGATCAGCGCCGTGCCGACCAGCCAGGGCATGAACGACGCGTTCTCGACCGGATCCCAGAACCACCAGCCGCCCCAGCCGAGCTCGTAATACGCCCACCAGGAGCCGAGCGCGATGCCCAGCGTCAGGAATCCCCAGGCGACGTTCGTCCACGGCCGCGCCCAGCGCACCCAGCGCACGTCCAGCTCGCCGCCGATCAGCGCGGCGAGCGCGAACGCGAACGCGACCGAGAAACCGACATAGCCCATGTACAGCATCGGCGGGTGCATGATGAGGCCGGGGTCCTGCAGCACCGGATTCAGGTCGTTGCCGTCGAACGGCACCGGCAGCGCGCGCTCGAACGGATTCGAGGTGAGCACCGTGAACAGGAGAAAGCCGAAACTGACGAAGCCGAGCACGCCCAGCACGCGCGCGATGAAATCGTCGGGCAGGCGATGGCTGAACGCCGCCACCGCGACCGTCCACACGTTGAGGATCAGCACCCAGAGCAGCAGCGAGCCTTCGTGCGCGCCCCACACGGCCGAGAAGCGGTAATACCAGGGCAGCGCGTGATTCGAGTTCAGCGCGACGTACTTGACCGAGAAATCCTGCACGACGAACGCGTAGGTCAGGATCGCGAACGCGATCGCGACGAACACCGCCTGTCCCGCGACCGCCGGGCGCGCGACCGCCATCAGGGAGCGGTTGCCGCTCTGCGCGCCGAACAGCGGCAGGACGCACTGCGCCGCCGCGAGCAGCAGCGCGAGGATCAGGGAGAGTTGGCCGAGCTCGGGGATCATTTGGGAGCCGGGATTTGGGATCGGGGATTCGGGATTGGGAAAGACATGGCGTCACTCAGGCTCGGAAGTCTTCAGGGCTTTGCCGGA
>CBINBI010000093.1:0-10614 GCA_966248875.1 uncultured Rhodanobacteraceae bacterium
GGCAAAACCCCGGCCGCCCGTAGCGCACCGGCGCGCAGCGCCGGCGTGTCACCGAGGGTGCCCTCTCTTTGGTCACTTTCTCTGGGCAAGCAGAGAAAGTGACTCGCTCGCCAGGGAGGGCGAGCGAAAAAACACACGGACGTGAGTCGGTCTTCGCGTCAGCGCTAAAAGCAAGGCACTGGGTCCCCGCTTCCGCGGGGACGACGAGAAAAAATGAATTCCGGCGTTCGCCGGAATGACGGGAATCCCACGGCATCCGCCCCAACCCCGACGCCGTGCGCCGCGCCCGGCGCGCGCCGCTTGAGCTACGGCTCGCGCGTCCCCTGCGGCTCGCCCGCCGCCTCCCCGATATTCGCATCCAGAAACGCCGCGACCTTCGTCAGAAGCTCGGTGCGGTTCTCTTCATCGTAGAAGCCGTGGCCTTCGGTGCGCTTGTAGAGCCACTCGTGTGCGATGTGCGCCTTGTTCAGCGCCGAGTGCAAGGCCTGGCCCTGGACAGGCGGCACGCGCCAGTCCTCGCCGCCGACGATGAGCATGACCTTCGCCTTGAGCCGGTCGACGTGCGCGACGGGCGAGCGGTCCCACAGCACCGACTCGTCCTCGCCGAGCACCATCTTGAGATAGTTGTCGCCGTAGGTCGATTGCGGGATGTCGCCGCGCGTGTACATGAGGCGGAGGTCATAGACGCCGACGTAGCCGATGGCGCAGCGGTAGAGATCGGGTTCCTTCGTCGCGCCGCGCAGCGCCGCATAGCCGCCGTAGCTCGCGCCGTAGATGCAGATGCGCGCGGGATCGGCGATGCCTTCGCTGATCGCCCAGCGCGTCGCGTCAGTGACGTCGTCCTGCATCTTCGCGCCCCACTCGCGGAAGCCGGCGCGCACGAACGCGTCGCCGTAGCCGCCGGAGCCGCGGAAGTTCACCTGCAGCACCGCGTAGCCGCGGCTTGCAAGCATCTGCACGTCCGGATCGAACTCCCAGCGGTCGCGGATGCCGTACGGACCGCCGTGCGGGAGCACGACGAGCGGAAAGTGCTTTGAGCCCTCCTTGCCAAGGGGCCGCGTCAGATAACCGTGCAGCGCAAGGCCGTCACGGGCCTTCAGCGTGATCGGCTCCATCGGCGCCATCTCGTCCGGCTTGATCCACGGCATGCGCGCGAACAGGAACGTCGCCTTGCCGGCCTTCGCGTCGTAGAGGAAGAACTGGCCGGGATCGCGGTCGCTCGAAACGAGGAACACGACTTTCGCGCCGTCGGGCGTGCTGCTGGTGATGCGCACGTCCTCGCCCGGAAACTGCTGCATGAGCCCGACGAGCAGCTTCGCCTCGCGCGAGTCCTTCTCGAGCAGCGTCGTGGCGGTGCGGCCCGGCATCGACCGGAGCGCGACGAAATCCTTGCCGTCGAAGCTCGGCACGAGCCCGTCGACGCCGGCTTCGCTGCTGCTCCACAGCGTCTCCATCTTGCGCGTGCCGGGATTCCAGCGGCACAGGCCGCCGATGCCGCGCGCTCCGGAGCAGTCGAAATAGGCGTTGCGGTCGTCGCGGTCGAAGCCGAGTGGCCGCACGGGCGGATCGCCCTTCGATTCGTCGAAGACGAGCGTCCACTTCGCCCCGTTCCGCTCGCGGTAGTACACGCGCAGCTTGTTGTCGGTGGCATTGGCGTAAGCGAAGCGCACCTGTCCGCGATGATCGGCGACGAAGCGGCCCCGGCGGATCGGCGACGTGCCGACTTCGGCCAGCGTGCCGTGATCGACGTCCATGTAGGCGGCCACCGGATACGCGCCGTCGGCGCTGCCGTTCCAGTGGAACTTGGTGATGAGCACCTTGCCGTTCTCCGCATACAGCGGTTCCACGACGTCGGCGTACGTCCACTCGCGGTTGGCGCGGTAACCGATCATCAGCTGCTTGCGCGTGCCGTCGGCGTTCACGCCGTAAAGCTCGCCCGTCAGCACCGGCTGCTCGAGCGTGGTCATGCGCTCGGCGACCGAATAGATCACGCGGTGCCGTGCGACCCACCAGAATTCGTAGACCTGGCCGCCTTCCCGCGGACGCAGGTTCACACCCTTCATGTCCTCCAGCCGCACCAGCGAAAGCACAGCCTTGCCGTCGACGACGGCGCTTGCCGCGAGATAGTCGCCATTCGGCGAGATCTTGATGTCGCGGAACTGCGTGTGTCGTGCAAAATCTGCCAGCGGAACCTCGCCGGCGGATGCCGCCGGCGGCGCCATGGCGAGAGATGCCAGCGCCAGAATGCAAGCCTTCATGCTTCTCCCTTGTCGCCGCCGCTGGCCCGGCGAATGTCCCGTCCGATCGGCTTTGGTGCATGCAGCCCGCAGCCGTCCCCCCAAGGGAAAATACACAATTCAGGACGTTTTTGCAGGCACCCGGCCGTAGCGGTCCTCGAGGCGCACGATGTCGTCCTCGCCGAAATAATCGCCGCACTGCACCTCGATGAGGTGCACGTCGCGGTCGGTCGGATTCTCGAGCCGGTGCACCGTGTTCATCGGGATATAGGCCGATTCGTTGCGCTGGAGCAGCATCTCCTTCTCGCCGATGCGCACCTTCGCGGTGCCTTCGACGACAGTCCAGTGCTCGCTGCGGCGATGGTGCAGCTGCAGCGAAAGCACATGGCCCGGCTTCACGACGAGGCGCTTGACCTTGCAGTCGGCCGCGTCCTCGAGCACGGTGAAGCTGCCCCACGGCCGGTGCACGGTCTTGTGGAACGCGGCGGCGTCGTGGTTCTCCGCGCGCAGGCGCTCCACGACCAGCTTGACCTGCTGTGCGCGCTCGCGATCGGCCACCAGCACCGCGTCGCCGGTGTCGACGATGACGAGGTCCTTGACGCCGACCGCCGCGACGATGCGCGCATCGGACTGGATGTAGCAGTTCGTGCTCTCTACGACGATGGCCTGGCCGCGCACGCGGTTGCCGTCGCCGTCCGCCTCGGCCTCGAGATCGCTCATCGCCTTCCACGAGCCGATGTCGCTCCAGTCGAACGCCGCCGGTACCACCGCGACGCGTGGCGCGCGCTCCATGATCGCGTAGTCGATAGATATGTCGGGCTGCAGCAGGAACGCCTCGCGCGCGAATTCGACCGGACTGTCGTGGCTCTTCGCGCTCGCATAGCACGCGCGTGCGGCGTCGAGCACGTCCGGGCAGACCTCGGCGGCGGCATCGAGCAGGGCGTCGGCGCGGAAGCAGAACATGCCCGAATTCCAGACGTAGTCGCCCGATGCGACGTAGCTCTCCGCCGTTTCGCGATTCGGCTTTTCGACGAACGCCCGCACGCCGCGGCCTTCGCGCTGCGGAATGCCCTCGCCCATGCGGATGTAGCCGAATCCGGTCTCGGGGTGCGTGGGCCGGATGCCGAACGTGACGAGCCAGCCATCCTGCGCGAGCGCGGCCGCGCGCGCGGCGTCGGCGGAAAACGCGTCGATGTCGCGGATGAGGTGATCGGCCGGCAAAACGAGAAGCGTCGCGTCGGCGCCGATTCGGTCACGCGCGTGCAGCGCCGCGAGCAGCGCGGCCGGCGCCGTGTTGCGGCCGGCGGGCTCCAGCAGGAACGGCAGCCGGTCGAGATCGGCCGACGCGTGGCCTGCGTATTCGTCGCGCGTAAGGAAGTAGTAGTCGCGCCCGGTTACGGTCAGCACCTGGCCGTCGCCGGCGACGCGCAACGCGCGATCGAGCGTCTTCCTGAGCAGCGATTCGCCGTCGCCCATGCGCATGAACGGCTTCGGGTACGCGCTGCGCGAGACGGGCCACAGGCGTGTGCCGGCGCCGCCGGACAGGATCACGGGTACCAGCATTTCAGCCTCCAGGCGAAATCGTTCCGGGCGGGCACGCGATCGGCGCGCGTCACCGTTCGTCGCGCGCCGCCGCGAGCTCGTCGAGCACAGCGGCAAGGGCGGATGCCCACTCCGGCAATTGTAGTCCGAACGCGCGCTCCAGCCTTGCGCCGTCCAGCACGGAATACGCCGGGCGCCGGGCGCGCGTCGGATAGTCGGCGGTCGTGATCGGCACGATGCGCGGCAGGGCCGGGATCAGCGAGCGCTCCCGCGCCCCGCGCAGGATCGCCTCGGCGAACGCGAACCAGCTCGTCTGGCCACGCGTGACGACGTGATACGTCCCGTCCAGCCGTTCGCCCTCGGCCAGCCAGCGGCGGATCATTGCAGCCGTCGTGTCCGCGATGACCCGCGCCGGCGTCGGCGCGCCGATCTGGTCCGCGACGACGCGGATCTCGTCACGCTCGGCCGCAAGGCGCAGCATCGTGCGGAGGAAGTTGTGTCCGCGCGCGCCGTACACCCAGGCCGTGCGCAGCAGCAGGTGCGGCGCGCCGCTCGCGCGGAGCGCCTGCTCGCCGGCGAGCTTGCTGCGGCCATAGACGCCGAGCGGCGCCGTCGGATCGTCTTCGCGATAGGGCGTCGTGGCCGAGCCTTCGAAAACGTAGTCGGTCGAGTAGTGCACGATGCGCGCGCCGCTCTGCCGGGCCCAGCGGCCGATTTCGCCGACGGCGAGATGATTCACGCGATCGGCGAGCGCGGGCTCGTCCTCGGCGCGATCGACCGCAGTGTAGGCTGCGGCGTTCACGACGATGTCGGCACGCACGGCGTCGAGGGCCGATGCGAGCGAAGCCGGCTGCGCGAGATCCGCCTCGATCCGTTTGCCGTCGGCGGTGCGCGTCGCCGCGACCACTTCGCCGAGCGGAGCGAGCGCGCGGACGAGCTCGAATCCCACCTGTCCGCTGGCGCCGAGGACGAGCAGTTTCACGGCGAATACGGCGGCAGCTTGTCGCGCGCGATCTCGTCGAGAAACGGCGTGCGGCGATCCTTGTCGGACAGTATCGGCTCGGCCACGGGCCAGTCGACCGCGATGCGCCCGTCGTTCCAGCGGATGCCCGCATCGGCCGCGCGATCGTAGAGCGCGGTGCATTGATAGATGAAGGTCGCGTTGTCCGACAACACGACGAAGCCGTGCGCGAAGCCCTCCGGCACCCAGAAATGGCGCTTGTTCTCGGCGGAAAGCACGGCCGCGGTCCACTGGCCGAACGTCGGCGAGCCGGCACGGACATCGACAGCGACGTCGTAGACCTCGCCTTCGACGACGCTGACCAGCTTGCCCTGCGGATTCGGCCACTGATAGTGCAGGCCGCGCAGCACGCCGCGCGCCGAGCGCGAGACGTTGGTCTGCACGAAGCGCACGTCGATGCCGGCATCGGCGAATGTCCGCGCGTTCCAGCTTTCGTAGAAATAGCCGCGCGCATCACCGTGCACCACGGGCTCGATGACGACGCAACCGGGCAGCGGAGTGCGGACGATCTTCACGACGGGCTTCCCTGCGCGATGAGCTGCAGCAGATAGCGGCCGTAGCCGCTCTTCGCGAGCGGCGCGGCGAGGCGCTCGACCTGCGCCGCGTCGATCCAGCCGTTCTGATACGCGATCTCTTCCGGGCAGCAGACCTTGAGCCCCTGTCGGTTCTCGATCGTCTCGACGTAATTGGATGCTTCCACCAGCGATTCGTGCGTGCCGGTGTCGAGCCAGGCATAGCCGCGGCCCAGGCGCTCGAGCATCAGCGAGCCGTCGGCGAGATAGCAGCGGTTCAAGTCGGTGATTTCGAGCTCGCCGCGCGCCGACGGTTTCAGCGATGCCGCGAAATCGGAGACGCGCTCGTCGTAGAAGTAGAGCCCGGTGACGGCCCAGTGCGATTTCGGCCGCGGCGGCTTTTCTTCCAGGCCGACGACGCGCCCTCCGCCGTCGAATTCGGCGACGCCGTAGCGTTCCGGATCGCGCACCCAGTAGCCGAACACAGTCGCGCCGCGCGTGCGCGCGACGGCGCGCTGCATCGCTTCGGTGAGACCGTGGCCGTAGAAGATGTTGTCGCCGAGGATGAGGCAGCTCGGCTCGCCGGCGACGAAGTCACGGCCGATCAGGAACGCCTGCGCCAGCCCTTCCGGAGCCGGCTGCACCGCGTAACGGATCGAGATGCCCCACTGCGATCCGTCGCCGAGCAGGCGCCGGAACATCGGCTGCTCGTGCGGCGTGTTGATCACGAGCACGTCGCGTATGCCGGCCAGCATCAGCGTCGACAGCGGGTAATAGATCATCGGCTTGTCGTACACGGGCAGGAGCTGCTTGCTCACCGCCTGCGTCAGCGGATAAAGCCGCGTGCCGGAGCCGCCTGCGAGGATGATGCCGCGTCGTGTCGCCACGTCAGTTTCCTTTGCTCGCGTCGAGTGCGAATTCCACAACCCATAGGGTGGGCCTTGGCCCACCGCCTTCGCAACGTTCTGAAGCCGCGCCGGGCCGAGGCCCGCCTATGCGCTCTCGCGGTGCCCGAGCCGTTCCATGCGGTACGAGCCGTCGAGCACGCGCCGCACCCAGTCCTGGTTTTCGAGGTACCAGTCGACCGTGCGCGCGAGGCCGGACTCGAACGATTCGGTCTGCCGCCAGCCGAGATCGCGCTTGATCTTCGACGCGTCGATCGCGTAGCGCCGGTCGTGACCCGGCCGGTCGGGCACGTGGCGGATCAGCGATTCCCGCTTCGCTCCGCTCGCGAGCGGGCGACGCTCGTCGAGCAGCGCGCAGATCGTCTTCACGACCTGGATGTTCTCGCGCTCGGCATCGCCGCCGATATTGTAGACCTCGCCGACGCGGCCGATCTCGAGCACGCGCCGTATCGCCGCGCAATGATCCTTGACGTAGAGCCAGTCGCGCACGTAGCGGCCGTCGCCGTAGACCGGCAGCGGTTCGCCCGTAAGCGCCTTCTGGATCATGAGCGGAATGAGCTTCTCGGGAAACTGATACGGACCGTAATTGTTCGAGCAGTTCGTCGTCAGCGTCGGCAGGCCGTACGTGTGGTGGAACGCGCGCACCAGGTGATCCGACGCGGCTTTCGAAGCCGAATACGGCGAATTCGGCTGATACGGCGATTCTTCCGTGAAGCGCCCGACCGGGCCCAGCGAGCCGTACACCTCGTCGGTCGACACGTGCAGGAAGCGGAACGCGTCCTGCCGCTCCAGCGGCAGCGCGCGCCAGTACGCGAGCGCGGCTTCGAGCAGCGTCAGCGTGCCGACGACGTTGGTCTGCACGAATTCAGCCGGGCCGTCGATCGAACGGTCGACGTGCGACTCAGCCGCGAAGTTGAGGATGGCACTCGGCTGATGCTCGCGCAGGATGCGCTCGACCAGCGCGCGATCGCCGATGTCGCCATGAACGAACACGTGCGCGGCCGAGTCGCGCAGCGACGCCAGCGTGTCGAGATTGCCCGCATAGGTCAGCTTGTCGAGATTGACAACGCGGTCGCTGCCCGAAGCGAGGGTTTCGAGCACGAAATTGGCGCCGATGAAGCCGGCGCCGCCGGTGACGAGCAGGGTTTTCATCCGGTGCCTGGTCCCAATGCAAAGGGCCGGTTACCCGGCCCCTCCGTATCGTAGCCGCATGCCGGACGCAAGGCGAATCACGGAGCTTTCGACCGGCCGCTCCGGCGATTCGCAGTGCCGCCGCGGGATGCCGGGTGACCACAGCCGAAAACGGCGAGTCGCGCACTTTCCGGCAGCTTAGGATGCCGCCGTACGGCGCAGCACGCGCCTGTGACTGCGAGGAAAGCTCCGAATGACGACACGTGATCGCATCGTCCTGCTCGGATGGTTTGGCGCGGCAGTGATGTCCGCGGCGCCCGCCCTGGCGGGCTCCGACGAAGACGTCCGCCGGCTGATCGAAACCGACAAGCGCATGCAGCACGCTTTCGTGACCCGCGACGTGGCCGCGCTCGACGAGATATTCACCGATGATTACATCCTCGTCCGCTGGGACGGCAGCGAGCGCACCAAGGCGATGATCCTCGCCGAAGTCGAGTCGCCCGATGTCCGCTGGGACGTCAACGAGACCAGCGGCTGGTCGGTCCGCGTGCACGGCGACGCCGCGATCGTCGTCGCCACGCTGCACCAGAAAGGCGTCGATCACGGCAAGCCGTTCGACAGCACCGTGAAGTTCTCGGATACCTACATCCGCGATCGCGGCAGGTGGCGCAACGTGCACGCACACGCGTCGAAGGCGGTGGATGTCGAGAAGCCCTGACCACTGAGCGACCCGTCCCGCTCCCATTGAGGGGGGGCGGAACACGCGGACACGTGATCGCGTCAGAACGGTTGTGCACACCACCCGCGATGCGTTTGCGCCAACAAGCGATGGCTTGTCCCATAAAAGCACGGTCTTCCAGAGAGTTCATTCATCCTGTATTTAACGACCTAGCCTATTTCTGGTGAAATTAGGCAGGAACGGCCGGCACACACGACAGGAATTCAACGATTTGTTCGGCGGGCCCCGCCGATGGCCGACGGGACCTGTCCATCACGATTTACCACTTACGGGCTAAGGAAAATGCCCGGAATGCCGCTGTGTTGCAGGGCCATTTCACTGCCCGTGACATGCGTAATCTCGGACCACCTAGTCCGGCGACCGGTCATTTAGTTCGGCTCCATCAGCACGTTTGGTATGGCTACATGATCCGATTCGGCGAACCGGCCGCTGCGTGCGGACTCACGGGTCGCAAGGACACAGCAGTCATAAGTGACGATCTGGCGCGCTTACCCGCTAACGCCGAAATCGAAGGTTGTTTCGCGCGCACCTGCTCCGGAGGCACGGTTCAGTCCGCAATGGGCCATTGATACGAATGACACAACGAAGGCTTGTCGCTCGCGCAGATGCAATACGTCGTCCGGGCCAGCGTCCGCGAAGGTGAGATGCGGTGTTCTTAGGACTGGGAGGCGACCTGAGAAGGTGCGCGCGATGCGATCGCCACTGAATCGGGGGACGGCGCGATGGATCGAAGGCAAGCCCGAGGTCGGGCAAGCCTTTCCGCCCCCTCCGAATGCACGACAGTCCACGCCGCTGACCGTGTTCCTTGAGGACATTGCACCGCTGGACCAGCGCTACCAGCTAACGAACCGTCCCCGACGGCGTTGTTTCTTTCTGTATGGCATTGCTGTTCTTCGCAGCTGTCTTCCTCGGTGCAGCCATTAGTAGAGGATGACCTCCAGTCGGCGGCTTCAACACATCGACCGACATTGCTCGCTTCACCAGGAGGCCTACTCAATGAGAGCTTTGACGGCCTGCGCCGTCTCCCTTAGTCGCGTTGAATCCAGCCCAGCGTGAACGTCCTCGGTTGAGGTGAACAAAGTCTGGCCTTCAACAAAGCCGTTGCGCTTGTACCACCGCCGGCACCGTGGTGTTGAGAAGCACCGAGACGGTGTCGTCAACATAGTTCGCGATGATCAGGTCCGGTCGGCCGTCGCCGTTGACATCCCTGGTCGACAGCGAATTGGGACTACTTCCCGTATCGAAGGCCACGCGCGTCGCGAACGTGACGACAACGCTCCCGGGAAAAGTGGTATTGAGCAGCACAGATACGCTGCTTGCATTACTGTTAGCAACCACCAAGTCGAGTTTACCGTCGCCATTGATATCCGTGGCGCTGACGTTGCTGGCACCGCTGCCGCTGTCGATAACCTGCTGAGGGAGAAAGCTCAGACTGTCCGCCGACGCTACGAGAAAAGCGGCGATGTTGGCGGCGAACATCGGCAGCCAGAAGGCGCTTGAGCTCTGGACTCGCGTCCTTCGGGATTCCAATCCATTCTTGAACAGACGGTCGGCCCAACGGCACATGACATCGATTCGATGATTGCGCCGTCAAATACGGGCGTCGGCTCGCCGCACGATGCTCGCTAACCATGTCAGCAATCCCGCAAGCATGCCGAGAGCAAGCGGCGACAGTGTTGGAACCGGCGTTGCTGTCGCGGCGCCCTGCGTCGCACGACGCAGGGTCACGGTCGCGGAGTTGTTGGACGGGTCCAGATCCACAAGGAAGTCCGGCATGCTGAACGTCAGCGAGAACGTGTCCGGCGCCCACTCCGTGAAATCCAGATTGAGGTAACAGTACCGAGTCTCGCCAACAGCCAGCGGCGATTCGGTCGTCGGAAACCAGTCATAGACGTAGTAGAACCCGTCGCTCGTGTCCACGACGGCGAGCGCCAAATCATCTCCGCAATCCGCAGTCGCGGAGAGAATATCGAGCTCGTCGTAAATCGGAGAACTTCCCAAACTCACCGGCGACACGGGTTCGGGGCCGTGATTAGTCACCGAAATCGTGAAGGCGATTCGCTGGCCGGACTGCAAGTTGCCATCGGGCTCCGCGGTGAGAGCCACGGACACATCGGAGGGCAAGGGAATCGTTCCGGCCCTCGGGCCCGCCGAGCATGCCAAGCACAAGCCCAAACCGAGTGCGGCCCGCAGTGCATGCATTTCGTGCGCGCTCCTAGTCGAACCCGTTCTTGAAAATCAGTCCTTGGCTGTCGACGTAGCGGGCCAGAATGGGCGCTTCATCCTTGATCAGCCTGGCGTTGTCGTGGGTGGCCGAGCCCGTCCTGAACCAGTCAACGACGATGTTGGGGTTCGAATAGTGCTGAATCCGTGGGCACTTGTCGGTGATCGCGCGGCACTCGTCAATGTACGCCATGATGGTTCGATTTCCAATTCGGGGATCGCTCGTGCCGACCTCGCGCGCCCAGTGACCCACGCATAGGGCGTAAGAGGGGTCGGGTTGTGCGGTTCGTGGTCCATGTTGTGA
>CBINBI010000094.1:0-10609 GCA_966248875.1 uncultured Rhodanobacteraceae bacterium
TCGGCAGCGCGCCGGCGTTGACGATGCCCATGTCCATGCCGGCGCGGATCGCGTGATAGAGGAACACCGAGTGGATCGCCTCGCGCACGACATTGTTGCCGCGGAACGAGAACGAGACGTTCGAGACGCCGCCGGAGACATGGCAGTGCGGCAGCGTCGCCTTGATGACACGCGTCGCCTCGATGAAGTCGACGGCGTAGTTGTCGTGCTCCTCGATGCCGGTCGCGATCGCGAAGATGTTCGGGTCGAAGATGATGTCCTCGGGCGGAAAGCCGACGCGCTCGGTGAGGATCCGGTACGCCCGTGTGCAGATTTCGACCTTGCGCGCGGCGGTATCGGCCTGGCCTTGCTCGTCGAAGGCCATGACGACGGCGGCGGCGCCGTAGCGCAGCACCTTGCGCGCGTGCTCGATGAAGACGTCCTCGCCTTCCTTCAGCGAAATCGAGTTGACGATGCCCTTGCCCTGCAGGCATTTGAGCCCGGCTTCGATCACGCTCCATTTGGACGAATCGACCATCACCGGCACGCGCGCGATGTCGGGCTCGGAAGCGATCAGGTTCAGAAACCGCGTCATCGCGGCCTCGGAATCGATCAGGCCCTCGTCCATGTTGACGTCGAGGATCTGCGCGCCGCTCGCGACCTGCTGCCGGGCGACTTCGACCGCGTCCTCGTAGCGCTCTTCCTTGATCAGCTTGCGGAACTGCGCGCTGCCGGTGACGTTGGTGCGTTCGCCCACGTTGACGAAAAGGAGGTCCGGCGTGATGACGAGTGGCTCGAGGCCGGAAAGGCGCGTGTAGCGTGGCGATTGAGTGTCCAAGTCTGGATATCAGGTCTCTGAAGATGCGCGCAGGCGGGCGGAAGCCCGCTCACGCGGCGCGGAGGTTGCCGGCAGCCGAAGGCAGCGCACGCGGCGGCACGCCGCGCACGGCATCGGCGATCGCCGCGATGTGCGCCGGCGTCGTGCCGCAGCAGCCGCCGACCAGATTGACGAGTCCGGCCCGCGCGAACTCGGCGACGATGGCGGCCATGTGCTCCGGCGTCTCGTCGTATTCGCCGAATGCGTTCGGCAGGCCCGCGTTCGGGTGCGTGCTGACGTGACAGTCGGCGACGCTCGCGAGCACGTCGACGTACTGGCGCAGCTCGGCCGCGCCGAGCGCGCAGTTGAGACCGATCGAAAGCGGCCGCGCGTGGCGCATCGATGCGTAGAACGCCTCGGCGGTCTGGCCGGACAGCGTGCGCCCCGAGAGGTCGGTAATCGTCCCGGAAATCATCACCGGCAGCCGCGCGCCGCGCGCGTCGAACAGCTCGTCGATCGCGTACAGCGCGGCTTTCGCGTTCAGCGTGTCGAAGATCGTCTCGACCATGATCGTGTCGGCGCCGCCGTCCACCAGACCTTCGGCCGCCTCGCGGTACGCCGCGCGCAACTCGTCGAAGCTCGTGTTGCGGAAACCGGGATCGTTGACGTCCGGGCTGATCGATGCGGTGCGGCTGGTCGGGCCGAGCACGCCGATGACGAAGCGCGGGCGAGGGCGTCCGCCTTCCGCGATTGCCTTCGCCTCGGCGGCGTCGCAGGCTGCGCGCGCGAGGCGCGCGCCTTCGCGGTTGAGCTCGTAGACGAGATGCTCGAGCCGGTAATCGGCCTGGCTGATGCGGGTCGCATTGAACGTGTTCGTCTCGACCAGGTCCGCTCCGGCATCGAGATACGCTGCATGGATCGCCGTGATCACGTCCGGCCGCGTCAGGGTGAGGAGATCGTTGTTGCCTTTGAGATCGACGCCGGGGCGAGCCGCCGCGTCACGCTCCGGCTCGTGCTCGCGGTCGAAACCGTCGGCAAAACGCTCGCCGCGGTAGTCGGCTTCACCGAGCCGGCAGCTCTGCACCATCGTGCCCATCGCGCCGTCGATGACAAGGATGCGTCGGGACAGTTCGCCGAGCAGCGCCCGTGCGCGCTCGGGCCGGAGCCATGGAAGTTCGTGATTCATGGTTTCCTCGCCAGCAGGCTCAGGACTTCGAAATGCGGCGGGCGGCGCTCGCGCGTCAGCCGCTCGCAGGCGATGACGTCGAGCTTCGCGGCGCGCGCCATGTCGCGCAGCTCCTCGGGCCTGAAGCCGAGATTGCGGTGATCGAACGGCTCGACCGCCGTGCGGTGCGCGTGCCGGGCCAGCGTCATCGCCAGCAGCCGTCCCCCCTTGCGCAGCACGCGCGCGGCCTCCGCGATCACGAGCGGCGGCTTTTCGCTGTAGGTCAGCGCGTGCAGCAGCAGCACGAGATCGAAGCTGCGCGCCGGAAATCCGAGCGCGTGCATGTCGCCCGTGTGCACTTCGACATTGGCGAATGCCTTCAGCCGCTCGCGCGCGGCCGCGACGACACGCTCGCTCGCGTCCACGCAGACGACCCGGCGCGCGCGCGGCGCGAGCAGCTCGGCGAGCACGCCGTCGCCCGAGGCGATGTCGAGCACGTCGCCCGTCTCGACCAGCTGCAGCATGCCGCGCGCCAGCGCTTCCCAGGTGCGGCCGGGCGAGTAGTGGCGTTCCATGTCGCCGGCGACCGTGTCGGCCCAGCCTTCCGCGCGCGCGCGCTTGGCGAGCACGGTCGGCAGGCGCGCTTCGTCGTCGCGCAGCAGCGCGTCGTCGACGCTTTCCTTGAGCGCGATGAGCAGCGCGTTCTCGCGCGGATCGATCTCGGTGTTGTAGCGATAGTACGAGGACACGCCGGCGCGCCGGTCGCGCACCAGCCCGGCGTCCTTGAGCTTGGCGAGGTGCGTGGACACGCGCGGCTGCGCGAGGCGGAGCACCGCCGAAAGCTCGGCGACCGTCAGCTCCTCGCGCTCGAGCAGCGCCAGCAGGCGCACGCGCGTCGGATCGGAGAGCAGGCGCAGCAGGCTCGACGTGGCGGCGAGATCGAGCATCGGCTATTATTATCGCTTTATCTTGATCGAAAGATACTTGAAGCGTAGCCGTGCGCGCCGCCGAGGTCAACGCCGCCTTTGTGCGCGGCGCCGGCGGACGGCTATGCTGCATACGCGGTGGACGCCGCCGCTCTCGGCAAATACTGGTCGAGCGATGCGCTGCGCGTGCCGTACCGCGCGATCGAAACGCCGGGCCGGCGCGGCGGCGAGCGTCTGCCGCTGATCGTGTTCCTGCACGGCGACGGCCAGGACGGTACCGACAACGAATCGCAACTCGCCGGTCACGGCAACGGCTCGATGGAGCTGATCGATCGCGCGATCGAGGGCGGCGTGCCGCTGGTCTACGTCGCGCCGCAGACGAGCGGCGCGTACTGGCCGCCCGCGCACGTGCAGGCGGTTGTGCACGACGTGTTCGCGCGCTGGCCCGTCGATCCGCGGCGCGTGGTTCTGACCGGCATTTCCGACGGCGCGACCGGCGTCTGGGATGCGTTGAAGGCCTGGCCGCGCTGCTTCGCCGCCGGCGTGCCGATGTCCGGCATGACCAGTTTCGCGGGATTCGCGGCCATCCGCGACGTGCCCGAGTGGATCTTCCACGGCGGCAAGGACAACGACACCGACCTCGAAACCGGCCGCGGTGGGGCGATGGTCGGCTCGCGCGCGGTCGTGCGCGCGTTGCACGAGCTCGGCGCGAATCCGCGCTGTACCGAGTATCCGGACGGCATGCACGTGACCTGGCACCGCGCCTACGCCGAGCCGGCGCTGCTGCCGTGGATGCTGGCTCAGCGCGTGCGCGGAGCGCCGTGCAGCTTCGCCCAGCCTCTGCGCTGAAGCACGCGCCTCGCGCGAAACCGGTAAAATACGCGGCTTGCAACCCATCTGGCTCGTCGTCCCCGCGAAAGCGGGGACCCAGCGCCTTCGCCGTCTCGAAAAGGCGCGGGGTTCCCGCTTTCGCGGGAACGACGGGAATTAGGAGCCTCGCCATGGATTTCCGCTACACCGAAGATCAGCTTTCGATCCAGTCGATCGCGCGCGATTTCGCGCAGAAGCGCATCGCGCCGGTGGCGGCCGAGTTCGACCGGTCCGGCGAGTTCCCGCTCGACAACATCCGCGAGATGGGCCAGCTCGGGCTCATGGGCATCGAGGTGCCGCACGAGTACGGCGGCGCCGGGCTCGATCCGGTGGCGTACGTGCTGGCGATGATCGAGATCGCCGCCGCCGACTGCGCGCACTCGACCATCATGTCGGTCAACAACTCGCTGTACTGCAACGGCATCCTGAAGTACGGCACCGAGGAGCAGAAGCAGAAATACGTGCGCGCCGTGGCGTCCGGCGAAGCGATCGGCGCCTATGCGCTTACCGAGCCGCAGTCCGGCTCGGATGCCTCGGCGATGCACACGCGCGCGACGAGAAACGAGAACGGCGACTGGGTCATCAACGGCAAGAAGAGCTGGATCACGTCCGGGCCCGTCGCGAAATACATCGTGCTGTTCGCGATCACCACGCCCGGCATCGGCGCGAAGGGCGTGTCGGCGTTCCTGATCGACACCGCGCGGCCGGGTTTCCACGCGGGCAAGACCGAGCCGAAGCTCGGCATCCGCGCGTCCGCGACCTGCGAGATCGAGTTCACCGACTACGTGTGCCCGAAGGAAGACATGCTCGGCCCCGAGGGCAAGGGCTTCGCGATCGCGATGGGCGTGCTCGACGCGGGCCGCATCGGCATCGCCTCGCAGGCGGTCGGTCTCGCGCGGGCGGCCTACGAGGCCAGCCTCGCCTGGGTGCGCGAGCGCAAGGCGTTCGGGCATCCGATCGGCTCGTTCCAGATGATCCAGGCCAAGATCGCCGACATGAAATGCCGTCTCGACGCGGCGACGCTCCTGACGCTGCGCGCGGCATTCCTGAAGGGCGAGGCCGAGAAGAACGGCGGACGCTTCAGCACCGAGGCTTCGATCGCCAAGCTCTATGCCTCGGAAACGGCGATGTTCGTCACGCACCAGGCGGTGCAGATCCATGGCGGCATGGGCTACTCGAAGGAGATGCCGCTCGAGCGGTTCTTCCGCGACGCGAAGATCACCGAGATCTACGAGGGATCCAGCGCCTGGTGATCGCGCGCAACGAGACCGGCGTGCGCTGACCGCAACGCTCGTCGTCCCCGCGAAGGCGGCGAAGACCCGGCGTCTTTCCTCCGCGCCTTCCGTCATTCCGGCGAAAGCGCGTCCATTTGGTCGGTTCGTTGACGACGGAGTGGATTGCGCAGCCGCTGGTGCGCGCCTCAATCGAATCCGTCCGCGAAAATCCCGTCGCCCGTCGCCGCCCTGGAGCTCAGCACGACGACGTACTCCCCGCTGCCGCCCGAAACGTCGATGCGCCAGCCCGAATTGAAATCGCCGTCGACGCTCGTCCAGTCGATCGCCTGCAGCGTCGCGTTCGACGGCGAGATCACCTGCACGAGGAGATCGCCCGCGACCGCCGTCGCGCCGTCGATCGTGGGCTGCACCGGCACGTTGATCTGGAAGGTCGTGTCGGTGTCGTTCGCGGTGACGTAGGCGTCGTGCACGGTCAGCGAGCCACCGCCGAAATCGATCGTGCGCGTCCATGACGTGACTGCGCCGCTGCCCGCATAGGCCGGCGACAGATCGGCGACGGCGTGCACGGCTCCGCCGGCACCGGGCATGACCGTCATCGCCGAGACACTGCCGTACCGCTGCGGCACGACATGCCCGTCCTGCTCGAAGCGCAGCACGTTGTGCACTTCGGTGCCCTGCTGGATGCCGCTGTGCGACCAGATGTTCTCGGTGACCGCGAGCCAGCCGTCGCGGTAGAGGGTGAAGGAGCCCTGGTCCTGGTGCGCGTGGCTTTGCACGTAGGGGCCGGCATCGAACTCGAGCCAGAGCGCGTGGGCGTCCCAGCCCGTCCGCGCGAAGAGGTGGCCCGTCGCGGTGAAATGGCGCACGAGCTCCGCCGGCGGCGATCCGCCCGGCCCGGCCGGCAGCAGATCCTCGCGCAGGTTGAACCCGCTCTGCATCTCGGGCACGGAGATCGAATGCAGCCACCACGACGCACGGTTCGCGGCGGACGGGTCCGACGTGAGCCGATGCGCCTCGAGCATCAGCGCACGGTGATAGTCGTACATGACCGGCTCGGAGACGCGCGCCTGGTCGCCGATCGCGGCCGTGCGGTCGAGCGTCGGCACCGTCGCGTGAATCCACCAGGCGATGCTGTCGGTCAGATGCCCGTTCGCGTTCGCGAGATCGACCCCGGTCGAATCGCGCCAGATACGGTAGAGCTGGAACAACCGCTTGTGCGAGAGGCCGTAGCCGGTGCCTTCCTGGCTGCCGCCGTCGATCGCCGCGAAGTACGCCGTCAGCTCCGGAATCTTGACGGTATCGAGAAAATCGAGCCACGGCGCGCTGTCGTCGGCGAGCGACCAGAGCATCGTCGCCTCGAGGAAGCTGTAGAAATAGTTGTTCGCGGGATCGTCGATCGACCAGCCCGACCACGGAAACGGCTGGCCGCCCCAGCTCGCATCGGCGGGGTTCCAGACGTTGAACACGGCCTGCCCGGCGTACGCCGCCCAGCGCGTGCGCTGCGAGGACGTGACGAACGCTGCGCACCAGTCGTAGGTGAGGGCGAGATCGCCGATCATGTCGCCGACGTAGAGATACGAGTCCCCGGCCACCTCGGGCGCGTGGCCGCCCGCGATCGCGGCTTCGGCGGCGGCGACCTGGTCCTCGACCATCTGCACGGCGAGCGTCGCGTACGGCGCTTCGCCGGTGATGCGGTACATGTACGCGGCGTCGGTCGCGGAGAATCCGTAATCAGGATGGCCGTCGACGGCCTCGTCGACCCAGTCGCGGAAACGCTGGAATGCTGTCGACTGCTGATCGACGTAGGAAAGATCGATCGTGATCGCGGCGCCGCACGGTGTCGCCGCGAGCGCCAGCGCCGCCGTCAGCACGACGCGGCAGGATGCAAGGATGCGTCGCATCATGTCGTTCTCCCTCGGCCCGCAGGCATCGTAAGCCGGAGAACGCCGGGTGAAGGGGACCTGCGACACACTCCCCGCGAAGGGCGCTGGCCGCCTGGCGAAAGCGGGGATACGAGCGCGCTCAATCCACGTAGCCGGCCACCATGACGCGCTTGCCGTAGCGCAGCTGTTCGTAGGCGTCTTCGGGTGGCGGCAGCAGTTCGACGCGCGAGAAACCGACCTTGCGCAGGATCCACATCAACGCGTCGAGGCTGGGCACGAGGCAGATCCCGGTCGTGCTCGCCTCCGGGCCGTGCGTCTCCTCGGTCTCGTCGATGATGCCGAACGAGCCCTTGAGCGGGCGCACGAAGCGGTAACTGCCGTAGTCCACCATGCCGCTCAGGCCGGGCACGACCTGCGTCTCGACCAGGCAGAGCCGCTTCGTGAGCGCGCGCGCGACGCGGAGCGCGCCGACCGGATTCTCGAGGTGGTAGATGAGGCCGAGCATCAGCACGATGTCGAAGGTGCCGGCCGCCTCGGGCGTCAGCGCGTGCACGTCCGACTGCGTGACGCGCATGTTGCGAAGGCCGAGCGCATCGCGGATCAGCGTCGCATCCGCCACGTGCTCTGCACGCGCGTCCACCGCGAGCACGTCATGCGCCCCCATTTCCGCGAGCTGAGTCGAGAACCAGCCCTGGTGGCAGGCGATGTCGATGACGGTCCTGCCCGCGATCGAAGCGCCGTATTCGGCAGCCAGCACCGACTTCAGCATCGCAAGCCGCGTCGCATGGATCGCGTCGAGCGCGCCGCCGTCATAGGTCGTCGTGACCTGGCCGCTAGGAAGGCGGAACGGGTAGAACCACGTCTTGCTGAGGACCCGGGTTTCGGCGGTGGGCATGGATGTCGATGCGGCGATGAGGCGCGCGATTGAAACAGAGCGCGCGCGGCGGGACAAGAAACACATCCGTCGTCCCCGCGGAAGCGGGGACTCAGCGCCTTCGGCGACTGGAGTAGAGGCGCTGGGCTCCGCCTTCGCGGGAACGACGAGGCTTAGCGCGGCGGTTCCGTATGCGGGACTCCGTGTCCCGGCGCTTTCGGCGGCCCGTCGAGCGTGTCGCCCAGCAACCTGCGCACCACCACGTAGAACACCGGAATCAGCAGCAGGCCGAGGAAGGTCGCGAACAGCATGCCGCCGATCACGCCGGTGCCGATCGCATGACGCGCGTTGGCGCCGGCGCCGCTCGACACCGCCAGCGGCGTCACGCCCATGATGAACGCGAACGATGTCATCAGGATTGGCCGCAACCGGAGCTGTGCCGCGTCGACCACCGCATCGCGCAGCGTGCGTCCGGACTGCTGCTCGGCCACGGCGAATTCGACGATCAGGATCGCGTTCTTGGCCGCGAGGCCGATGATGGTGATCAGGCCGATCTTGAAGAAGATGTCGTTTGGCAGGCCGCGCACGGTCGCGGCGAGGATCGCGCCGAGCACGCCGAGCGGCACGACGAGCAGCACGGCGACCGGAATCGACCAGCTCTCATACAGCGCGGCGAGGCAGAGGAAGACGACGATGATCGACAGCGCGAGCAGCAGCGTCGCCGCGTTGCCGGAAAGGATTTCCTGGTACGACTGGCCGGTCCAGTCGAAGCCGAAGCCGGCGGGCAGATCCTTCGCGACGATGTTCGAGATCGCGTCCATCGCCTCGCCGGAGCTCCGGCCCGGCGCCTGCGAGCCGACGATCTCGATTGCCGAATAGCCGTTGTAGCGCGTCAGCGAGGGCGAACCGGTGAACCAGCTCGTCTTGACGACATTGGACAGCGGGATCATCGAGTCCTGCGTCGCCCCGGGCAGCGAGCTCGGTGTGTAGAAGTGATCGAGCGCGTCCGGACTCATGCGGAACGGCGTATCAGCCTGCATCGTCACGCGCTTGATGCGGCCCTCGTAGAAGAAGTCGTTGACGTAAACGGGTGCGAACATGAGCTGGATCGCGTTGAACACGTCGCTCACGGACAGTCCCATCGCGCCGGCCTGCACGCGATCGACCTCCATCCGCAGCTGCGGCGCGTCCTCGAGCGTGTTGGGCCGGACGGCGGTGAGGGCAGGATCGCGCGCTGCGGCGGCGAGCAGCGCGTCGCGCGCGTCGGCGAGCGCGGCGCGGCCCTGGCCGGCACGGTCCTGCAGGTACATGTCGAAGCCGCCGAACTGCGAGAGCCCGCGCACGGTCGGCAGGTTGACGACGAAGATCTGCGCGTCGCGGATCGCATGCAGCGCGCCGTTCGCCTTCTGGATGAACTCCGCGGCCGTGATGTCGCGCTCGTCCCACGGCTTGAGGCGGACGAAGGCCATGCCGACGTTCTCGCCCTGGCCGATGAAGCTGAAGCCGATGATGCGCATCATGCCGTCGAAGCCGTCCTGTTTCTCCAGCGTGGACTGCACCTCGTTCATGACCGCGGACGTGCGCTGGAACGTCGCGCCGGGCGGCAGCTGCACGATGGCCAGTGCGTAGCCCTGGTCTTCCTCGGGCAGGAAGCTGCCCGGCAGTCGCGTGAACAGCCAGCCGCACAGCACGGCGATGACGACGAACAGGATCATCCAGCGCGGCGCGTGGCGCACGGCACTGCCGATGTGGCCGACGTAGGTGCCGCGCACCCAGTTGAAGGCGCGGTTGAATCCGCGGAACACGAAGTTGTGCTTGTCGCCGTCGTGCACCCTGAGGATCGTCGCGCAGAGTGCCGGCGTGAAGCCGAGCGCGAGAAACGCCGAAAGGGCCATCGCCATCGCGATCGTGATCGCGAACTGCTTGTAGATCTCGCCGGCCGTGCCGGTCTGCAGCGCGCTCGGAATGAAGACCGCGGCGAGCACGACCGTGATCGCGACCACCGCGCCGGTGATCTGGCTCATCGCCTTGATCGTGGCGTCGGTCGGGGAGAGCTTCTCCTCCGACATGATGCGCTCGACGTTCTCGATGACGACGATGGCGTCATCGACGACGATGCCGATCGCGAGCACCATGCCGAACAGCGTCAGCTGGTTGATCGTGAAGCCGATGATCCACATGCCGAGGAAGGTGCCGAGCAGAGCGACCGGAATCACCAGCGTCGGAATGATCGTGGCGCGGAAGTTCTGCAGGAAGATCAGCATCACGAGGAAGACCAGCACGACTGCCTCGAACAGCGTCTTGACGACCTCGCGGATCGAGATCTTCACGAACGTCGTGGAGTCGTAGGGCGTGAACCAGGTGACACCCGGCGGGAAGCTCGGCTGCAGCTCGTCCATCTTCGCGCGGACCAGGCTGGCGACCTGGAGGGCGTTCGCTCCGGGCAGGAGCTGGACCGCGAAGGCGCCCGTCGGCTTGCCGTTCCACTGCGTGTCGAAGCCGTAGGTGAACGCGCCGAAGCCGACGCGCGCGACGTCCTTGAGACGCACGGTAGTGCCGTCCGGATTGACGCGCAGGATGATGTTCTCGAACTGCTCGGGCGAGGAGAAGCGGCCTTCGGCCGACACGGTGGCGGTGAATCCCTGCTCGGGCAGTGCGGGCTGCCCGCCGATCCTGCCGGCCGCGAACTGCACGTTCTGCGCGCGCACGGCGTTCAGCGCGTCGGTCGCCGAAAGCCCGTAGCCGTGCAGCTTGTCCGGGTTCAGCCAGATGTTCATCGCGTACTCGGAGCCGAACTGCTGCGTGGAGCCGACGCCCGGGATGCGCGAGATCTGGTCGAGCACGCGCGAGCCGACGATGT
>CBINBI010000095.1:0-10428 GCA_966248875.1 uncultured Rhodanobacteraceae bacterium
TTGCTGTTCCCCCACGCTCGAAGTGCGTTCCGGAAGGGCTCCGGCCGGGCAGACGCTACCGAAGACGCCGCGCGGCGTCAACGAGGTACGTCGTACCTCATAGATCGTAGAACCTGAACGCGCCTACGCGCGCCGACGTATGCGTTTGCGCAGCGGCGCGCGCTGGCGGCGGGAGCCCGCCACGTGCTCGATGATCGCGCCAGCGACGTCGACGCCGGTCGCCGACTCGATGCCTTCGAGGCCGGGCGAGGAGTTCACTTCGAGCACCAGCGGCCCCCGGTGCGAACGCAGCATGTCGACGCCGGCGATGCCGAGGCCCATGACTCGGGCTGCGTGAACGGCCATCTCGGTTTCCTGGGCCGTCAGGATCACCGGCACGGCTGTCCCGCCCCGATGGATGTTGGCGCGGAAGTCGCCGTCGGTCGCCTGCCGCTGCATCGCGGCGACCACCTTGCCGCCGACGACGAAGCAGCGCAGGTCGGCGCCCTTCGCCTCGCGTATGAATTCCTGCACGAGAAAATTCGCATAAAGGCCGCGGAAAGCCTCGATCATGCCCTGGGCCGCGGATTTCTTCTCGGCCAGCAGCACGCCCTGCCCCTGCGCGCCTTCGTTGAGCTTGATGACGTGCGGCGGGTCGCCGAGCATCTTCAGAAGATCGGCCGTGTCGTCCGGGTTGTCACCGAACACCGTGGTCGGCAGGCCGATGCCGTCGCGCGCGAGCAGCTGCAGCGCGTGCAGCTTGTCGCGCGCGCGCAGGATCGCGTCGGCACTGTTCGGCGTCGCGACGCCCATCATCTCGAATTGGCGCAGCACGGCCGTGCCGTAGAACGTGACGGACGCGCCGATACGCGGAATCACCACGTCCAGCCCGCGCAGCGTGCGTCCCTTGTAGTGGATCTCGAACGCGCCGGCGGCGATGCGCATGTAGCAGCGCAAGGGATCGAGCACGCGCACGCGATGGCCGCGCTTGCGCGCCGCCTCGATGAGCCGCAGAGTCGAATAAAGGCGGGGGTTGCGGGACAGGATGGCGATCTTCATGGGGATGAGCGCGCGAGCAGTGGTCGGGGCGCCGTGTACGAAAGCGCGGGGTCGATGCGAAAGCGGCCGGCGAGCGCGGCGCGCCCGAGCAGCAGAGGAAACAGCATGGCTCGACGGTCGGTCAGATTGATGTCGGCCTCGAACCGCTGCGCGGCCAGCTCGACCGAGGTGCGGATGAACCAGCGATCGCCGGTGTGCCCGCCGGAATCGGTGACCGGCCTCCGGTCGATCACCGGAGCCTCGCAGGCGATCGTCCGCCGGCTCCGCCGGCGCGGCCGCACGTGAAAGCGCACGTAGAGGCGCCCGTCCCGCTCGAATTCCTCGACCGAGACGACGCTGAGCGAGGACGTGCGGGCGCCCGTGTCGAGCTTGGCCTTGATCGCGCCGATGTCGAGCATCGGCAGCGCCAGCCATTCGCGCCAGCCAAGGGTGAGCGGTTCCGCAGGCATCGGGCGTTCGACTCGGGGGCTTGGCAGGAGTATGACGCCGGGTTGCTGGCCCTTGGCGGAATGCTCGAGGCGCCTGTCTCTCCGGCCGGGGGATGGAGCGGGTGATGGGAATCGAACCCACGTTCGCAGCTTGGGAAGCTGCTGTCTTACCATTAGACGACACCCGCGTCGCGACAGCGTAGCGGCGGGCGCGTGGCGTCCGCAAGGGAGGTTCGGACGCGATGGCGCGGCGCCACAGTCGCCTGCTGAATCCGTGCTGAGCACTCATGTTAGCTCGCGCAAAGGTCGGCGGCTGGAAGGCGGGCATTCAGCCCTCCTAGGCTGATATGGCCCCAGCCTGTCAGCCGCGGGCGGCGACGAGATTTCCAGGGGAAAACCCACCGTTACCGCGGATGGCGTAGGCAACAGGAGAACCGATACATGTGCATACCGCGTCGTTCCATCCGCCAGGCGATGCTCGCCGCGCTCGGATTGGCGCTCTTCGCGATCGCCGTTCCGTCGTTTGCGGCCGATGACGATCCTCCCATGCGCGTCGCGCGCCTGTCGTATCTGCGTGGCGACGTCAGCTTCCAGCCTGCCGGCGCCGATGACTGGGTGCAGGCCAATCTCAACCGGCCGCTCGGCACCGGCGACAGGCTCTATACCGACCGCGACTCACGAGTGGAGCTCGAAGTCGGCGCGGCAACGCTGCGCCTGGATTCGCAGACCGCGTTCGACATCCTGAATCTCGACGACAACGTCGCGCAGACGGAGCTGACGCAAGGCGTCATGAACCTGCACGTGCGGCGCGTCTTCGAGGGCCAGAGCTACGAGGTCGACACGCCGACGCTCGCCTTCGTCATCACCGAGCCCGGCGATTACCGCGTCGACATCGCGCCCGACGGCAGCTCGACGATGGTCACGGTATTCCGCGGTACGGGCGACGTGTACGGTGAGAACAACGCCAGCTACAGCGTCCGCGAAGGGCAGTCGTACCGCTTCTACGATTCCGCGCTGCGGGATTACGAAGTGCTCGACATTCCGCGTCCGGACGATTTCGACAGCTGGGTCGATTCGCGCAATCACCGCTACGAGCGCGCTGTCTCGCGCCAGTACGTCTCCGAGGAAGTGATCGGCTATGCCGACCTCGACGACTACGGCGGCTGGAGCGAAGTGCCCGAATACGGCCATGTCTGGTATCCGACCCGGGTGGACGTGGGCTGGGCGCCGTATCGCTACGGCCACTGGACCTGGATCGATCCATGGGGCTGGACCTGGGTGGACAATGCTCCCTGGGGCTTTGCGCCGTTCCATTACGGCCGCTGGGTCTACGTCAGCAACCGCTGGGGCTGGTGCCCGGGCCCGGTGCGCGTGCGCCCGGTCTACGCGCCGGCGCTGGTCGCCTTCGTCGGCGGCTCGGGTTGGGGCATCAGCGTGTCCACCGGCCCGGTCGGCTGGTTCCCGCTGGGACCGCGTGACGTCTACGTGCCGTGGTACCGCACGTCGCGCAACTATTTCACGAACGTCAACGTGCGCAACACGACGATCATCAACAACACGTACATCACGAACGTCTACAACAACTACTCGCGCGGCCGGCCGATCACCAACGTGAACTACGCGTACCGTCAGAATGTCGCCGCCGTCACCGCGGTGCCGCGCGACGCGTTCGTCGGCGCACGGCCCGTCAACGCCGCACGCGTGCAGGTCAATCCGAACCAGCTGCGCAACGCGAACGTCGTCAGCCGCGTCGGCATCGCGCCTGCTCGCGAGAGCTTCATCGGCGGCAACCCGCGCGCACGCGCCACGCCCGCTGCGCAGGCGCTCGACCGCCGCGTGATCGCGCGCACGCAGCCGCCGCCGCGGCCCGCTCCGGTCGCGACGCGCATCCAGGCGATCCAGCGCAACAACGCACAGCCGCTGCCGCCGAGCCAGCTCCGCCGCATCGCTCCGGCCGCCACCGCCGGTGCGGCTGCCGCGGGCGCAGCCGCCGCAAGCCGCGCCGAGCGCGTGCAGGTCGTCGGCAACCGCAACGCGGCGAAGCCGCAACCGCTGCCGGCGCGCGCACCGAGCGCGGGTCAGAACGCCGCGCAGCGTGCGCAGCCTCAGCGCGGCAACGCGCCGACGCCCGCGACGCCGAATGCGCGGACGCCGGCCACTCCACCCGCGCGCGGCGGCGCGACCGCGCCTTCGCGCGGCGAGACGGCTGCACCCACGCGCGGCCAGCCGCACCGTGAGGCTCCAGCCACGCGCGAACAGGCCAAGCCGAGCGGTAACGCGCTGCCGTCGTCGCGCTTTGCGCCACGCGCCGGACAGCCGCCGCGCTCGGCCGGCGAAGCGGCGCCGCGCAGTACCACGCCGTCGCGCAGTACTGGCGGGACGCCGCCGCAGACCCAGCGCGGCTCGACGGCCGCGCCGCGCACCCCCGCGCCGTCCACCGGCGCCGGCGAACGCCGTAGCGCGACGCCGCCTGCGCGCAGCGCGCCGGAAAGCAGCACGCGCAGCCGCACGCCGCAGTCGGTGCCAGAGCCGCGTTCGTCGCAGCCGTCCACCCAGGGCCGGACTCCGGCGCCGCGTTCCAGCTCGCCCACACCGCAGCGAAGCACGGCTCAGCCGCCACAGCGTCAACGTGAAGCACAGCCGCAGCGTTCGTCGCCTCAGCCGACGCAGCGCCCGCAGCCGCGCGAATACACGCCGCGGACCGCGCCATCACCATCTTCGCAGCCGCGCTCCACGCCGGCTCCGCGTTCGGCGCCCGCGCCGCAGCCCCGCTCGGCGCCTGCACCTCAGCCGCGCTCGGCACCGGCGCCGCAGCCTCAGCGCACGGCGCCCCAGGCGCAGCCGCGCAGTGCACCGCAGCGCCAGCAGCCGACGGAGCGGCACGCCCCCGAACGCAAACGCGACAACGACAAGGACGACAACGGCGGCCGCCACCGGTGACGCCCGAAGTCGAAAGCACCAGGCGACGCCGCGCAAGCGGCGTCGCTTTTTTTGTGTGCGTCCGTAGCGGACGCTAGAATGTAGCGATGAAGATCATGCTCAATGGCCTCGAACAGGACATCGAGCGCGGCGCGACCATTGCCGACCTGATCGCAGCCGCAGGCCTCGCAGGACGACGCGTCGCGATTGAGGTGAACCGTGAAATCGTCCCGCGCAGCGACTACGCCGCGCGTGTCCTGGCGGATGACGATCGCGTCGAAGTCGTCCACGCGATCGGCGGTGGCTGAGCGAGCGATACAACCTTTGTCACCGTCGCCGGATGCGACGGCCGTGCACGCGCATCGCGCGCCGGTTTCGTCCGGCCTCGGAACGAGAAACCAATGAACGCGCTGCCCGATTCCGTCACCGAAACCGTCCTCGACGATTCGCTGGTCATCGCCGGCCGCCGATACCGGTCGCGCCTGCTGACCGGCACCGGCAAGTTCCGCGATCTCGACGAGACACGGCGCGCGACAGAGGCCGCCGGCGCCGAGATCGTCACGGTCGCGATCCGTCGCACCAACATCGGCCAGAATCCGGGCGAGCCGAACCTGCTCGACGTGCTGCCGCCGTCGCGCTACACGATCCTGCCGAACACCGCGGGCTGCTACACGGCCGAGGACGCCGTGCGCACCTGCCGTCTCGCGCGCGAGCTGCTCGACGGGCACAAGCTGGTGAAGCTCGAAGTGCTCGGCGACGAGAAGACGCTGTTTCCCGACGTGATCGCGACACTGAAAGCCGCCGAGACGCTGGTCGCGGAGGGTTTCGACGTGATGGTCTACACGTCGGACGATCCCATCCTCGCGCGGCGCCTCGAGGAGATCGGCTGCGTCGCGGTAATGCCGCTGGCCGCGCCGATCGGGTCGGGGCTCGGTATCCAGAACCGCTGGAACCTCGTCGAGATCGTCGACAACGCGAGCGTACCGGTGCTCGTCGATGCCGGCGTCGGCACGGCGTCCGATGCCGCGATCGCGATGGAGCTCGGCTGCGACGGCGTGCTGATGAACACGGCGATCGCCGGCGCGAAAGACCCGGTGCTGATGGCGCACGCGATGAAGCTCGCCGTCGAGGCGGGCCGCGCGGCATTTCGTGCAGGGCGCATTCCGCGCAAGCGTTACGCATCGGCTTCGAGCCCGCTCGACGGACGGATCGGGTGATGCCGTCCGCGGGACATCGCTGGGCCGGCATCCGGGTCATGGAACATGTCATGAAGTGGCCCTTGGCGCGCCGGCCCCGATATCGCACGAGCCGAACCGCGGTGCACCGTTCCGCATGACGATGGCACCGCAACCGAACGAACGCCCTATCCGCAGCTTCGTCCTGCGCCAGGGCCGCATCACGACGGCCCAGCAACGCGCGTTCGATGCGCACTGGCAGCGCTTTGGGCTCGATTTCAGCGGCGCGCCGCGCGATTTCGCGGCCACGTTCGAGCGCAAAGCGCCGCTCGTGCTCGAGATAGGGTTCGGCAACGGCGAGCAGCTCGTCCACGCCGCGCAGGCCGAGCCCGAGCGCGATTTCATCGGCGTCGAAGTGCACCGGCCCGGCGTCGGGCGCCTGCTCAATGCGCTCGCGAACGCGGACATCCGCAACGTGCGTGTCTATCACCACGACGCGGTCGAGGTGCTCGAGCGCGAGATCGGGCCGCACGCGCTCGATGAAGTGCGCATCTATTTCCCCGACCCCTGGCCGAAGAAGCGCCATCACAAGCGCCGCCTGATCCAGCCCGCGTTCGTCGCGCTCGTCGCATCGCGCGTGGCGCCCGGCGGGCGCTTGCATTTGGCGACCGACTGGGCGGACTATGCCGAGCACATGCAGAACGTGCTCGACGACGCGCCGCAATGGCGCCGCGACACCCGCCACGCGGCGCGGCCGCCGTGGCGCATCGACACGCATTTCGAAAAGCGCGGCGTGCGGCTCGGTCACTGCGTTCGGGATCTCGTCTATGAACGCACCTGACAACGATCGATTCCAGCGCTGAGCGCGAACGGCCGACAACAAGAATCCGCCCCGATGGAAACCGGCCTGACACTGACTCCCAGCATGACGCTCGTGTTCGGGCTGCTGGCGTTCACCGTGATCATGCTGGTCCTGGAATGGATCCGCGGCGACCTGCTCGCACTGCTCGTGATCGTCGTGATCGGCGTGACGCGGCTGATACCGGTCGAGCAGCTCTTCGACGGCTTCGCCGGCAACGCCGTCATTTCGCTGATCGCGGTCATGATCATGGGTGCGGGCCTCGACCGGACCGGCATGCTGTCCAAGGCCGCATCGATGATCCTGCGCCTCGCCGGCGGCATCGAGGCGCGCGTGTCGCTGTTCGTCAATGCGCTGGCGGGCAGCCTTTCGGCGGTGCTTCAGAGCCAGGCGCTGTCGACGCTGATGGTGCCGGTCGTGAGCCGCGTCAGCGCGCGCACCGGCCTGCCGCTGAAGCAGCTGCTGCTGCCGATGGCTTGCATGATCCTGTGCGGCACGAACATCACGATGATCTCGAACTCGCCGCTGATCCTGCTCAACGACCTGATCGCGAGCGCGAACCGCAATCTTCCTCCCGGCGCGCAGACCATCCAGACCTTCACGCTGTTCTCGATCGCGCCCGTCGGCATCCCGCTGCTGCTGGTCGGCCTTGCCTATTTCGCGGCGTTCACGAACAAGCTGCTGCCGACCGAGGAGGAGCGCCAGAAAGTCACCCCGGGACGCACCGAGACCTACTTCGCCGAGACCTACGGCATCGACGGCGAAGTCATCGAGCTCACCGTGACCGCCGAGAGCCCGCTGGTCGGCATGAGCGTCGGCGAAGCCGAGCAGCTGCGCGGCGCACCGCTGATCCTCGCGCTCAAGAACGGCAACGAGGCGCGCCTCGCCCCGCCGGTGGATCAGATGATCTGGGTCGGCAGCGTGCTCGGCGTGCTCGGCAAGCGCGAGGACGTCGGCGAATTCGCCAACAACCAGCTCTGCAAGGTATCGCCACGGCTGCGCAACTTCGCCGACATGTTCAACCCGTCGCGCGCCGGAATTTCCGAAGTCGTGATTCCGCCGAACTCCAAGTGGCTCAAGAAGGACGTCGGCGAGCTGCGCCTGCGCAAGACCTACGGCATTTCCGTGCTCGCCGTGAATCGCGGCGAGCAGGTGTTCCGCGAGGACGTGCGCAAGGTCGCGTTGCGGCAGGGCGACACGCTCGTGCTGCACAGCTTCTGGCGCGATCTCGCGCGCGCAGCGGAGTCGCACGACTTCGTCGTCGTCACCGACTTCCCGAAGGACGAGCAGCGGCCCGCGAAGATCTGGTGGGCCGCGGGCTTCTTCGCCCTCGCGATGGGGCTCGGGCTTTTCACCGACCTCAAGCTCTCGATCGCGATGCTGGTGGGCGCCGTCGGCATGCTGCTGTCGGGCGTGCTCAACATGGACGAGGCCTACGGCGCCATCAACTGGAAGACGATCTTCACGCTCGCGTGCCTGATCCCGCTCGGCTGGGCCATGGACTCGACCGGCGCCGCCGCGTGGATCGCGCAAGAAGTGCTGCGCTATCTCGGCGAGTGGCCGCAGTGGGGATTGCAGGCCGTCATCGCCGTGCTCGCGCTGCTCTTCTCGCAGGTCGTCTCCAACGTCGGCGCGACCGTGATGATGGTGCCGATGGCCATCAACGTCGCGCTCGCCTCCGGCGGTAATCCCGCGGTCTACGCGCTGCTCGTCGCGATCTCCACTTCGAACACGTTCATCATTGCGAGCGCGAATCCCGTGATCACGATCGTCGCCGGCCCCGGCGGCTACCGATCCAGCGATTTCCTGCGCGTCGGAATGCCGCTCACCGTGCTCATGCTGGTGACGACGCTCATCGCGCTCAATCTGGTGTTCGGACGCACGTGAGTTGCAGGTTCCGCGAAGCGGAGTTCTGAGCCCTGCAGCGTTTGCGGCGGTGAAGGCCGTTGTTTTTCTTCGGCGCTTCGCGACGCCGACTCACGTCACAGAGGGGACCCAAGAGCAACAGCAACATCAAAGGCGCTGGGTCTCCGCTTCCGCGGGGGACGGCGAAGCTCACCGCACCCTCACCACGCCATCCCTCACCTCGACCGGCATCGCCACCAGCCCGTTCCGGCACGGACCGCCCACGCAGGCGCCGGAGTCGACGGCGAACGTCGCACCGTGCACCGCGCAGATGATGCGGCCGTCGCGGACGAGGAAGCGACCCGGCGCATAGTCGAGATTGCGGCCCGCGTGCGGGCATTCGTTGTGATACGCGAACACGCGATTACCGCTGCGCAGCAGGATCAGATCGAAGCCGCCGCTGGCTGAAGGCACGTGGACGCCGATCGCGTCGCCGTCCGGAATGTCTTCGAGCCGGCAGAGCACCCGGGATGCGGATTCGTTCATGCGGCGGTCGGGGTTTCTTTCGGCACTTGCCGGCGCGGGGCGCCGGCCCAAAATACGGACAGGAATGCTGACGCATCGCCGCGCCGCATTCTGGCATACGGAGAACCCGATTCATGTTCCACTGGACTTTCCGCTCGCGCGCGCGTCATCCGCTGATGCGGCTCGTCGCCGCTGCCGTCGGCGTGCTCGCGCTGCTCCTGCTGCTCGCGTTCGGTCTGTTGGCCGCCGCGGCGCTGGTCATCGGCGGCGGCTTGGTCCTGTTGTTCAACACGCTGCGCGCCGGGCGCAGCGCGGCGCGCGCGCGCCCCGCACCGGCCTCCAGCGGCGTGATCGAAGGCGAATTCACCGTCGTGCGCGATGCGCGCGCGCCGCGCGAGCCTGCGCGGTAGCTTAAGAAACCGATAGCGCGCCGTGCCCGGCGCGCGCATGCTCGCGACCAGAGCTGATCACGGCCGGAAGTGGCCGCCAATTGGCTCTTCCCCTTTGCCGGTGAGTGGGACTACAGGCGGTACCAAAACCCACCCTATGCTGCTCCCCGGCCGGACGCCGCCGGCCGGAAGCGACAGGATGCGCTGATGAACGATTCGACCTGCTGCGACGCTCTCGCGGCACCCTCCCCGACGACGAAGCTTTTCGGGCCGCGCGTGCTCGTGCCCGTCGCGCTGATTTCGCTGTATCTCGTCTGGGGCTCGACCTATCTCGCGATCCGCGTCGCGCTCGCGAGCTATCCGCCGTTCCTGATGGCGGGGGTGCGCTTCCTCTGCGCGGGCGGCGTGCTGTACGCGTTCTTGCGTTGGCGCGGCATGGCGGCGCCGACGCGTGCGCAATGGATCAACTCGGCCGTCACCGGCGCATTGCTGCTCGGGCTCGGCAACGGGCTCGTGTGCTACGCCGAGCAGAGCGTCGCGTCGGGGCTCGCAGCGGTCGCGGTGGCGGGCATGCCGCTGTTCGCCGCGATGTTCGGCGGCATGTACGGGCAGTGGCCGCGGCGCATGGAATGGCTCGGGCTCGCCGTCGGCTTCGCCGGTGTCGTGCTGCTCAACCTGGGCGGCGGCATGGCCGGCGCGCCGCTCGGCGCGATCGCCCTCGTCGTCGCCGCGATGTCGTGGGCCTTCGGCTCGGTCTGGAGCCGCCGCCGCGACATGCCGCCGGCCGCGATGAACACGGCCGCGCAGATGCTGACGGGGGGCGCGATCCTCTTCGTCGGCGCGCTCCTTTTCGGCGAGCGCTTCCCGCACGATCCCACCTCATCGGCGACATTCGCGCTCGCCTATCTTGCCGTCATGGGCTCGCTGGTCGGTTTCTCGGCGTATCTCTATCTCCTCAACACCGTGCGGCCGGCGCTGGCGACGAGCTACGCGTACGTGAATCCGCCGGTCGCCGTCCTCGTGGGCGCATTCTTCGGCGGCGAAAGCGTGCACGCCTTCGACGTGGTCGCGATGGCGATCATCTTGAGCGGTGTCGCGCTGATCGCGTTCGCGCGCGAACGGCGCACTTAGACGTCCGATCTCGGGCGCCTTCCGCTGGGAAGGCGCCCGAGACGAGCTCACAGCTCGCGCAGCGCCGCCGTCACCGGCAACCGTGCCGCGCGCAGCGCCGGGAACAGCCCGCCGATGAA
>CBINBI010000096.1:0-10408 GCA_966248875.1 uncultured Rhodanobacteraceae bacterium
TCTCGGGGGATTGGACTCCAAACCGCGGTGCTACTCAAAAACGGGGGGACGTCGCGCGCAGACGAGAAAAACCCACGGTCGGATCAGCACACAGACAGGTAGCTGAGCCGACCGTGCCTTGCCGGCTCCAGAGACGCGGGCCGATTCATGCGCGAAACCTGTGGAATCTCGCGTCTTAAGGAGCGATGCTCGTCGTCGAATACGCCGCATTTCCGGGCAATATCGCGCGGCCCGGAGACGCAGTCTCCGACCCGCAAGGTCGATGGCGGAGAGGGTGGGATTCGAACCCACGAGAGGCTCGCGCCTCTGCCGGTTTTCAAGACCGGTGCCTTAAACCGCTCGGCCACCTCTCCGGTATGTTCCGTTCACCCCGCCGCCCGGGCCGCTTGCCTGGCGGCGGTGTGCGGCATGATGGCAGACTTCCTGTGCTTTGTGACCGGGTTCAACAAACGCACGCCTTGTCAGACGTCCGCGGCGAGAACACACTGATCCGGACGGGATGGGGTGACCGGATGATCCGCATTGTACTGATCGACGATCACGAGCTGGTTCGCACCGGCTTTCGCATGATCCTTTCGCAGCAGCCTGGTATCGAGATCATCGGCGAGGCGGCCGACGGGGAGCAGGGGCTGGCGCTGATCCGCAAGTCGCATCCGGACGTCGCGCTGGTCGATGTCCACATGCCGGGGCTGTCCGGCATCGAGCTCACCGACCGCGTGCGCAAGAGCAAGCTCGCGACACGCATCGTGATCCTCACCGTCGTCAACGAAGCGCCGTTCCCGCGCCGCCTGATCGAAGCCGGCGCCAGCGGCTATCTCACGAAGGCGTGCGCCGCGGAGGAGCTCGTCCGGGCGGTGCGTCAGGTGGCGGACGGGCGCCGCTATCTGTCGCCCGACGTCGCCGAGCTGCTCGCGCTCGGTGCGCTCGACGGCAATTCGGCGTCACCGTTCGATGCGCTGTCGACCCGCGAGCTCGACGTCGCGCTGATGCTCGCGCAGGGCCAGGACATGCAGCACATCGCCAAGCACCTGAAGCTGAGCGCGAAGACCGTCGCCACCTACAAGTACCGCCTGTTCGACAAGCTCGGCATCGATAATCCGGTCGCGCTCGCGCATCTCGCGCACCTGCACGGCCTGCTCGACAACCGCGCGCGCTCGCTGGCTTAGCGAGCGAGCGGGCACGTTACGCGGCGTTGCCGGATTTGCGTTCGGCGGCGTCCTCGCTGCCGGTTCCCTCATCCGTGTCGAGACGCGGAGCGATCTGTTTCGCCGTGACCTGCGGCTGCGGTGGCTGGGGGTTCGCGACGGCGGCGGACGGCGCCTGCTCAGGCGGCGACAGCGGAAGCTCGAGCGTCTGTCCGCGATCGCTCCTCGCTTCCGGAGCAGGCTGGGCCGCTTCTGGCGGCCGAATCGGTTCCGTCCTGACCGTAGGAGGAGGAACTGCAGCGGAGGGCGAGGGCGATACCGCCGCCGGGCGCATCGTCTCCGCGTCGGGCGACTGCGCGACCGGAGAGTGCGACGATGGGGCCGCGGACGTCGCCATCGCTGCAGGTTCCGATGCGGCAGGCGCCGGACTCCGGGCGGCAGGTTTCGATTCGCGCGGCTTCTCCTCGTTCTGCGCTTGCGTCGTCGTCGCGGGCGTGCGCGGCGATTCGGCCGCGACTGCCGGAACAGGAGTGGGCGCAGGCGCCGGCGACGGATAGTCGGCAGGTGGCTCTGCCACCCGCGCTTCGGGTGTGAAGCCTGTGAGGCGCGGTGTCGCGTTCGAGGACTGCGTTTCGTTGCGCTGCGCGGATTTCTCGATGGTCTGCGCGTCCGGACCCGGAGCAGCTTCGGCCGTCGGCTTTGGCGGCGCGCTCGATGCCGGCTCCATCGGGCGTGGCTCCGTCGCCTCGGCAGGGGATCGCGCGGGCGACGTCACGGGATCGCTCGGCTGCGAGCGCGTCGCCCGGGCTTCGCGGCCGGCATCCTCGTCGTCGAAATCCTTCGCGCTGTCGGCGCCTGGCTGAGGCGAGCCGGCGCTGGTGTCGCCCACTGCGGCGGCAGCACCCTTGCGGCGCCGGCGACCGCCACGGCGGCCCCTGCGACGCGAACGCATCTCGTCACGCGGCGCGCCTTCGAGTGAGGCCGGGTCGAGTGTCGGCGCGGGAAGCGGCGGGCGCTCGGACGTCGCGGCCGTCGATGGCAACGGCGCCGGTGTGGTCGCCGCGGAGGCGGAACCGGGAGCAGGACTCGGTGCGGCCACCGGCTTCGCTTCGTTCTGCGGGCGCGGCTGCGCGGCGGCGCGTGGCTGAACCGCCGGCTGCTCGCCGGTCGTGCGGCCCGGCCGCTCGTCGCGACGCGGCGGCTGCGCACGCGACGGCTGCTGCTTCGCGTTCTGGCCTTGTGTGCCGCGTGCATCGCGACGGCCGGCCGTGGCTCCATCCTGCCGCTGCGGACGCTGCGAGGGCGAGGACGGCCGATTGGCGGACGCACCGCGGGACGCATCGCGCGGCTGCGGACGCTGAGCCGGGCGCTGCGTGGGCTGCGGTTTTGCCGTCGCCGTCGGCTCCGGCGCGGAACCGCCGCGGAAGAATCCGAACAGCTTGGCGAAAAAGCCGCCGCCGTTCGTAGCCACTGCCGTCGCAGCAGGTTTGATTTCGGCTTCGACCGGCTCCGGACGCTCCGGCGCCGGCGTCGCGCGGACGACGCCGGCCACCGCCGGCTGCTCGGGCTCCTCGCTGGGCCGCATCATCTGGGGCAGCGGGGTCGGCTGCGCGGGCGTGGTGCGCTGGTAGCTCGGCTTGACGTCGTCGCCGAGCTCCGACAAACGCAGGCGCTGGATTTCCAGGTGGGGCGTTTCGAGCTTGTCGTCGGCGACGACGATGACCGCAACGTCATGGCGCGCCTCGATCTCGCTGAGCTGCTTGCGCTTCTCGTTGAGCAGGAAGTTGGCGACGCTGGGAGGCGCCTGCACCAGCACCTGGCCGGTGTTCTCCTTCATGGCGTGCTCTTCGACGAGACGCAGTGCCGAGAGCGACAGCGACTCGACGCCGCGGATGCGGCCGTGGCCATCGCAGCGCGGGCAGACGATCTGCGTCGCCTCGCCGAGGCTCGGCCGCAGGCGCTGGCGCGACATTTCGAGGAGACCGAAGCGCGAGATGCGCCCGATCTGCACGCGGGCGCGGTCGAGCTTGAGCGCATCGCGGAGTTTTTCCTCAACTTCGCGCTGGTGGCGCGGCGAATCCATGTCGATGAAGTCGATGACGATGAGGCCGCCCGCGTCACGGATGCGAAGCTGCCGCGCGATCTCGACGGCCGCTTCGCAGTTCGTGTTGAACGCGGTTTCCTCGATGTCGCCGCCCTTGGTCGCCTTCGACGAGTTGATGTCGATCGCGGTCAGCGCCTCGGTGTGGTCGATGACGATCGAGCCGCCCGAGGGCAGGCGCACCTGGCGCTCGAACGCGTTTTCGATCTGCGTCTCGATCTGGAAGCGGGAGAAGAGCGGAGTGGTGTCCTTGTAGAGCTTGAGCTTGCGCAGGTTGTTCGGCATCACCTGCTGCATGAACTCGCGCGCGTCGTTGTAGAGCTCTTCGTGGTCGATCAGGATCTCGCCGATGTCGCCGCGCAGGTAATCGCGAAGCGCGCGGATGATGAGCTTGGATTCCTGGTAGATCAGGAATGGGGGCGGGCGCGACTCGGCGGCCTCGGAGATCGCCTTCCAGAGCTGGAGCAGATAGTCGAGGTCCCACTGAAGCTCTTCAGCGTCGCGGCCCATGCCCGCCGTGCGCACGATGAGGCCCATGTCCTCGGGCAGGTTCAGATGATCCAGGGCATCCTTGAGATTCTGGCGATCCTCGCCCTCGATGCGGCGCGAGACGCCGCCCGCGCGCGGATTGTTGGGCATCAGGACGAGATAGCGTCCGGCGAGGCTGATGAAGGTCGTCAGAGCCGCGCCCTTGGTGCCGCGCTCCTCCTTGTCGACCTGGACGACGACGTCCTGGCCTTCCTTGAGCAGCTCGCGGATGCCCGCCTTGTTGTGATCGACGCCGGCGGCGAAGTACTGGCGGGAAATTTCCTTGAGCGGGAGGAAGCCGTGGCGCTCGGCACCGTAATCGACGAAGCAGGCTTCCAGCGAAGGCTCGACGCGCGTGATGCGTCCCTTGTAGATGTTCGCCTTCTTCTGTTCCTTGGAAGGGATCTCGATGTCGAGATCGTAAAGCGTCTGGCCATCGACGATGGCCACCCGCAACTCTTCACGCTGAGTTGCGTTGATCAACATGCGTTTCATTGTCGTGTTCCTTCGAGCCGGCGCTCGACTGCCGTCGCGCGCTGCGCGGGTAACGCGCTGCGGGCGGACGGCGGCAGGAGCGCCTGCCTTTTTTCGCCGGCGCAATCCGCGCGCCGGCCTCATGGGGTTGTCGCGTGCCCGGCCGCTCCGGCCGTCATTCCGACGACGAGCAGCGATCGACTCGAACCGCTACGATGCGCTTCCGCTCCTGCCGACGCTCCGACGGAGAAACCGAGGGCTGGAGGCGGGAAGGATGTGGCGGACGAGTGCGCTAGTGACTGGCCTCCGACTCCCGCGGACGAGGTCGGGAAGCCTGCGCGATACGCAGGTGCAGCATATCAGTTTTCGATAGATTTTTTCAATGAAGACACAGACTTCGGCGGGTTTTCGCGATCCGGCATCCGCTCCGCGCGTCGAAACCGTCGAGGTTCCCGAGGATCGGGACGGGCAGCGCATCGACAATTTCCTTGCCGCCCGGCTGAGAGGCGTCCCAAAAAGCCTCGTTTATAGACTGCTCCGCACCGGCCAGGTCCGCGTCAACGGAAAACGAGCCAAGCCGGATCTCCGCCTCGCCGCAGGCGATGCCGTACGAATCCCGCCCGTCCGGACGGCCGAGCGTCCCGATTCCGGCGCGCCGCCCGCCGGTTCCGCGGCGCGCATCGAAGCGGCGGTCCTGTCCGAAGACCGCGATTTTCTCGTCATCGACAAGCCGGCCGGCATCGCGAGCCATGGCGGCAGCGGCATCAGCTTCGGCGCGATCGAGCTTCTGCGCGCCGCGCGCCCGCGCGAGTCGCTGGAGCTCGTGCACCGGCTGGACCGCGACACGAGCGGCGTGCTCGTGCTGGCGAAGAAGCGCTCGGCACTGACGGCGCTGCAGGCCGAGATTCGCGAAGGGCGGGTCGAGAAGCGCTACCTCGCGCTGCTCGCCGGCGCGCTGCCCCAAAAACGTCTCACGGTCGATGCACCCTTGCGCAAATCCGTGCTGCAGGGCGGCGAGCGCATGGTGCGCATCGACGAGGAAGGCAAGCCGTCGCGCTCGCGCTTCGGCGAAATCGAGCGGTTCGCGGACGCAACGCTGGCCGAAATCGCGATCGAGACCGGACGCACGCACCAGATCCGCGTGCACGCCGCTCACATCGGTCATCCGGTCGCAGGCGACGAGAAGTACGGCGATCGCGAGTTCAACCGCGCGATGCGCGACGCCGGCCTGAAGCGGCTGTTCCTCCACGCGGCCCGGTTCGAATTTTCGATGGGCGAGAAAAGCTACGGATTCAGCGCGCCATTGCCCGATGACCTGAAACGCGTGCTCGATGCGTTGTCCCGTCGCTCCCGCGAAAGCGGAGGGCCGGCGCCTTCAGCGACGCTTCGCAGGAAGCAAAGCCGCTAGGTTCCCGCGCTGATCGGCGACAATGCATTTCCGTCGTCCCGGCGAAAACCGGAACCATCGTGTTCTTCGCGGACGCAAAACGGACAGCCCGATTCTTCAGCCTGGCGAGAAACGTGCGCTCCGGCTTCCTGCTTCCACATGCGGCATTCGCAGGAACGGCGGACCAGGACGCCGTCACCGGGCGCCCGTCGCGATGTCCTCGACTTTCGCCGCGCAGATGAAATCGTTCAGCGACAGTCCGCCGACGTCGTGCGTCGAATAGCGCACGAGGCAGCGGTCGTAGTGCACTTCGAGATCGGGATGGTGGTCCTCGCGATGCGCAATCGACGCCACGGCGTTGACGAACGCCATGGTGTGGAAATAGTCGGTGAAACGGAACTCCTTCCTGATCGCGTCGCCGCCCGATTTCCAGCCCGGAAGATCCTTGAGATGAGCGGCGACGGCATCGGGGCCGAGGCCATCGTCCTTGCCCTTGCGCGGGCGGCAGTGTTGTGCGCGCAGTGATTCGATGCTCATGGCTTGGTTGCGATCGTGAACTCCGCGGAAAGTATAGACGCGTGACGCCTGCTCAATTCAGGACTAGAATGGTCCTGATTCAAGGTTTCCACCTGAACGTCCGCATGATCACGCTCTCCGAATCCGCCCAGGAACATTTCGCCAGGCTCATCGAGCAGCAGGGCATCGCCCAGCTCGGCATCCGTCTGCGCGCGGTGAATCCAGGCACGCCGAGGGGCGATTGCCATCTCGAGTTCTGCGAGCCCGGCGATCTCGACGGCACCGAATGGGAGATCGAATGCCGTGACTTCTCGCTCTTCGTCGATGCCGAAAGCCGCCCGTTTCTCGACGGCGCGACGATCGACTTCGATCGCACGCCGACCGGCGGGCAGCTGACGATTCGCGCGCCGGGCCTTCGAGGATCGCCGCCTGACGAGAACGCCAGCGTCGTCGAGCGCGTGCGCTATGTGATCGAATCGGAAATCAATCCGCAGCTCGCCTCGCACGGCGGCCGCGTCAGCCTGCGCGAAGTCACTGCGGAAGGCGTCGTCGTCCTGCAGTTCGGCGGCGGCTGCCACGGCTGCGGCATGGTGGACGCGACGCTGCGCGGCGGCGTGGAGCGCACGCTCCGGCAGCGCGTGCCCGAAGTGACCGGCGTGGCGGACGCCACGGATCACTCGACAGGCAGGAATCCGTACATGCGCCGTCGCGCCTGAGCGCAGCGGGTCGGCTGCTCAGCCCACCCGAAGCTTGGGGTAGGAACGGAACGCGAAACGAGACCGCTTGTCAGTCGCCGCCGACGTGACCGTGCAGGTCAGTCAACTTGCCGCCCTCAAGCGTCGAGAAGTACGCGGCGAGATCTTCGATGTCCTGATCCGACAGCGTTCCGGCGAAGCCGGCCATGATCGGATTCTTGCGGCCGCCGTCCTTGTACTCGTGCAGCGCACGCGCGAGATAGTCCGCATACTGGCCGGCGAGGCGCGGGTACTGCGGATCGATACCGGCGTTGCCGTCCTGCGCGTGGCAGGCCTGGCACGGAGCGGCCTTGGCCTTGCCGGCTTCGGCGTCGCCCTTGGCGAAGGCAGGGGTCGAAGCCACCAGCATCGCGAGTGCCAGCGGCGCGAAGATACGAAGCGTCATCTCGGGCTTCCTGTTCGATTCGGTCATTGGGCGAGGCCGGAAAGATAGGTGGCGATGTCGCGGATGTCCTCCTCGGACAGGCTCTCGCCCTGAGCGCGCATCGTGGGGTGCGAGCGCTCGCCTTTCTTGTATGCAGTCAGCGCGGCAACGAGGTAATCGTAGTTCTGCCCGCCGATCTTCGGAACGTGGTAGTTCGGATACGGATTCTTCCAACCCGTGATGCCGTGGCAGCCGGCACACGTGTAAACCTTGAGTTTCCCCGCCGCGGCATCGCCTTTTTCGGCGGCGGCGGCGGGCAGGGCAATCGAAAGGGCAGTGGCCAGCAGCAGCGCTCGGGTCATTGTGGATTCCGATTCTCTTGGCAGGACGCGTTCCGCGAACGCGGGTGTCAAACCGCGAAAGTATAACGTGTCCGTCGCGCGGGAACGCGCGGTGCGCTGCGCCAGCATGATGGCGCACAAGAAGAAAAGGCTGCGCTCCAGCCGGGCTCGCCGGATTCGTGCGGCAAACTGCCGCAACCAAACGCGCTCCGGGTGCATCTGACCAGCGGCGTGACTACCGGCTCTCGACCAGACTCGGGCCGGCGACCATGCTTCGCTGCAACAAGAAGAAAATCCCGCCTCCCCCTCTTGCGGTTATCTAGTGATGTAGTATACTATAACACTAGATCAACCAGACAGGCCGCCACCATGCCTTCGACCCGTCTTCTGCCTCGCCCATTCAGGGTTCGTGCTGCCCGCACGCTGACCCTGGCTGTCCTGATCGCCGTCTCCGCGGGCTGCGGGGGCGGGCATGAACCCTCGAAGGACGCGACCGCACAGGCCGCGATTCCGGTCGAGGTCGCTCCGGCGTCGCACCAGGCCGTCACCGCCAATTATTCGGGCACGGCCACGCTCGAGGCCGTCGGTGAAGCCCAGGTGGTGGCCAAGACCAGCGGCATCATCCTGAAGCTCTTCGTCGAAGAAGGCATGCACGTCGAGCGCGGCCAGCTGCTGGCCCAACTCGACGATGATGCGGCGCGCAACAAGCTCGCCCAGGCCGAGGCCACCCTGAAGAAGGCGCAGGCCGCGTTCGACAAGTCCGAGAAAGGCATCGCCAAGAACCTGATCCCGCGCGCCGACTATGACCGCGACAAGTTCGATCTCGAAGCGCAGAAGGCCGTCGTCGAAGGCGCCAAGATCGATCTTTCCTACACGCGCATCGTCGCGCCGATCTCGGGCGTGATCGCGAAGCGTTCGGTCAAGGTGGGCAATCTCGTCACAGTCAATCAAGCCCTGTTCCAGATCGTAGACATGGAGCCTCTGCAGGCGGTCCTGAACGTGCCTGAGCGCGATCTCGGCACGTTGAAGGCCGGCCAGCCCGTGCGCCTGCGCGTCGACGCGCTGCCCGAGCAGACATTCGAGGGCACAGTCGCGCGCATCGCACCGGTCGTCGACGCGACCAGCGGCACGTTCCGCGCGACCTGCGAATTCCGCGACCCGACCAGGACGCTCAAACCCGGCATGTTCGGCCGCATCGACGTCGTCTACGACCAGCGTCACGACGCGCTCGTCGTGCCGCGCTCGGCGCTGGTCGAGGAGGACGGCGAAGCCTCCGTGTTCGTGATCGAACCCGCGCCGAAGAAGAAGGACGAGGCGAAGGACAGGCCCAAGGAAGTGAAGGGCAAACCCGGCGAAGCGGTGGCCGCCGAGAACACCAAGCCGCCGGCGCCGCTCTTCATCGCCAAGCGCCGCGTCGTCAAGATCGGCTATTCCGAGAGCGACCGCGTCGAGATCCGCGAGGGGCTCGCCGACGGCGAGCGCGTGATCACGATCGGCCGCAACGCCGTGCGCGACGGCACCGAAGTGACCGTGCTCAATCCGGTAGAGACGGTGGCCAGGACGACGGAGCCCGCGAAGTGAGCCTCCCGGAGCTGGCCACGCGCCGGCGCGTCACCATCGGCATGCTGACGCTGACGATGGTGCTGTTCGGCCTGATCGGACTGTCCGGGCTCAAGGTCAATCTGCTGCCGGATCTGTCCTATCCGACGCTGACCGTGCGCACCGAGTACGAGGGTGCGGCGCCGCTCGAAATCGAGAACCTGATCAGCCAGCCGGTCGAGGAAGCCGTCGGTGTGGTCAAGAACGTGCGCAAGGTTCACTCGGTGTCGCGCACGGGCCAGTCCGATGTCGTGCTCGAGTTCACCTGGGGCACCGACATGGACATGGCGAGCCTCGAAGTGCGGGACAAGCTCGACGCGCTGCAGCTGCCGCTTGAAGCGAAGAAGCCGCTGCTGCTGCGTTTCAATCCGTCCACCGATCCGATCGTCCGACTCGGCCTGACCACCGATCCCTGCAGCGGCGGCGACCACCGTGATGACTCGCAAGGCGAAAAGGCTGCGGACGCGAAGGGGCAGGGCACGGACTGCGCGCCCGCGGCCGTCAGTGAAATCCAGCTCAAGCAGCTGCGCCGCTTCGCCGACGACGAGCTCAAGAAGCGCATCGAGCCCGTGGCCGGTGTCGCCGCGGTCAAGGTTGGCGGCGGTCTCGAGGACGAGATCGACGTCTCGATCGACCAGCAGCAGCTCGCGCGCCTCGGCATCGACATCAACGAAGTCATCACGCGGCTCAAGAACGAGAACGTCAACGCGTCCGGCGGGCGCATCGACGAAGGCAGCCAGCGCTTTCTCGTGCGCACGATCAACCAGTTCAGAAGCCTCGACGAGATGCGCGAGCTACTGATCAAGATGGACGGCGGCGTGCCGATCCGCCTCAAGGACATCGCCACGGTCACGCAGGGCTACAAGGAACGCGAGGGCATCGTGCGCATCGACGGACGCGAGGCGATCGAGCTCGCGATCTACAAGGAAGGCGACGCGAACACGGTCAGCGTCGCGAAGGCCGTCAACGCGCAGGTCGCCAAGCTCAAGGACTCGCTGCCGAGAGGCGCGAAGCTCTCGACGATCGAGGATCAGTCGATCTTCATCGAACATGCACTCAGCGAAGTCAGGTTCGACGCGCTGCTTGGCGGCGTGCTCGCTGTCCTGATCATCTTCTTCTTCCTCGGCCACGCGTGGAGTACGTTCATCATCTCGCTCTCGCTGCCGGTGTCGCTGATCGCGACCTTCTTCTTCATGGA
>CBINBI010000097.1:0-10036 GCA_966248875.1 uncultured Rhodanobacteraceae bacterium
GCCGCCGCCGATCTCGTTGCCGTTCAGCACCATGTCGTAGCCGCGCGAGACCGCGATCATCGCGTTCGCGCTGAGATCGGCGATGTCATCGATCTTGGGCGCCGTGAACGGGTGATGCAGGGCGACGTGGCGCTTCGCCTCGGCGTCGTACTCGAACATCGGGAAGTCGACGACCCAGAGCGGCGCCCACGTGTTCGCGACGAGGCCGCGGTCGCGCGCCACCCTGAGTCGCAGCGCGCCCATGAACTCGGAAACGACCTTGTAGCTGCCGGCGCCGAAGAAAATCATGTCGCCGGTCTCGGCACCGGTCGCGTCGAGGATGTTCGCGACGGTCGCTGCATCGAGGAATTTCGCGATCGGAGAGTTGACGCCGTCCCGGCCTTTCGCGCGATCCTCGACACGCATCCAGGCGAGGCCCTTCGCACCGTATTTCGCGACGTGGGTGCCGAGATCGTCGATCTGCTTGCGCGAAAGATCCGCACCGCCGGGAACGCGCAGCGCCGCGACGCGGCCGTCCGGATTCCTCGCGGCCTCGGCGAACACCTTGAACTCGGCGTTCTCCACGTGCGCGGCGATGTCGACCAGCTCGAGCGCGATGCGAAGATCGGGCTTGTCCGAGCCGTAGCGCCGCATCGCCTCGGCGTAAGTGAGGCGCGGGAACGGATCGGCGAGCTCGACGCCGGCGACTTCGCGGAACACCGTGCGGATCATTTCCTCGACGACGTCCTGCACGCCGCGCTCGTCGACGAAGGCGAACTCCATGTCGAGCTGCGTGAACTCGGGCTGGCGGTCGGCGCGCAGGTCCTCGTCACGGAAGCAGCGCGCGATCTGGTAGTAGCGGTCGAAGCCGGCGACCATCAGAAGCTGCTTGAAGAGCTGCGGCGACTGCGGCAGCGCGTAGAACTGGCCGGGATGCACGCGCGAAGGCACGAGGTAGTCGCGCGCGCCTTCGGGCGTCGCCTTGGTCAGGATCGGCGTCTCGATGTCCTGGAAACCGCGCGCGTCGAGCCAGCGGCGCAGGGCCGCGACGAGTCGGGTGCGCCGGCGCAGCATGCGCTGCATCTCGGGGCGGCGCAGGTCGAGGTAGCGGTACTTGAGCTTGAGGTCTTCGTTCGTGTGCTCGTGCAGCGCGAACGGCAGGTCGCGCGCGGCGTTCAGCACCTCGATCGTATCAGCCAGCACCTCGAAAGCGCCGGTCCTGATGCGGTCGTTGACGCTGACGCGGCGGCGCACCGTGCCGGCCACGCGCAGGCAGTATTCGTAGCCGACGTCGCTCGCGATCGCGAAAGCCTTCGCGTTGTCAGGGTCCACGACGATCTGCACCACACCTTCATGGTCGCGAAGGTCGATGAAGATCACGCCGCCGTGGTCACGGCGCGTGTCGACCCATCCGCAGAGCGTGACGGGGCGGCCGAGCAGGGTCTCGTCGACGAGACCGCAGTAGTGGGTGCGCATGATTCGTGGCTGTCGCGCCGGTCGGCGCCGGAAGGCGCGAAATGCTACGGAGGAAGTTGCTGCGCTGCAACGGCGGGCGGCGGAGCGTTCCGGATCAGCGGACGCGATTGCGTCCGAGGCGTGAAACGGCTGGGTCCCGGCTTTCGCGGACACGACGGAGACGATGGACGGGCGCCGCAAAGAAAACGCCCGCCGTGCGGCGGGCGTTTCCTCACTCCTTCGGCCGTCGGTCAGCGCCAGCGGCGCTCGACTGTGAAAATCGCCTCGCAGCCGCGGTCGACCCAGACGCCGGCGCGATTCCAGCCCCAGGTCTGGCCTTCGACGCAACGCGTCTTCGAGATCTGCCGCGAGACCCGGACGCGGCTGCCGCGGCCGGTGTCCACCAGGCACATCTTGTAGCTGTAGCCGCCGCTGGCGCAGTGGACGTTGATGGTCTTGTCCCAGCCCGGACCCGGACGCCATTGGCCGCCAGGACCCGCCACCGGACCGCCCGCCCAGCGCCGCTGGACCCGGAACACGCCTTCGCAACCGCCGTCGACCCAGACGCCGGCGCGGTTCCAGCCCCACGTGCGGCCCTCGAAGCAGCGCGTCTTGGAGATCTGCCGCACCAGGTGCACGCGGCCGCCCTGGCCCGTGTCGACCTGACACATCCTGTAGCGATAGTCCTGGCTCGCGCAACGCACGTCGATGTCGCGATCCCAGCCGGGACCGGGGCGCCAGCCGTCGTGGTGCTGGGCGCTGGCTGCGGCGGCAATCGCCATGGCGGCCGGAACGGCGGGTTGCGCCGCGGCTGCTGCGGCGGCGGTGGTTGAAAGGGCCAGAGCCGCGAGCACGCTGACGGTCTTGTGCATGTTCCTCTCCCTGCGGGTGGTCGGTGTGAACCGGCAGAGAGTCTAGACGAGGCCCATGAACGAAGGGCAACGCCGCGCGGCGGAGCCGCCGGATCAGGCGGTGGCGCTCTCGGTTTTCGTGGGAGGCGATGCGCTCTTCTGGCTGGCGATGGCCTTGTCTTTTGCGGCGCCGTCTCCCTTCTTGTCGCCCCCGTCAGCCTTGGCGGCGGGCGCCGGGGCATCGTCCTTGACGGCGAGGTTGCGCTTGCGGTCGCCGTCCTTCTTGAAATCGGTCTCGTACCAGCCGCTGCCGGCCAGGCGGAACGCGGGCGCGGTGACGCGCCGTTTCACGCGCTCGGCGCCGCAGGCCGGGCAGTGGGTCGGATCGGCATCGGAAAGCTTCTGCAGGCGCTCGAACGTATCGCCGCACGCCCCGCATTCGAACTCGTAGATCGGCATGCAACCCCCTTTGTCCGGACGCGCCCACCCGGGGCGCAATGTGCCGAGAGTGCGGCTCCGGCGCAAAAAAGCAAGACCCCTCGCGCCGGCTGCGCGCATCGGCGAGCCGTCCCGCGCCAGGGCGATCACGTATCATCCTGTGGGTGTGGAAGCTGAGGGGGCCGATGAACGTGCGTTCGATGAGCGAGCCGTTTCTGTCGCAGTTTCGCGAAATGATCCGCGAAGGCGCGGGCACGCTCGATTTCCACGACGGACAGGCCGGCACCGCCTACACGCGCGAGGTGCGCGCGTACGACTCGCTGATCGAGCGGGAAGTCGCCCGTGTCGATCTTCACCTCGCCAGCATCTGCAAGCTGCTCGAGCGCTACGTCGGCCGTGTCGGCCGCGTGCTCGACGTCGGCTGCGGGACCGGTGCGACGACGATCGCCGTCGCGCTTGCGAGCGGGCTCGGCGGCCCGAGCGTGCTCGGCATCGACCCGAACGCCCGCTCGATCGCCGCGGCCAGAGTGCGCGCGCAGGGCTACGGCCTCGACGACCGCGTGCGCTTCGAGCACGTCGAGGCGGGCAAGCCGTTTCCGGTGGAGCCCGATTCGCACGATCTCGTGCTCTGCATCTCCGTGCTCGAATACCTCGGCTCGCCCGAGTCGCGCCGGCAGTTCGGCGCGGAGCTGCTGCGCGCGGCGAGACCGGGCGGCACGATCTGCCTGGCGACACCGAGCCCGTACCGGCTGCGCGATTACCACACGCGCCGCCTGTTCGGTGACTTCCGCCGCCGCGAAGGCTATCCCTGGGCCTCGCGCCCGGCTGAGATCCGCGAGATGTTCCGCGGCCACGCCGTGCGCTTCCTCCGCGGCGAGCAGTTCGAGCACGGCCTCATGCGGCGCGGCATCCGCATCGGCAAGGCCGCGCGCCTGCTCGCACCGTTCGCAGCCTTCCTGCAGTGGCAGAAGGTGCTGGTGACGAAATCGCCGGCACGCTGACCCGCGCGCTCCCCGCACCGCGCCTGCTTTTCTCCGCAACACGAGGCCGAAAGGCGTGCAACGATGCGCGAATCGCGTGTTGCGACTCCCTAGTTGTGCGCCTTTCGCCAGAACGTCGAACGCGTCGCGAATCGCCGCATCCGGTTTGACAACGCGCCGACGCGTGCACGAGAGTGGCGCCGCGGCGAGCGCACGCGCCGGCAGGCGCGATGCGATCACGCCGGCCGGCTGCGCAGGGCAGCCGCCGATCCGTACGAAACGTCCATCGACGCATGAGTGTTGCTGCAGGCGCCACCGGCAGGACCGTGGATGCGATCGCGTCGCTGCGGCGTACCCTCGCCCGCGATCCTGCGCGGCCACAGGCCTGGCGCGAGCTTGCCGACCGGCTCGACGCGGCAGGCGATCGCACCGGCGCCGCGGCGGCCTACCTCGAGCACGTGCGCCACGCGATTCACGACGCCGCGCTGATGCGCGCTGCCGCCGCGCTTCACGCAAATGACATTCCGGAAGCCGAGGCGCGCCTGCGCGCGCACTTGAGGCAGGCTCCGACCGACGTCGTCGCCATCCGCATGCTGGCCGAGGTCGCGATGCGGCTCGACCGCGGCGAGGACGCCGAACGCCTGCTGGAACGCTGCCTCGAGCTCGCACCCGGTTTTCGCGAAGCGCGTTATCACTACGCCGTCGTGCTGCACCGGCTCAACAAGCCGGTCGAGGCGCTGGCCGAGCTCGATCGCCTTCAGCGCGAGGATGCGTCCGACCCGGCGCATCGCGCGCTGAAGGCCGCCGTGCTGTGCCGCATCGGCGAATACGAGTCCGCGATCACGCTCTATGCCGGGCTGCTCGCCGAGGAGCCGCGGCACGCGGCCGTCTGGCTGAGCTACGGCCACGCGCTGAAGACCGCCGGGCACACCGAGCGCGCGATCGACGCCTATCGGCGCTGCATCGCGCTCGATCCGGTGTTCGGCGAGGCGTACTGGAGCCTCGCCAACCTCAAGACGTTCCGTTTCGACGATGCGGAGATCGCGCGCATGCGCGAAGCGCTGTCACGTGACGATCTCGCGCCGGAACACCGGCTGCACCTAGAGTTCGCGCTCGGCAAGGCGCTCGAGGACCGGGCCGACTACGCCGCGTCGTTCTCGCACTACGCCCGCGGCAACGCGCTGCGCCTTTCGCAGTTACCGTACAACGCCGACGACACTACGGCCCGCCTCGCACGCGTGCGCGAGGTCTACACCGCGGAGTTCTTCCGCGCGCGCGAAGGCACCGGCTGCGACGCGCCGGACCCGATATTCATCGTCGGCCTGCCGCGCGCGGGCTCGACGCTGATCGAGCAGATCCTCGCCAGCCACTCGGCGGTGGAAGGCACGATGGAACTGCCGGAGATCATCTCGATCACGCGCATGCTGCGCGCGAGCGCGCGCAACGGCACCTACCACGAAGCGCTCGCGCGCATGGACGCAGCCGAGCTCCGTGTGCTCGGCGAGCAGTACATCGAGCGCACGCACATCCATCGCAAGCTCGGCAGGCCGCTCTTCATCGACAAGATGCCGAACAACTTCATGCACATCGGCCTGATCCGGCTGGTGCTGCCGCACGCGAAGATCATCGACGCGCGGCGGCATCCGCTCGCGTGCTGCCTGTCGAACTTCAAGCAGCATTTCGCGCGCGGGCAGAACTTCGCCTACTCGCTCCAAGACCTCGGCCGCTATTACCGCGACTACGTCGACACGATGGCGCACTTCGACGCGGTGCTGCCCGGTCGCATCCATCGCGTGATCTACGAGGACATGGTGCGGGACACCGAGCGCGAGGTGCGCCGGCTGCTCGACTACTGCGGCCTGCCGTTCGAGGACGCGTGCCTCAGCTTTTTCGAGAACGAGCGGCCCGTGCGCACGGCGAGTTCCGAGCAGGTGCGCCGGCCGATCTACACCAGCGGCGTCGATCAATGGCGGCATTACGAGCCGTGGCTCGGCCCGCTCGAGGACGCGCTGGGTCCCGCGCTCGCGGACTGGCGCGCTCCGCGCGGCGACGCGACCGGATAGCCGCGCGGCTAATCACGTTTTCCTGACGCAACCTTGGGAGGGGCCTTGCCGATGAAACACCGAACACCGAATCCGCGACGCAGCGGTCCGAGCCGCCGCGCGCTCGCCCGCGTGCCACTCGCGGCAGCGATCCATCTCGCCTGCTGGGCGCCGACCCTGGCGGCGGCGGACGAGCAGCAGGAGCCGCCCGCGCCGCAGGCCGAAGGCGCGCCGGACGCGCAGCGCAAGGCGCAGGAGCTCGGCGGCATCACCGTGACCGCGCAGAAGCGCGCCGAGAACGTGCAGGACGTGCCGATCAGCATGGACGTGCTCGACACGTACAAGCTGCGTGAGATGAACGTCGCCGACCTCGGCGACTACGTGAAGCTCCTGCCGAGCGTCTCGATCCAGAACCTCTATCTCGGATTCACGCAGGTCTACATGCGCGGCGTCGCGAGCGGCAGCAATGGCAACCACTCGGGCCCGCTGCCGAGCGTCGGCATGTATCTGGACGAGCAGCCGATCACGACGATCCAGGGCTCGCTCGACATCAACATCTACGACATCGACCGGGTCGAATCGCTGGCAGGCCCGCAGGGCACGCTGTACGGCGCGAGCTCGCAGTCCGGCACGATCCGCATCATCACCAACAAGCCCGATCCCGGCGCGTTTTCGGCCAGCGTCGAGACCGAGGTGAACGCGGTCGATCACGGCGGCATCGGCTACGTGACGCAGGGCTATGCCAACGTACCGATCACGCCGTCGTCCGCGCTGCGCGTGGTCGCCTGGAGCAAGCAGGACGCAGGCTACATCGACAACGTGTTCGGCACGCGCACGTATCCGACATCGGGCATCACCGACGACAACGCCGACCGCGCGCGCGACGATTACAACAGCGTCAACACGCAGGGCGCGCGCGCCGCGCTCAGGATCGATCTCGACGACAGCTGGTCGATCACGCCGACGGTCATGGGGCAGAACCAGAACGCGCAGGGCATCACGGCGTTCGATCCTTCGGTAGGCGACCTCGAAGTCACGCACTTCTATCCCGAGGATTTCAACGACCGCTGGATACAGGCCGCGTTGACCGTGCAGGGCAAGATCGGCAATTTCGATGTCGTCTACGCCTACGCGAACCTCGATCGCGACGACAGCTACCACCAGGACTATGCCGACTACGCGTTCTGGTACGACACGCTGTTCGGCTACGGCGCCTACATCTACGACGACGCGGGCAACCTCATCAATCCCGCGCAGCACATCACCGGCAAGGACGGCTACCGCAAGGTCAGCAACGAGCTGCGCATCGCCTCGCCGCGCGAGGACCGATTCCGCTTCGTGCTCGGCCTGTTCGACGAGCGGCAGAAGCACGACATCAACCAGCAATACATCGTCGACGGGCTCGGCGCGGATCTCTCCATCACCGGGCATCCGGACACACTCTGGCTGACTCAGCAGGTGCGCGAGGACAACGACAAGGCCGTGTTCGGCGAGATGAGCTTCGATTTCACCGAACGCCTGACCGGCACGCTCGGCGGCCGCTACTTCTGGACCGACAACAGCCTGGAAGGATTCTTCGGCTTCGCGCCGGGCTTCAGCACCTCGCAGGGCGAGGCGACCTGCTTCGATCCGAAGCCGTTCCATGGCGCGCCGTGCCGAGATCTCGACAAGAGCACCAGCGAAAACGACGCGTTGGGCAAGGCCAACCTCACCTACAAGCTTGACGCGGACAAGATGATCTATGCGACGTGGTCGCAGGGCTTCCGCCCGGGCGGCATCAACCGCCGCTCGACGCTGCCGCCGTACAAGGCGGACTATCTCGACAACTACGAGTTCGGCTGGAAGACCGAATGGCTCGATCGCCATCTGCTCTGGAACGGCGCCGTGTTCCAGGAGAACTGGAAGGACTTCCAGTTCGCGATCCTCGGCCAGAACGGCCTCACCGAGATCAAGAATGCGAACCAGGCGCGCATCCGGGGACTGGAGACGAATGTCGCCTGGGCCGCCACGTACAACCTGACCCTGTCCGCCGGCCTCGCCTGGTACCACTCGGAGCTGACCGAGAACTACTGCGGCTTCACCGACGAGGCCGGCAATCCGGTCACGCGCTGTCCGGACCCGCAGGCGCCGAAGGGCACGGAGCTGCCGCTGACCGCGAAGTACAAGGGCAACGTCACGGCGCGCTACGCCTTCGACTGGCACGGCATGGAGAGCTACGTCCAGGCCGCCGGATTCTTCGAAGGGCGGCGCCGCTCAGACCTGCGCCTGGCGGAGCGCGACATCACCGGCGACATGCCGGGCTACGGCACCGTGGATTTCGCCGCCGGCGTCAAGAAGGACCTGTGGAGCTTCGACGTGTTCCTCAAGAACGCCTTCGACAACCGCGGGCAGCTTGCGCGCTACTCCGAATGCGCGACCGCGACCTGCGGAGCGCAGACGTACATCGTGCCGGTGCGGCCGCGGACGATCGGCCTGCGCGTGACGCGCGATTTCGAGTGATGCATCCCGCCCTCTCCCGCGCCGCGGGAGAGGGCTGCCACGCAGAATCCATGAGCGTGCCCGTCGCGCGCCGCAACGTCGCGCGCGCATCACGCTCGCATAAGCGACGTCACGCGCGACGCTCGAACATGAGGTGTCCGCCCGCGGCATCCACCGCGACCGTGTCGCCCGGCTGGAACTTCCCTTCCAGGATCTCCTTCGCGAGCGGATTCTCGAGCTGCTGCTGGATCGCACGCTTCAGCGGCCGCGCGCCGTAGACCGGATCGAAGCCGACGTTGCCCAGGAGATCCAGCGCCTTGTCGGTCAGCGTGAGCTTGAGCTGACGCTCCGCAAGGCGCCTGGCGAGATACTCGGTCTGGATGCGCGCGATCTTGCGGATCTGCGACTTGTCGAGCGCGCGGAACACGACGATCTCGTCGAGCCGGTTGATGAACTCGGGCCGGAAGTGCGCCTGCACGACGCCCATCACGGCGGCTTTCATCTTCGTGTAATCCTCCTCGGTGTCGCCCGCGTATTCCTGGATCAGCTGCGAGCCGAGATTCGACGTCATCACGATGACCGTGTTGCGGAAGTCGACCGTGCGGCCCTGGCCGTCGGTGAGCCGGCCGTCGTCCAGCACCTGCAGCAGCACGTTGAAAACGTCGTGATGCGCCTTCTCGACTTCGTCGAGCAGGATCACGCTGTACGGACGCCGGCGCACCGCTTCGGTGAGGTAGCCGCCTTCCTCGTAGCCGACATAACCCGGCGGCGCGCCGATCAGGCGGCTCACGGAGTGCTTCTCCATGAACTCGCTCATGTCGATGCGCACCATCGCGTCCGACGAATCGAACAGGAACTCGGCGAGCGCCTTGCAAAGCTCGGTCTTGCCGACGCCGGTGGGGCCCAGAAACAGGAACGAGCCGTTCGGCCGGTTCGGATCGGAAAGCCCCGCGCGCGAGCGGCGGATCGCATCGGCGACCGCGTGCACGGCCTCATCCTGGCCGACGACGCGCTTGTGCAGTTCGTCTTCCATGCGCAGCAGCTTTTCGCGCTCGCCTTCGAGCATCTTCGAGACCGGAATGCCGGTCCAGCGCGAGACGACTTCCGCGATTTCCTCCGCGGTGACACGGTCCTGCAGCAGCGTGAAACCTTTCTTCTCGGCTTCCTGCGCGGCCTTGAGCTGCTTCTCCAGCTCCGGAATGCGCCCGTACTGGATCTCGCTCATCTTCGCGTAGTCCTGCCGGCGCTGCGCGGCCTCGAGATCGAGCTTGGCCTGCTCGATCTGCTCCTTGATCTTGGTCGCGCCCTGCAGCGTCGCCTTCTCGGATTTCCACACTTCCTCGAGATCCGAATACTCGCGCTCGAGCGAGCCGATCTCCTTTTCGAGATCGGCAAGGCGCTGCTTCGACTCCGCATCCGTCTCCTTCTTCAAGGCCTCGCGCTGGATCTTGAGCTGGATCAGGCGCCGCTCCTTGCGGTCGAGCTCTTCGGGCTTGGAGTCGATCTCCATGCGGATGCGCGACGCGGCTTCGTCCATAAGGTCGATCGCCTTGTCCGGCAGCTGGCGGTCTGTGATGTAGCGGTGCGACAGCGTCGCCGCCGCGACGATCGCGGGATCGGTGATCTCGACGCCGTGATGCACGGCGTACTTTTCCTTGAGTCCGCGCAGGATCGCGATCGTGTCCTCGACGCTCGGCTCGCCGACGAACACCTTCTGGAAGCGCCGCTCCAGCGCGGCGTCCTTCTCGATGTATTTGCGGTACTCGTCGAGCGTGGTCGCGCCGATGCAGTGCAGCTCGCCGCGCGCGAGCGC
>CBINBI010000098.1:0-9491 GCA_966248875.1 uncultured Rhodanobacteraceae bacterium
CGCGCCGCGTCCGGGCTGAGCGGGAAATTGCGCGTTGTGCGAGCGATCACGAAGCCGAGGGAACGCGCCGAGGGCGCGCATCGCGCTCAGCGCAGCTGGCTGTCCTTGCTGCCGCGGCGGTTGTAGCCGCTGAACGCGCGCTCCTCGCGGTCGAGCGCGTCCTGGCAGGCGACGCAGAGGCGCACGCCCGGCACGGCCTTGCGCCGCGCTTCCGGAATCGGCGCTTCGCACTCTTCGCAACGCTTCAGGCTGCGGCCTCGCGGAAGCCGGCTGCGTGCGCGCCGGACGGCGTCTTCCACGGTCGAGTCGATCTGGTCCTGCACGGCGCCTTCGCCGGCCCAGCCCGTTGCCATGATGATGCTCCGTTTTCGTTTCAGGGCCGCGCGGCGCGACCGTTCACCGCGTTGAAGATGGGGGCCGGCTGCAACCGCGTCAACCACGCGCTAAACACATCCATTCCGGTCCCCAGCGCCAAAACAGGGTACAGTCCTGCCGTTATCCGGAACAGGGGCGGCACCGCGGTGCCGGGCGCATGCGGACCAACGACAACATCATCGTGATCGCGGACGACGACGGCGAGATCCGCGCATCGTTCGCGGCGCTGTTCGAAGCGAAAGGCTATACGGTGTACACCTGCGGTGACGGGCTGGACGCGCTCTCGCTGTGCAGGGAGCATCGGCCCGGCGTCGTGCTGCTCGATCTCGAAATGCCCGGGCTCGACGGCTACGAAGTCGCGCGGCGCCTGCGTGCCGACCCGGATCTCGCGGATCTTCGCATCGTAGCCGTGACCGGGCAGTCGGACGCACAGACCAGCGCGCGCGCCTGGGAGGCGGGATTCCACGATTTTCTCGGCAAGCCCGCGCCCGTCTCGATGCTGCTCGCGATGGTGCGCCAGACGCGCGAAGTGCGCGCGGTCGAAGAAAGCGGCTAGCGCCGGCGCGCGAATCTCAGCCTGGCACCGGCTTCAATCGATGTCGTCGTCGCCGAAGTCCTCGCCGCGCGGATCGATAAAGTCGTCCTGCTCGAGTCCTTCCTCGGCGGCGAAGTCTTCGTCGCGCTGCGTCTCGTCGCCGAAGTCGTCTTCCTCGCTCGGCGTGTCCTCGATGCTTTCGAGCAGATCGTCCGGCAGATCGGATTCGTCGTCTTCGTCCAGCAGGCGTCTTGGATTGATCATGGCGGCGGCCTCCCGGCCGGCGGTCCGTGTTCGGGGATCGGACGCAGCGCCAGCCTACCACCGCCCATGCACGCTGCGCGACTGGCCGGCGTCGGGGGTCCGGTTTTGCGTGCCACGGCCGTTCCTGGCTCGACGAGGGCGGGGCGGCGCAGAAAAAAAGACGCCGTCCGTCCGGACGGCGTCGCTGCATCGACGTCGATCATGGGGAGCTCGCGTCGAGCCGTTGCATCACCCGCGTCTCGCGGGTACGAGAGGTCAGGGAGGCGTCGCGCCGTCGAAGCCGCTCGCGAAGATGCCGTCGTTGTCGTAGAAGTACGCGGCGCCCTGATTCGTGTTGCCGCCGGGCGCGGCACCCCAGGCGCCGACCACCGCGGTCGTGTCGGAAATGGCGATCTGTCCCGGCGCGAAATAGTCGTCCGGCACGCCGTCGCTCGGTGTGAGCTTCTGCACCTCCGTCCAGACGCGGTCCGTCTCGCGGAACACATAAGCGGCGCCGACGTGATTGTCGGCGCGCTGCGCGCCGACGAGCGCCGTGTGCCCGTGCATCGCGACGAAGCCGAAGATGTCGTGATCCATGCCGCCGGAGGCGGTCAGCAGCTGCGTGGGCTGCCAGGTGCCTTCATCGCCGCGGACGTAGACGTGGACGGCGCCCTGCCAGACGTTTTCGCCGACCGTCGTGCCGGGTGCGCCGATCAATGCCGTCGTGCCGTTGAATGCGATCGAATCGCCGAAGTAGTCGCCGGTCGTCGCGTTCGGCGAGATGATCGTCTGCACCTGGTGCCACTGCCCGCCCGTGTCGCGCTCGAGCACGTACACCCAGCCTTCGGCATTGTCCGGGTTGTAGTTGAGCGCCGCGATGAAAGCGGTGTCGCCCGACACGGCGAGGCTGCCGCCGAAACTGCCCGGCGGCGTGTCGCCCTCGGCGGTGATCTTCTGCGTCCGCGTCCAGATGCCGCCCTGGCGGGTGAACACATAGACCGCGCCCTGGGCACCGTTGCTGTAGTCATTCGACGAGATCATCGCCGTGGTGCCGTCGAACGCGAGGACGCCGCCGAACTGATCGAGCGGCGCGCCGTCGTCGAGGGTGAGCTTCTGCGTCTGGAACCAGCTGCCGCCCGTGCGCGTGAAGACGTAGGCGGCGCCTTTGCGGTCGTCGGGACCGCCTACGCCGGGAGCTTCGGGTGCGCCGATGAACGCGGTGTCGCCGACGAGCGCAAGCCATCCGCCGAACTGGTTGCTCGGCGCGGCGTCGCTCGCCGTGATGCGCTGGCGCTCGACCCACTCGCCGTCGATGCGCTCGAACGCGTACACGACACCCTGCCACGTTCCGCCCGGAGCGAGCGGCGCTGACACCAGCGCCGTGTCGCCGTCGATGACCGAGTGCAAGCCGAACTGGTCGTCCGCCTGTCCATCGCTCGCCGTCACTTTCTGCTCGATCCAGGCGGGAGAGGGATCGCGGGGAGATGCGAAGCCGTGCGTCGCCGGCGGCCGCACCGCGTTCCGGGACGTCGCCATGCGGACGGCGCGAGTTTCCGTCGCGCCGGCGAGCGCTGCTCCGAGTAGCGGTGCGCACAGCGCGGCAAACAGGGGAAGGCGTGACGACTCTGCTTTCATTGCATGCTCTCGTTCGTGTTCAGTCAGCCGACGCCGCGGGCGCGTCGAAACCGTCGGCGAAAATGTGATCGGTGTCTTCGGTGACGGTGAGGTTCGCGCTGGCAGCGACTGCGCTGCTGCCCAGCGTGGTCTGGAGCGCTCCGGCCGGGATCGTGTTGGTGAAGACGCCGGGCAGGATCGCGTTGACCGAGACCGTCACCGTGCAGCTCGCCTCGGCCGGAATTTCCGCACCGGCTGCGAGCGTCACCGTCGTCGCGCCGGCTTCGGCATCGACCGTTCCGCCGGGGCATGTCGTCGTCGCGCCGGAGAGATCGGCGACGCTGAGCGAAGGCGGCAGCACGTCCGAAAGATCAGCCGTCAGCGTCCCCGCGACCGGATTCGCGTTGCCGAGCGTGAGTGTGAGCTGCGTGGTCGTTCCCGCGGTGATCTGATCAGGCGAGAACGACTTCGTCAGCGTCGGTGCGTCCGACGTGACCGTCAGGCTTGCGCTGGCGGGGCTTGCATCGGCGCCCTGATCCGTTTGCAGCGCGCCAGCCGGAATGACGTTGGTGAATGTGCCGGCCGTCGCCGAAGTCACCGTGACGGTGACCGTGCAGCTGTCGTCCGCCGGAATCTGCGCACCCGTCGTCAGCGTGACTGAAGTGCCGCCGGCTGTCGCGACGACGGAGCCGCCGGGGCATGTCGTCGTGGCCGATAGCGGATCGGCGACGACGACGGGCGACGGCAGGTTGTCGACGAGGTCCGCGGTCAGCGTTGCCGCGAGCGGGTTCGCGTTGCTGGGCGTGATCGTCAGCGTGGTGGGATCCTGCACGCCGATCGTGTCCGGCACGAAGCTCTTCGCGACGGTGGGCACTGCGAACGTCTGCTGCAGCTCGAACGCGCCGATGTCGGCGGCGAGGCCCGAGACGCGCAGGTAGCCGGGGCCACGCTGATCGAAGGGGAGGCTCGCGGCGTTGTTGCCGACGTCGATCGCCGGACTGTCGGGCGCCAGCGCGTGCGTTTCGGTCGGGCCGCCGTTGTCGGCGAGCGGCAGCAGCGCGGGATCCGCATTCAGCGTGTCCGCAGGCACGATGAGATCGGACGCGATGATGAGATTGTTCGCGCCGGTCATCGAGCCGTAGCCGCCGATGTCCGCGGAGAAATACCCCGCGTAGGGCGAGATGTTGTTCGCGACGATCGAGCTTTGCATCTCGATGCCGTAGCCGAGGCTGAAGATGCCGCCGGCGCCGCGACCCGCCGCGTTGAAAGCGATCGTGCTGTTGCTGACGACGAGCGGCCCGTTGACGACGAGGCCGCCGCCGTAAGTCTTGTAGCCGCTGGTGCCGTCGAGCCCCACGGTGGCGTTGCCGGAGATCGTGCTGTCGACGACGGTGGCGCTGCCGACGACGAATGCCGCGCCGCCGATCACGACATAGTTGCCGGTGCCGGCGCGCTCGGCGACGTTGCCGCTGATCGTGCTCGATTCGAGCGTGAGGCCGCCGACGGCGACGAGGCCGCCGCCTCCGGCGAAGAAGCCCGATCCTCCCAATGTCGAGCACGACGCGACCGTCGTCGACGTCAGCCTGACCGGGCCCGCCGAATAGATGCAGCCGCCGAGCCCGGAGCCGGTCGCGTTGCGGCCGTGCACGATCGACACGCCGCTGATCGCGAGCGTACCCGTGCCGTTGTGCGTGATGACGCGGTCGAGATCGGCGCCGTCGATCGTCAGCTGATTCGCGCCGGGACCGACGATGGTCAGCTCGTCGACGGCGATCGGAATCGCGCCGCTCTCGAGCGTGATCGTTCCGCAGGTGAGCGACGTGAGATCGATCGTGTCACCGCTTACGGCGCCGGCGACGACGCTGCGCAGCGTGCCGGCGCTGCCGTCGTCGGCACAGCTCGTCACCGGCAGTGCGCCCGTCGGGTGCGCGAAACCGTTGTCGTTCATCGAGCGGTGACGCTCGGCAGCGGCATCCGCGTGCGCCGTGGCGAGCGCAGCGAGCAGGCAAGCGGCCAGCGGCAGGCTTCTCGCGCGGATGCGCGGGATGGGGTCGATGTGCATGGGCTCCTCGCTGATGGTGATGCGGCGCGCGCATCCACGCTGCGCGGCGGGTGTTTTCATTTTCATCGCCGCGACAGCGAATTCAATGCGTTTTCTGGCACGTACACGACATGGCACGTTCGTGCCAGCCGCGATGCGGCGAAGCTGAACGCGAAGATCGTCGCGAGGTTCGACGGAGTTTCTGCGCGGACTCTGCGTGCCGCGTGCGGCATTGCGCCGCGCTATCGATGGTTCGTGCGCTTCCTCTCGCCGATCCTCGCGCTCGCGGGCCCGTGCTTGATAGACCAGGCGAGCTGGAAGCGCGTGCGCGCGTGCTGGCGCCGCATCATGTCGGAGATGCGCCGCTTGAGCGTGCGCAGCGACAGCCCGAGCCGGTGCGCGATCGTCTTGTCGTTCAGACCGGCCGCGAGCAGCGCGAGCACGTCCTCGGCTTCGGGCGTCGGCCACGCGTCGGGATCACCGGTCTTGAGCGTGCCGTCGCGGGTGAACCAGATCGGCGCGGCGTGCTGCCAGAGCAGCTCGAACAGCGCGTACAGCGCTTCGAGCAGGGCCGAGGAGCGCACCAGCAGCGACGGCGTATCCGGAACCTGCGGATTCAGCGGGATCAGCGCGGTGCGATGATCCGCGAGCACGAGCTTGAGCGGGAGCTTCGGGAAGAAGCGCGTCTGCTCGCCGGTTTCGACTTCGTAGCGGATCGTCTCGATCGCGCCCGGCATCTCGATGTAGTCGCGATCGACGATGCAGCGACGCATCAGTCCGCGCGGATCCTTCGATGGCGGCGGATCATCCGGCGATCGGAGCTGCGTGATGAGCAGGGGCGGGCGCGTCAGGCAGGCGATCTCGCGACGCGCGCCGAGGCGGAGCTGATCGAACGCCTGGATCTGCGCCTCGCGGCTCACGATCAGCTCGACGATCTGCTCCTGCTCGCCCTGGCGGTGCGTGGCGGCGCGCTCCTTCAGCTCTTGCACGCGGGCCCGTGCGTTCTGCAGGAGCTCTTCGCGCTTCAGGATCAGCGCCTCCATCGCGATGTCCGGCGCCGCCGGAATGTAGCGACGCGGGCGCTCCGGCGAGTGCGTGGCAAGCCCCTTCGCCTCGATCGCTCCGAGCAGGCGCTGCGCCTTCTGCGTCGGAAGCGTGAGCGCGCGGGCGACCTCGGGCGCGGTCGCGCCGGGGCGATCGAGCAAGCATTCGTAGACGCTTTCTTCCGCCGGACCGATGCCGAGCGCTTCGAGCGGGCGCGGCTTGTTCCTCTTGCTGCGTGGAGCCATCAATGAATACGCATCGATGCAAAGCAGGAAATTCTACAGGCGCACGCGCAGCGTGCGCATATGCGGAATGCGCGCTCGATTCACGAAACACGGCGAAATGCTGGATGAGCCGATGGCGGAGTCGCACGTCTCGTCCAAACGACGCGCGCGCGCGGCTTGCACGCGCGTTACTGCGCGGGCTTCAGCTCGAGCGTTCGCGGCGGCAGACCCATCGCCTCGCGGTAGCGCCCGTAGAGCGCGCCGACTTTGGCGACGTATTCCTGTGTCTCGACATACGGTGGCACACCGCCGTATTCCGTGACGGCACCGGTGCCGGCGTTGTACGCGGCGGCGACGAGCAGGCGATCGCCGCCGTACTGCGCCTCGAGCGCTCTCAGGTGCCGTGCGCCCGCCATGATCGATTCACTCGCCGAGAACGGATCGCGGACGCCGTACGCGTCGATTATTTCCGGCATCAGCTGCATGACGCCGCGCGCGCCCTTGGAGGACACCGCGTCGGCCGCGTACGCGCTTTCGGCGTGCGCGATCGATCGCAGCCAAGCTTCGTCGAGCCCGGTCGCGCGCGCGGCCTTGCGGAACTCCGCGCGATAGATACCGAGCTGCGGCTTGCCGACGCGGCCGAGGCCCGCGTGCGCGGGCGACGTGGCCGGCGTCGCGACGGTGAACTTCAGCACCTCGGTCGAGCCCGGCAGCTTGCGCGTGCCGTAGACGGTAACTCCGTTCTGCTCGCGCTTGTACAGGGTGCCGCTGAACACGCCCATGCTGCCCCAGAGATTCGGCAGCAGCGGCGCGTCGTCGTCAAGCACGCGTGCCGTGCACTTCGAGCCCGGCTCCGGAGCCGTCGCGAGGCTCACGGTGCCATCGCGCAGGCAACGCCACACGGTGCGCGCGTGCGCATCCTTTGCCGGCAGCGCAAGAGCAAGGAGCACGAGTGATGCCGCCGCCGCCTGTGCGCGCAGCGCGCGGGCACGCCGTTTATCGCGGTTCGTCAGCCTGCCTGCCGTCGCGCCGATCATGCGCCGTGCACAAACGTGACATCGCCGATCCAGTTGCGCCTGCGCCGCGCCAGGCGCTCGCGTTCGCTTTCGCCATCCACGTGCGAGGGCATCCTGCAAATGAGGGACGTATCGACGCCTTCGAAAGCGTTGACGCTGACGACCGTGTGCAGCCGCCCGTCGATGCGGCTGGTGACGAGCGGTACCACGCCGCAGCACGAGCAGACGTGGAAATCCGCCGTTCGCGTTCCGAAGGCGTAGGCATGGACGAGCGCGGGATCGGCGACCCGGACGACGAGCGAGCCCGAGGGACACGAGGTCCAGACGCCGCCGTGCCTGGTGCAGAACGAGCAGGTGCAGGCTCGCGCCGGAATCGTGTCCGGCTCCGGCGTCCAGTCGAGCGTGAACGAAAGATTGCCGCAATGGCAGCGTCCAGCGATTTGCATGGCGCTCGCTCGCCGGTGTGGAGGCCGGCTCGTCGCGCACGATGCTAGCGCGGGCGTGGCGCCGCTGCATGCGGCGGGCGAGCCGGACCGGTTGAGACTCCTTGGGGACCGGATCGATCGAGGGCCAACCGTGCTCTCGCAGCAGCCGGCAACGGCCGCGAGACTACCGCCCTCCGCAGACGGGATTGGCGCCGACGCATTGCGGCCGGCCCCAGTCTTCCATCTGCTTGCGCGTGCCTTCGTGCGCCTCGACCTCCTGCGCGTAGGTGTGGCAGGTGGTCACCGGAATGTGCGAGCCGAGCGGCGCTTCGTGCTTGCAGATCACGCGGTCGCGGTCGCGGCGGGTCAGGATCGAGTTGACGGTTTCCTGAGCGTTGAAGAGCGCGACCTTCTGGGTCTGCTTCATGTTCGCGACCGCGCCGGCCTCCTCGAACAGCGCGGTCATGTCCGCGAGCTTCTTTTCGATCGTCTTGCGCTCGTCGGGCTTGACATACTCGTAGCGGCCTCCGGGCCGCATTTCCTCGCGCACCTTTTCCGCGAGTGGAGCGAACGCCTCCTTCGTATCGGCCTTGACCCCGTTCTCGTGGTAATTCTCCTTGGCGCCGGCGAGTGAAGCGGCGGTGCCAAGGACCGACGCGAGCGCGACAACGACAAACGTTTTCATGGATGCCCCTCCCTAGTGGACCTTCGCAACGGCTGCTTGGGCTCGATTACGACGAGAAGAATCGTAGATCAGGCGAAACGGCGATGTCAACGATGCCTTTCGTAGCTAGGGGTGAGCGGACCCGGCGGATTTTCGACCGCAGTGTCAGGTTATGGCCTTTGAAGGCCCGAGGTTTGGCTGCCGGCCGACGCAGGCATCGCGGGACGGGACAGCGCTCGCATCGAACCGGGCGCGCCGCTCCGGCCGGGCGGAACGGCGCGATGCCGGTATCGATCCAACGAGTTGTTACGGATTGTCGCCGCTGTCCTTGACGTGGCCGTAGGCTCTCCATTCGGTCTGCGACAGCTTGCCGTCGCCGTCCTGGTCGAGCCGATCGAAATGCGTCACCAGCGCCGGCGAGCCCTGCAACTCGTCCTTGGTGAGAAAGCCGTCGCGGTTCGAGTCGAGGTCGTCCCACATCGCGTCGGACGTCATCGGATCGGCCTGGCCGGCGGTGCCCGTGTTCTTGCTCGGATCCTCGGGAGTCACCTGCGACCAGGCGGAGGCGGAGAAAACCAGCAGCGCGGAAAGCGCGAGAATTCGTGTCGTCATGTTCGGCTCCATTAGTCCGGGCGGACGCGCCCGATGCGAGCATGTGAGTCGCCTGCCTTATGACCGATGAATCCTCGCGCCGCGCATGAGCCAGCGTTCAGGTCCCGGCGGCAGAGGCCGCTCCGTCAGTCGACCGTGCAGAGCGTCGTCGCGAACCGCCAGCTCTCGTCGCGCCACTGGTGCACGCGGCGGAAGCCGCTGCCGCGCAGCAGGCCGTCGAGCTCGCCGAGCGTGAACTTGTGGCTGTTCTCGGTGTGGATCGTCTCGCCGGCACGGAACGTCACGCCGAAATCGCCGATGCGGACGCTCTGCTCGCAAAGCGACTCGATGTGCATCTCGACATTGCGCCGGGCGGCGTCGAAGCGGACGCGATGGCGGAACTGCGGCAGCCGGAAGTTCGCGCCGAGCTCGCGGTTCATGCGCACGAGCAGGTTGAGATCAAACGCGGCGGTGACACCGAGCGGGTCGTCGTACGCCGCGACGAGCTGCGCCTCCGGCTTCTCGAGATCGGTGCCGAGCAGGAACGCGTCGCCGGGCAGGAGGCGGCGACGGATGCCGTGCAGGAAGCGCACGCTCGCAAGCGGATCGAAGTTGCCGAGCGAGCTGCCGAGGAACAGCACGAGCGCCGGAACGTCGCGAGTCCGGTTCCGCAGCGCTTCATCGAGCCCCGAAATGTATTCCGCTGCGACGGGTTGAAT
>CBINBI010000099.1:0-9338 GCA_966248875.1 uncultured Rhodanobacteraceae bacterium
CCTCCGACCACTTCTGCGGCGTCGGATCGCGAGCCACCGTAGCCGAGCCCGACGAGCACATCGACGACTAGGCGCTCAAAGCTCGCTGGTGACACGCTCTTTGCCCGCTCGAGCAGATGAATCGCAAGCGACTCTCGCAGCCGAGTGTTACCGGTTCGAATCTGCTCATCGGGAGTCAGGACCGCAGGCGCTTCCTCTGGGGTCTCCGGTTCAGTGTCGGCCCGTGGCGTCGATTGACGGAAAGCTACAAACTCGGGGAACTGACGGAGAAATGAAATGTCAATACGACTCGGATTGCCCTCCAATACTTGGCGCCCACGCGGGGCGAGTTCGTACACGCCACGGCGCGGCGATGAGATTAGCCCAGCCTGTTTCAGGTACGAGTACGCCCAAGCAACTCGATTGGCGAAAGTTGACTGACGGCCACTGGGGAGCATTTCTGCCAAATCAAGAGGGGCCAGCTCAAACTCTGCCGCGAGCTTCGCCCGCACTTCTACCGTTGACATCGGCGATCGCTGAGCGAGCACTCGCAATGCCGGAAGCATCAGCGTTTGGAAGTCGGGCACTGGCATCAGATTCGGCAGCCTCGATCAAGCTAACTAGAATTAGACCCCACATCCGGGCCGTTGCGCCGCATCGTTCAGTAAACTCCCAGGTCGGTCAAGAGGATTTTGACCACAATTCCCATATTTTGGAGTGGCGGCGCGCCTGACATTCGCGTTACACCCGCGGATTCGCATGTGTATGAGTTATGGCCTCGCATGCGAGGGCGTAAATGGCCAGACGGCCCAACCGAGCCACAGGCCCGTCCCTCAAGTCCCGCGCGGCTTTGCCCTGTGCGTCGCCCGCGCCGTCCACGGGTCATCCGGCCACGGATGCTTGGGATACCGGCCTTTCAGCTCTTTTTTCACTTCGGGATAAGTGCGCTCCCAGAAGCTTCTGAGGTCCTGCGTAACCTGGATGGGCCGCCCTGCCGGGGACAGAAGATGCAGCGTCAAAGGGACGCGGCCGCCGGCGATGCGGGGCGTGTCGGCGAGGCCGAAGAGCTCCTGCAGTTTGACGGCGAGGACGGGCGGCTGGCCGGGGGCGTAGACGATGCGGCGTTCGAGGCCGCTCGGCACGCGGATGGTCGGCGGGGCATGGGTGTCGAGGGCGGTGCGCATCGCGTAGTCGAGACGGGACGCGAGTGCTTCGGAAAGCTCGGCGGCGGAGAGCGCGTCGAGGCGTCGCTTGCCTTCGAGATACGGCGCCAGCCATTCGTCCAGCGTCGCCAGCAGCGCGGCGTCGGAGAAATCCGGCAGGTTGAGCGCGGGTTCCCATTCGCGCAGCGCTTGCACGCGCAGGCGCAGCTCGCGCGCGTGGTCGCTCCAGGGCAGCGCGTCTAGCCCAAGCTCGCGCACGGCGGCGAGCAGCGCGGGCACGGTGTCTTCCGCGCGCGCCGGCACGCTGCGGCGTTCAAGCACGATGGCGTCGAAGCGGTGTTCTTCGAACACGTCGACGGCGCGCGTGTCGCGATTCCAGCGCACGACGCGCTCGTTCCTGAAACGGTGCGCGAAGTCGCGGTCGAGCAGATCAGCGTCGAACGGCGCGGCGGACTGGATCAGGCTGTCTCGTTCGTCGTAGCGGAGGTCGACGATGACCAGCCAGCGTTCGCCGTACAGCGCGCTGTCCTCGCGCAGTCGCGCGCCGCGGCCGTTCGCGAGCTGGTAGCGCCGCGGATTCGTCGCGTCCTGCCGCGCGATGCGGTCGGGGAAGGCGTGGATGAGGAGAGAGCCGGGATTGGGGGTTCGGGCTTGGAAATTAGGGGCGTCGTGGCGGGATGGCGTCAATTGCAAATCTGACGGTTTCACCCCCAACCGGCGTCGCGTTGCGTCGGCAACTTGCGCGATGACGGCGAGTGCGCGTGTGTCGGCGCCGGCTTCGCGTGCGGACGCGCGGTCGCGTGCGCGCCACGCGTGCAGCGCGCGCACCCGCTCGCGGAAATCGTCGTTGGACGGCGCGGGGCCGCGCAGTGGATTGCGCGCTTCGACCAGTGCGGCGACGTCGCAGGCGGCTGCGATGTCGTCCGCGCCTGCGCGCAGCACCATCGCGGCCAGGCGGGGATGCATCGCGATGTCCAGCATGCGCCGTCCGAGAGGCGTGATGCGGCCGTCGCGGTCGATCGCGCCGAGCGCGTCCAGCAGGTCGCGGCCTTGCGCGAGCGCGCCGGGCGGTGGCGGATCCAGCCAGGGCAGCTCGGCCGATCCCCACGCGGCCAGCTCGAGCGCGAGTTGCGACAATTCCACTTGTGCAATCTCGGGCGCGCGCTCGGGATCCAGCCGCCGGCTCTGCGGCCAGAGGCGATAGCAGACGCCGGGGCCGAGCCGGCCTGCGCGGCCGGCGCGCTGGTCGGCCGAGGCCTGGGAGATCGCGACGGTTTCCAGTCGCGTGAAGCCGGAATTCGGATCGAAGCGCGGCTCGCGCGCGAGGCCGGTGTCGACGACGGCGCGCACGCCGGGCAGCGTGAGGCTGGATTCGGCGACGTTGGTCGCCAGCACGACGCGGCGTGTGCCGGGTTTCGCAGGGGCGAGCGCGGCGTGCTGGTCGGCGACGGAGAGGTCGCCGTGGAGGGGGATGAGCTGGATGCCCTCACCCCTGCCCTTCTCCCGCAAGCGGGAGAGAGGTTCATCCGCGTGCGCGGCGCCGTCGAGAGTGCGGGAGAAAGATTCCTCGGCGGGCGCAAACGCGCCGGACAGCGTCGCACGCGCCTGCTCGATCTCGCGCTTGCCGGGCAGGAAGACGAGCACGTCGCCTTCGCTTTCGGCGAGCGCTTCGGTGACGGCGCGGCGCAGGACGAGCGCATCGCTTTCGTTCGGGCGCGCGGGCGGGTGCACGATGCGCACGGGGAAGCTGCGGCCTTCGCTGGAAAGGCGCGGCGCGTCCAGCCAGCGTTCCACCCGCGCCCCCTGCAGGGTCGCGGACATGACGACGAGGCGCAGGTCCGGCCGCAGGTTCGCCTGCACGTCGAGCGCCAGCGCGGCGCCGAGATCGCCGGCGAGATGGCGCTCGTGGAATTCGTCGAACAGGATCGCGCCGATGCCGGACAGCTCCGGATCGTCCTGGATCATGCGCGTCAGGATGCCTTCGGTGACGACTTCGATGCGCGTCGCGGCGGACACGCGCGATTCGAAGCGGATGCGGTAGCCGATCGTCGCGCCGACCTCCTCGCCGCGCTGCACGGCCATGAACTCGGCGGCGGCACGCGCGGCGATGCGGCGCGGCTCCAGCATGACGATCTTGCGCGCGCCGAGCCACGACGCGCCGAGCAGCGCCGGCGGCACCTGCGTCGTCTTGCCCGCACCGGGCGGTGCTTCGAGCACGAGGCGCGGATGGCGCTCGAGCGAGCGCCGGATCTCGTCGAGGAGCGGTGTGATCGGAAAATCCGCGCGGGAATTCACGCTGGCGGGCATCGACGGCAATGTGCGCAGAGTGTGCGCGATTCGCGCGGGCGTGGCGAGAGCGCCGTGCGCGCGAGATGCGCAAGCGGCACGGTTTGTCGCGAAATCGTTGGCCTGAAAACGCCGATCCCGCCGTGAAGGCGGGATCGGTCGTGTCGTTCCGCTGGAGCGGAGCGCTATTCGCAGTTGAGGCCGTTGATGTCGGCAAGGCGCGTCCAGAAACGCTCGCCGCTGCCTGACGGGCCGCCGACGATGACCGAGTCGTCGGTGGCGCCGTTGTAGGTGAAGTGCATCGTCATGCAATCCGGGAAGCTGATGTTCATCGTGCCCCAGACGTGGCTGTCGACGCCGGAGAAATTGCCTGCGAAGCCGCCGCCGCTGTAGTAGTAGACCGGCACGTTCGCGAAGACGTTGGAGCCGATCGAGGCGACGCCCTGCGCGACCAGCCAGAACGGAATGCCGCTCGCGTCGTAGGTGTACCAGGCCGCGAAGATGGTGCGCGTCGTATTGCCCGGGTTGTCGTAGATCTCGACGACCAGGCCTTCGCCGCCGTGCGAGGTGTCGTACCAGGCGCTGCTCATGTAGCCGTCGATCGGCAGATCCTGGAACGCGGCCGGATAGTCCTGCGGCGTCGGCACGTAGCCGTTGATGTTCACCGCCTGGCAGCCCGTGCAGTTGAAGTCGAACACGGGGTCGATGACGAGCGTGAAGTCGTAGTTGTAATACGTGTATCCGGCGCCGGAATAAGGATAGTTCTCGAGCACGTAGGTCGTGCTGTTGTAGATCGGGCTGTCGTAGGGGCCGTCGGCGATGACGGTGTTCGGCTCGACGGCCGCGCGCACGAGGTTGCCGCTGGAATTGCCCTGGTCGGACGAGAGCGCCGGGAACGTGGGGAACTGGTCCGTACGTCCCTCATTCGACTGGCTGCGCGAGATGCGCATCAGCAGCGCGGCGTTCGCGCCCTGGTCGACGTTGTACGGCGTGAGGTTGCCGCTGCTGCTGCACGGAATGCGCCAGAGCGTGATCGTCACCGTCTCCGGATCGACCGGGTTGCCGAGCTCGTCGCGGCTGTAGAGCGGCATCTGGAACGAGGCGAGCGTGTGGGTCGGCGTGGTCGGCAGCGGGTCGGCGAGGCAGCTCGGTGGGTAGGCGCGGTACGGGTTCGCGAGCCGCGGCCCGGAGCCGGTGGCGTCGACGGCCGCGATGCCCGCATCGGCCGCGACGGCCTTCGCGCGTTGCGATTTCATATCGACCAGCCGCTGGTGAATCGCGCGGCCTGCCGCCGCGTGCGCCGCGGCAGCCTCGGGCGGAAGTTTCGCCGGAGCGGCGGAAACCATGGAGCAGACGGAAGCCGCGGCGAGCGCGAGCGTCACACGGGTCAGGGCGTTCATCGGTTTTTCCCCACGTTGAAGGCAATCCAGCATAGACATTCCAGAATTAAATCGTCATGAACCGGGCTCGTGCGCTGCGCGGCGCGCTTGCATAATCGCGCTTTTCGCAAAACCGGAGCCGGCGGGGCACAGGACGTGGAACTGATCGATATCGGCGCAAACCTCACGCACGAATCGTTTCGCGCGGATTTCGACGCGGTGCTGGACCGCGCGCGCCGGCACGGCGTCGGCCGCATCGTCGTCACGGGTGCGAGCGCCGGCGGCAGCCGCGCCGCGCTCGAGCTTGCGCGTGAGCACCCGGGCTTCCTGTACGCGACCGCGGGCGTGCATCCGCATCATGCGCACGAGGTCGACGATGCGACGCTCGCGTTGCTGCGCGAGCTTGCCGCGGAGCCGGAAGTGCGCGCAGTCGGCGAAACGGGCCTCGACTATTACCGCAACTTCTCGCCGCACGCGGCGCAGATCGCGGCCTTCGAGTGCCAGCTCGCGATCGCGATCGACACCGGCAAGCCGCTGTTCCTGCACCAGCGCGACGCACACGCGGATTTCATCGCCTGCCTGGACAACGTGCGGGGCCGCATCGCGCGCGCGGTCGTGCACTGCTTCACCGGCGAGCGCGACGAGCTGGTCGCGTACCTCGACCGCGGTTTCCACATCGGCATCACCGGCTGGATCTCGGACGAGCGCCGCGGCCTGCATCTGCGCGAGCTGGTGAAGCTGATTCCGGCCGACCGGCTGATGATCGAGACCGACGCGCCGTATCTCCTGCCGCGCGACCTGCATCCCAGGCCTTCGCACCGGCGCAACGAGCCGATGTACCTCGCGCACGTCTGCGCGGCAGTGGCGGCAGCGCGCGGCGAGACGGTGGAAGCGGTCGCGGCCTCGACCACTGCCACCGCGCGCGCGTTCTTCGAAATCTGAGGAACGTTCCGCCTCTCCCGCAAGCGGGAGAGGGCAGCAGCGTCTCAGGGTGTCACGTCGACGAGCACGACTTCGGCGTCTTCGAGCGCTTTGATCCCGATGCGCGCCTCGTCGCGGATCGCGGCGCCGTCGCGTGCGTCGAGGTGCACGCCGTTGACTTCGACCGATCCGGCCGCGGGCACGAGATAGGCGTACCGCTCCGGCCCGAGCGCGTACTCCACCGTTTCGCCGGGCTTGACCGTCGCGCCGAGCACGCGGGCGTCCGCGCGGATCGGCAGTGCCTCGGCGTCGCCGTCGCGCCCGCTGGCAAGCACGACGAAGCGGCCGGCGCGGTCGCCTTTCGGAAACGGCCGCGCGCCCCAGGACGGCGGGCCGCCGCGCGCGTCCGGAATGATCCAGATCTGGAAGATGCGCGTCTTGTCCTTTTCCGCGTTGTACTCGGCGTGGCGGATGCCGGTGCCGGCGCTCATGACCTGCACGTCGCCGGCCGCGGTGCGGCCCTTGTTGCCGAGGCTGTCCTCGTGCGAGATCGCGCCGTCGCGGACGTAGGTGATGATCTCCATGTCCGCGTGCGGATGGGGCGGAAAGCCGGTGCCGGCCGCGATCTCGTCGTCGTTCCAGACGCGGAGCGCGCCCCAGCCCATGCGCGCGGGGTCCATGTAGCCCGCGAACGAGAAATGGTGCCTGGCCTTGAGCCAGCCGTGATCGGCGCCGCCGAGCGCTGCGAAGGGCCTCTTTTCGATCATGTCGGATTCCTCCCGGCGCCGGGATGGCGGCCGCTGGACCACGATATGGACGCGCGGGCGGGCGATTTCAGCGTCGCGCCGGCGGAACAGATCGTTCGCACCGCGAACTTTTCCTCTCGCGCCTGCGGCCCCGAGCCCGGCCGCTGTCACCGCCCGCGGGAGATGGGGGATTGCGGGTTTTGTCAGGACCGCAGGCCGACGCCGCGGTCGAGCAGGAACAGGCTGATCGCGCCGAGCACGGCCGCGAACGCCAGCATGACCGCGTAGGCGATGCCCATGTCGACGTCGCTGACGCCGAGCAATCCGTAGCGGAACGCATTGACCATGTAGAGGATGGGATTCGCGTACGAGATCTCGCGCCAGGGCGTCGGCAGCGCGGCGACCGAGTAGAACACGCCGCCGAGATACGTCAGCGGCGTCAGCACGAAGGTCGGCACCAGCGCGATGTCGTCGAACTTCTTCGCGTAGATCGCGTTGACGAAGCCGGCCAGCGAGAACACCACCGCGGTCAGCAGCACCGTCGAGAACGTGACCAGCGGGTGATAGAGGTGAATGCGCGTGAAGAACAGCGAGATCGCGAGCACGATGATCGCGACGATGAGCCCGCGCAGCACCGCGCCGCCGATGTAGCCCGTCAGGATGACCCAGCTCGGCATCGGCGAGACGAGCATCTCCTCGACGAAGCGCTGGAACTTCGCGCCGAAGAACGATGAGGAAATGTTGCCGTAGCTGTTCGTGATGACGGCCATCATGATCAGGCCGGGCACGATGTAGTCGATGTAGCTGATGCCGGGCGCGATCTCGCCGATGCGGCTGCCGACCATGCGGCCGAAGATCACGAAGTAGAGCGTCATCGTGATCGCGCTGGGCAGCAGCGTCTGCGACCAGATGCGCAGGATGCGCATGACCTCGCGGCGCGTGACGGTGAAGAGGCCGACGAGGTTGGCGTTGGTCGTGTTCATCGAAGTGGTCATGCCGCCTCCTTGCCGCTCTCGACCAGCCGCACGAACAGCTCCTCGAGCCGGTTCGCCTTGTTGCGCATCGAGCGCACCGTGATGCCGCGCGCGGAGAGCGCCGCGAACAGCGAATTGAGGTCGTGCGCGCGCGCCATCTCGGCCTCGATCGTGTGATCGTCGACGAGCGTCAGGCGGACGCCGGCGACTTCGGGCAGGCTGGTCACCGAATCGGCGAGGTCGAGCACGAAGGTCTCGACGTCGAGCTTGGTGAGCAGATGCTTCATCGTCGTGTTCTCGATGATGCGGCCGTGGTCGATGATCGCGATCGTGCGGCAGAGCTGCTCGGCTTCCTCGAGGTAATGCGTGGTCAGGATGACGGTGGTGCCGGCCTGGTTGATCGCGCTGATGAATTTCCACATCGAGCGGCGGATCTCGATGTCGACGCCCGCGGTCGGCTCGTCGAGGATCAGCAGCTTCGGCTCGTTCATCATCGCGCGCGCGATCATGAGGCGCCGCTTCATGCCGCCCGACATCATGCGCGCCGGCTGCTCGGCCTTGTCCCAGATCTGGAGCTGCTTCAGGTAGCGCTCCGCGCGCTCGCAGGCGACTCGGCGCGGAATGCCGTAGAAGCCGGCCTGGTTCACGCAGATGTCGAACGGCTTCTCGAACTGGTTGAAATTGAGCTCCTGCGGCACGAGGCCGATCATGCGCATCGCCGCGCTGCGGTCGGTGCGGATCGAGGTGCCGAAGATGCGCACCTCGCCGCTGGTCGCGTTGACCAGCGAGGAGAGGATGCCGATCAGGGTGGACTTGCCGGCGCCGTTCGGTCCGAGCAGGGCGAAGAAGTCGCCTGCCTGGACCGTGAGCGAAACGCCCTTGAGGGCTTCGACGCCGTTCGCGTAGGTCTTGCGCAGCTCGACGACGTCGAGCGCTGGGGATTCGGTCATGGGGAGTGCAGGTGGGGTTAATCGCGGTCCGATCGCGCAGGCCTGTTATTATAACGGGCTGCCTGTCCCTGCCGACGGCGCCCAGAGGCGCCGGTCTTCCATGTCCGGTTCCGCCGCGTGATCGAACATTTTCCGCTCCGCCTCGCCGAAAGCCACATGCTGGCGCCCGCCGTGCGACACATGTCGTTCGAGCGCGCCGACGGCAAGCCGTTCGCGTTCGTGCCGGGCCAGTTCGTGCAGATCCACTTCCATTATCCGGACGGCAAGCCGACCAAGCGGAGCTACTCCGTCGCGACCGTCGGCGGCAGCGACGGCGCGCCGGTCCAGCGCATCGAGATCGCGGTGTCGTATGTCGAAGGCGGCGCGGCGACGGCGCTGCTCTCGAACCTGGCCGAAGGCGAGACCATCGAGGCGAGCGGGCCGTACGGGCGCTTCTGCCTGATGGACGGCGACACCAACTCGCGCTATCTGCTCGTCGCGACCGGCACCGGCGTCACGCCGTACCGCGCGATGCTGCCGAAGATCCGCGAGCTGATCGCGACGCGTGGCTGCACGTTCGCGCTGGTGTACGGCGCGCGCAACGAGGCCGAGCTGCTCTACGGCGAGGAATTCGAGGCCTTCGCGCGCGAAGTGCCGGGCTTCACGTTCCATCCCTGCTTCAGCCGCGTGCCGCGCGAGCCGGCGCGGCCGAACGATCGCAGCGGCCGCGTGCACGTCGCGCTCGCCGAGCTCAAGCCCGATGCGGCGAACGACATCGCATATCTCTGCGGCAATCCGGAGATGGTCGATCAGGCGTTCGCGTATCTCAAGGAAGCGGGCCTGCCGGTGCCGCATATCCGGCGCGAGAAGTACGTTTCGTCGCGCTGAGTTGTCGCGCAGGCAGATCTAAAACGAACCGCTTCCAAAATCGCGTCTGGCTCGCGGATCACGCCGGCCTTGC
>CBINBI010000100.1:0-8854 GCA_966248875.1 uncultured Rhodanobacteraceae bacterium
CCGCACTGCGTGCTGCTGCTCGACGAGATCGAGAAGGCGCACCCGGACGTCTACAACGTGCTGCTCCAGATCATGGATCGCGGCGCGCTGACGGACACGAACGGCCGCGAGGCCAACTTCAAGAACGTCATCGTCGTCATGACGACGAACGCCGGTGCACAAGCCGCGGCACGCCGCACGATCGGCTTCGTCGAGCAGAACCACGCGACCGACGCGATGGAGGTGATCCGCCGCTCGTTCACGCCGGAGTTCCGCAACCGTCTCGACGCGGTGATCCAGTTCAATGCGCTCGACTTCGAGCACATCCTGCGCGTCGTCGACAAGTTCCTGATCGAGCTCGAGATGCAGTTGCAGGAGAAGCACGTCTCGCTCAGTGTGGACGCCGACGCGCGGCGCTGGCTCGCCGAGCACGGCTTTGATCCGCAGATGGGCGCCCGCCCGATGGCACGCGTGATCCAGGAGAACGTGAAGCGTGCGCTGGCCGACGAGCTCCTGTTCGGCAAGCTTGCCGACGGCGGCAAGGTCCGGCTCGTCGTCAAGGACGGCAAGCTCGCGGTCGAATGCGAGTCGGCCGAAAAGCTGCCTGCGGTTGTCGAATGACCACCTCTTGAGCGGGCCTCCGTCGCGGCCCGCTCACGTCCATCCCGCGTCTTGCGCAGAGCGCCGAACCTAAGGGTTCCGCGGATCTGCGGCTGCGCCGTCGAAGCCGTCGTTGAAGATCGTGTCGCCGCCGCTCGACGGATCCGCATACACGTAGGCCGCGCCTTGTGCGGGCCTGCCGTCGACGCTCGCGTAATACGCACCGGCCAGCACGTTGCGCCCGGATACGCCGACCGCGATACCGAAATTCTCGTATGCGGCGCCGTCGCTGGCGACCAGCTTCTGCGTCTCGGTCCAGCCACCGTCGGTCGCGTCGAAGACATAGGCCGCGCCCTGGAACGTGTTGCCGTCGACGTCGGCGTCGAACGCCCCCACGACGGCACGATTGCCGTCGAGATCGAGCGCATAGCCGAAGTAGCGGCTCGCGTCGGGTCCGTCACTGGCGGCGAGCGTCGCCGCTTCGTTCCAGCCGGTTGAGTCGCGCTCGAAGACGTAGGCTTTCTCCGCCAGCGGCGAGCCGATCAGCGCGGTCGTGCCGGAGAGGGCGACCGCCTGCCCGAAGTTGTCGAATTCGACTCCGTCGCTCGCGACGAGTTTCTGCGACTCGCTCCACACGCCGCCGGAAAGCTCGAACACGTAGGCTGCGCCCTGTCCGACGCGGTCATCGACGCTCGCGTTGACGGAGCCGACGAGCAAGGTCGCGCCTTCGATCGCGACGGCGCGGCCGAAGTTGTCCATGGTCGTGCCGTCGCTGGCAACGAGCTTGCCGGTTTCGGTCCAGGTGCCCTCGATGTTCGTGAACACGTAGGCCGCGCCCTGATCGCTGGCGCCGTCGATGTCGGCGTACGGTGCGCCGATCAATGCCGTCGTGCCGGAGATCGCGACCGACCAGCCGAAGTTGTCGAGGCCCGCCGCGTCGCTGGAGGTGAGTTTCTGCGTTTCGGTCCAGCCGGCATCCGTGCGCGTGAAGACGTACACCGCGCCGGCAAACCCGTCCATGCCGTTCGCGCTGACCAGCAGCGTCTCGCCGTCGAGTGCGACGGCTTCGCCGAACTGCGCGAACGCGGTGCCGTCGCTGGCGATGAGCTTTTGCGTCTCGCTCCAGATGCCGCCGGTCGCGTCGTAGACGTAAACGGCGCCCTGCGCGAACTGGCCGTCGATGACCGCCTGATACGAGCTCACTGCGGCGGTATCGCCGAAGATCGCGAGCGAATAGCCGAAATTGTTGCCGGGCGCGCCATCGCTGGCGACGATCTTCTGCTCGGGCCAGGGCTGCTCTCCCGCCCGTCCGAGCTGCGAGGCAGCCAAGGCGGCTGCCGCCAGCGGCACCAGGAGGCAGAAGCGGGAAGAGGGCGTCGTCGCGGTCATGAATCGGGCTCCTTCGGTGAGCGGATCATCGGGAGCGGCGAACCTGCCATCAGCGCGCGAGGACGACATTCGGATCCCCTAAAATCCGCGTTCGCGTTTTCTCAGCTCACGGTGAGCCGTATGAATGTGCGCCGAGGCGGGCAAGAGAGCGCCTCGCGTAGCGCGCAATCCGCGGCAATGCACGGTGCCGCGCATGCCGGCCAGGGCGCGGAACCAGGATGATCGGGAGGGAAGGAACGCGCGAGCGCGAATCGCCGCGCCGGGATATCACTTCATGCGGTACGTGATGCGACCCTTGGTGAGGTCGTATGGCGTCATCTCGACCTTGACCTTGTCGCCGGTCAGGATGCGGATGTAGTTCTTGCGCATGCGGCCCGAGATGTGTGCCGTGACCACGTGACCGTTCTCGAGCTTCACGCGGAACATCGTGTTCGGAAGGGTCTCGAGGATCGTGCCCTCCATCTCGATGACGTCGTCTTTTGACATTGTTCCTTTGGCGTAGGGTGCGGCCGAAGCGGCGCGCGATTCTGCCACGATCGGGCAGGCGCGGGAAGCGAAACGGTGCGGAAGGCGGCCTCGGCGCGCGCGCGAGCGCGCCGAAAGCCGCTTGAATCCGCTTCGGCGGCACATCTGGCCACCGCGACGTGGACCTAGCAGGCGAGGTCGGCAGGCCGGATTTCCGGAAACGACTCGCGCCACGAAGCGTCGTTGCCGGGCTGCGCCGTCAACGCCGCAACGCGCGCGCAGAACGCCTCGCGCGGCATCTCGAAAGCACCGAGCGTGAAGAGATGCGGCGATGCGACTTGCGCGTCGATCAGCGGAAATCCCCAGCCGCGAAGCGCGCGGGCAAGGCCGAGCAGCGCGACTTTCGATCCGTTCTCGCTCGCGCTGAACATCGATTCGCCGAAAAACATCTTTCCGATCGAGACGCCGTAGATGCCGCCGGCCAGCGTCTCGCCGTCCCAGGCCTCCACCGAATGCGCGTGGCCGAGCTCGTGCAGCTGCTGATAGGCGAGGCGTATCGACCGGTCGATCCACGTGCCGCGCTGCTTCGCGCGCGGTGCCGCGCAGGCGCGCACTACCGCTTCGAAGGCCGTGTCGGCGCGCAGCGTCCATCGGCATTTGCGCAGCCAGCGCGCGAGCCGGCGCGGCACGTGCATGCGGTCGGTCGCGTAGACCGTGCGCGGGTCGGGCGACCACCAGAGGATCGGCTGGCCGCGCGAATACCACGGAAAGATGCCGCGGCGATACGCGGCCAGCAGTCGCTCGGGCCTGAGATCGCCGCCGCCTGCGAGCAGCCCGTCCGGATCGCGCAGCGCGTCGGAGACCGGAGGAAATTCGTCCGGCCGCAGCGGATCGAGGAACGGAATGCGGATCATTCGGTAAGCCGGGATTGGGGATTCGGGATTTGGGATTCGCAAGGCGGGTGCGTCAAGTGTCCGACATTCGTCCTGCCCTAATTCCTAATCCCCATGTGCAATCCCCAATCCCGGCTCCTGTACGGTGAATGTTCGAGCAGCTCCTCGCCGTATTCGAGCATTGCGCGCCGCTCGCGCGTGAGCGCGTCGGCGATCACGGCACGAAAGCGCGGATCGGCGATCCAGTGGAACGAGCGGGTCTTCGTCGGCAGGAAGCCGCGCGCCAGCTTGTGCTCGCCCTGCGCGCCGGGCTCGAAGCAGACCAGACCTTCGCGCAGGCAGTATTCGATGCCCTGGTAGTAGCACGCTTCGAAGTGCAGGGCTTCGACGTGCTCGCTCGACCCCCAGTAGCGGCCGTACAGCGTCGTCGCGCTGCGCAGCAGCAGCGCGCCGGCGATCAGCCGGCCGCCTCGGCGGCACAGCACGGCGAGGACGCGGCGTGGCATCGCACGCCCGAGGTGGCGGAAGAAATCGAGCGTAAGAGCGGGAAAGTTGCCCTTGTCGTCGAAGGTCGCGAGATAGAAGCCGTGCAGCGCGCGCCACTCGGCCTCGCTGAGCTCGTCGCCATGGCGGATTTCGCAGGACACGCCCGCGCGCGCGGCGCGCGCACGCTCCTGGCGGATGTTCTTGCGTTTCTTGTGCGTCAGCGCGTCGAGAAAATCGTCGAAGTCGCGCCAGCCTTCGTTCCGCCAGTGGAACTGCCAGTCGAAGCGCGGCAGCCAGTCGGCGTCCTCGAATGCGTCGGCGTCCTCGGCCGACGCGAAATTGAGATGAGCGGACGAGAGGCCAAGGCGGCGCGACTCGCTGCGCATCGTCTCGATCAGCATTGCGCGCAGCGCCGCCGCGTTCGACCCGCGGCCGGCGAGGAGGCGCGGTCCGGTCACCGGCGAATAGGGCACCGCGCAGAGGAGCTTCGGATAGTAGGCGAGCCCGTGCCGCTCGTAGGCGCCGGCCCAGGACCAGTCGAACACGAACTCGCCGTGGGAATTGCCCTTGAGATAGAGCGGCGCCGCGGCGACGAGCCGGTCGCCTTCGTAAAGGCCAAGGTGATACGGCTGCCAGCCATGCGCGGGCCTGACACAGCCGTGCCGCTCGAGGCCGGCGAGGAAGGCGTGATCGACGAACGGGTTGTCGTCGGGTAGGAGCGCGTTCCACGCCGGGGCATCGATGTCCTCGAGCGTGGCGTGGAAGCGGACGGCGAGGTTCACGCGCGCCATATTCGTCGTCCCGGCGAAAGCCAGGACCCATTGTTGGCGCGGCGTGCGTACACGTTGCGAAAATCAAATGGATTCCGGCGTTCGCCGGAACGACCGCGCGTGGCGTTGCCTCACGCGCCCGAGTCTAGAAACTTCTCCGCATCCAGCGCCGCCATGCAGCCGAAGCCGGCGGAGGTCACGGCCTGGCGGTAGACCTGATCGGCCACGTCGCCGGCGGCGAACACGCCGGGCACGCTGGTCGCGGTCGCGCCGCCTTCGAGGCCGCTGCGGATCCTGATGTAGCCGTTGTGCATGTCGAGCTGGCCTTCGAAGATACCCGTGTTCGGCGTGTGGCCGATCGCGACGAAGAGGCCCTGGACCGGTAGATCGCGCATGCTGGAATCGACCAGGTTCCTGAGCTTGACGCCCGTCACGCCGTTGTCATCGCCCAGCACTTCGGCGACGGCGCTGTTCCAGACGATGTCGATCTTGCCGGCGCTCGCCTTCTCAAACAGCTTGTCCTGCATGATCTTCTCGGCACGCAGCTTGTCGCGGCGATGGATCAGCGTGACCTTGCGGCAGATGTTGGAAAGGTAGAGCGCTTCCTCGACGGCCGTGTTGCCGCCTCCGACCACGGCGACGTCCTGGTCGCGGAAGAAGAAGCCGTCGCAGGTGGCGCAGGCGGAGACGCCTCGGCCGCGGTACTTCTCTTCCGAAGCGAGCCCGAGATACTTCGCGGTCGCGCCGGTCGCGATGATCAGCGCATCGCAGCTGTACTGGCCGCTGTCGCCCCTGAGCCGAAACGGGCGGCTGGACAGGTCGACGCTGTGGATGTGGTCGAACACCATCTGCGTCTCGAAGCGCTCCGCGTGCTCGGCCATGCGTTTCATGAGCTCGGGGCCCTGCACGCCCTCGACATCGCCCGGCCAGTTGTCGACGTCGGTCGTCGTCATGAGCTGGCCGCCCTGGGCGAGGCCGGTGATCAGCGTCGGCTTCAAGTTCGCGCGCGCCGCGTAGATGGCGGCGGTGTAGCCGGCGGGGCCGGAGCCGAGAATGATCAGGCGCGAGTGCGTGATGGTCGTCATGTATAATCCGCGCCGCTTTCGAGGCGGCTTTTTCGTGACATTTTTCCGACGCCGGCGCGATTCCTGCCGGCGACTCCGTTCCGATTTCTGCGGCTGCCGCGGCGCGGCGCGCAGGCGCGGGAACGCGGAGAATGAGGCGGATGCGGGCGCGCTTCAAGGGGCGCCGCCGAGGCGACCGGATTCAGGCGGCCGCGACGTCGCGGCGATGGCGGACACGTTCCGCGAATTTGCGAGGATGCTCTAGATGCGTATCGGTGTTCCTGCGGAAACCAAGACTCTCGAGGGCCGCGTCGCGCTCGTGCCGGCCGCCTGCGCCGATCTCGTGCGCCGCGGGCACGAGGTGTACGTCCAGGCCGGCGCCGGTCAGAAAAGCGGATTCTCCGATGAGGAATACACGCGCGTCGGCGTCAAGATCGTGCCGAGCGCGAAGAAGCTCTACGAAGTCGGCCAGCTCATCGTCAAGGTCAAGGAGCCGATCGCGGGCGACTTGAAGCTCCTGCGCAAGGATCATCTCCTCTTCTGCTACCTGCACCTCGCGCCGGAGCCGAAGCTGACCAAGGCGCTGCTCGACATCGGTCTCACCGGCGTCGCGTTCGAGAGCGTCGAGGAAGCCGACGGCTCGCTGCCGCTGCTCGCGCCGATGTCGATCATCGCGGGCCGCATCGCCGTGCAGATCGGCACGCATCTCCTGCACCAGCCGGCGGGCGGAAAGGGCAAGCTGCTCGGCGGCCTGCCGTCGACCGAGCGCGGCAAGGTCGTCGTGCTCGGCGCGGGGGCGGCCGGCGGCAATTCGGCGGCGCTCGCGGCCGCAGGCGGCGCGAACGTCGTCGTGTTCGACAAGCGCCAGGACCGCCTCGCGCAGATGATGAACCTCGGCCCGAACGTGACGGCGCTCTATCCGTATGAGGAATACGTCGCACGCGAAGTGCGCGATGCCGATCTCGTGATCGGCGCCGTGCTGATCCCGAGCGCGAAGGCGCCGCACGTCGTCACGCGCCAGATGGTCAAGTCGATGGAGCCCGGCAGCGTGCTCGTCGACATCTCGATCGACCAGGGCGGCTGCTTCGAAACCTCGAAGCCCACCACCTATGCCAACCCGACCTACGAGGTCGACGGCGTGACGCATTTCTGCGTGACGAACATGCCGGGCGCGGTGCCGAAGACGTCGTCGGAGGCGATCTGCGCCGCGATCCTGCCGTACGTGACGCGGCTCGCTTCGGACAAGAACTGGCGCAAGTTCGAGCCGCTGCGCAAAGGCATCAATGTCGAAGGCGGCAAGATCGTGCACCCGGCGCTGAAGGGCTGATACGACCGCCCACGCACACGCTCCACCGTCGTCCCAGGGAGGCCCGGCTCTGTTTTGCTCCTGCCTCGCTCCAGAGCAGAATGGGCCCGGCGTCGGCCGGGACGGCGGATGACAACAGGCCCCTGATAAAGGCGCCAAAACAATAGTTTATCGAAATCTTTTCAGGTAAATTGCCCGGGTGGCGCGCGAACCCAAAGCCAGGAAACCGACACCCCGCCTCGACGAGCACTGGCAGAAACGCCTGCGCGAGGCCGCCTTCCTTCTCCTGCTTCCGCTGGCGATCTACCTGCTGGCGTGCCTCCTGAGCTACAGCCCCAAGGATCCCGGCTGGTCGCACGTCGGCGAGCCCGATCACATCCGGAATTTCGGCGGCGCCTTCGGCGCGTGGATCGCGGATCTCGCGTTCTACCTGCTCGGCGGCGTCGCGTATGCGCTGCCGCTGCTGCTGCTCGGGGTCGGCGCGGTGATCCTGCGTGGCGCGTCGACCGTGGAGCGCTCGCCGCTGGAGCCGACGTTGCGCCTGATCGGCTTCGTCGCATTCTTCATCGCGGGCTCGGGGCTGGCGCATCTGCACATGACCGCGCCGACGGTGCTGCCGGCGGGCGAGGGCGGCATCCTCGGCCAGCTCGTCGGCGGCGGACTGATGAAGACGTTCGGATTTCTAGGCGCGAGCCTGTTCCTGCTCGCGCTGTTTCTTGTCGCGATCACGCTCGCGACGGGGCTTTCGTGGTTCCGGCTGATGGACACGATAGGGCGCGGCCTCTACGCCGGCGCCGCGTGGCTCGGCAGCCGCTGGAAGCGCACCGACGACTGGAGCGCGGCGCGCGAGGCGCGCATCGAGCGCGAAGTCGTGCGCAAGGTCGAGACGACGCGGCAGGCGAAGCGCGAGCCGATCCGGATCGAGCCCGTCATCGCACCGATCGAGAAGAGCGAGCGCGCGCAGCGCGAGACGCAGATTCCGCTGTTCTCGGGCGCCGCCGCCGAAGGCGAGCTGCCGCCGCTGTCGCTCTTGGACGAGCCGAAGCAGCAAGTGAAGGGCTATTCGGAGGAAACGCTCGAAGCGCTGTCGCGACAGGTCGAGCTCAAGCTCAAGGATTTCCGCATCGATGCGCAGGTGGTCGGCGTCTATCCCGGCCCCGTCATCACGCGCTTCGAGATGCAGCCGGCGCCCGGCGTCAAGGGCAGCCAGATTTCGACGCTCGACAAGGACATCGCGCGCGGCCTTTCCGTGCCGAGCGTGCGCGTCGTCGACGTGATCCCGGGTAAATCGGTGATCGGCATCGAGATTCCGAACTCGAACCGGGAAATGGTCTATCTCTCCGAGATCCTGCGCTCGGACAAGTACGACGCCATCAAGTCGCCGCTTGCGCTCGCGCTCGGCAAGGACATCGGCGGGCGGCCGACGGTCGTGGATCTCGCCAAGATGCCGCACCTGCTGGTGGCAGGCACGACGGGTTCCGGCAAGTCGGTCGCGCTCAACGCGATGGTCCTGAGCCTGCTCTACAAGGCGAGCGCGCGTGACGTGCGCATGATCATGATCGACCCGAAGATGCTGGAGCTTTCGGTCTACCAGGGCATCCCGCATTTGCTCGCGCCGGTCGTCACCGACATGAAGGAAGCGGCGAACGCGCTGCGCTGGTGCGTCGCCGAGATGGAGCGCCGCTACAAGCTGATGGCCGCAGTCGGCGTGCGCAACCTCGCCGGCTTCAACAAGAAGGTCAAGGACGCCGAGGACGCCGGGCAGCCGCTGCTCGATCCGCTGTTCCGCCCCGATGCCTCGCAGCCGAACCTGACCGCGGAGCCGCTGTCTGCGCTGCCGTACATCGTCGTCATCATCGACGAATTCGCCGACATGATGATGATCGTCGGCAAGAAGGTCGA
>CBINBI010000101.1:0-8851 GCA_966248875.1 uncultured Rhodanobacteraceae bacterium
ACTTCCGATATCAAACCAATTTTGGTCCGGAAAGGTTAGGAATTACCCTTTTTTTGCCTTCGTTCGCCACGCCTTGCCCTTGCACGCCGGCCCGCGCACGTCCCCCGTCGGGCTTCGTGCAATACCGCGACCGCGCTTCGCGATGTAGGAATTTCCCCTGAAAAGCCGATTGGCCGAGCCCATGTGCGCCGCACGTACTGGCATGCGATCTGCAACGGCGGAACCCGCTTCACTTGGCCCCACGGAGACATCATGGATATCGGTACCATCGCCGAGCGCGCGCCGGATACCGCAGCGCAGGCGGCGCAGACTGAAACGCAGGACGTGATCCGTCCCCGCAAGAACGGCACTCCCGGCCCTCTGCAGCAGCCCACACACGAGCCAGCGCCGCATAGGCGTCCGCTGCGCAGCCGCCCGCGCCGCGCTCTCGGATTCGCCGATTTCATCGGCAACGACATCATGGCCCAGCCATTCGCGTCCCTGAGCTATGGGCGCGTGCTCTACGAAGGCGCCTTCTACATCGTCCTGCCGCAACACGGCGCGACCCTGGTCGACCTCGACGAGCTGTGCATGGCCAGCGCGAGCTGGAACTGCCAGACGCGCTACGGGACGTTCGGCCGTCCGACCTGGTACGGCGCGCTTGATCCCGCGACGGCCATCGCGGAGCACTGCCATCGCGTGCTCACCCATCGGGTGCGCGGTGCGAGCGAATCGGTTCCGGCCGCGCTCTACCAACTTCACGTGCGCGGTCGCTTCGCCGACCTGCACGGGCGCGAGACGGCGCAGCCGGAAATCATCGCCGACGACTACCGGCCGACACAGGCACTCGCTCGCGAAGCACGTGCGCGCATGCTCGGCGGCGTGCTCTATCCGTCGGCTCGGAGCAGCGGTACCTGCCTTGCGGTCTTCGGGCGCAAAGTCATGCGCAGCGCGCGGTTCGTCGATGCGATTCCGATCGTTCGCGTGGCGAGCGACACGATCCGGGTGCGCCCGCCGTGGACGGGCACCTGGTGGACCCTGCACCACGACGATCTGCGGCGAATGCCCGTCGAGCGGCGCGAATACGCGTGATGCGCTACGCGCCTCCATGGGTGTCTTTTTCCGCAGCCGTGAACAAATTGCCCAGTTCGCCGTGCTGCCACGCGCGACAAGACGCGCGGGGATAGCCATCGGTGGCGGGCAGCTCTGGCATGTGCCTTGCTCAATGCCAACGTGTGCTGAAACCGTTCCGTTCCGAAGTCCGGATCCGGAAAGGTGAATGCCATTTCCTTCACTTCCAGCAAGAGGTAGTCGTCATGAGTGATCGAGACAACGTGAAAGCCCGCGGCCGCGGTTTCGCTTCGATGGACACCGAGAAGCAGAGAAGCATCGCGAGCCTGGGCGGACGCGCTGCCCATCAGCAAGGCACTGCACACGAGTTCTCCTCGGAGGAGGCGCGTGAAGCGGGTCGCAAGGGAGGCGAAGCGGTCAGCGCCAATCGCGCGCACATGGCTGCCATCGGCCGCAAGGGCGGAGAAGCGAGTCATCGCGGTTCCCGCACCGCGCGCGCCGCACAGGAAGCGCAGACGCTACCGCGTGTGGCGATGCCGCGCGAAGGAGACGCGGGTCGCGAGCAGCCGATGCCGGCAACCTGAGACAGCGTCCATCGATTAACAGCGTCCATCGATCCTGCCGGCGGAAGCGTCGGCGCTGAGCGGACCGGACCCGCGAGGGAACGGTCCGCGATCGTTTCCGGAACCGCGCGCTGATCAGAGACGTGCGAGCACGAATATCAGCACCAGCAATCCGGAAGGAATGCCCAGCAACCAGGCGAGCACGTGCGTCTTCATCGCGGTCTCCGGCTCATCTGCCGCCGCTACGCGATGCAGGAACCGCACCAGCCGGCGCGAGTGGCATATCGGTTGCAGAAGCCGCACTCGATCACTGCTGCAATGAGGACAACACGATGGCCGGATGGCAACTGCGAGCGCTTTGCGCCGTTTTCGCCGCAGCGAGCGGGAGCGTACACGCCGAACACTCTCCCGCGCTCGACCGCATCAGCGTCTGGCTCGGCGGGTACTACGCGAACACCGACGCGGACCTTTCCGCATCGAGCGACCGATTCGCAATCGGCGAGAACAAGCTCAGCCTCGCCGACGGGCACGAGACTTCGCCGCGCGCACGCCTCGACGTCCTCATCGGCGACAGCCAGGGACTCTCCTTCGACTACTTCGGCTTCAGCCGCGACCACACCGAGCTGCTGGATCGCTCGTTCGATTTGGGCGCCAACACCTTCGACGTCGGTGCGCGAGTCAAGGACAGCTTCGACATCGATTTCGGCAGCATCGCCTATCGCTGGTGGTTTGGCGACGGCAACAGCGTGTTCGGCCTCGGTCTCGGCGCCGCGTACTACCGTGTGAAGGCCGCCGTCTCCGGCGACGTTTTCCTCGACGGTGAGGCCGTCTCGACACGCGCTAGCTACGACGACGACGCGGTGGCGCCTCTGGTCACGCTGGGCTGGCGCTACGCGCTCTCGGACGAGTTCCGCGTCTATCTGGACGCGTCCGGCACGAAGAAGAACGGCGGCAATCTGAGCGGACACGCCTACAACGGTGCGCTCGGCGTCGAGTGGTTTCCGCTCGAGAACTTCGGAATTGCGGCCGAATACGCGGCGACCAGGCTCAAGCTCGATCATTCGGGCGGTTCGTTCGATGCCGATCTCGACATGAAGCTCGACGGCCCCGCGCTGTACCTGCGCATGCGGTTCTGACGCGCACCCCCGCTGCGGACAAGGATGCGCGGCACTCCCGCGCAACGGAGTCTCGTTCAGCGCGGGCCACGGCAACTCCACTGAAAAATCCGCCGGCGAGCGTACCGCTATGCTTCTCATGATCGGCGAGGCGCGAGGCCACGTGGTGCTCATTTCGGAGAAATGGAGCGAGCCGGACGGCCACGAGCGCATGACGCGTACCGAGCTCGCGCAGAGGCTCGCACGCATCATCGGCTACGAGTTCTCGGGCGAGCACGATGCGTCGAGGCGCTACGGCGGCCATGTCTATTTCGTTCCGGACGGCACGCTGCTGCGCGAACACTCGAATGCGCTCGGAATCGTCGGCGAATGCGACGTCTTTGGCGGCGTCGTGCCGTTCCCGTTCGTCGCGACCAAGGCGATCACGCACCCGCTCGTGGCGCCCGCGGCGAAGGCTCCCGCCGGCTGGTCGCACGGACTTGGCGCGCGGCTTGCCGACGCGACGCTTCCGGGCTATTCGGCCTTCGGCGTCGACGACGCGCGCACGGCCGCGGCGAGATTGCTGCAGCACGGCTCGGTGCGCGTGAAACCCGCGAACGTGGCGGGCGGAATCGGGCAAGCCGTCGTGCGCAGCGTCGACGAGCTGGACGACCTTTTTTCTCGCCTCGACGCGATCGCACTCGACGAGCACGGCGTCGTCGTCGAACAGAACCTCGAAAAGCCCAGGACCTACAGTGTCGGCACGCTGCGCGTCGCGGACATGCGCATCAGCTATCACGGCACGCAGCGCCTCACCGTGAACCATCACGGCCACGAAGTCTACGGTGGCTCGGATCTCGTGGTCACGCGTGGCGCCTTCGGCGATCTGCTCCGCCTCGACGTCGCTGCGCCCGTGCGAGCCGCGATCGAGAAGGCAGTCGCCTACGATGCCATCGTCGCGCGCGAGTTTCCGGGCCTGCTCGCTTCGCGCAGGAACTACGATGTCGCAGAGGGTCACGATCGCGAAGGCCGCCTGCGGTGCGGCGTGCTCGAGCAGTCCTGGCGCTTGGGTGGCGCCAGTGCCGCCGAGATCGCTGCGATCGAGGCTTTCATGGACGATCCGGATCGCCACGTGGTGCGTGCATCGACGCGCGAGGTGTATTCAGCCGAGGCGCCGCCGCCGGGTGCGAAGATCCACTTTCGCGGATACGACGCATCGGTGGGATTCCTGACCAAATACAGCACGATCGAACGGAATGGACATCAATCTTGAGACGATCGGCATCGCCGTCGAAGACGAGATGCTGCGTGGCACCATGCTCTCGCCGACGCGAGAGCTGCCGGGCGTCCTCTTCGTGCACGGCTGGGGCGGCACGCAGCAGCACGATCTTGCACGGGCACGCGAGGCGGCGGGTCTCGGCTGCGTGTGCGTCACGTTCGATCTGCGCGGGCATCCCGATTCCGCGACGCCGCGCGAGCGCGTGAGCCGGGAGCACAATCTCGCCGACATTATCGCGGCCTACGACTGGCTCGCCCGCCAGCCGCTGGTGGATACCTCCTCCATCGCGGTCGTCGGCATCAGCTACGGTGGCTACCTGGCCTCGATCCTGACCGCGAAGCGTCCGGTCCGCTGGCTTGCGCTGCGCTCGCCGGCGCTCTACAAGGACGACGGATGGAAGCTGCCGAAGCTGCAGCTGCACGCCGATCTCGGGGCGTACCGGCGGCGCCGGATCGACTGGCGCGAGAACCGCGCGCTGCGCGCCTGCGCCGCGTTTCGCGGCGACGTGCTCATCGTCGAGGCTGAAAAGGACGAAATCGTTCCGCACCGCGTTACCGAGAACTATCTGGCCGCGTTCATCAAGGCGCGCTCGCGCACGGCGCGCGTCCTTGCGGGTGCCGATCACGCACTCTCTTCCAAGAGCTCGCAGCAGGATTACACCGCCGTGCTCATCCACTGGCTCACCGAGATGATCGTCGGCGCGCGCGGAAGCTCGGCCAAGGAGAAGGTCGAGCAGCACAAGAAGACACGGCAGGCCGCGCAAGACAACGAGGCCGCATCGGCGTCGCATTGATTCGGCAGGTGAGGCGACCTGGCAAACGGCGCCTGAATCGGCCGATTTTCCGGCCTTGTCTGCCGGCGAGGAGATCGCAGACTCATCGATGCGAGGAAGCCATTGACGGGAGAAACAGTGTCATGCCGGTGATCACCATCCAGTGCACGCGCTGCAAATCGGAATTCATCGACAGCCGCGTCGAGCTCGCGGAGGGCGACGAGGCGGTCTGTCCCAAGTGCGGAGCCCGCAACGAGCTTCCGCGCGAATTCACCGAGGCCGTGCGCCGCGGCACTGTCGAGCCCGGCGCCGACGTGCGGCGGGTGCACATCGAAACCGGTCCTGGCAGCAAATAGCCGGTACGCCACACAGGTTCCGCAGCGCGGAAAAATCTCTTCAGGAGAGCGCCGCTGCACACGGCCGCTGTGCCGGGTAATATCGCCCTGATGAACGCCGCCGACTCCAAGGCCGCTTCGACATCGGCCGCTCTTCTTGCGGATGAGCCCGGCAGTGTCCGCGCGGAGACGCTCGGCCAGCTCGGCGCGCAGTTCGCGCACGATTTCAACAACGTGCTCGCCGTGGCGCTCACCAGCATCGAGATGGCGATGCGAGTGAAGGATCCGGACAAGGCGAGCGGCTTCCTCTCGAACGCGCTCAAGGTGATCAGCCGCGGCCGCCACCTGACCGATCGTCTCGCTGCGGCGTCGTACGCCTGCGAATCCATATCGCCGGTCGATGTCCATGCCCTGATCGCGCGCGTTGCCCAAGCAGACTCGGCCGATGCCGACGCATCGCAGATCACCATGCAGCTCGCAGCCGCGCGCTCCATCGTGAACGCCGATGCGAGGTTCCTCGAGGAGGCGCTGCGCAACTTGGTGGCGAACGCACGGGAATCCGTAGCGCGGGACGGCACGGTGACGGTCGCGACGCGCAACGCGTCCGGTGCGGAGCTTCGCGCCGATGCGGATCGCGACTATCTCGTCGTCGCAGTACACGACACCGGCGGCGGCATGTCGGGCGAAGTGCGCGACCATGCGTTCGATCTGTTCTTCAGCACGCACTCAGGTGCCGGCCGCGGCATCGGGCTTGCTCAGGTCAGAGACGCGGCACGCCGCGCTGGCGGCGTCGCGATGATCGATACGGAAACGGTACGAGGCACGCGCGTGACGATGGCGATTCCGCTCGCGGAGTGATTACCTAGAGCAGGATAGAAGCGCGGCCGGCGTATGGCATGTGGCTTGCAGCCTCGATTCTGATTCCGCGCGAATGCGGACGAGGAGAATGAATCATGCCTGAGCAGAAGACCATCCAGCGCGCGCGCCGGGACAAGCGTCAGGGCAAGTCGCCGAGCACGCAGGCAGGCGAATTCGTGCACGAGGAAATCGAGCACGTGCGCCAGGGCAAGCACGGCGCGCGATCCACCAAACAGGCGATCGCGATAGGGCTCTCCAAGGCGCGCCGCGCCGGCGTCGACCTGCCGCCGCCCAAGAAGGGAACGACATCGGCTCGAACGCGAAAGAGCGCGAAGCGCGACCAGGCGACAGGGCAGGGCAGGCGCCGCAAGACAGCGAAGTCGGGCAAGCGATCACGCGCGACCCGCAGCGCCCTCAAGCGGGAGGGTCATCGCGCAGCGTCGCGCAAGTCGCTCTCGCGCCAGGCACGCTCGTCGGCCCGCCGGCGCAGTGCCGCCAGCCGCTCCGCTGCGGCGCGCAAGGCCGCGCGCACGAAAGGACCACACGAGCGCTCCGCCGCTGCACGCAAGGCGGCGCGCACGCGCGCCCGCAAATCGCGTTGACGAAGGCATGGCCGCTCGCCGCAGGAAGCCGCATCGCCGGAAGGCGCAGCGCTCACGTGCAAGATCACCGCGACGCTGGTCGAAGCGCGTGACCGAGACGAGCAACGCGCTCGATCTCAAGCGCGGCGTCTTCGCGCTCGACGACCCGAAGAAGATCGCGCGCTCGCTCAAGCAGTCGGCGAATCGCAGCCGACGCCGCAAAAGCGATCCTTATCGCTCGGCGATGTCGATGCTGACCTTCTACATCAACCGCGCCGGCGGCGGACTTTCCAAGCGCCGCCGCTCGATTCTTGAACGAGCGAAGGTCGAGCTGCGGCAGCTGCGCGACAAGCCGGCGCGAAAGTCGTCACGCTCCAGTCGTTGACGTTTGCCGAGAGCAGATGCGCCCCGGGCGATCTCGGTTCAGGAACACGCCGCTAGGCTGAGCCTCTTCCGGTGCAGGTCTGCTGCCGGACTCATCCGAGGAGGCATGCCATGGCGCGACCGATCTGGACCGGCACCTTGTCGTTCGGCCTGCTCAATGTGCCGATCCGGCTGATGCCGGGCGAGCGGCGCACCGATCTGCACTTTCGCATGCTCGACCGACGCGACAACGCGCCGGTCCGCTACGAGCGCGTAAACAGCGAGACCGGCGAGGAAGTGCCCTGGAAGGACGTCGTGAAAGCGTTCGAGTACCGCAAAGGCAGCTACGTCGTCATCGAGGAGGAAGATCTCCGAGCGGCCGCGCCCGAGACGCGCGAGACGGTGGAAGTCGCCGCGTTCGTCGACGCCGCCGACATCAGCCCCGTGTATTACGAAAAGCCGTACGTTCTCGAACCCGGCAAGAAGGCGGAGAAGGGTTACGTGCTGCTTCGCGAGACACTGGCACGAACCGGCAAGGCGGGCATCGCGCACGTGGTGATCCGCACCCGCGAGTATCTCGCTGCCGTGCTGGTCCAAGACGAAGCGCTGGTCCTCATGCTGCTGCGTTATCCGGAAGAGCTCGCCGACATCGGTGATTATGCGATACCCACTGGATCATCGGCGGCTCACCGCGTCACCAAACGCGAGCTCGACATGGCGCAACAACTGATCGAAGCGATGTCGGGACCATGGAAGCCGGCCGAATACCGCAACGAGTTCAGCGATCGCCTGCACAAGGTCATCGCCAAGCGCATGAAGAGCGGTGGCGTGGTGCAGGCACCTGAAGCGGAAGAACCGGCCGAGGAAACCACGAATGTGGTCGACTTCATGGACCTGCTCAGAAAGAGCATCGCTACGAACAAGCGTACGCCTCCCAACATGAAACGTGCCGCAGCGAAAAAGAGCGGGCGTACAAAAACCGCCGCGAAGCGTACTCCGCGGCGGCGCCGGAAATCGGCTTGAATCGATGCGGCCGGTTCCGGCCGCAACGCTTACTGGTGCGCCTTCTGGCACTTCGTGTATTCGGCCTCGCTGACCTGATCGTTGCGGTCCTCGTCGCAGGCCATGAAGTTGAGAGCGAGCCAGCTGTTGGGCAACGCGTCCTGCTTGGTCACGTAGCCTTTCTCGTGACCTTTCAACATGGTCCAGTCCTCGCCGGCGGACGACTGCGTCGCGAGCGGATCCGTCTTCTGCTGGCTCATTTCCTCGCGCGCCTGGTCGGAGGTCGGAGGCGTCTGCGCAACGCTCGTGGCTACCAACCCCATCGCGGCCATCAGGGAGAGACTCAGGGAAGCGGTCTGTGCGAATGTCATGACATGCCCTCGTTGTTTGTGGAACGGGCCACGAGGTTGAGTCTTCCGGCATGAGCGCCGGATGAAGCGGGCCGCGCGTCGATGGCTCGCATTCAAGGTGCAGACGGCTTCGTCGGTGCGTCGTCCTTGCGCATGGCCGGAAAGAAGTACGCGCGCGAATGTAGCGGCTCGGAACAGCGGCGGGTACCCGGACGTTTTTATCGCGGTGGCCGTGGCACGGCACATGCAGCAAAGGAGCAGGCGCTGATGGCGCCGCTTGCCCACGGAGCTTTGCATGAACAAGTTGAACGGAAAAAAGGTTGCCATACTGGCAACGCACGGGTTCGAGCAGTCGGAACTGCTGGGCTCGAAGGACGCGCTCGAGAACGAAGGCGCTCAGGTCGATGTCGTCGCGCCTGCAGCCGATGACATTCAGGGCTTCCGGCATTTCGACAAGGCGGACAAAGTCCACGTCGACCGTGCGCTCGGCGAAGCCGACGCCGAAGACTACGACGCGCTGGTGCTTCCCGGCGGCGTCTTCAATCCGGATGCATTGCGCAGCAACGAAGATGCGATCCGGTTCGTGCGACGGTTCTTCACCGAT
>CBINBI010000102.1:0-8654 GCA_966248875.1 uncultured Rhodanobacteraceae bacterium
CACGTCGGATGCGGCATGGCCGCATCCGGTCTGGGGACGCGGCGAGCGCGTCCCGTACGCCGCATCCGAACGCGCGGCGCGCGTGGCGGCACTGCGCGGCGCGCTCGGCATCGGTGCCGCATGAGCGGACACGCGGCGCACGAGCCGCTCGCGATCGAGCCGCTCGGGGAATCCGCGCTGCTGTTGCGTTTCGGTGCCGGCCTCGATCCCGACGTGAACCGCCGCGTGCACGCGGCATCGGCACTGCTCGCGGCGGCGCACCTGCCCGGAATCGTCGACATCGTGCCCGCGTATGCGACGCTCGCCCTGCACTACGACGCTTCGGCCTGGGCCGACGGGCACGCCCCGCCGCACCGGAACATCGAAGCCGCCGTGCGTTCGATCTTCCGGACGCCGCTCGCGTCCGCCGCGGATCATGCGGCGACTGTCGAGATTCCGGTGTGCTACGGCGGCGAGTTCGGTCCCGATCTCGATTCTGTGGCCGAACACGCGATGATCGACGCGGCCGAAGTCATCGCCCGACACACCGCGCCGACCTACAGCGTGGCGATGCTCGGCTTCGCGCCAGGCTTTCCGTATCTGTTCGGCCTCGATGCCTCGCTCCACACGCCGCGGCGCGCGAGCCCACGCACGCGTGTGCCCGCGGGCTCCGTCGCGATCGGCGGACGGCAGACCGGCATCTATCCCGCCGAGCTGCCCGGCGGCTGGCAGCTCATCGGACGCACGCCGCTCTTGCTGTTCGATGCGCGACGCGATCCGCCGAGTCTTGTCATGCCGGGCGATCACGTGCGTTTCGCCGCGATCGACGCGGATGCGTTCGCCGAACTCGAACGGACAGCGAAGTCGTGAGCGTCGAAGTGTTGCGGCCGGGCCTGCTCACCACGATCCAGGATCGCGGCCGCTTCGGCTGCGCCATGCTCGGTGTCGGCCGGGCCGGCGCCATGGACGACGTCGCCCTGCGGCTCGCCAACGCGCTCGTCGGCAACGGGCCTGACGCGGCCGCTCTCGAAGTCTCGCTTGTCGGCCCGCGCCTTCGATTCGAAGCGAGCACGACCATCGCGCTCACCGGCGCCGAGTTCGTCACGCGCATCGACGACGCGGAACTGCCCATGTGGCGGCCGGTCGCCGTCGATGCCGGCGCCGTGCTGGACATCGGATCGGCGCGCCGCGGTGCGCGTGCGTATCTCGCGATCGCCGGCGGCATCGACGCGCCGAGGACGCTCGGCAGCGCTGCGACGGACGTCAACGCGAAACTCGGCGGCCGTCCGCTGCGCGAAGGCGATCGGCTGGCCTGCGAGCCGCCGGAGCGAAGGGACAGCACGACTTCGAGCGGGCGAAGCGGAGCGTGGTCACTCGATCCGCGCCCGTGGTCCGACGGCGATGGCACGACTCCGATCCGCCTCATGCCCGGCGCGCATTTCGATGCGCTCGACGCGCCATCGCGCGCCGCCCTGTTCGAAGCCGAGTTCCGCGTCGGACGCGATTCGAACCGCGTCGGCTACAGGCTCGACGGACCGAACGATCGCCTGCGTCTCGCTTTCGACGCACCGCTCGAGCTCGTCAGCGAGCCGCTGGCCGCCGGCACGTTGCAACTGCCGCCCGGCGGCGAGCCGATCGTGCTGATGGCCGAGCATCCGACGATCGGCGGCTATCCGCGCATCGGACAGGTCGCGGCGGTCGATCTCCCGCGACTCGCGCAACGCCGCCCGGGCGATCCGGTGCGTTTCGCCGCCATCGATCTCGATACGGCGCAAACGCGCTATCTTGAACGCGAGCGCGAGCTGACCCGGCTGATCGACGCGATCCACGCGCGCCTGGCGCCATGACATGACGACGATCGATCTCAACTGCGACATGGGCGAGTCATTCGGTGCCTGGACGATGGGCCAGGACGCCGACGTGCTAGCGCACGTGACCTCGGCGAACATCGCCTGTGGATTCCATGCCGGTGACCCGGTGACGATGCGGCGCACCGTCGCCGCCGCGGCGGAGCGCGGGGTCGCGATCGGCGCACATCCGTCGCTACCGGATCTGGCCGGCTTCGGCCGCCGCGAGATGCGCGTGTCGCCCGACGAGACATACGCGCTGACGCTGTATCAGACCGGCGCTCTCGCGGCGATGGCCCGCGCGGCAGGCGTCCGCCTGACACATGTGAAGCCGCACGGTGCGCTCTACAACATGGCGGCGAAGGAGCGCGCGCTCGCCGACGCGATCGCCGCAGCCGTGCGTGATTTCGACGCGAAGCTGATTCTCGTCGGACTCGCCGGCAGCGAGCTGCCGCGCGCCGGAGAGGCAGCCGGGCTCGCCGTGGCGCACGAGGCCTTCGCGGATCGCCGCTACGAGCCGGACGGATCGCTGATCGCACGCAGCAAGCCCGGCGCGGTCGTCGACGACGTGGATGCCGCGGTCGCTCAGGCCGTCTCGATCGCGACGCGCGGCGAAGCAGAGACCGCGAACGGCAGCATGCGTATCCGCGCCGACACGATCTGCGTGCACGGCGATCGCCCGGATGCGGCGACCTTCGCGCGGCGCCTGCGCGAGGCGCTCGAAGCGGCGGATGTGGTCGTCGCGCCGCTCACGACGGATCGTCGCGCTTGAACGCGTGGCCCTTGCTCGGCGTTGCCGTCGTCGTCGCGGGCTTTGCGCTGCGCTTCAATCCCGTGCTGGTGGTGATCGTCGCGGGCGTGGTCAGCGGCGTCGCCTCGGGCATGGGCATCGGCGACCTGCTTGCGCTGCTCGGCACTTCGTTCACGAGCAATCGCGTGCTGCTGCTGTTCACGCTGACGCTGCCGGTGATCGGGCTGCTCGAGCGGCACGGCCTGCGCGAGCGCGCGCGGATGTGGATCGCGGGCTTCAGGAAGCTGTCGCTGACGCGTCTTCTGGTCGCCTACCTCGCGCTGCGCCAGGTGCTCTCGATGTTCGGCCTGATCGACATCGCGGGTCACGCGCAGACGGTGCGCCCGCTGATCGCGCCGATGAGCGAATCGGCGGCGGAACGTAACGCGGTTCTCGACGAACGGGCACGCCTGCGCGTGCGCGCTCTCGCGGCGGCGACCGAGAACGTCGGCCGCTTCTTCGGCGAGGACGTGTTCCTCGCGTTCGGCGCGGTGCTGCTGATTCAGCGCTTCTTCGAGAACGAAGGCATCCATCTCGAGCCGTTCGCGATCGCGCTGTGGGCGCTGCCGACCGCGATCGCGGCCTTCGTGATCCAGGCGCTGCTCATCGTCCGCTTCGAGCGCAGCCTGCGCCGCAGCGACGCGACGAGCGTCCAGGATCCGTTGCCCTCCGCTGCCGGCGATCGCGAGCGACCGCCGGCATGATCCGCGTCGAGCACATCTACTGGCTGATCGGTGCCTTCCTCCTGGTCGCGGCGGTGATGGACCTGCGCGTGCGGCGCTGGAGCGCGGCCGCGTTCTGGGCCGTGCTGTCGCTGCCGTTCCTGTTCGGCGACGCGATTCTCGCGGCCGCGCACGAGGGCGTGCGCTGGCCTGCGCAGGCGATGGGCATCGGCCTGATCGCGCTCGGCGTGCTCGCGGCACGCGGCAAGCTGCGCGCCAGCGACGATTCGGCGGAAGCGTCCGCGGAACGGCACGCCGGTGCCGCGCGGCTCGGCAACCGACTGTTCGTGCCCGCGCTCGCGATCCCGATCGTGACGGTCGCGCTCGTGCTCAGCGCTCCGCACCTTGGGTGGCGCTCGATGGCGTTGTTCGATCCGGCGCAGGCGACGCTGATCTCGCTCGGCGCAGCCTGCTTCCTCGCGCTGCTGCTCGCACTCCGCATGACGCGCGCTTCTTTCGCGCAAGGCCTCGGCGAAGGGCGGCGCCTGCTCGACGCCCTCGGCTGGGCCGCGCTGCTGCCGATGGTGCTGGCGACACTCGGCAGCGTGTTCGCCTCGACGGGCGTAGGCGACGCCATCGCGGCGATCGTCGGCGCGCTGATTCCGGCCGACGACCGCCTCGCCTGCCTGCTCGCCTTCGCGCTCGGCATGGTCGTCTTCACCGTGATCATGGGCAACGCGTTCGCGGCGTTTCCGGTGATGATGGCCGGCGTCGGCCTGCCCCTGCTCGTGCTGAGGCATCATGCGGACCCGGCCGTGCTCGGCGCGATCGGCATGCTGACCGGCTATTGCGGCACGCTGCTGACGCCGATGGCTGCGAACTTCAACATCGTCCCGGCCGTGCTGCTGGAGCTTCCCGACCAGTACGGCGTGATCCGGGCGCAGTGGCCGACGGCGTTGATCCTGCTTGCGGTCAATGTCACGCTGATGTGGGTGCTGGTGTTCCGATGAGCGAATCCATCGTGCTCCTGACCGGCTTCGAGCCGTTCGACGGCGAGGACGTCAATCCGTCGGGCGAGCTCGCGGCCGCGCTCGACGGCGAGACCGTCAACGGCCATCGCATCGTCGCGGCGATCCTGCCGGTCGCCTTCGCGCGCACCTTGCCTGCTCTCGAAGCGCTGCTGGAAACGCACCGGCCCGTGCTGGCCGTGGCGACCGGACAGGCCGGCGGGCGCAGCGAGCTGTCGATCGAGCGCGTCGCAGCCAACCTGATCGATGCGCGCATCCCGGATGCGGACGGCGCGCAGCCCGTCGATTACCCGGTGATCGCGGACGCGCCGGCGGCGTATTTCTCGACGCTGCCGGTCAAGGCGATGCTGGCGCGGCTGCGCGCGCTCGGCATTCCCGCATCGCTGTCGCAGAGCGCCGGGCTCTATGTCTGCAACCAGGTGTTCTATGCGCTCGCGCACCTCGTCGCGACGCGCTATCGCGGCACGCGCACGGGCTTCATCCACGTGCCGTGGCTGCCCGAGCAGGCGGCACGCCACCAGGGCCAGCCGAGCATGGCGCTTGCGACGATGATCGCCGGCGTGCGCGCCGCGATCGAATGCGCGGTCGCGACATCGCGGGACCTGCGCTTTCCGGCCGGCACCTCGCACTGATCGCGGTGCTGCCGGAAATGCGCGTCAGCACCCTTTGCCGGTCGCAGGTTCCTCGGTGATCTCGAGCACGAGCTCGCCGGTCGCGGCGTACGGCAGCTTCACCTTGACGGCATCGGTCGCGTAGTAGAAGCCGCCCTGCGTCGGCGCCTTGATCACATCGCGGACTTCGGATTCGTAGGATTTGCCGACCACGGCCGGGCTCGTCGCCACGGCAAAGCGTTCGACCTTCTCCAGCGTTGCGCAGCCGAGCAGGCGCGTGCGGCGGAACGGGCGGATGTCGAGGTGCAGCGGCTTGACTTCGATCGTGTCGCGCACGCTGTCGTCGGCGTTCAGCGTGTAGAGGAACGGCTTGAACACCTCATGCCCGAATGCGCCTTCACGCGGCAAAGCTGTGATCTGCACGCGCACCGCCGCGTGCTCGACCGGAGCGGGAAGCTCGATGACGCGGTAATGGCTCCTGCCGTTCGGAAATTCGCGCTCTGGCGAAGTCTTGTCGACGCGCAGGCGCGTCGGCTGCCCGGGCTCGATGCCGACGGAGCCTTCCGCCGGTGCGTCGACGGTCGAGGTCGGCTTGCCGAAGAGACGGTGCTTCCAGTCGGAAAACGTCTCGCCGATGGCGGAAAAAGGATTCGCACCGGCGGCCGGAGCGGCGGCCGCGATCGTGACGACAATGGCGAAGCCGAGCAGCATCCCGCCCGCGCGCACGCGTGTAGCTTTGCGACCGGCGTCACCCTCCCTTGAAACCCGAGTCGCGTCTTGCTGTTGAGCCGAAGCGGTCCTGCGCTGCGGTCTTGCCATCTCAGCCGCCGGGTGCAGACAACGCCTTGAGATCGCCGCCGTCTTCCTCGAACGCCTCGATCTCCAGCGTCTTCGCGCTCGCGCTGATCGCCTGACGCTGTGCGTCGTCGGCGCCCTTGCGCAGGACGACGCCGGTGATGTGCTCGTCGTCGCGCAGCTGGCCGAGATAGCCGTACAGCTCGACCTTGCCCATCGTGTAGCCGTTGATCGAGAACTTCTCGCCCTTCACGGGCTTCACCCATGCGCGGTTGTCGCGGATGTCGCCGCGCGCGAAGGCCGCGACCGCCGTGGCGAGGCCGAGGGCGAGTACCGCAATCTTCAGGATCCTGTTCATGTCTGGTGCTCCGGTGGTGATTGTGCCGCCCAGATGGCCGACGCCTCAGTCGCTCTTGGGCTGCGCGACGAGCTCGGAAATCGTGCCGTCCTTGGCCTGCATGAAGGCCCGCATTTTGAGCTGATAGGCGACGCGCGCGAGCGAGACGATGTGCTCGTTCTTGATGCGCTCCTTCTCGCCGCGCTTCACGAGGACCGTCGAGCACGGCAGGTTCTGCTCCTTGCGGTAGCGTAGCGCGCTTTTCAGGTCTTCCTCGGTCAGCGGCACGCCATTGGTGCCGCCTTCGGGGTCATAGTCGAACTGATTGTCCTTGTCGGCGATCAGCGTGACGTCGAAGCTCGACGGGATGTTCGGCGCCTGCGCGATGAGGTCCTTGCTGACGCGGCCGCCGCAGGCAGACAGCGCAATGACGGCAACGCCGATCAGCGCCGCCAGCCATGGGGTCCGCCTGTTCGTTGGGTTCGACATGTCTCGCATCCTCGCATTCCGGGCCTGGTTGCTTCGACTGGAAAGCGCAAGCCTACCACCGCCGCCGCCGCGAGGCATGCCTCGCGCGTTCCGGTATTCAGGCGTGCGGCAGCGTGACGCCGCGCTGGCCCATGTACTTGCCGCCGCGGTCCTTGTAGCTCGTCTCGCACTCCTCGTCGGATTCGAGAAACAACATCTGTGCGACGCCCTCGTTCGCATAGATCTTTGCCGGCAAGGGCGTCGTATTCGAGAACTCGAGCGTGACGTGACCTTCCCACTCGGGCTCGAGCGGCGTCACGTTGACGATGATGCCGCAGCGCGCATACGTCGACTTGCCGAGGCAGATCGTCAGGACCTTGCGCGGTATGCGGAAGTACTCGACCGTGCGCGCGAGCGCGAACGAGTTCGGCGGGATGATGCAGACACTCGACTTGACGTCGACGAAGCTGCGCTGGTCGAAGTTCTTGGGATCCACGATCGTGGAGTTGATGTTCGTGAACACCTTGAACTCGTCGGCGCAGCGCACGTCATAGCCGTAGCTCGAGGTGCCGTACGAGATCAGGCGGTCGCCGCCGTTGGTCTTGATCTGGGCGGGCTCGAACGGCTGGATCATCTTCTGTTCTGCCGCCATGCGGCGGATCCACTTGTCGGATTTGATGGTCATGATGGTTCTGCGGGGCCGGTGTGCGAGGAAACGCGGCTGTTCCCCCTCGCCCGCACGCGAGAGAGGGAAAAGCGCGTCAGGTGTTCTGAATCACGATCTTCGGAAACTGTATCTGCTTGTTCCGCGCCCGCAGCGAAAGTCTCCCGGACGCGTTGCGTGCGATCTCGCGATAGCGCGCGGCGATGTCGGAATCCGGCATCGCGGCCACCGTCGGCGTGCCGCCGTCGGCCTGCTCGCGGATGCGGATGTCGAGCGGCAGCGCGCCCAGCAGCGGGACGCCGTATTGCTCGGCCATGCGCGCGCCGCCGCCTTCGCCGAAGATGTGCTCCTCGAAGCCGCAGTTGGAGCAGACGTGGGTCGCCATGTTCTCGATGATGCCGAGCACCGGTACGTTGACCTTCTCGAACATCTTGAGCGCCTTCTTTGCGTCGAGCAGCGCGATGTCCTGCGGCGTCGTGACGATGACCGCGCCGGAGACCGGCACGCGCTGGCAGAGCGTCAGCTGGATGTCGCCGGTGCCGGGCGGCAAGTCGATGATCAGGTAATCGAGCCCGGACCAGTTCGTCTCCCCGAGCAGCTGTTGCAGCGCCTGCGTGACCATCGGCCCGCGCCAGATCATCGCGGTGTCTTCCTCGATCATGAAGCCGATCGACATGACCTGGAGGCCGTGATTCGTCTTCGGCTCGATGTGCTTGCCGTCCTTCGATTCGGGGCGACCGGACAGCCCCAGCATCCGCGGCTGGCTCGGGCCGTAGATGTCGGCGTCGAGCACGCCGACGCTGGCACCCTCGGCCTGGAGCGCGAGCGCGAGATTGGCCGCTACAGTGGATTTGCCGACGCCGCCCTTGCCGGACGCGACGGCAATGATGTTCTTGACGTTCGGCATCGGCGTCAGCCCGGGCTGCACTTCGTGCGCGTATACGCGGGAGGACACGCTGACAGCCGCATGCGCGATCGCGGCATCGGCCTCGAGCGCGTGCTTGATCGTGTCGGCGAGCGCGGCCTGTATCGACAGCGCGGGATAGCCGAGCTGGATGTCGACGGAGACGTCGGCGCCAGCAACGCCCACGCCGCGCAGAGCGCCGCCGGTGACGAGATCGGTGCCGGTATGCGGATCGGCGACGCCGGACAGGATGCGCCGGACGTGCGCCTCGAGGGTTTCGCTCATCAGTCGGGAGGTCGTGCGTGAAGACGCGCATTATGCCAGCCGCCGCTGCGCTGCGCCTTGACGCGCCCTTCGAGCGCCGGCAAGTTGAGCTGCCATCCTGCGAGGAGAACGCCATGTCGCTCCGCTGCCTAGTGACCGCCGCCGCGGCCGCGCTCCTCTTCAGCACGCATGCGCTCGCCGCCGACATGTCGCCGGTCGGCACGTGGAAAACGATAGACGACAAGACCGGCCAGCCGAAGTCGATCGTCGAGATCACCGAGCAGAACGGCGAGCTGACCGGCAGG
>CBINBI010000103.1:0-8550 GCA_966248875.1 uncultured Rhodanobacteraceae bacterium
AGAGAGACATCCGGCGTATAGCGGCCCGCGCGGCCCGGAACACCGGGGCCGGTCTGCCAGGACGGCGTCGGAATGTACGCGCTGACGCCGCCGCCGCTTGCAGCGAGCTGCGGATTGCCGCTGCGGTCCAGCGGCTCGTTCCACGCGCCCTCCGGGATGTAGCCGAGCGCGGACAGGAAATCGGCACCGTTGCTGCGCGACCAATACGTATCCGGATCGTCCTTGTCGGCGAATTCGGTGCCGCCGACGCAGGTGACGTGCTGCGAGGAACACAGGATGTTGGTCGTCTCCGGCTCGCCGGGCTGCGGCGCCGCGTCGAGGCTTGCGCAGCCGGCGACGCCCGCATCGCCCGAGGCGACGAACACCGAAATGCCTTCGGCCGCAGCCTGTGCGAAGAAATCGTCGAGCCATCGTGCGACCGCGCTGCTGTTGTCGGCTTCGCAGGAGGCGAAGCTGATGCTGAGTACCTTCGCGGGCACGGGATCGGTATCAATCGCGTAGTCCAGCGCGATGTTGACGCCGTCGACCGAACCCACCGTGTCGCTGATGACGAGCTTGATCGGCGCGTCGGGCGCGACGCTGCCTGCGCGCTGCACGTCGAGCGTCGCTTCGAGCTGGTCGATCAGATCGTCGGCGTCATGGCCGCAGTACGGATCGGAGTCGTCGGCGCACGTGGTCAGCGGAGCGCCCGGATCGGCCCCGTCCGGCGGAATGATGACGGTGGGCTGGCGCGAAGGCAGTGCGGCGAGATCCTGAAAATGCGAGACATCCTGATCGTAGACGCGCGCGCGGCCGACGATCGCGATGGCCTGGCCGCTTCCGCGATAGCCCGCGTCGTACACCGGCCTGACGTTGTAGATCTTCGCGAAGTCGGCCGGGAAGATCGCGTACGAGCAGGTGCTGCCCGAGCAGTTGGATGCCGCCGGATGCGAAGCCGCCGGCGCGAGCGGGCGCGAGCGTGGCGACGACGTGCGCAGCGCCGAGCGGTATCGGATCGTCTCGAGTCCCGAAACGGCCGAGATGGCATCGGCGAGCGTGGCCGGGATCTCGACACCGGTCGCGTTCGCGATGCGCTTGGCGCCACCGGCCCGGTAGTAGCGCAGGTTCGTGCGAAACGCCGACGCAATGGCCGCCGCCGTACCGCTGAAGCGGATGCGCGTGCGGCTGTTCGAGACGCCATCGACGTCGAGCCCCTGCGAGCGCAGCCAGCCGGACACCGCGTCGATGTCGTGCCGCGTCGCGCCGAACCGCTCGCCGATCTCTGTCGGCGTGAGCCAGCGGTGGTAGTTCGTCGACGCCGGATCCTGCTGCTCCTCGAGCAGGCGTTCGAAAGCCTGCTGGCGTTCCGGCGATCGCTTCAGCATGACGACGAGATGAGCGAGCGAAAGGTTGTCCGGCACCGGGCCTTCGTCGGCAGTCGGAGAAATCCAGGCGGCACGCCGCTCGGACAGCGTCACGCGCTGCTCCGGATCGACCGGCTGCACGACACGGTCCGCCGCGGGCGCGGCAGCGAAGGCGTGAGCGCAGAAGAGAAGGGGCGGAACCAGCCCGGCGAGCGGCGTGCGTGCCGCGTGCGACGAGAGGGCGGTTGCTGGCTCAGTGGTCATGAGGCGTCCCTGCGTGGCCGGCGCCGCGGTACGGCCGGGAATCGGGCGGCGAAGCGCAATCGTAGGCGAACCGCCGCAATCAGGTCGTGCCCGCTTGCGCACGTTTCCTGATCAGAGTGTGCCGGGGCGGCGCGCGGTCGAGAAAGCCGAGCGCATGGCACCAGTTCATGACGTGTACGCCTTTCGCGATCTGCTCGTGCTTGATCCGGTCGCGAAGTTCGACCATGCGCGTCCAGTGCACCTTCGGGCGGTAGTGGTGCTCGGCGTGATAGCCGTTGTAGAGCCAGATCCAGTTGTAGAGCTTGTTGTAGGTGCTGACGCCCCAGGCGATCGGCGTGTCGGGATCGCCCTTGAAATGCTCGTAGTAGCCGTTCAGCGAGGACAGCGAATGTCCCAGGTAATAGAACGGCACCAGCGTGAGAAAGGCGCGCCAATCCCAGACGAGGCAGGCGAGATACACGACCACGACGGTCGCGATCTCGATGCGGATCCAGCGCGCGAGGCGGGGATGCCTGTGTTTGAGGCGCGTGTAGCACTCGCCTATGTCATCACGGAAATAGCTGAGGAAGGTGTACGTCCAAGGACTTTCCGGCTTGCCGTCCTTGCCGTGCCGGTAGATCGACAAGGGATCGATCGTGGTGCCGTTCGCGCCGATGCGGTCCATGTTGCCGACGTGGTGGCGCAGGTGAACGTGATGGTAGAACTCCTGCGAGAAGCCGTCGGCGAGCGACAGGATGAAGCTGTAAATGCGATTCAGCACCGGCGAGGCGAAGAACGGATTGTGGATGAAATTGTGGCTGACCGAATTGATGCTCCAGGAAATGCTGATCGAATAGACGACGGCCAGCGGAATCCATACGGCCCAGGGCATCGCATGGAAGCCGAAAAACAGGATCGCGACGAACGCGAGATGGCCGAGGCCGAGCAGGGCCGGAATCGCGTCCCACCGCGTGTGCGCGAAGAACCGGCGCCGGATTGTCAGGGGCTCGGGATTCATGAATCCTTGACCATAACAGCCACGATGGTGCCGGCGTATCTTAGCGCTTCGCGCCGCGGGCCCGAGCCCATGGGGAACGCCTTTCGCACCGCCATCGACCGAATCCTGCCAGCCGCCGCGCTTGCGCTCGCTTTCGTGGCGTCCGGCTGCTCGGTCGCGCCGGTCCCGCGGCCGGACGTCGACACTCCGGCGCAGTGGCGCCATGCGCCCTCGCAGGACACCGCGCTCGGTCCGGCACCGGATCTGCGCGGCTGGTGGCGCGCCTTCGGTGATCCCGATCTCGATCGCCTCGTCGAGCGCGCGCTGAAAGGCAATCTCACGCTGAAGCAGGCGGGCTATCGCATCGCGGCTGCGCGCGCGATGGCGGGACGCGCCGGTGCGGCGTTCGATCCGGAGCTCGGCATGCACACGTTTGCCGAGCCGACGCCGGATTCGAGCGCAAGCTATTTCCAGGTCGGCTTCGACGCGCGATGGGAGCTCGGCTTGTTCGGGCGCGCGGAGAGCACGATGCGCATCGCGGAAGCCGAGCTCGGCTTCGCCGAAAGCGACGCCGAGGCCGCACGCGTCAGCGTCGTCGCCGAGGTCGCGCGCGTCTATGTCGAACTGCGCGCAGCCGAGCGCCGCCTCGATCTGCTCACGCGCATCGCGGAGTCGTCGAAAGCAAAAAGCCAGCTGATCGCAACGCGCGAACGGCTGCGGCTCGCGCGCGCGGCGGACACCGCCGGCAGCGAAGCCGACCACGCATTGGCTGAAGCGGCGCTGGCCGAGCCGCGCCTCGCGATCGAACGCTGCCGGCAGCAGCTCGCCGTGCTGCTCGGCGAAAGCGAGCCGAACGCCGTCGATGTCGATGCGAACGTCGCGCAGCCGCGACTCGATGCGCTGCGCATCGCCACTGCTCCGGCCGATCTCCTGCGCACGCGGCCGGAGATCCGGCGCGCCGAGCTTTCGATCCTGAAAGCCGCCGGCGAGCTCGGCATCGCGCAAGCCGATCTCTATCCGCGCCTCGCGCTCGGCGGATCGCTGACGTATGCCTCGCGCGTCGTCGGCCACAGCAGGCTCGCCGAGACCGACAGCATCGTCACCGCCGGCCCGCTGATCGACATTCCGATCTTCGACTGGGGCGCGCGCCGCGCCGTCGTCAGCGCACGGGACGCCGAGCTTCAGGCGGCGGTGGCGGGCTACCGGCAGGCCGTGCTCGAAGGCGTCGCCGAGGTCGAGACGGCGATGGCGACGCTCGAGCGACAGCGCGAGCGCGCGGACGATCTCGCCCGTGCGGTGAGCGCGCTCGAGCGCGGCGAGAACGCGACGGCGACGCTGCGTCGCCTCGGCCTCGCCGACGACGTGGATCGCGAAAACGCGACGACGGCGCTGCTGAAGGCGAAGCTCGAGCTCGGCGAAGCCGAGGCCGCGCGCAATCTCGCGTTCATCGCGTTGTACAAGGCGCTCGGCGGCGCGCCGCTGCCCGAACCGCCGGCGACGCCGCCATGATTCCGCTCGCGCGCAGGACGCTGCTCCACGAATGGCGCCGCTTCCTGCCGTCGGCGCTTGCCGTCGCGTTTTCGGGCCTGCTGCTGCTTGTGCAGGCGGCGTTGGTGTTCGGCATCTTCGAGAGCGCAGCCGTCTACATCACGAAATCCGGCGGCGATCTCTGGGTCGGTCATCCGGGTACGCAGAGCATCGAGCTCGGCCGGCCGATCCCGAACGACACCGAGATCAAGCTGATGATGGATCCCGATGTCGCGCGCGTCGAAGCGTTCAGCTGGCTGGATGGCGACTGGCGCGGGCCGGCGGATCGCGGCGGCCTGTCGGTGTTCGTCTCCGGCATCGACACGCGTCCGGACGCGATGCTGTTCGCGGGGGTGCTGCCGAAGGATCTCCGCGCCAGGCTCGAGGAGCCCGACGGCGTCATCGTCGATCGCGCGGACCTGCCCAAGCTCGGCCTCGATGTCGGCGGGCAGGCGGTGATCAACGGCCATCGCGTGCGCATCGTCGGCGTCGGCGACGGCCTGCGCGCGCTCGGCGGCGTCAACGTCGTCGCCTCGCTCGCGACGGCGCGCCGGCTCGACGACGATCACGGCGGCGTCGAAGTCGCGTACTACGTCGTCAAGCTGCGCGACGGTGCCGACGCCGACATCGTGCGAGAACGTCTGCAACCGGCCGGATCGACACCGCGTTACGAAGTCTGGACACGCGACGCGTTCGCACGCCACGCGGTCGTGTACTGGATGTTCGAGACAGGTGCCGGGCTCGGCGTCGTGTTTCTCGCGCTGGTCGTGTTCGCCGTCGGCGCGATCATCACCAGCCAGACACTGATGGGCGCGGTGGCAGGTTCCATCAGCGAATACGCGACGCTGCACGCACTCGGCGTCGGCTTCAGCGACCTGCGCCGCGTCGTGCTGGCGCAGGCAGGCTGGGTGGGCGCGGTGGGGCTTGCGATCGGGCTCGTCGCGGCGCTGCTCGTCGTGCTGCTCGCGATCCATCATGACGTGCCGGCGCAGCTCCACGCCTCGACGGTCATCGCGTGTGCCGCGCTGGTCATGGGTATCGCGCTCGTGTCCGGGCTTGCCGCCATGCGCACGCTGCGTCACGCCGATCCCGCGCTGCTGCTGCGCTGACGCATGAGCGCTCTCGTCGCCGAATCGCTGCACAAGTCGTTCGTCACGGGCTCCGTGCGCACGGACGTGCTGCGCGGTCTCTCGATCGAGGTCGCGGCCGGCGAGCTGACGCTGGTGTCGGGTCCGTCGGGCTGCGGCAAGTCGACGCTGCTCGCGATTCTGAGCGGACTGCTGCGCCCCGACGCGGGACGCGCCATCGCGCTCGGCCGCGATCTCGCGCAGCTTTCGCCGCGCGAGCTGGAGCGCTTCCGCCTGCATCACACCGGCTTCGTGTTCCAGGGCTTCAATCTATTTCCGGCGCTGGACGCCGTCGAGCAGGTCGCGCTGCCGCTCGGCTACCTCGGACTTCGCGATGACGAAGCGCGGCGGCGCGCCAGCGCGGCGCTCGAGGAAGTCGGCCTCGCCAGCCGCATGCGACTGCGCCCCGCCGAGCTTTCCGGCGGCGAGAAGCAGCGCGTCGCGATCGCGCGCGCGCTCGCCAAGTCGCCGCAGCTCGTGTTCGCCGACGAGCCGACCAGCGCCCTCGACGCCGCCAACGGACAGATCGTCATCGACACGCTCCACCGCATCGCGCGCAGCCACGGCGCGACCGTGCTCTGCGTCAGCCACGATCCCCGTCTCGTCGCACACGCCGATCGCGTGCTGACGATGGAGGACGGGAGGATTCTTGCCGATCGGCGGACAGGCGCCTGCATCGAGAAGTCCATGTCGTAAAGCTCAGGGTTCGTCTGCCTGCAGCAGGCTAGAGGCTCCAAGCTGCATTCCCACGTCTTGGGAGTTGCTGGCAGCATTCCAGTCGCTATGCGCAAGATTGGCTAGATATGTTCGCTATCGTGAACAAGTTGTACGACGCACTGCGCCGCCGTGGCAAGAAACCGTCACGTCGCGTGTGTCGTCTCGCGCAGACATGCCGCGACGGAAGGAGGGGAATGCCGTGCCGTGCCGTGTGGTTGGACATCCGGATTCTCATCTCGATGGCTGTTTCCGTCTTTCCAGGCCGCCTGCTCGCCCTCGTGGAACCGCTGTCTCGAGGCAGTGAAGCAACCTTTTCTGTATCGGTCGTGGCCGCATGCCGCCAATCCTCCGCTCCGGGCGTTGACCGTCAAGCACCCGGTTAAATCGGGCTTCTTGAGGAGGGTCGCGTACCCGGCGACTTGCTGGCTTGCCTCCAGGCCAATCCGAGTTCGGCAGGCATGAAGCTGGAAGCCGTCATGCTGACGCTGTTTCAGTCGCCGGATGACATTCCCGAGGCGCTTGCCGCGCTACAGGCCGATCCGTATGTCGAACCGGCCAGCGTGCCGCAGGAGAATTCGCCATGCGTTTCCCGCAAGTTCGGCCAAGCGCGACGATATAGATCGGCCAAGCTTCTCTGCGCGCCACGCCTGTATAGTGCGGGCTAAGCTACGCCTAGCGAAGCGTCGATGTTTCTGCATCGGACCGTTCCGAATCTAGCGGTTGTGCTCGCGCTCGCCTCGCCGAGCGCGCAGGCGTTTTTCGATCCGCCGTGGATCACTCCGGCAGCGCCGAGAGCGGGTGAGATGGTTTCGATCAGTATCCATGGTGGAGTATGCGACGCCATTTTTTTTAGGCCCGGTTATCCACAGATCACGCAGGACGGCAATTCTGTTCGGATTGTCGAATACGGCGACCATGTCACTCTCGGTGACGAGTGGTGCATATACGGTATAGGGACTCTGACCGAGCCAATCGGCGCCTTTCCGCCCGGGGACTACACGCTGACGGTCGATTTAGTGTATGACAACTACCCTTTCGGTCTCGGAACCATGACGATCGGCGTGATCCCTTTCACGGTTACGGGTGTGACGCCCAGTGCGCCGGTCCCCGTCTCAACACCCGCATGGATGTCGGCGTTGCTGGTGCTGATGTCTGGCACAGCGCTTTGGACTTTGCGAATGCGACGACGAAGCCGACCTTTCTCTGACTCGACGAGAGCGTCACACATTACGTAGTTCCGGTGCGTGCAATGCGCGCCGCTGCCGACGCAGAGGCCTCTGCGAGCTTGGCTTTGGTCAACAAAAATACTTTCGGCTTTTTGACGCTAAAGGCCCTTCTCATATTTTTTTTGGCGGATTCCCGCGCCGTTTTCCGTACCACCTCTCTGAACGCGATTCGCATCGCTCCTCCGCCGATGGGGCCGCGTCCCATCGCAGTAGTCAGGGAGAGTACGCATGTCACCGAAGTCCGCTTTATGCGCGGCGTGTGTCGCGCTGTCCGCCGCATCGCTAGCGCATGCAGGAGACGAAGACCGCACGATCCTGGTGTTGCTGAAGGATGTGCCCGGCGCGCCGACGCCGGAGGAGATCGTCAGCTACACGAATGCCTGGCCACACGTGGCCAACCCTCCGCTGCAAGCGTTCACCGTCAAGGACCCCGTCGGATCGGGCTTCTTGATGGAGGATCGCGCCACCGGCGATTTCCTGGCGTGGCTTCAGGCCAATCCGAACTCGGCGCGCAAGAAGCTGGAAGCCGTCATGCTGACGCTGTTTCCGTCGCCGGATGACATCCCTGAAGCGCTTGCCGGACGCATTCGTGACCGACACTGCGCGCAAGATTTGGCCAAGCATTTTCGTTGCGGCGGGCCACGTTGAACGATGCTTAGTACAGGTATAGTGCCTGCGGAAGCTCCGGCCGGAGAACGTCAATGTTCCCGCATCGCATTGTCCCGACCCTGGCGCTGATTTTTGTGCTCGCGACGCCGAGCGCGCGTGCGTTTTTTGATCCGCCGTGGATCACGCCGGCGGCGCCGAGAGTGGGCGAGACCGTTTCGGTCAACATTCATGGGGGGATATGCGATGGCGTTATTGAATGGCCAGGCTATCCGCAGATTCTCCGCAATGGAAATGAAATCCGTATTGTTGAATATGGAGTCCACGAAGGCTCTGAGGACTGGTGTATCTATCCCGTAGGGACGTTAACCGTACCTATTGGCGCTTTCCCAGCGGGCAACTATTCGCTCACGGTCGATTTCACGTACGACAACTACCCTTTCGGCCTCGGAACTATCACACTAGGCGTGATCCCATTTACGGTCACCGGCGTCTCAGCCGCGGCCCCCGTTCCGACATCGTCTGTATTGGGGCGGATTGCTTTCCTGCTTCTTATTTCGGTCCCGGCGCTTTGGACTTTGCGAATGCGACGACGAAGTCGATGTTGACCTTTCTCTGACTCGACGAGAGAGTCACCCATTTACGTAGTTCCGATGCGTGCAATGCGCGCCGCTGCCGACGCAGAGGCCTCTGCGAGCTTGGCTCTGGTCAACAAAATATGCTTTCGGCTTTTTGTCGCTAAAGGCGCTTCTCATATTTTTTTT
>CBINBI010000104.1:0-8510 GCA_966248875.1 uncultured Rhodanobacteraceae bacterium
ACGCACGCGCATCCTGCGCGTGCCCTTTCGGGCTGATCCTTCGCCCGCTCGCCGCGGCCGAGAGGGGCCCGGGAAGAGCAAAAAGCGCGGCCAGTCCCTGCCGCAGAAGCCAGGTCCGTCGCTGTTGGGTTCCCTCTGTGACGCGGCGGAGGCGGACGGAAGAGGCCGCGCGATACGCGCGGGCGGCGCGAGGGATCGTGCCGCTGTTGCCGCAGGCCAGGAGGGCCTGTCGGCAAAACCCCGGCCGCCCGTAGCGCACCCTTCGCGCAGCGAAGGGCGCGTCACCGAGGGTGCCCTCTCTTTGGTCACTTTCTCTGGGCAAGCAGAGAAGTGACTCGCTCGCCAGGGATGGAGAGCGAAAAAACACAGGACGTGAGTCGGTCGTCGCGTCAGCGCTTAAAAAACAAGACACTGAGTTCCCGCTCTCGGGAACGACAAAGCCGACGCGGCTTCCTCCGCAATATCCGTCAACCCGACCGCGTCAGCGATAATCCCCCGCATGCAACCCACCATCCGCCGCAAACTGGACCAGCTCGCCGAGCGCCATCAGGAGCTCGAGCACCTGCTTGCCAGCGCCGAAGTGCTGAACGATCCGAAGCGCCTGCGCGAAGTCTCGCGCGAGCACGCGCAGCTCGCGCCGCTGACAGCGACGCTGCGTGCCTACGACGAGAACAGCAGCGCGCTCGAGTCGGCGCGCGCGATGCTGGAGGATCCCGAGCTCCGGGCGCTGGCCGCCGAAGAGATCGCCTCGCTCGAAGCCGAACGCGAGGAGCTCGATCGCGAGCTGAACATCCTCCTGCTTCCGAAGGACGATCGCGACGAGGCGAACTTGTTCCTCGAGTTGCGCGCTGGCACGGGCGGGGACGAGGCCGCCATCTTCGCCGGCGACCTGTTCCGCATGTACGCGCGCTATGCCGAGCGGCGCGGCTGGAAAGTCGAGATCCTCTCGACCAGCGAAGGCGAGCACGGCGGCTACAAGGAAGTCATCGCTCGCGTTGAGGGCCGTGGCGCGTTCTCGCGGCTCAAGTTCGAATCCGGCACGCACCGCGTGCAGCGTGTTCCCGAGACCGAGGCCCAGGGCCGCATCCACACCTCCGCCGCCACGGTCGCGATTCTGCCCGAAGTCGATGCGATCGACGACATCGAGATCAACGCGGCAGACCTCAAAGTCGACACGTTCCGCGCGTCGGGCGCGGGCGGCCAGCACGTCAACAAGACCGACTCGGCGATCCGCATCACGCACCTGCCGACCGGCATCGTCGTCGAGTGCCAGAACGAGCGATCGCAGCACGCAAACCGGGACAAGGCGCTGAAGCGTCTCAAGGCCGAGCTCGTCGAGCGCGAGCGCGAAAAGCAGATGCAGGCCGAAGCCGCGTCACGCAAGCTCCAGGTCGGCACGGGCGACCGCAGCCAGCGCATCCGCACCTACAACTTTCCGCAGGGCCGCGTCACCGATCACCGTATCAATCTGACCTTGTATCGCCTGCCGGAAATCCTCGACGGCGATCTCGACGAGCTGATCGACGCGCTCACGCGCGAGGATCAGGCGGAGCAGTTGCAGCGCATCACTGGCGCCTGATGCACTTTTCACGCTGCGGAGCGGCCATCACAAGCGTGAGCTTCCTGCCGGCGGTGCGATAGAGGCGATTCAGAGCTCCTTCGCCGTCACGTCCGTCTCGATGCGCACGACGGAGCCGATGGCGTGCGGGCGATCGGCGTCGAGCGTTTTCTTCGTGTCCGGTGCGGTGAAGCGGCAGGCGCCCGGTGCCGGCGCGAGGCAGACCGGCACGCGTGCCTTGCCCGCAATGCCTTGCTTGCCGACGAGCTCCGGCTTGAACGTCCACTGCTTCACTGCGGCGATCGCCGACTGCTCGGCATCCTTGCCGGCCTTCGGCTCGCCGCCCGGTACGACCTTGGCCGCCGTGACGCGACCCTCCGCGTCGTAGCGGACTTCCAGCAGCACACCGGCGGGTCCGCTCGCGGTGTTCGCGGCGGGCGGCGTCGCCGTCGCGTAGCGCGGACCGGTCGATGCGTCGCGCACTCGCACGCTGTAAAAACCGTCGACGGGCGTGAGAGTCGAGTGCACCGTCAGCGTCGTCACGGTCTCGTCCGCTTTGCCCTTGACCTTGCCGGGTGCGAACTTCCACCACTTGCGGATGCCGGATTCCAGGCGCTGGTAGAGGCCCGCGTTCTTCGTCTCGGTCGGCTGCATCGATTTGATTGCGCCCGACTTGTCGAGAGTCAGGACCCACGACATGGTCAGGTCGACCGGCTTCGTCGGGCCCGCGGCGGACGCCAGCAGCGGAATCCACAGCAGCAGGATGATCGATGCACGCAGCATTCCGCTCTCCTCCGGAAAGGCTCCGAGCTTAGCGCGGCGCCCGCCCATGCAAAAGCGGAAACGCTGCGGCGGCTGGCGCCGCGCCGCACGCTCCGCTAGCGTTGCAGGATGACGTCACCTGCCGATCGCGAGACCGAAAACACCCTGCGTTCGATTGCCGACCTGCTCGGCACCGGCCGCGCGGTGGACGCCGAACGCGCCGCGGCCGCATTGCTGCGCGCAGCTCCGGGACACACCGAAGCGATGCGCCTGCGCGCGATCGCACTCCTGCAGCTCGGTCGGCTCGACGAAGCCCGCGCGACGCTCGAGGCGGCACTCGCGCTCGCACCGCGCTCGATCGAGCTGCTGTGCAATCTCGGCAGCGTCGCGCTCGCGGCCGGCGACGCCGAAGCGGCGATCGCGGCGCTCGACCAAGCCTACGCGATCGCGCCGGAGCATCCGGCCGTGCTGCTCGGCCTCGGCAATGCGCGACGCGCGAACGGCGATCTCGACGGCGCGCGCGAGACCTACACGGCAGCGACGCGCGCGCAGCCCGGCCACGCCGGTGCGTGGCTCAACCTCGCGGCGGTCGAGCTCGCACTGGGCCAGCATGTCGCAGCGGAACGCGACGCGCGCCACGCGCTGACGCTCGCGCCCGGCCATTCCGAAGGCCTGCTGCTGCTCGGCCACGTGCTCGCAGCACAGTGCCGCTACGCGGAAGCGCAGACGGCCTACGAAGCAGGCGAGCGTGCGGCGCCGTCGGATGCGAGGTTTCCGTATCAGGCCGGCCTGATGGCCGAGGAGCAGAAGCACCTCGCCCGTGCCGCCGGATTTCACGCGCGCGCGCTCGCGCTCGATCCCGCGTTCGATCATGCGCTCGGGCAGCTCGTGTTCCTGAAGCGCCAGCTCTGCGACTGGAGCGGGCTAGACGAGCTGTCATCGCGATTGCGCGCCCGCGTCGCCGAAGGCGCCTCGGGCATCGCGCCGTTCGCGTTCCTTGCGGAAACGGCGAGCCCCGCGGAGCAGCTGCGCTGCGCGCGCACGGCCGCGCGCGCCATCGAAGCCGCAGCGGCGCCGGTGCGCCGGCGTTTGCGATTTCGTCACGAGGCGGCAGCACGTGATCGCCTGCGTGTCGGATTCGCATCGAACGGATTCGGCAACCACCCGACCGGACTGTTGATCGTGGCGCTCATCGAGGCGCTGCGCGACGGCCCGGTCGAGGCCGTGCTTTTGTCGACCGCGGACGGCGACGGCCCTATCCGGGAGCGCCTGCGCCGCGCGGCCGAGTGGCACGACGTCGCCGGCCTTTCGCCCATCGTGCTCGCCGAGCGCATCCACTCGGAGCAGCTCGATGTGATCGTCGATCTGCGTGGATACGGAGCAGGTGGCATCGCCGAAGCGCTGGCGCTTCGGCCCGCGCCGCTGCAGGTCAACTGGCTGGCATATCCCGGCACGTCCGGAGCGCCATGGATCGACTACGTCATCGCCGATCGTGTCGTCCTGCCGGATGCGCTGCGTCCGCACTTCTCCGAAGCGATGGCCTACCTGCCGCGCTGCTTCCAGCCGTCCGATCCAGGCCGCATCGTCGCCGATCCGCCACCGCGAACCGAATGCGGATTGCCGCCGGAGGGACCCGTCTATGTCTCGTTCAACAACAGCTACAAGCTCAATCCGCACAGCGTGCGGCGTATGCTCGACGTGCTGCGAGCAGTACCGGACGCGGCGTTGTGGCTGCTCGGGGGCCCCGAGGGCGCCGACGACCGCCTGCGCGCCGCGGCGCGCGACGAAGGCATCGATCCGGCCCGGCTCGTGTTCATGCAGAAGCTGCCACACGACGAATATCTCGCGCGTTACAGGCACGCCACCCTGTTCCTGGACACGCAGCCGTACAACGCGCACACGACGGCGTCGGACGCGATCTGGGCCGGCTGTCCGGTGCTCACGGTGCCAGGAGAGACGTTTGCCGCGCGCGTCGCGGCCAGCCTCAATGCGCACCTCGGCATGCCGGCGCTCAACGTGGCCGACGACGATGCCTTCGTGAGGACCGCCGTTCGCATCGGTTCCGACGCGGCATTGCGGGAAACCTTGCACGCGGAGCTTCGCGAGCGCCGCGCGTCCAGCGGGCTCTTCGACATGAGCGGTTTCGCGCGGGATCTCGCGGCTCTGCTCGCTCGCATGGTCGAGCGGCATCGACGCGGGCTTGCGCCGGCCGATCTGGATTGACGACGACGCCCGGCTCGCTTCCCGAGCACGTGTCCGCGCGCTACGCTGCGTGCATGACCGCGCAAGCCGATTTCGTGCCACTCAATCTTTGTGTCCTGACCGTCTCGGACACGCGCACGCCGGAGAACGACACGTCGGGCGACTACCTCGCGCTCTCGCTCGGCCAAGCCGGCCACCGCCTGGTCGAAAAGCGCATCGTCAAGGATAACCGCTACGTCATCCGCGCGGTCGTCGCGCAATGGATCGCCGACGAGGCCATCCACGGCATCCTCGTCACCGGCGGCACCGGCTTCACCGGCCGCGACTCGACGCCCGAAGCAGTGCTGCCGCTGCTCGACAAGGAAATGCCTGGCTTCGGCGAAATGTTCCGCGTGCTGAGCTTCGAGGAGATCGGCACCTCGACGCTGCAATCGCGCGCGTTCGCGGGGCTCGCGAACGGCACCTTCGTGTTCTGCCTGCCGGGCTCGACGTCCGCCTGCCGCACGGCCTGGGAAAAGCTGATCCGCGCGCAGCTCGATGCGAGAACCAGGCCCTGCAATCTTGCGGGACTGGTGCCGAGATTGAACGAATGAGCTCGCCGGATTTCACCTAACCTGTCCTTCTAAGGAGATCGCCGGCGTTGACGGCTTTCGCCGCGCGCGTGATGCGGATAATGCCTGGCCGGCGGCCATTTTTTGGAATTCCCGTGCTTCCACGGCCGGCGGATATTCGAACCGCGGCAGCGTCCGAACTTCACCTGATGTCGACCTTGAATATACGATGCTGCCGTTTTCGGGGGCGCTTCACGGCTGCATGACCATGCGCGCCGCGCAGCGCGCGTAATTGGGAGGTTCGCACGGGGTCGGGTGCGAGCAAGACGGTTCCGCGCGGTATCGCGTTCGGAACCGGCCGCACTTGGGCGCAGGCGCGCGGGCCGGCTGGCGAAATCGACCGAATCCATGAATCCGCAGCCGATACTGGTCGTCCTCGGTTTCGACGTGGTCATCCTGTCGTGCGGATGGCTGGCGACGAAATCCCGGCGCAATACGGCACTGGCCGACCTGCTATGGTCGGCGTGCATCAGCGCCAGCGCGCTCTATTACGGGCTCGTCGCGGGCGGCGCGATGCTGCCGCGCCTTCTGGTCGCGATGATGGGCGGCATCGGCGGCTTCCGGCTGTTCATGCACCTGTTGCAGCGCATGCTGGTAGAGCCGGGCGACTCGCGCGACCGTGCCGGGAGTGCACAAGGCAGCCGAGCCTCGATGCTCGGCTTTTTCCTGTCCAAGGCCGCATCGGCGACGCTGTTCTCGATTCCTCTCTACGTGGCCGCCAGCAATCCGCGCGACGTCGCCACGATCTGGACGCTGCTCGCCGCCGGCGTGTACATCGTCGGGCTCTCCGGCGAGGCGTATGCGGACATCCAGCTCGCGCAGTTCCGCGATCAGCCGCGCAACCGCGCGCGGACCTGCCGTCAGGGACTCTGGCGCTACTCACGGCACCCCAACTACTTTTTCGCGTTCGTTCACTGGTGCAGCTACGCGCTGCTCGCGGTCGGCCTGCCGTGGCCGCTGTGGAGCCTGACGCTGCTCGGGCCGGCACTGACCGCGGCGATGGCGTTTCATCGCATTTCCGCCGTCGAATCGCGGGCGCTCGGCACGCGCGGCGAGGACTATCGTGCGTATCAGCAGTCGACCAGTGTCCTGCTGCCGTGGCCCCCGAAGGGAGACGCCGCTGCATGGTACACGCCGCCGGCTGCGTCCCCTTCGCCACCGCAGAGCATCACGCGTGGAACGCCGCTGCCGGGCGCGCGCATCACGCCGAGCCCGTCGTCGCGGTTGCGGCCGTCGACGAATCCGCCGGTGACGCCGCAGCCCGAGCGGCCACTGGACAGCCTGCGCAACCGTGGCGAGACGGCGGTTTCGCGGCTTGCGAGCGATGTCGACGAGTAGCGGCCGCTTGCGATCCGGCTACGGGCGCCGCGCCAGCTCCGGATTTTCCTTCGTCACCGGCATCAAATCCTTCTTCGAGACGCCCAACCAGTACAGGATCGGGTTGGAGAAGAAGATCGATGACAGCGTGCCGATCACGATGCCGATCAGCATCGTCAGCGCGAAGCCGTGCACGGCCGGGCCGCCGAAGAAGTAGAGCGCGAACATCGACAGCGCCGTCGTCAGCGAGGTCATGATTGTGCGCGACAGCGTCTGGTTGATGGCGCGGTTGAGGATCTCGTACGGATCGGCCTTGCGTGTCAGGCGGAACAGCTCGCGGACACGGTCGAACACGACGACCTTGTCGTTGATCGAGTAGCCGACGACGGCGAGCACCGAGGCCAGCACCGTGAGATCGAATTCGCGCTGGGTCAGCGCAAAGAACCCCACCGTCAGGATCGTGTCGTGGAATTCGCTGGCGATGGCGGCGATCGCGAACCGCTTCTCGAAGCGGATTCCGATGTAGATCATGATGCCGATGATCACGAACACCACCGCGATCATGCCGTCGGTCTTGAGCTCCTCGCCGACCTGCGGGCCGACGAAATCATGGCGCTTGAGCGTCACGTCCTGCCGTGTCGCCTTGAGCTTCTCCAGCACGTTCGCCGCGATCTTGTCGGCGTCCTTCTGGTCGCCCTGCGGCTGCAGGCGGATCGACACCTCGCGCGTGCCGCCCAGGCTCTGCACGAGCGCGTTCTCGATGCCGCCTTTCTCGAGCGCCTCGCGCACCTGGCCGATCTCCACCGGCTGCTCGTAGGTGACCTCGACGAGCACGCCGCCGGTGAAGTCGAGCGCGTAGTTGAGGCCGCGCGTCATGATCAGCGCGAGCGAGGTGATCACCAGCACGATCGAGATCGTGATGGAGACCTTGCGCCAGCCAAGGAAGTCGAGCTTGCTGTTGGACGGGAAGAGTTCCATGGTTCAAGCCGCTCCGCGCGCGTAGCCGCCGCCGACATAAAGGCCTTTCAGCTTGCGGCCGCCGTGGACGAGATTGGTGATCGCATGCGTCACCGTGACCGAGGTGAACATCGAGGTCAGGATGCCGATGAACAGCGTGATGCCGAAGCCGCGGATCGGGCCTGAGCCCAGCGTCATCAGCGCGAGCGCGGCGAGCAGGTGCGTCACGTTCGCATCGAGAATCGTCGCCCACGCCTTGTCGTAGCCGGCGCGGATCGCGGCCAGCGGCGTCGAGCCGTTGCGCAGCTCCTCGCGTACGCGCTCGCAGATCAGCACGTTCGCGTCGATCGCCATGCCGAGCGTCAGCACGATGCCGGCGATGCCGGGCATCGTCAGCGTGACACCGATCGCCGACATGATCGCGAGCAGCAGCACCAGGTTGAAAAACAGCGCGACGTCGGCGATGAGGCCGAACAGCCAGTAATAGAACGCCATGAACACGAGCACGGCGCAGAGGCCGAGGATGACGGCCTTGATGCCCTTGGCGATGTTGTCCTGTCCCATCGATGGGCCGATCACGCGCTCCTCGACGATGTCGATCGGTGCCGCGAGCGAGCCGGAGCGCAGCAGCAGCGCAAGGTCGGAGGCCTCCTTGTTGCTTGAAAGGCCGGTGGTCTGGAAGCGGTTGGAGAAGACGCCGCGGATCGTCGCCGCGTTGATGACTTCCTCCGTCACCTTGGCCGTGCGCACTTCCTTGCCGTCGATGATCTTCGTCTCCGGCGTGCGCTCGATGTAAACGACGGCCATCTGCTTGCCGACGTTCTGCGTGGTGAAATCGAGCATCTTGCGGCCACCGGTCGCGTTCAGCACCACGGAAACGGCCGGCGACCCGGTCTGCGGATCGGGGGCGCTGGACGCGTCGACCATCTCGTCGCCGGAGACGATGATCTTCTTCTTCAGCACGATCGGGATCGGCTTGCCGTCCGGCCCGCGCTCGCGGCGGTGGTAGAGCCGGCTGTCCGGCGGAATCACTCCGGTGCGCTCGGCTTCGTAGGGATTCGTCACGCTCTCGTCCACGGCATGGTACTCGAGCGTCGCGATCG
>CBINBI010000105.1:0-8266 GCA_966248875.1 uncultured Rhodanobacteraceae bacterium
GGCATCGGACGCCGGCGCGCGTTTCGCGGGCTTGCGAGAATTCGATGTCTCGGCCGTCTTCGCCGCGGGCTTGACGCCTTTCTTATCGAGGCTCGCGCGCAGGGCTTCCATGAGATCGATGACCTGCGCGCCGCCGGGCTCCGGCGCCTCGGCCATCGTGATCTCCTGGCCTTCGACCTTGCGCTGCACGGCCTGTTCGATGCGTGCGCTGACCTCGTCGGTGTACTGGCTGGGATCGAACGTCGAGCTGGACTGCTGATCGATGAGCTGCTTGGCGAGCTTCAGCTCGGCGTCCTTGACGTCCATCTTCGGAATGTCGATCTCGCTGATCGGCCGCACTTCGCCTGCGTACATCAGCTGCTGCATGACGAGGCCGTCCTCGACCGGGCGGATCATCACGATGTACTGCTTGCCGCGCGCGGCCCAGCGCCCGACCGCGCAGCGCCGGGATTCGCGCAGCGCCTTGGCGAACAGCGCATAGGGCTTCGCGCCGCCCTTGTCGGGCGCGATGTAGTAGGCCTTGTCGAAGTAGACCGGATCGATCGCCGAGATCGGCACGAACTCGCTGATGTCCGCCGTCTGCGTGCCGGCTTCCTCCAGCGCCTTCAGCTCCTCCGGCGTGAACATGACGTACTGGTCCTTGGCGAATTCGTAGCCCTTGACCATTTCGTCGCGCGACACCGGCACGTCTTCCTTCACGCAGAAATACTGCTGCCTGAGGCGCGAGCCGCAGGTCTTGTGCAGGAGGTTGAACGAAATCTGCCGACTGGCTTCGGTGGCCGAGTAGAGCTTCACCGGAATCGCAACCAGCCCGAACGAGATCGTCAAAGTTCCGATCGAGCGCGCAGCCATGACTCGCCTCCAGACGTCGTCAGTCAGCAAAGTGCCACATCCTGCCGACCCGGTCCATGGAAGAGACCGGATGAAGATCATGACGCAAATGGTTGATCTTTCTCAATAGCCCGCAGCGTGAGGTGGTCCGTTCGAGGGCCGCGCTACAAGCCCAGAACCCGCCCGATGTCCTGCTTGCGCGTCAGCGCGTCCTTCCACCGGTCCCCTGTCCTCGCCAGACGCGGGAGGACGTTGGTGATGCGGAAATCGAGCGGATGGGCCTTTTCGAGTTCGTCCCAGGTGAGCGGCATCGAGACGGGCGCGCCGGCCACGCCTCGTGGCGAATAGGCGACGTTCAGCGTTTTTCCGCGCACGTTCATGTTGTGATCGAAGAAGATCTTGCCGGCCCGTTTCGGCACGCTCCACTCCATCGTGATCTCCTTCGGGTGCTGGCGCATGAGGTGGCGGCCGACCAGCTCGCAGACGTGGCGGGCAACGTCGAAGTCGATGGTGCGCCTGATCGGCACGAAGACGTGCAGGCCGGTCTTGCCGGAGGTCTTCACGATCGGCTCGAGCGACATGCCTTTGAGTAGCTCGCGCAGCCAGAACGCGACTTCCTTGCCTTTTTCGAACGCGATCGTGTTGAGCTCGGGCTCGTCGCCGGGCTTCTCCTTGCCGGAATAGATGTACGGATCGATGTCGAAGACGACGTAGTCGGGATAGTTCAGCACCGATTCGTCGAGCGATTCGGCCGATGTCGCGTAGTCGGTGCTCTTCGAAGCCGAGTCGGGCGCGACGCGCGCGCGCGAATGCCACACGTGGAATTCGAGCGTGCCGGACTGCGCGAGCCAGAGCAGCGTCGGCAGGCTGTTGCAGACGATGTAGTCGTAGCTCTCGTCCTTGCTCTCCGACCACACCGTGATCGTCTCCACGAACTTCGGCTGCGCCTGTTTCCAGTGCTTCTGGAAGAAGCGCTGGCCGTTGATGCCGTCCGGCATGCGGATCATGGTCAGCGGCCGGTCGGCGAGGTGCGGCAGGATGTACGGCGAGACTTCGGCGAAGTAGCGCAGCAGATCGCGCTTGGTCAGCGCCGGCTGCTGCAGGGCCGGATCGGCGGGCCAGTAGATGCGGTCGAGATGCGTCAGCGGGACCCGGTGCGCGCCGACTTCCAGCGTCAGCGTCGCTTTCTTCGTCGCGAGCTGGGCGACGATGTCCGCGATGGCGCTGTCCTGCGCATTGGCACGCGCCTTCATCCCGCGTTTCACCGCCGCGACGCGAGCCGGCTTCGGTTCGGCGCGCCGCACGCCCAGCGGATCGATGTCGTCGCGCAGGCGCCGGAACACCGGCGCGCGCAGCGAGCCGTCCTCGGTCCATTGCTGGTATTCGAGCTCGGCGACGAGCTTCGGCTCGACCCAGGTCACCGGCGCCTTGAGCTCGGGTTTTTCGGCAAAGGGATTCTTGGCGATACGCAGCGGCTCGAGCTTCTTTTTCACTTCCGCAAGCGAGCGGTCGTCGAAGCCCGATCCGACATGCGAGGCGTAATGCAGCGTGTCGCCCTCGTAGTAGCCCACGAGCAGAGCACCGAGCGCCGTGCGCGAACCCTTGCCTTTCGTGTAGCCGCCGATGACGAAGTCGTCGGTGTGCGTCGGCTTGATCTTGAGCCAGGCCTTCGACCGGCGCCCGGATTCGTAGCGGCTGTCCTTGCGCTTGCCGATCACGCCTTCGAGCCCGCTGGCGAGCGCGGCCTCGTGCAGCGCGATCCCGTCGTCCTGAGCGTGCACGAGTTGCACGAGCGGCGAGGGCAGCAGGCATTGTGCGAGGTAGCGCCGCCGGTCGCGATACGGCGTGCGGCGCAGGTCTATGCCGGCGAAATAGAGCAGGTCGAAGCAGTAGAAGACGACCGGCGAGCGGCGATCGGCGGCCGCGATGTCGGCCTCGCTCTTGAGATGCACCCGATTCTGCATCGCGTTGAACGAGGGCTTGCCGTCGGCGTCGAACGCGACCAGCTCGCCGTCGAGGATCATGCCGTTCACGTCCTGCGCGCGCAGCTCGGCGACCAGCCTCGGAAATGCGCCGGCCAGCTCGTTGCCGCGTCGCGAGCTGAGCCTGACGCCCTTGTCGTCGATGAACGCGATCACGCGATAGCCGTCCAGCTTGGGTTCCCACATCCAGCCGGCATCGTTGAACGGCTCGTCGCCGATCTCCGCGTGCATGGGCTCCATCGTCTTCGGCATGGGCACGACCTTGCCGCTCGGCACGAGCTCGGACGCGGGAATCCGGTGCGACGGAACGATCTTGATGTCCTCGACCGCCGCGCCCGACAGCACGGAGCGGTTCCGTTCGGTGACATCGGCGTCGCTGACGAAGCGGTCGCGGTGCTTGATCAGGAGCCAGGTCTTGGCTTCCTTGGTGCGCACCAGTGCGAAGGAACCCTTGATCTTCTCGCCGCGCAGCAGAATGCTGAGCTTGCCTTTCTCCAGGCCCTCGCGGATCTGCCGCTCGGCCTCGGCGCGGTCGTGGAACCAGGTGCCGTTCTCGTCGGGGCTGAACACGCCGCAATCCCAGACGATGACTTCGCCCGCGCCGTACTGGCCGGCCGGAATGACACCCTCGAACGACGCGTAATCGTAGGGATGATCCTCGGTTTCCACCGCCAGGCGCTTCTCGTTGCGATCCAGCGAAGGGCCCTTCGGCACCGCCCACGACTTCAGCACGCCGTCGCATTCGAGCCTGAAATCATAGTGAAGCCTGCGCGCCGAGTGCTGTTGCACGACGAAGAGGAGCGGCCCCTCGCCTGTGTCGGCGACGGTCGCCTTCGGCTCGGGCGTGACATCGAAGGCTCGCTTCGCCGTATATTCGCCGAGCTTGCCTTTGGCCGGCTTCGCTTTCGCCATGGGCTGATTCTATATAGGCACGGTCTACGGGCGCGGACTCAGGCGGGTAGGGAGCGGACGTGTCGGCAATGCGACTCATCGCCGGGGCCAGCGGCTACTCATACAAGGAGTGGCAGGGCAACTTCTATCCGGAAAAGATCAAGCCGGACGCGATGCTTGCGTTCTACGCCGAGCGCCTCCCGACCGTCGAGATCAACAATACCTTCTACCAGATGCCCAAGGCCGCCGTGCTGGAGACCTGGGCCAGGGCGACGCCGGACGGATTCCGCTTCGCGATCAAGGCGCCGCGCCGCATCACGCACGAGGCGCGGCTGAAGCCGGAGGACGCGGGCGACTCGGTCGACTTCCTTTACCGCAACCTCAGTGTGCTCGGCGAGAAGCGCGGGCCCGTGCTGTTCCAGCTGCCGCCGTTCCTGAAGAAGGATCTTCCGCGTCTCGCGGCGTTTCTTGCCCGGCTGCCGGAGGATCACAAGGCCGCATTCGAGTTCCGCAATCCCGGCTGGTTCGACGACGACGTCTATGACGCGCTCCGCCGCGCGGGCGCATCGCTGTGTCTTTCCGAGCGCGAGGACGATGCCCCGCCGCCGCTGATCGAGACTGCGCCGTTCGGCTATATCCGGCTGCGGCTCGAATCGTACTCGGATGACGACCTCAGACGTTGGGCCGAGCGCCTCGCCGCGACGAGCTGGCGCGAAACCTGCGTGTACTTCATGCACGAGCCGACCGCGCCGCCTTACGCGCAGGCGCTGCTCCGCTTCGCAGGCGCGTAGCTCTCCATGTCGGCCAGGCCGCAGGCACTGACGATCGAAGTCGACGCGGAACGCCGCGTCTCCGGCCTGCTGCTCGCGCCCGGCGATGCGCGCGCGTGCTGCGTGCTTGCGCACGGCGCAGGCGCCGGCATGGAACATCCTTTCATGGCGGCGGTCGCGAGCGCGCTCGCCGTGCACGGGATCGCGACCTTGCGCTATCAGTTTCCGTACATGGAACGGCGCTCGCGCAGGCCCGATCAGCCGGCGGCGGCGCACGCGACGGTGCGCGCCGCCGTCGCGGAAGCGGCCAGGCGGATGCCGGAGAGCGTGCTCATCGCCGCGGGCAAATCGTTCGGCGGCCGCATGACTTCGCAGGCGCAGGCCCTCGCGCCGCTGGCCGGCGTCCGCGGGCTCGCGTTCTTCGGATTTCCCTTGCACCCGCCCGGAAAGCCGTCCACTGAACGTGCGAGCCATCTTTTCGATGTGCGGATTCCGATGCTGTTCCTGCAGGGCACGCGCGACGATCTCGCCGATCTTTCGCTGCTGGAGCCGATGATTGCGAAGCTCGGCGCCGTTGCGACGCTCGCGGTGTTCGAGGACGCGGATCACTCGTTCCACGTTCCGGCACGCAGCGGGCGGAAGGATGCCGACGTCATCGCGGAGGCGGCCGGTGTGCTCGCCGCATGGCTGGACGAGGTTGTGGCAGGGCGGGTGGCGCGCGGCAGGCGATAGGCTGTGGCGAGTGTACGCGTGATCTGCCGGCGTCCGTGCGCCGTCTCGGGTCGACGGGACCGGTGCGCCTTGCCGCGCCTCGCGCGATACTTGTGAGCGGCCGTGGCCTGCAAAGGAGGAGAAAGAGAATGATGATGCGAGCCCTGCTGATCGTGATCGGCCTCGTCGCCGCATCGACGGCCCACGCGATGAAAGGCGATGAGTTCGCACGCCTGCTGGATGCATGGCATCGCGTGAACGACAACAAGTCCACCACGCGCGAAGACGAGCTCGGCGCCAGCATGTTCACCGGCTATGTCCGCGGCGTCGAGGATTCGATGAACGGCGCCCGCTTCTGCATCACGTCGAGCGATCCGGCCTCGCTGCGGATCGCGCTGATCACCAAGTACGTCAAGACGCATCCCGAGGAACTGCACAATGGCGCGACGACGCTGATCGTGCAGGCCTTGCAGCCGGCGTTTCCATGTACACGCTGAGCCCGGCTTCTACTGCAGCCAGTCGATGGCTCCCTCAGCCCCCGGCGGCGGCGCTGCCGCGTCCGCGTCCTCGCATTTCGCCTCGACGGCGCAGCGCCAGTTCTTGAGATAGAGCGTGGTCTGCCGTTCGACGCAGTCGCACTCTCCGAGATCGCGGACGTGTCCGCTGGCGCAGGTCGCCTGAGCGTTCGCCTTCGCGCGTTCGCACGCGTCCTCTTTCTTCGCCGCCTCGCCGCGGCCGACATCAGCGCTCGCGGCCGTCTGAAAAACGAGAGCTGCCAACAGAACGATCCAGACTTTCATGCGCGGGTTCCTGCGATAGGTTTTGCCATCGCATTCGTAGCGCAGCGATCGTGAATGCGAGCCGGTCTGAGCCGTTTGGCCGTTCCAGGCGGCCGGTGAACGAACCGGTGCATGGATCTGCAAGGACCACAAGGGCCGACGGCCGAAGTACGGCCTATTCTTCGGAACGGCTCGTGCCTTCGCGGTCGCGCTCGTACCGCCTTTCGAGCGGAAACGGCGGCAGCCAGGACTCGCGACGGACGGTCCAGAGTTCGTAGGTCGGCACGAGCTGATCGGGAGCATCCAGCGAGCCGAGATGCACTTCGATTTCGTCCGCGCTGCGCGAGAACACCGACGAGCCGCAGCGCGGGCAGAAATACCGGCCGGCGTACTCGCCCGTTTCGCCCTCGATCGTCACTGCATCTTCGGGGAACACTGCGGAAGCGTGAAACAGTGCGCCGTGATGCTTGCGGCAATCGAGGCGGTGGCAAAGGCCGACGCGGTACGGGCGTCCCGTCGCTAGGATGCGGACATCACCGCAGAGGCAACCACCCTCGAAGCGATCCATGCGGCGTCTCCCGGCAGTCAGCATTTCGGAATGCTAACGCCCGTGCCGCTCCGGTGCACAGGACCATAGACTCAGCGGACGGGGCGCCGCCGGAGCTGTCGTGTCGACGGCCGAGCAGGCGCAGCGAGCGCCCGGCGGAAGTGCGAAGAGGTGGTCCGCACGCGCGTCCATGTCTCAAAGCGGCCCGATGCGGCGTTATTCCACGCAGGGAAAATCGCACGGAGCCGTTTCGACCATGAAAGCCCATCAAACCCGAACGCTGCGCCGAACCTATCCACTGCGGGTCCAGCTTGCCGGCGCGCTTTCGCTCGCGCTTGCCGGCGGCAGTCTCGGTTCCGCCGGCGTCGCTCATGCGGAGCAGACGATCGTCGTGGACAACTGTAACGACAGCGGCCCCGGCAGCTTGCGCGAGGCCTATGCAAGTGCGCTCGACGGCGATACGGTGGACCTCACGTCGCTTGCCTGCAGCACGATCACGCTCTCGAGCGGCCCGCTCATGTCCGCTCCGGACGCGGGCTATGTCACCTTGCAAGGCGATTCTGACCGGAATCTCGCTCTCGATGGCGGCCATGCCGGTCGCGTCATCATGCACACCGGCTCGCGCATCGCCGTGAACGGCCTCTCCGTCACCGGCGGCGTCGCCCACGACGCGCTCGGCGGCGGATGCATTTATTCGAGCGGGGATGTCAGCCTGCTGGATGCGACGGTGAGCGACTGCGAAGTGTCGACTTCCGGCAGCGTCGCCGCGAAAGGTGGCGGCATCCGGGCGATCGGCGGCGTCGTGTTGCGCAGCAGTCGCGTCAGCGGCAACCGTGCGCATGCCGATCACGCCGACGCGGACGGCGGCGGCATCCACGCGCAACTCGTGATCTCCGCATTCCAGAACACGGTCAGCGGCAATATCGTCAGCGGCGACGGAAGCCACTACGCTCGCGGCGGCGGCATATTTGCCAGCGGCTATGTGCGCCTCGACGATATCACGGTGTCTGGCAACGAGGCTGATGGGGGAGCCGGCGTCTATGTAGGCTACCTGAGCCAGTTCGTCACGCCGAACCTGACCAACGTGACCATTTCGGGCAATCGCGCCGGTGGTGCAGGGGGCGGAATCCTCGCCAATCGTTCGATCCGTGTCTATAACAGCACCATCACCCATAATTCGGCTGTGTTCGACTTCGGCGCAGGCGTCTACCTCGCCGCGGGCGACGCGGACCTGCACAGCACCATCGTGGCGAACAACAGCACCGGTGACGGGTTGCAGGCGGCCGATATCGGCGGGCACGCGGGCGCGGCGGTTACCGGTGCGCACAATCTCGTCATGGCCTCCACGCTGCCGCTGCCCGGCGACACGCTCACGGTCGATCCGATGCTCGAGCCTCTCGCCGACAACGGCGGCAGAGTCGAGACCCACGCGCTGAGGGCAGGCAGCCCGGCCATCGATGCCGGCGAAAATCCCCGCGGGCTCTTCACGGATGAACGCGGCTACATCTGTCCGCCCATCGGACAATGCGTCCCGGCCGAACGCACGATCGGCCCGGCCACGGACATCGGCGCCTTCGAGTTCGGCGCGCCGGACCGCATCTTCGACGATGGATTCGATCCCCACGCTTGAGCAGTGAGTCTGCAGCCGGTCGTCCGTATATCGCGTCAGGATGTTCGCCGACAGTGCATGAACAAAACCCCGCAATGAGCGGGGTTAGTGTGTTTCAGCAGACTGCTGCGAGATTGAGTTGGTGG
>CBINBI010000106.1:0-7864 GCA_966248875.1 uncultured Rhodanobacteraceae bacterium
TCGAAGCACGCTATCGCTCGACGTCGAAAGCGGGGAATCTCAACAGCCTGCTAGGCCCTCACCCTGCCCTCTCCCGCAAGGGAGAGGGGAATGCATCGAGTCCTTGCGCTTGGCGTTTCCCTCCGCCGCTTGTGGGGAGGCCACTCCCCAGATGTGTGGGGAGCAGGACGAAGCCTTCCCTGTTCATGGACTGTCTCGATCCTGCCTTGTCCGGCGTATTTCGTACGGACACTCTGCTATACAGCGCGAACCCGCGCGGCATTCCGTGAGCCAGGGAGGAACGCCATGTCAGCTCGCCGCCACATGCTCCTCGCACCGCTGCTGGGCTTTGCGCTCGCCGTGTCCGCGCAGGACGAGCACGCGCGCTCTCGTTCGCATCCGCCGCCGGAGAAACTCGGCAAGGTCACGTTCCCGACCACCTGCGCGCGCGCTGTGCAGCCGCGTTTCGAGCGCGCGGTGGCGCTGCTGCACTCGTTCGCTTACACCGCGGCCGGGCAGGCGTTCCGCGACGTCGCCGCGGCCGATCCGGAATGCGCGATCGCGCATTGGGGCACGGCGATGGCGTATTTCCACCAGCTCTGGGAGCCGCCCGGCCCTGACGAGGTCCGCGCGGCTTCGGACGAACTCGCGCGGGCGCGCGAGCCCGCCGCGCGATCCGCGCGCGAGCGGGACTTCATCGGAGCCATCGCGGTCTATTACCGCGACGCCGATCGCGTGGCGCCAGCGCAACGCGCGCAGAGCTACGAAACCGCGATGGCAGACGTCGCCCGGCGATACCCGGACGATGCCGAAGCTCAGATCTTCTACGCACTGGCGTTGCTCGGTGCGGCACCGCTCACCGACCGCACGCACGCGAAGCAGAAGCGCGCCGCCGAAATCCTGGAACCGCTTTACCGCACATATCCGCAGCACCCGGGGCTCGCGCACTATCTGATTCACGCCTACGACAGCGCCGAGCTTGCGCCGCGCGGCCTCGCCGCCGCGCGCGCGTACTCGAAGATCGCACCGTCAGCGCCGCATGCGCTGCACATGCCTTCGCACATCTTCACGCGGCTCGGCTACTGGGACGATTCGATCGCGTCGAACCTCGACGCTCGCGCCGCCGCGCATGCCGAAGGCGACATCGGTGAAGAGCTGCACGCGATGGACTACCTCACGTACGCGTATCTCCAGCGCGGGCGCGATGTCGATGCGGCGCGACTCGTCGATGAGCTTCACGCGATACTGCAGGTACTTTCCGCCGGGAATTTCAAGATCGGCTACGCGGCAAACGCGATGCCCGTGCGCCTCGCCATCGAGCGCCAGCGCTGGGACACCGCAGCCGCGCTCGAGCCGCTGCCAGGCTCCGAGCCGCATGTCGCAGCCATCGTCTACTGGGCCCGCGCCATCGGCCGCTCGCACAGCGGCGAAGCCGACGCCGCTGACGCCGACATCGCCAGCATCGACGCCTGTCTCGCCAAGCTCAGAGCCGCCGGCAACGACTACTGGGCGACGCAGACCGACGTGCTGGCCGATTCCGCGCGCGCATGGCAGCTCGACGCGAAAGGCCAGAGCGAGGCCGCCATCGAGCGGCTGCGCATCGCGGCGGACAAGGAAGATGCGATCGAGAAGCGGCCGGTCACGCCGGGTCCCGTCGTGCCCGCCCGCGAGCAGCTGGCCGATCTGCTGATGCAGCGGGATCGCGCGCAGGAGGCGCTGCGCGAATATCAGGCGGCCTTGACGCTGGCGCCCGGACGGCGCGGAGCTCTCCGCGGCGGCGCAGACGCCGCCGAACGCGTCGGGGATATGCAGACGGCCCGGTTGCTGCGCGCGGGACTCGAAGGCGAACCGCCGGAGGCGAAGCTCTGATCGTGCCTGTCGGCGACGAAGTGTCTGTCCGCCGTCGCGCGCCGTAAATCGTGAGCCGGTTTTCGCCCGTTTGACGCCTTCCGTCATGAGCCCGCCTTGCGGGCACATGGGGAACCGAACAGGGGGCGATCATGAAACTCGATGCAAGCATGCGGCGCAATACGCGCGACTTCGGCATGTGTCAGGCCTGCGGCAATATGCGAGCGGCGGACCGGACGTGTGCTGCGCCGGATCGGGCACGGAGGCGCTACGAACGGGGTGCCGAATCACTGAAAGTCGCGATCCTGGCGTTCGGCGTCGCCGCGGCAGCGGCTCATGGCAGCGCAGTCATGGCGGCGGACGGAGTGCTGGACGGCTCCGATTGGAGCCCGCTGGGCAGCGGCATCGCCGCCAGTGCTCCCAACAGCGTTCAGGCCGTCATGCCCTACGGTGACGCCCTGATCGTGGCAGGCACGTTTCAAAATGCCGGCGGCGGCGCCGCCATCAACATCGCGGCGTGGGACGGCATTGGCTGGTCTTCCCTCGGCGAGGGCGTGATCGGCGGCGGCGCCGTTGCGCTGGGCGTGTATGACGGCGAGCTTTATGTCGGCGGCCTTTTCCACACCGCAGGCGGGGCGCCGGCCAGCCGCATTGCGAAATGGAACGGGACAGAGTGGTCCGCGCTCGGCGACGGCGCGGATGCGGCGGTGCGCGCCATGATCGTCTACGAGGGCGAGTTGATCGTCGGCGGCGAGTTCTCGACCATCGGCGGCGTCGCAGCCCAGCGCATCGCGAAATGGAACGGCGTGGCCTGGTCCCCGCTCGGCGGCGGCGTCACGGACGCTGTCTACGCCGGCACTGTCGAATCGCTCGCCGTCTACCAGAACGAGCTCATCGTGGGCGGCCTCTTCGATCATGCGGGAGGTGTGCCCGCGAACAGCGTGGCGAGATGGAACGGATCGGGCTGGACGGCGCTCGGTGCCGGTGTCAATGGCGAGACGTTCAACCGTCACGTCTACGCGCTCAGCGTCCATCAGGACGCGCTGTATGCCGGCGGAAGTTTCATTGTGGCAGGCGGCGCGCCGGCGAACCGCATCGCACGGTGGGACGGGATGGCGTGGTCCTCCTTGGGCGATGGCCTCGATGGCGCGGTCCGTTCGATTGCGACATACGGCGGACAGCTTGCGGCGGGCGGCGTATTCCACAACGCCGGCGGCGAACCCGCAGGGCGAATCGCGCGCTGGGACGGCAACGGCTGGTCGACGTTCGGCACGGGCATGGATGACACGGTCAGCAGCCTCGCGCTGTTCCAGGGCCAGCTGATCGCCGGAGGCCTGTTCACGCAGGCCGGCGGCGCCGAGGCAAACTACGTTGCGGCCTGGGGCGAGGTGCGCCCCGATCCCGTGTTCAGCAGCGGCTTCGACCCGCTGCCATGACATGGCCGGTAACGGCGGAGCATGAGCTCACGGCTCGAAATCGCCGCGGAAAATGCCGTCCCGCACGAGGCGCGTGAGCGAATGGTCCGAATCCGGCACCGGAAAGATGTAGTCCCAGAGGCGGAAACCGGCGACGAGCACGCGATCGCGGTCGTCGACGAGCAGCGAGGTCGGCCTGCCCCCCGGCGTGACATTCGAGGGATAGTCGATCGAGACCGTCGCTGTCGGGCCGTTGCCGGTGGCATCGAACTGCACGATCGACTGCAGCATCTCCGGCGTGTACGGGTTCGGCAGGAGGCCGCTCGATGCCATCGAGACAACGAGATCGCCGTTCGGCCGGATCGCGAGATCGAGCGTTTCCGTGTTGAGGCCGACGTTGACCTTGACGACGCCGCCGTTGCCGAAATCCGCTGTGGGCGTTCCGTCGGGCTCGAGCGACGCGAGCAGCACGTCAGTGAGCGTATTGAAGAACTCGTCGTCGTGATTGGCATCGCCGGCGAGCACGATCCGGCCGTCGCCGAGCACCTGGATGGCGCGCACTGAGACCTGATCGAAGTGCACGCCTTCCGCGAAGGAAAAGTAGCGGAATCCGTCGGTGCCGAAGCCGGTGTCCAGCGCGCCGGTGGCGGGATCGAACGCGAGCACGAAGCCGTCGCTGCCCTGGATCTCGTTGTTCTGCGCGGCGCCGCCGACGAGCACGTTGCCGTCGCTCGCGAAGGCCGCCGAGTAGGCGAAATCGTTGCCGTCGGGAACGAGGTCGGGATTGAAGATGACCGAGCCCGGCAGCGGACCGCTGCCGTCGCCGAACGTCGCATCCAGCTCGCCGGTGGCAGCGTCGAGCTTTGCGACCGCGATCGCGCTCGAATGTCCGTTGACGCCGCCGGGGTCGGTGTTGCCGATCGTGTAGAGCCGGCCGTCGCGATGGAGAATGCGCAGCGCCTCGCTGGTGAAGCCGGGCTCGTTCAGCGCGATCGTCACCGTGCCTTGCGCGTCGCCGAAGCCGGCGCAGTAGCCGCCGTCGATCTCGATGCAGGCGACGGCGACGACGCCGGGTCCCGACGACGTGAGCAAGTGCATGCCGGCGACATAGAAGCGGTCGTCCACGACGATCGCGTCGCGCACGAAGCTGACGCCGGTGTCGACGAGCCGCTTGCCCGCGACGCCGTACGATGCGTCCAGCCTGCCGTCGGCATCGAGCTTGGAGATCGCGACCTGGTCGGCGCTGGCGTCGGTGCGATGGAAGCCGACCAACCAGAAGCCGCCGCCGTCGGCAGGGAGCACGCGCACCGCTTCATCCCAGAGACCGGCGTCGTCGTTGTAGTTGACGACGGTATAGCCCTGCTCGCCGAAGTTCGGGTCGACGACGAGGTCGCTGCCGATCGAGATGCCGACGACGCCCTCGGTGGCTGCCGGCTCGGCGGACAGCGTGGCGGCATGAAAAATGGCGGTGAGAAACGATCCTGCGGCGAGTGCGAGATGGCGCATCACTAAACCTCATGAGGCGCGAGCATCGCGCCAGCCGACGAGAGCCAGGCGAAATCGCTGGCCGGTCTTCGATTTTCGATAGCGCAAAAGTCAGCGTCAACCCGTGGCGCCGTGATTCGCGAGTGAGCGAGAGAGCACAGCACCGGCGCGCCATTGCTCGCGCGCGCGCTCTGGCAAACGCGCGAGAAGGCATCGCCGCCGTCCGCTTCGATGAAACCATGTACTCTCGGGACGACATGCGTCGAACGCGCGAATCGTGCTGCGCGGGTTTGCGCATCGGAAAAATCGTACAGGCAGTATGGGTTCTGTCCGGCGGATGCGCACGCCCCTGCCGGACAAGTTCACCGAGCGGCCTCGCCTAAGCTGCAGGGAGCGGCGCGAGAGCGAAGTGTCGGGTCCGTCACACGACGGCGGTGTCTCAGTTCTCGGCGCCGTGACGTTTATCGACGTAACGTCCGTCGGCCCTTGGCAAGGGGGCCTCAAGCGAGGGGGAATGATGGAAATGCGCAATTTTCCACGGTGTGGAACGGCTTCGCGTGCGAAGGCGGCGGCTTTCGCGATGACGGCGGGCCTGCTGGCGAGCCCGTGGGCGACGGGAAACGACGGCGATCTCGATCCCTCGTTCGGCGTAGCCGGCGTCGCGTTCATGGGCCTCACCGCCGCGGGCTTAGAGCTGCCTCCGAAGCCGGTCGTGCAGCCGGACGGCAAGATCCTGATCTGTTCGATGCTATCGAGCGGCGGACCGTCCGCCGACGACATGCTGATCGCACGCTTCAATGCCGACGGCACGCCCGATAACACCTTCGATTTCGACGGCAAGGTCACGATCGACTTCGACGGCCGCTCCGACGGCTGCAATGCGCTGGCGCTGCAGGCGAACGGCAAGATCGTGGCGATCGGCACATCGACCAACCAGATGGACTTCAACAGCGATTTCGCGGCCGCACGCCTGAACGCCAACGGCTCGCTCGATCAGACCTTCGGCGCAGGCACCGGCAAGGTGCTGGTGCCGTTCGATGTCGGCGGCAACCTCGGCGACACTGCAGGCGGCGTGGCAATGCAGCCGGACGGAAAGATCATCGTCGTCGGCTGGGTCAATGTCGACACGGCCAACGTCGACTTCGGCGTCGTGCGCCTGCTGCCCGACGGCACCCGCGACACAACGTTCAACTCGACAGGCCGGGTGACGGTCGCGTTCGATTTCCCGGGTTCGGGCAATCTCGATCAGGGCGACTCCGTCGTCATCGATGCTGCGGGCCGCATTCTCGTCGGCGGCATCGCCGATACCGGTGCGGCCGGTGCGGCCGACTTCGCGCTCGCCCGCTTGCTGCCCAACGGGCAGCTCGACCCTGCTTTCGACGCAGACGGCCGCTTGACGATCGGCTTCGATCTCGGCGACACGCGCGGTGACCTTTCGTACCAGACGATACTGCAGAGCGACGGCAAGATCGTGATGGTGGGCGCGGCGGACACGGGCTCGGGCGCCATCAACAACGACGTCGCCATAGCGCGCCTCCTGCCGGACGGCTCGCCCGATCCCGATTTCGGCATCGGCGGCAAGGTCGTGGTGCCGTTCGATCTCGTGACCAACGGCAGTGACGTCGCCACGGGGGTCGTCGAGGACAGCGTCGGGCGGCTCATCATGGCCGGTGTCGGGCTCGATGCGTTGTCAACCAACGGGAAGGCAATCGCGCTGCGTCTGCGCCCGGACGGCGCGCTCGACCAGACCTTCGGCATATTCGGCAAGAAGATCTACGACTTCGGCGGGGACACCGCGCTTTTCAGCGGCGTCGCGCTCCAGGGCACGCAGATCATCGCGTCCGGTTTCAGGGCGATCGGAATGGACGCCGACAACCTCGTCGCGCGCCTGCAAGTGGATCTGATTTTCGCAAATGGATTCGATTGATCCCGATCACTCGCGTTCACCGCCCTGCAACTCACAGGGTGGGCCTCAGCCCACCCTTTTTATGCGCAAGTGCCAATCCGCAGCCGCGAGCCGAAGCCCGCCCCGCGACCCTCTCTCGATAAAGCGCGCCCGCATACACTCCATTGCGGGCGGGCACCTGGTACGCCGCGCGAACGCTCCGCGCTCCGCACCGTAGCAGCCGATCTATCATCGCGACATCGCGCCCAGGCCCCGAGCGCTGCGGCCGCGCGAAAACGGAATCAGCATCGGCACGCTTCTGCGATAGTCGCGATAGGCCGCACCGAGGCTGGCGACGAGATCGTGCTCCTCGAGACGGATCGCGATCAGGATGTACGCCGTCGTCGCGAGAGCGAACACGAAGTGCGTCAACGTCATCACCGGCGTCGCCCAGAACGCAAACAGCCAGCCGACGTAGAGCGGATGGCGCACCCACTTGTACGGGCCCGGCGCGCGGAACCCGATTGGCGTATATGGTTTGCCGACGAGGTGGAGCCACACCTGGCGCAGACCGAACAGATCGAAGTGGTCGATCAGGAACGTCGACACCAGCACGAGCACGAAGCCGAATGCGCACAATCCGTACAGGACGGCGACCCAGAACGGATCGGTGATCGACCAGACGACGCCACCGAGCGGACGCCACCACGCGAACAGCGCGATCAGCGCGAGGCTGGACGCGAGCACGTAGGTGCTGCGCTCGGCCGGCTCCGGCACTATGCGCGTCCACGCGCGCTTGAATGCCGGTCGCGCCATCACGCTGTGCTGGATCGCGAACAGGCCGAGCAGCTCGAGATCTGTCAGCAGGCTGCCGGCGAAATCGCCGTCCGGCGGGCCGTCGATCGAGCGCGGCACGAGCACGTTGCCGACGAAGCCGATCGCGTAGAGGTAGGTTCCGAAGAACACCGCATAAGAGACAAGCCCATAGAGAAACACGAGCACACGCTTCAGCATGATGAGCACTTCCTTTCCTTGGCATCCCGCATTGAGGGCTGAGCCACGGTGGAACCCGCGGGCGCGCCGCGCCGGGACTGCGCGATCGCCTCAATGGAAGAACGCCGTTCATGCCCGAATTGAGACATGCGCTGCGGCGCCGGCATGCGCCGGCGCCGCGTTGGAGCGTGCCACGCGGGAGAGCCCGCGTTTTCCCCGCTCCCGCTTGCGGGAGGGGGTTGGATCGCGGCAAACGGAG
>CBINBI010000107.1:0-7458 GCA_966248875.1 uncultured Rhodanobacteraceae bacterium
TCGAAGCACGCTATCGCTCGACGTCGAAAGCGGGGAATCTCAACAGCCTGCTAGGTAAGCCAAAAGCAGCCACTGAGACCAGAATCCAGGTCCACCAAACTCCAGGCACGGCGTTTTTCCTCCAATTCGCAACGACATACCTGCGCGATAACAATGCGAAGTCGGACGATGGTTTCCGCGAGCTTTCGGCTGCGGCACTATAGGTCCACTGTGCGTTGAGCCACTTGGCCTGCCAATATGAAAATGCTTGGCCCATCTTGCGCGAGGTGAAGGTCGCGAATGCGTCCGGCATACACTTCCGAAATGTCATCGAGCGACGGCAACGGCGCCCGCATGACGGCTTTCAGCTTCTTGCGTGCCGAGCTCGGATTGGCTTGGAGCCAGCCCGGAAACCACCTGTGGCGCACCCTCCATCAGGACGCTCGTCGACCGGTCCTTGACAGTGAAACGCCTGGAGAGGCGGATTGATCGGCTTCCGCCGACGAAAAGATCAGCCGTCGGCGCGCCGAAGCCTGGCGGTCGAGCTTTCGCGCGTTCTCAGTCGATGAACGTCGCGCCCGCCATGTAAGGCCGAAGCACTTCGGGAATCGAGATCGATCCGTCGGCGTTCTGGTAATTCTCCATCACGGCGATCAGCGCACGGCCGACGGCGACGCCGGAGCCGTTGAGCGTGTGCACGAACTCGGGCTTGCCGGTGTCCGGATTGCGCCAGCGCGCCTGCATGCGCCGCGCCTGGAAATCCGTGCAGTTCGAGCACGAGGAGATTTCACGGTACGCGTTCTGGGATGGTAGCCAGACTTCGAGATCGTAGGTCTTCGCCGCCGCGAAGCCCATGTCGCCGGTGCAGAGCAGCACGCGCCGGTACGGCAAGCCGAGCTTCTCGAGCACGACTTCGGCGCAGCGCGTCATGCGCTCGTGCTCGTCCGCGCTTTCGGACGGTTTGGTGATGCTGACCAGCTCGACTTTCTCGAACTGGTGCTGGCGGATCATGCCGCGCACGTCCTTGCCGTAGCTGCCGGCCTCCGCGCGGAAGCACGGCGTGTGTGCGGTCAGGCGCTGCGGCAGCGTGTCGGCCTCGACGATGCTGTCGCGGACCATGTTGGTGAGCGACACTTCGGCGGTGGGGATCAGGTAGCGTTTCGTCTCGCCGACCTCGGTCGCGAAGAGGTCTTCTTCGAATTTCGGCAGCTGCCCCGTGCCCTGCATCGTCTCCGGATTGACCAGCAGCGGCACGTTGCATTCGAGATAGCCGTGCTCGTTCGTGTGCAGGTCGAGCATGAACTGCGCAAGCGCACGGTGCAGCCGCGCCAGCTCGCCGCGCAGCACGGTAAAGCGCGCGCCGGAGAGCTTCGAGCCGGTCTCCCCGTCGAGCCAGCCCTTGCGCGCGCCGAGCTCGACGTGATCCTTGACCGGAAAGTCGAATGCGCGCGGCGTGCCCCGGCGATGGTGCTCGACGTTCTGCGTCTCGTCGCTGCCGCGCGGCACCGATGCGTCGGGCAGGTTCGGGATGCCGAGCGCGAACTCCGCGAGCTTCGCCTGGATCTCCGCGAGGTGGTGCTCGTTCGCCTTCAGCGTGTCGCCGATGCCGGCGACTTCGGCCAGCAGCGCGGAGGCATCCTCGCCCTTCCCTTTCGCGATGCCGATCGCCTTCGAGCGCGTGTTGCGCAGGTTCTGCAGTTCCTGCGTCTCGGTCTGCACGCGCTTGCGCTCGGCTTCGAGCGCCTCGATGGCGCTCTTGTCGAGATCGAAGCCGCGCGTGGCGAGGCGTTCGGCGACGGCATCCAGTTGGCCGCGCAGCAGGGCCGGATCGAGCATGAGAGCAATCCGTAAACGACGAAAGGCGCGGATTATGGCCGCGCCTTCGTCCCTGCTGCAACGCAGCGGCGCTTTATCTGCGGCCGAGCCACCAGGCGATCACGGCACCGCCGAGCAGCCAGCCGATGCCTTCCTCGATGAGCCCGGCGGCGATGAAATCGCCGGGAAACCGGTACCACGTCCACAGGGGCACGACGTTCGCGAGCCAGCCGAACACCCCGAGCGCGACGGCGCCGATCACGCGGCCGCCGAAAGTCCAAGTCGTGGCCGCGAGCACCCAGGCGACGAGCAGCGCGGCGAGGAACATCGTGATGAACTGCTTGACGAGCTGCGGCGTCATGTTCATCGGATCGGCCGGCGGCGTGTTCACGACGGCGAAGACGTATGGATTCTTCTGCGACTTTTCCGCCCAGGCTTTCATGACGGCCTCGTCGCCCATCTTCGCGGGATCGACACTGGGCAGATAGTAGGCACCTGGCGTCGGCAGCCCCGTCGATGCTGCCTGCAGTACGGCGTCCTCGTTCTGCGGCTGGCGGAATCCCATCTCGCCGATCGGCAGGACCGTGTGCGCGAGTGCCTGCCAGATGAAGATCACGACGGCGCCGATCAGCGCCGCGACTGCGATACGCATGGAGCACCTCCTTCCCGGGTGGAGCGCGGACGTTACGCCCGCGCCGACGCCGGCGGCAAGCTGCAACGCCGCGAGAGCCTTGCCGCGATGCGCGAGTCAATCCTCGGCAGCGGAATTTTCGGCGCCCGGCAGGACCCAGACGCGCAGCAGCACGGCGGCGGCACCCGCGCAGGCGGAGCCGAATGCGAAGGCCGCGAGCGGCGACCACGCCGACCAGATCCAGCCGAACAGCATCGACGCAGGCAGCAGGACGACGCCCGTGACGAGGTTGTACCAGCCGAACGCGGAGCCCCTGCGTTCCGCCGGCACGAGATCGGCGACCAGCGCTTTCGAAGTGCCTTCGAGCGCGGCCGTCACCGCGCCATAGCCCGCGAAGGCGACCCAGAGAGCCCAGTCCGCGCTCGGCAGGAGCCCGATCGCCAGATACGCCACCGCGTAGGCCGACCACGCCAGCGCGAGCATGCGCGCGCGCCCGAAGCGGTCAGACAGCGCCGACAGCGGCGTGGAAAGAAACGCGGCGACGGCGGAGTACATCGCCCACATCAGCGTCACTCGGGTGGCGCCGGCGCCGAGCTCGTTCGCGCGCAGCAGGAGGAACATGTTCGATGAATCGCCGAGCGTGAAGAGCGCGAGCACGACGAGATAGCGGCGGTATGTCGCCGGAATGCCGACGAGCGTCGCACGGAAAGGCTCGCCGGCGGGCACGCGCGTCGTCTCTGGCTCGCGCACGGCGAACGCGAGCAGCAGCACCATCGTCGCCGGCACGGCGGCGAGCAGAAACACGTCGCGCACGCCGACGCCTGCAGCCAGCAATGCCGCCGCCGCCAGTGGGCCGATCATGGCGCCGAAGTTGTCCATCGCACGGTGGAAGCCGTAGGCAAGGCCGCGCTGCCCCGGCCCCACGCTGTGGCTGATCAGCGCGTCGCGCGGCGCCGTGCGCAACCCCTTGCCGACGCGATCGGCAAAACGGCAGGCGAGCACACCGATCCAGCTCGTCGTGAGGCCGACCAGCGGCCGCGCATAGCCTGCGATGCCGTAGCCGGCGATCACCCATGCGCGCGTCCTGCCGGTGCGGTCGACGAGTGCGCCGGTAAGCAGCTTGATGACGCTCGACACGGCCTCGGCGATGCCCTCGATCACGCCGAGCGCCTTCGGTCCGGCCATCAGCACCGAGGCGAGATAGATCGGCACCAGCGGATAGATCATGTCGCTGGCGGCGTCGTTGAGCAGGCTGATTGCGCCGAGCAGCCAGATCGTGCGCGGCAGCGCGGCCACGCTCCGCAGCAGCGAGGGTCGCGCAGTTGCCGTTTCGACACGGCTATGCACGAGCCATCTCCTCTTCGCCGGCGGAAAAGCGTTGGCGCAACGACGGTGAGACGCACGCGAGATTCATTGTCTGTTCCGTCGCGAAGACCCTGCGCGCCGAAAAGGCGGAACGCGCCACTCCGGTATGCTTGCGCATCGCCCTCCCCCGCACGCAAAAAAAAAAAACGCGAACGCCCCGGCTACTTCTTCCCCAGCGCGGCCTTGCGCGCCGCGCGCAATGCTTCGAGCTTGTCGCGAAACTGCCCTTCGAGCCCGCGTTCGGTCGGCGTGTAGAACTCGGCGCCGAGCAACTCGTCCGGCAGGCACTGCTGGTCCAGCGCGACGCCGCCTTCGACATCGTGATCGTACCGGTAGTCCCGCCCGTAGCCGAGATCCTTCATCAGCTTCGTCGGCGCGTTGCGCAGGTGCAGCGGCACCTCAAGCGTACCGGTCCGGCGCACGGCGTCTTTCGCCTGGCCGAACGCCCGGTACGCCGCATTGCTCTTCGGCGCGACGGAGAGATAGAGCGCAAGCTCGGCGAGACCGAGCTCGCCCTCGGGGCTGCCGAGCCGGTCATAGGTATCCCACGCGTCGAGCGCCATGCGCCAGGCGCGCGGATCGGCAAGGCCGATGTCCTCGACCGCCATGCGCGCCATGCGCCGCGCGAGATAGAGCGGATCGGCGCCGCCGTCGAGCATGCGCGTCAGCCAGTACAGCGCGGCGTCGGGATCGGACGAGCGCACCGACTTGTGCAGCGCCGAGATCTGGTCGTAGAACTGCTCGCCGCCCTTGTCGAAACGGCGCGTGCGATCGGCGAGCACCTGCGCGAGCGTCGCCTCTCCGACCTGGCCGTTCTCGGCGATCTCGGCGGCGATCTCGAGAAACGTCAGCGCGCGTCGCACGTCGCCGTCGGCGGCCTGCGCCATCTGCGCGAGCGCATCGTCGTCGACGCGGATGGCGCGCGCGCCGAGGCCACGCTCGGCATCGGCCAGTGCTCGCTTCAGCGCAGCGACGATCGCTTCCGGCGATACCGCGTCCATCACGTGCACCCGGCAGCGCGAAAGCAGCGCGGAATTCAGCTCAAAGGACGGATTCTCCGTCGTCGCGCCGACGAACACGATCACGCCCTTCTCGATGTGCGGCAGGAACGCGTCCTGCTGCACCTTGTTGAAGCGGTGCACCTCGTCGACGAAGAGCACGGTGCGGATGCCTTGCGCGAAATCGGTCGCGGCGTCGGCAAGCGCCTCGCGCACTTCGGGCAATCCGGTCAGCACCGCCGAGATCGCGCGGAATTTCGCATCGGCGTATTTCGCGAGCAGAAGCGCGAGCGTCGTCTTGCCGCAGCCGGGCGGACCCCAGAGGATCATCGAATGCACGTGGCCGGCTTCGATCGCGCGTCGGAGCGGCGTGTCCCTGCCGAGCAGGCGCTCCTGGCCGACGATCTCGTCGAGCGTCCTCGGTCGCATGCGCTCGGCGAGCGGCTTCAGCGCCTCGGGCTCGGCGAACAGCGGCGCGGTCGGAGTCGGCTTGCGGCGCGGCATCGGTGCATCATATGCCAGGCCCCCGCCCGGAACGCCATGCCATGATCGAGTACCGCATCGCGACGCCGGAAGACGCGACTGCGATCGCGTCGATCTATGCGCCCTACGTGCGCGAGACCGTCGTCTCGTTCGAGACGGAGGCGCCGGACGCGGACGAGATCGCCGGGCGCATCTGCAGGATCGGTGCGCAGTATCCCTGGCTCGTGGCGATTGCCGACCGCCGCGTCGTCGGCTATGCGTACGCCTGCGAGAACCGCTCCCGCCTCGCCTATCGATGGAGCGTCGAGACGGCGGTCTATCTCTTAGCATCGGCGCAACGCCAGGGCATCGGAAGCGCGCTGTACCGACGCCTGTTCGCGCTGCTGCGCGCGCAGGGCTACGTCAATGCGTTCGCCGGCATCTCGTTGCCGAATCCGGCCAGCGTCGGCCTGCACGAAACACTCGGCTTCAGGCCGGTGGGCGTGTATCGCAATGTCGGCTACAAGCTCGGCGCGTGGCGCGACGTCGGCTGGTGGCAGCTCGTGCTACGCGAACCTCCGCGCGAGCCGGCGGAGCCGGTCGCGATCGTCGATCTCGACCACTCAGAGATCGAAGCCGTGCTCGAAGGCCGCGCCGCAGCGGTGGCCTGACGTTCGTCGATCGGAGCTTGCGACGGGCCGAAAACCGGGACTTCGCGCCGTCGCCGGCAATGCGCGCAGTTTCCGCTCAGTCCCGAATCGGATGGATCTCCGCTCCGGGGTCCATGTCGCCGATCACGTCGACGCCTTTCGGCGGCGTGAACCTGAACATGTCCGGCGCGAGGCGCGGATTGCGCTTCCAGTCGCTGAAGCGGATCTCGGTGGTGTTGCCGAGCTGATCCTTGAACAGCATGCGCTCGAGCGCACCCGCCGAGAAGCCCAGCTCGGCGTACTCGAACTCGGGCTCCTTCGCCTGTGGCACGAGCTTGAGCCAGAGCAGGCCGTCCCGCTCGCCGGACTCGCTCGCGCCGAACTGCGAATCGAGCTGCGAGAGATCGGTCAGCACGGTCAACGGGCTGTGCGCCTCCTCCAAGCTCTGGCTGCGGACGCTGACCTGCTGCAGGTCGGGCTCGTAGACCCAGACGCGCGTGCCGTCGGCGACGATCGTCTGCTCATAGGGATCGGTAGTCTCCCAGCGGAACTGACGCGGCGCCATCAACGCCATCGTCCCGCGCGATTCGTCGCCGCGCTCGCCGTTCGCGTCGGTGACGGACTGGCTGAAGCGCGCGGTGACGGACTTCAGATCTTTCGAGAACGCTTCCATGCGTGAGCGCGCGGTGTCGGCGTGGGCGAGCGTCGCGGCGAAGAGCGTTGCAATGAGCAATAAGGTTCGCATGAGGATCGGCGATGAGAGATGGCGCATTATCGCCGAGGAAACTGAACGGATCGGAGTGCTCTTCGGTCCGGTGGGCTGAAGTCCGCCCTATGAGTTCTGCTTCGGATCGGCGAAGGCGCGGTGAGACCCGATTCCGCTAGTCGGCCGGCGGCGGTGGCGCGAGCACGGTGCGGTTCCCGTTCGTTTCGGGAGGCGTGACGATGCCCTGCTGCTCCATGAGCTCGATGAGCCGGGCGGCACGGTTGTAGCCGATCTTGAGGCGGCGCTGCACGCCGGAGATCGAGGCGCGCCGCGATTCGGTGACGATACGGACGGCCTGGTCATACAGCTCGTCGTAATCCTCGCTGCCCTCGCCGGCCGCGTCCTCCGGCAGGCCGGACTCGCCGATGACCTTGCCGTTGCCGAGCGGCTGCACTTCCTCGAGAACGCCTTCGATGTAGTCGGGCTCGCCCTGCGTCTTGAGCCACTCGACGACCTTGTGCACTTCGTGGTCGTCGACGAACGCGCCGTGCACGCGCTCGGGCGCCGCGGTGCCAGGCGGGAGATAGAGCATGTCGCCGTGGCCGAGCAGCGTCTCGGCACCGGACTGGTCGAGGATCGTGCGCGAGTCGATCTTGCTCGACACCTGGAACGCGATGCGCGTGGGGATGTTGGCCTTGATCAGGCCGGTGATCACGTCCACCGACGGCCGCTGGGTGGCCAGGATCAGGTGGATGCCGGCGGCGCGCGCCTTCTGCGCGAGGCGCGCGATCAGCTCCTCGACCTTCTTGCCGACGATCATCATCATGTCGGCGAATTCGTCGATGATGACGA
>CBINBI010000108.1:0-7298 GCA_966248875.1 uncultured Rhodanobacteraceae bacterium
GCGACAACATCCATCTCGGCGACCGCGACGGCGTGCGCACGCCGATGCAGTGGTCCTCGGACCGCAACGGCGGCTTCTCGCGCGCCGATCCCGAGCGGCTGGTGCTGCCGCCGATCATGGATCCGGTGGCCGGGTTCGGCGCGGTCAACGTCGAGTCGCAGCGCCGCAATCCGCACTCGCTGCTCAACTGGACGCGGCGCATCCTCGCCGTGCGCCAGCGCTACAGCCTGTTCGGCCGCGGTGACATCCGCTTCCTGCGCCCGCGCAACCGCAAGGTCCTCGCCTACATCCGCGAGCTCGGCGAGGAGATCGTGCTCTGCGTCGCCAACCTCGCGCACACCTCGCAGGCCGTCGAGCTGGACCTCGCCGACTTCGAGGGTCGCATTCCGGTCGAGATCGTGGGCGGCACGCCGTTTCCGCCGATCGGCAAGCTGACGTACCTGCTGACGCTGCCGCAGTACGGCTTCTACTGGTTCGAGCTGCGCACGCAGGCGACCTTGCCCAGCTGGCGCGACATGCCACCCGAGCCGATGCCCGAGTACGCCACGCTGGTCCTGCGCAACGGCTTTTCCGATCTCATGACCCCGCGTCATCGCGCGACGCTCGAAGCCGAAGTGCTGCCGACCTACCTGCCGATGCGGCGCTGGTTCGCGGCCAAGGATCGCCCGATCCTCACCGTGCGCATCGACGCCGCAGCGCCGGGACCGGCGGCGGACACGCTGCTGGCCGAAGTCGCGGTCGATTCGGGCGACGCGATCGACCGCTATCTCCTGCCGCTCGGCGTGGTGTGGGACGACGAGAATCCGTCGGCGCTCGCGCAGCAGCTCGCGCTGGCGCGCGTGCGCCGCGGCGCGCGCGTGGGCTATCTCACCGATGCGTTCGCGCTCGAGGCGTTCAGCCGCGCGCTCCTCGACGCCTGCCGCACGGGCGCGCGCGTCGCGGCCGAGGACGGCACCATCGATTACACAGCCAGCACGCTGCCACCGCCCGGCGGCGCGAGCCAGATCCAGTGGCTCGCGGCGGAGCATTCGAACAGCTCGCTCATCGTCGACGAGAGCGTGTTCCTCAAGCTCTATCGCCGCATCCAGGACGGGCCGCGGCTCGAGGCCGACATGGCACGCCACCTCGTGCGCTCCGGGTTCGCGAACACGCCCGCCTATCTCGGCAGCATCGCGCGCGCGCACGCGCGCGGCACGAGCACGCTCGCGCTGCTGCAGGAATTCGTGCGCAACCAGGGCGACGGCTGGACCTGGTCGCAGGACTATCTCGACCGCGCGGTCTACAACGCCGACGACAACGGCGAAGCCGCCGGGCTGGACGAGGCGATCGACGCCTACGGCGAATTCGCCGCGACGATCGGGCGCCGCCTCGGCGAGCTGCACGCCGCGCTCGCCCTGCCCGGCGAAGATTCCGCATTCGGCGCGGAGCTCGCCGGCGTGGATGATGTCGAGCGCTGGATCGAAGCCGCGCGCCGCGAAGTCGATGCCGCGTTCGAGCAGCTCGCGCGTGTCGCACAATGGCCCGACGCCAGCACCGAAGCCGAAGCCGCCGCACTGCTCGAGCGGCGCGCGACCGTGCTGGACCGCCTGCGCGGTCTCGCCACGGCTGGCGTCGGCACGCCGATGACGCAGATCCACGGCGATTTCCATCTCGCCCAGGTGCTGGTGTCCTCGGGCGACGTCTTCATCGTCGACCTCGAAGGCGAGCCGGCGCGTACGCTCGGCGAACGCGCCGCGAAGACGAGCCCGCTCAAGGATCTCGCCGGCATCCTGCGCTCGCTCGACTACGCGTGCATGGCCGCGAACAGCGAAGAGCGCGACGGCGTGCCGCGCGAGGAGCGCGCAAAGCTGCTCGGGCGTTTCCGCGACCGTGCCAGCACGGCGGTGACCGTCGCCTACGCGACGGCGACGCGGCGCTCGCCTGCCGACTTCGATCCGCGCGGAGGGCTTGGCTCGCTGCTGCGGTTGTTCCTGCTCGAGAAGGCGGCGTACGAGATGCGCTACGAGATGGCAAACCGGCCGGCCTGGATCGGCACGCCGATCCGCGGCATGGCGCGCCTCACCGCCGAGCTGCTCAACCGCGATGCGTGATGGACTGCCTCGATCCGGCCATCGCGGGTCCCGCCGAATCCGTCGAAGCGCTGCTCGCCGGACGCCTCGCCGATCCGTTCGCGCTGCTCGGCCCGCACGAGACACCGCACGGGCGCGTCGTGCGCGTGTTCGCGCCGGGCGCGCTCGCGGTACACGTCGCGTCCGCACGCGCCGGTGCCGAAGCCGACTTCGCGACGCTGCCACTCGCCGCTGCGCCGGGCTACTTCGCCGGCAGGATCGACATCGCCGGCGCATACCGTGTGCGCATCGCGTGGCCTGACGCCGAGCAGGAGACCGCGGACGCATACGCGTTCGGCCCGCTGCTCGACGCGCGCGATCTCGCCTTGCTGCGCGAAGCGCGCCATCCGCATTTCGCCGACGCGCTCGGCGCGCACGCGGAGACGCGCGACGGCGTCGCCGGCGTGCGCTTCGCCGTATGGGCGCCCAACGCGCTGCGCGTCGCGGTCGTGGGCGACTTCAACGCATGGGACGGCCGCCGCCATCCGATGCGCCTGCGCCACGAGGCCGGCGTCTGGGAGCTGTTCGTGCCCGATGTCGCGCCGGGCGGGCGCTACAAGTACGAGCTGCTCGCGCGCGACGCCACGCTGCTGCCGCTGAAAGCCGATCCGGTAGCACGCGCGACCGAGCTGCCGCCGGCGACTGCGTCGGTCGTGCCTTCGCCCGCGCCGTTCGCATGGAACGATGCGGACTGGCTGGCCGGCCGCGGCGCGCGTCAGGCGCCGACGGCGCCGATCAGCATCTACGAAGTCCACGCGGGCTCGTGGATGCGCGGCGCGGACGGCGCGTTGCCGGACTGGGACGCGCTCGCCGAGCGGCTGATCCCTTACGCCGCCGAAATGGGCTTCACGCACATCGAGCTGCTGCCGGTTACCGAGCACCCGTTCGCGGGCTCATGGGGCTATCAGCCGCTGGGGCTTTTCGCGCCGACCGCGCGCCACGGGCCGCCCGAGGCGTTCGCGCGCTTCGTCGATCGCTGCCACGCGCGTGGACTCGGCGTGCTGTTGGACTGGGTGCCCGCGCATTTCCCGACCGATGCGCACGGCCTTGCCCGCTTCGACGGCACCGCGCTCTACGAGCACGCCGATCCGCGCGAGGGCTTCCATCACGACTGGCGCACATTCATCTACAACCACGGCCGCACCGAAGTCGTCGGATTCCTGATCGCGAGCGCGCTCGAGTGGATCCTGCGCTACCACGTCGACGGTCTCCGCGTCGATGCGGTGGCGTCGATGCTGTACCGCGACTACAGTCGCAAGCACGGCGAATGGATTCCGAACGTGCACGGCGGGCGCGAGAACTACGAGGCGATCGCCTTCCTGCGCCGCCTCAACGAGACCGTCGCCGCGCGCTGCCCCGGCGCGATGGTGATCGCCGAGGAATCGACCGCGTGGCCGGGCGTGACGCGTCCCGCCGGCCACGGCGGGCTCGGCTTCCAGTACAAGTGGAACATGGGCTGGATGCACGACACGCTGCGCTACATCGCGCGCGATCCGATCCACCGCGGCTGGCACCACGACGACCTCACCTTCGGGCTGCTGTACGCGTTTTCCGAGCACTTTGTCCTGCCGATCTCGCACGACGAAGTCGTGCACGGCAAGGGATCGCTGCTCGGCCGCATGCCGGGCGACCAATGGCAGCGCTTCGCGAACCTGCGCGCGTATCTCGCCTTCATGTGGGCGCATCCGGGCAAGAAGCTCCTGTTCATGGGCTCGGAATTCGGCCAGCCGCGCGAGTGGAACGCCGACGGCGAGATCGATTGGGGCTGCCTCGACGACGACGCGCACCGGGGCGTGCAGCGGCTCGTGCGCGATCTCAACCGGCTCTATGCCGGCGCGCCCGCGCTGCACGCCGGCGACGGCCTCGCCGCGGGCTTCGCCTGGATCGTCGCCGACGACCGCGCCAACAGCGTGCTGGCGTTCCTGCGCAGGAATCCGTTCGGCAACGAGATCGCGCTCGCGGTGTTCAACATGACGCCGGTGGTGCGCCACGGCTATCGCGTCGGCGTGCCGCGCGCGGGGCTCTGGCGCGAGCGCGTCAACACCGACGCCTCAGCGTACGGCGGCTCGAACGTCGGCAACGGAGGTGCCGCGCACACCGAGCCGATCGCTTCGCACGGACAGCCTGACTCGCTCGCACTCACGCTGCCGCCGCTGGCGGGTGTGATCCTCGAACCGGAGCGCTGACGATGGCCCGCCTTTCGTATCGACTCGAAGCAGGCCGCGCCTATCCGCTCGGCGCAAGCTGGGACGGCCTCGGTGTCAACTTCGCGCTGTTCTCGGCGCACGCGACGCGTGTCGAGCTCTGCCTGTTCGATGCACGCGGACGGCGCGAGGTCGCGCGCGTCGATCTGCCGGCCTACACCGACGAGGTCTGGCACGGCTACCTGCCGAACGCGCGACCGGGCCTCGTCTACGGCTATCGCGTGCACGGTCCGTACGATCCTGCGGCCGGACATCGCTTCAATCCGCACAAGCTGCTGCTCGATCCGTATGCGAAGAAGCTGATCGGCACGCTGCGCTGGGTCGATGCGCTGTTCGGCTACCGCGTCGGCAGCCCGCGCGCCGACCTTTCGCTCGACCGCCGCGACAGCGCGGCCGCGATGCCGAAAGCGGTCGTCGTCGACGAATCGTTCAACTGGGGCGAGGACCGCGCGCCGCGCGTGCCGTGGTCGGACACGGTGATCTACGAGGCGCACCTGCGCGGCCTCACGCGACTGCATCCGGGACTTCCTCCGCACGAGCGCGGCACGTTCGCGGCGCTGGGCTCGCCTGTGGTCATCGATCATCTGCGGCGGCTCGGCATCACCGCCGTGGAGCTGCTTCCGGTGCAGGCGTTTCTGCAGGACCGCTTCCTCGTCTCGCGCAATCTCTCGAACTACTGGGGCTATTCGACTCTCGCGTATTTCGCGCCCGAGCCGCGCTATCTCGCCGGTACTTCGCTGGACGAGATCCGTGCGACGGTGCGCCGCCTGCACACGGCCGGCATCGAGGTGATCCTCGACGTCGTCTACAATCACACCTGCGAAGGCAACGAGCTGGGCCCGACGCTGTCCTGGCGCGGCTGCGACAACGCAAGCTACTACCGCCTGCTGCCGGACGCGCCACGGCGGTACATCAACGACACCGGATGCGGCAACACGCTCGACGTCTCGCACGCGCCGGTGCTGCAGATGGTGATGGACAGCCTGCGCTACTGGGCCACCGCGTTCCGCGTCGACGGCTTCCGCTTCGATCTCGGCGCGACGCTGGGTCGCGAGGCGCACGGCTTCGATCCCGAGTCCGGATTCTTCCGCACGATCCGGCAGGATCCGCTGCTGGCGCATCTCAAATTGATCTCGGAACCGTGGGATCTCGGCCCCGGCGGCTACCAGCTCGGCAATCATCCGCCCGGCTTCGCCGAATGGAACGATCGCTTCCGCGACGGCGTGCGCCGCTACTGGCGCGGCGATGCCGGCACGCGCGGCGAATTCGCGGCGCGGCTCGCGGGCTCGGCCGATTTGTTCGACCGGCACGGGCGCGAGCCGTCGGCGTCGGTCAATTTCGTCGCCGCGCACGACGGCTTCACGCTGCACGACCTCGTCAGCTACGCCGAGCGACATAACGAGGCCAATGGCGAGGACAATCGCGACGGCCACGCCGAAAACCTGAGCGCGAACTGGGGCGCCGAAGGACCGACCGAGGATGAGGCGATCACGGCGCTCCGCGAACGCGTCAAGCACGCCATGCTGGCGACGCTCTATCTCGCCGCGGGCACGCCGATGCTGCTCGCCGGTGACGAGGCCTGCCGCACGCAAGGCGGCAACAACAACGCGTATTGCCAGGACAATGAGATCTCCTGGTACGACTGGGAAGCAGCCGCGACACCCGCGGCGCGCGCGCTGACCGATTTCGTCGCGCGGCTCGTCGCGCTGCGCCGCCGCTTTCCGATGCTGCGCAGCGATCGCTTCCACCACGGCGCGCCGGTCGCGGGCTCCGATCTCGAGGACATCGCCTGGTTCGACGTGTCCGCCGAGCCGCTGAGCCAGGAAGCCTGGCACGACGCCGAAGCGCGCGCGCTGACGCTGCGTCGCGCCGACGCCGATGGCGACGGCGCCATCGACGTGCTGGCGTTGCTGTCGAATCCGACGGCGGAGGAGATCGAGTTCACGCTGCCGAAGCCGGAGGCGAGCTGGACGACGCTCGTCGACTCGGCCGAGCCGGAGGTGCCGGAACACGACATCGAAGGCATGCGCGTGCGCGTCGGCGCGCGTGCGCTCGTGCTCGCGTATGCGCGCATCGAGTCGCCCATCGAATGAGCGCAGGGTTCGCTCACGGGCTGCCGTTCGGCGCCGAGCCGCTCGGCGGCGACCGCGTGCGCTTCCGTGTGTGGGCGCCGTCGTGCGAGCGGGCCGAAGTCGTCTTCGATGACGGCGCGGCGATCGCGATGCACGCGGAAGGCGACGGCTGGTTTTCGGTCGAGGCCGCCTGCCCATGCGGCGCCGGCTATCGCTACCGCTTCGACGATGCGGAGCCGGTGCCCGATCCCGCTTCTCGCGCGCAGCGCGGCGGCGCCGGCGGATCGAGCATCGTCGTCGATCCGCAAGCATATGTGTGGCGCTGCACCGGTTGGCGTGGCCGGCCGTGGTGCGAAGCCGTCGTCTATGAGTTGCATGCCGGGGCCTGCGGTGGCTTCGCCGGCGTCGCGCACCAGCTCGGGCGGCTCGCCGCGCTCGGCGTGACCGCGATCGAGCTGATGCCGGTCGCCGAGTTTCCTGGCACCCGCAACTGGGGCTACGACGGCGTGCTGCCGTTCGCGCCTGCGTCGAGCTACGGCACGCCCGACGCGCTGAAAACGCTCGTCGACGCCGCGCACGAGCGCGGCCTCATGATCCTGCTCGATGTCGTCTACAACCACTTCGGGCCCGAGGGCAATCATCTCGCCGCGTACGCCGACGCGTTTTTCCGCGACGACGTCGCAACGCCGTGGGGCCGTGCCATCGATTTCCGGCGCGAGGAGGTGCGCACGTATTTCATCGAGAACGCGCTGTACTGGATCATGGAGTACCGCTTCGACGGGCTGCGCCTGGACGCGGTGCACGCGATCGTGCCGAACGACTGGCTCAACGATCTCTCCGCGCGCGTGCGCGCCGCCGTAGAGCCCGGCCGGCACGTGCATCTCGTGCTGGAGAACGACGAAAACTCGGCGACG
>CBINBI010000109.1:0-6984 GCA_966248875.1 uncultured Rhodanobacteraceae bacterium
CGCAGACCGAAGGCATCATCATGGTCGGCGAGATCGGCGGCAGCGCCGAGGAAGAAGCGGCCGAGTTCATCGAGGAATACGTGACCAAGCCGGTCGTCTCGTTCATCGCAGGTGCCTCCGCGCCAGCGGGCAAGCGCATGGGCCACGCAGGCGCGATCATCTCGGGCGGCAAGGGCACGGCGGCGGCGAAGTTCGCCGCGCTCGAAAAGGCCGGCGTGACGACGGTGAAGTCGCCGGCCGACCTCGGCAAGGCGATCGCGGACCGGCTCGCGGCGCACTGAGGCCGCATCGGCGGCGGCGCCCGCGGGTACGCACAGGCGGCTCGTCCCCGGAGGCCCCTTTCCGCGTGTCGGCGTTTTCCTACGCCGGCACGCGCCGGAGTCGCGCACGCCGCAGCGAATTTTCACGCGTCATGGCGCGCTCGTCCCGGTACCATGCCGAAAGTGGCATGGGGCCTTGGGGGGAAGCATGCGCCGTCTCTTCGTCGCGTCGTTGGCGGCGGCGGTCACCGTCGCATCCGCGGCTCCGCCGTGGCCGGAGGATCCCGACGCGGCGCCGTCGGTCACCGATCCCTCGATTCCGCTCTCATACGTCGGCAATGACGCGAGTGTTTCGCTCGGCATCAACGCCGAAGGCGAGACCGAAGGCCAGATCATGGGCGTCTTCGCGCGCAGCAACACGCGCGCGGCGGTCGGCCAGCTCTGGTGGGACCGCAGCGGGGCCGGCGGCGTGCAGGCCGACTACAACTGGCTCTGGGGCATGGACCCGCTTGCGGCGCGGGCGCACCCGGATGAGGCGACCGTCGCGCGGCTGAGTTTCGCGCTGGATCAGAATCAGGATCACGACCGCAAGGCCACGCTCGGCTTCGGCATCGAGCGGCGTGCGTACTCGCTGGAAGCCTATCTCGCGACCGGCATCAGCGGCGCCCGGCGGTCGGGCGCGAGCCTCGCGACCGAGCTCTCGACCATCACCGGCACGGACGTGATCGGCGACTACACGCAGGTCGAGACGGCGACCACCGAGACGATCTTCGAGCGCCGTCCGTACGGCACCGAGATCGGCCTGCAGGCCAGCCATTTCTTCGACCGCACCTCGACGCGCCTGCACGGCGGCTTCGGCTACCAGGACGGCAGTGGTGGTGCGCGCTCGAATACGTTCTCGCTCGGCGTCGACACGCCGCTCGGCACGCGCGGCTGGGGCCTGTCCGCGCTGGCCGAGCACATCGAAAAACACGGCAGTCTCGATGGCGATCTCGACGACGACCGGCTCGCCGTTTTCCTGCGCTACGAATTCGGCCGCCACGGTTCGTTCGTGCCCTCGAGCCAGCTCGAGGATCCGGCCTGGATCTCGCGCGCGCTGGCGCGCCCGTCCAACGCGCATCCGCGCATCGTCGAGTCGTACAAGACGAAGAAGACCGAAAGCGTCACCGTCACGCGCGGCCCGAAGCAGTACACCAACCATTTCCCGATCGCGCAGGACGACGCGGCAGCGTCGGTCGACGGCGCCCCGGTGACGATCGACGTGCTCGCCAACGACACCGATCCCGATGGCGACTCGCTGGTGCTGACGGGCGTCACCGCACCTGCGCACGGCGTCGCCTCGATCGCCGGCACGGCGATCGTCTACACGCCGGCACTGAATGCGACCGGCAGCGATACGTTCCGCTATACGGTCAGCGACGGCCGCGGCGGCTCGGCCGGCGCGACCGTCACGGTCAGCCTCTCGGGGCAGCCGAACCGTCCGCCCACGGCGGTCGACGACAGCGTCACGACCTCGTTCGGGCAGCCGGTCACGATCGCCGTGCTCGCCAACGACAGCGACCCTGACGGCGATCCGCTTTCGATCGCCGGCGTGACGCAGCCGGCCGGCGGCAGCGTCGCGATCGAAGGCGGCGCGCTCGTGTTCACGCCGCTGCCGGGTTTCTCCGGCACCACGCGATTCACGTACACGATCGACGATGGCCGCGGCGGCACAGCCGGCGCGGCGGTGACGGTTGTCGTCAGCGCGCAGCCGAACCGCTATCCGATCGCGGCGGACGACACGGCGATCGTCGCCTTCGGCACGCCGACGGCCATCGACGTGCTCGCGAACGACAGCGATCCCGACGGCGACACGCTGACAATCGCAGCGGTCGAGCCTCCCGCGAACGGCACGGCGAGCGTCAGCGGCAACCGCATCGTCTACACGCCGAATCCCGGCTTCTCGGGTACGGACCGGTTCGTCTACACGATCAAGGACGGCCGTGGCGGCACCGCCAGCGCCGCGGTCACCATCACCGTGACGCCGCGACCGAACCAGCCGCCCGTCGCGGTGGACGATACCGCCGCCACGCTCGCGGATCAGCCGGTCGCGATCGCCGTGCTTGCGAACGACAGCGATCCCGACGGCGATCCGCTGGCCATCATCGGCGTGACCACGCCTGCGAACGGCAGCGTCTCCGTCGTCGGCACGACGATCACGTACACACCTGCGCCGGCCTTCATCGGCACCGACCGCTTCACATACACGATCGACGATGGCCGCGGCGGCACGGCGACTGCGGCCGTCACCGTCACCGTGGCGCCGCGACCCAACCAGCCACCGGTCGCTGTCGACGACACCGCGACGACGCTGTCGGGCACGCCGGTGACCGTTCCCGTGCTCGCCAATGACAGCGATCCCGATGGCGATCCACTGACCATCACGAGCGTCGGCGCGCCCTCGCTCGGCGCGGTGACGATCTCCGGCTCGGCCGTGATCTACACGCCGGCGGCCGGCGTCGTCGGCACCGACCGCTTCAGCTACACGATCGACGATGGCCGCGGCGGCACGGCGACAGCCTTCGTCACCGTGACGGTCACGCCGCCTCCCAACGGGCCGCCGGTTGCGGTCGACGACGCTGCGGTCACGTTCGTGCTGACGGCGGTCACGATCGACGCGCTCGCCAACGACAGCGATCCCGACGGCGATGCGCTGACGATCGTCGGCATCACGCAGCCTGCCGGCGGCGCCGCGCAGATCGTCAACAACGCGATCGTGTATCAGCCTGGGCGCGCCTTCGTGGGTCTCGACACGTTCACCTACACGATCGACGACGGGCACGGCCATACGGCGACGGCGAACGTCAGTGTCGACGTGCAGCCGATCCCATAGGACCGGGCGGCGCGCGCCTGGGGTTACAATGCGCGGCCGCCGCGCGCCCGCGCGGCTTCATGCAGCAGCGCCGCCACGCAATGCCCGTCCTCGAATTCGCGCTCGCCCAGATGGACTTCCCGGTGGGCGCCGTCGCGGCGAACGCCGCGCGCGTGCGGGTGCTGATCGGCGAGGCGCGCGCCGGCGGCGCCGCCCTGGTCGCCTTTCCCGAGCTCACGCTCTCGGGCTATCCGCCGGAGGACCTGCTGCTGCGTCCGAGCTTTCTCGCCGCGTGCGCCGCCGAGATCGAAGCGCTCGCGAGCGAGGCGCGCGGCGTTGCCGCCTACGTCGGGCATCCGCACGCGCAGGGCGAAGTGTACAACGGCGCGAGCCTGCTGCGCGACGGCCGCATCGAGCTGACGTATCTCAAGCAGGCGCTGCCGAACTACTCGGTGTTCGACGAGAAGCGCTATTTCCGCGCCGGCCACGAAGCGAGCGTCGTCGAGATATCCGGCGTGCGCGTCGGGCTTCTGATCTGCGAAGACATCTGGCAGGCCGAACCCGCCGCGAAGGCGGCACGCGCCGGCGCCGAGATGCTGATGGTCATCAACGCCTCGCCCTACGACATCCCGCAGGCGCGGACGCGCGAGGAGCTGCTCGCACAGCGCGCGCGCGAGAACGGCGTCGCCATCGCTTACGTCAACGTCGTCGGCGGGCAGGACGATCTTCTGTTCGACGGCGGCGCGCTGCTGGTCGAGCCCGACGGTCGCATCGCCGCGCGTGCGCCGCAGTTCGTCGATGCGCTGCTGTTCGCATCCTACGACACCGCCGCGCGCCGGTTCCGCGCGCACGAGTGGCCCGTCGCCGAGGACGCCTCGACCGAAGCCGTCGTGTACGCGGGCCTGGTCCGCGGCATCCGCGACTACGTGGAGAAAAACTATTTTCCGCGCGCGCTGCTCGGCCTCTCCGGTGGCGTCGATTCCGCCCTCACGCTCGCGCTAGCCGTCGACGCGCTCGGCCCGGCGCGCGTCACCGCCGTCATGATGCCGAGCCGCTACACCAGCGATCTCTCGAACGCCGGGGCGCGCTCGCAGGCGGAGCGGCTCGGCGTCGAATACCGCGTGCTGCCGATCGAAAAGCCGTTCGAGGCGTTCCGCGAAACGCTCGCGCCGGTGTTCGCAGGGCGCGACGCGGACACCACGGAGGAAAATCTCCAGGCGCGCTGCCGCGGCGTGCTGCTGATGGCGCTGTCGAACAAGCTCGGCGGGCTCGTGCTCGCCACCGGCAACAAGAGCGAGCTCGCCGTCGGCTACGCGACGCTGTACGGCGACATGTGCGGCGGCTACGCCCCGCTCAAGGACGTGTACAAGACATTGGTGTGGAAACTTTCGCGCTGGCGCAACGCGCAGGAGCGCGCGCGCGCGGAGGCGGCGTCGTCGCGGACGCGGAATGCGGCATCACCGGACGATGCGTGGGTCATTCCGCCGGCCGTGATCGAGCGGCCTCCGTCCGCGGAGCTCCGCGCGAACCAGACCGATCAGGATTCGCTGCCGCCCTACGACATCCTCGACGCGATGCTCGAACGCTTTGTCGACCGTGAGGAATCGCAAGCCGAGATCGTCGCGGCCGGCTTCGACGAGGCCACCGTGCGACGCGTCGCGCGCCTCGTCCTCGCGAGCGAGTACAAGCGCCGGCAATCCGCGCCGGGCCCGAAGATCACGACGCGCGCGTTCGGACGCAATCGGAGGTATCCGATCAGCTCGGGGTGGCGGTAGGGGAGTGCGGCTGCGGGTTGCGCGGGGCCGCCGCATTTCGTCGTTCCCGCGGAAGCGGGGACCCGGGCCTTTGCTTTTGGTTGGTTGCGTTGTCGCTGGGGCCGACTCACGTCCTTGTGTTTTTTCGGGCTATCCGGAATTTACTGTGGGTGGAGGGTTCGCTGCCTCGCGTAAGCATCGCTTCAAAAGTCGGATTCTAGTGTGGGCTCTTAGGGCTGTCGTGCTAGAGTAAAAGTCGGAATCCACTGTGGCGTCGAGGTGACCGACTTTCTTCTGTTGCCGCACCTGCGAGTGCTGGCCGTCCACGATCAGGGCAGCGAATACACGGTCGAGGCGGAAGGGAAAGTGCTTCCGTCAGCGTGTCCGGAATGCCGGATGGGCCGCCTGCACGGCCACGGCACGCAGCCGCAGAGCTATCGGGATACGCCCTCGCACGGCAAGGCCGTGCAGATCACGGTGCACCGCCGCCGCTTCCGCTCAAGGTCCCCATCGCCGTTGACATCGGCCGCGGCGAGCGCAATGGGAATTGCTGCCGTGCCGAACCGTTCCTGTTCTGCAAAATCCAGAACGGGTTCCCCGGTGACCGTCGTATCGACCAACACCGAGGCGGTGTCCTCAAGGCTGTTCGCCGCGATTACGTCAGGCAAACCATCGAGGTTCATGTCAGCAGCGGCAACTGCGTAGGGCGCGTGGCCCGTCGTAAAGACTTGCCGCGGCGCAAACGTCGGTATTCCGTTGCCGGGCGATGTTGTGTTGAGTAGTACCGACACGGTATCTGCGTAGTAGTTCACGACCACAAGATCCGGCAGCCCGTCCTCATTGAAGTCAGCGGCGGCGATGCCGTTCGGGTACCTTCCGGAAGAGAAGGCCTGCTGCGGCGCGAATCCGAGTTCCATCGTCCCCGGCGTCGTCGTATTGGTCAGCACCGAAACCGAATTGCCGTACAGATTGGCCGTCGCGACATCAGGCCGGCCATCTGCATTGACGTCGGCGCAGGTCACCGAGGATGGATTTGCTTCCGTGGCGAAGACCTTCTGCCCAGCGAACGCCGCAGCCGAAGCACCGGGTGCAGTGAGATTCACCAAAACGGAGACCGTGCTGTCGATGTAGTTCGCGACGATGACGTCCGATCTGCCGTCGCCGTTGACGTCGCCCGTGGCTACCGAGGTCGGATAGGTTCCTGTCTCGAAGAGCTGCTGCGACGTGAAACTAGGAACCATGGTACCCGGCAGCGTGGTGTTGAGAAGCACCGAGACGGTGTCGTCAACATAGTTCGCGATGATCAGGTCCGGTCGGCCGTCGCCGTTGACATCCCTGGTCGACAGCGAATTGGGACTACTTCCCGTATCGAAGGCCACGCGCGTCGCGAACGTGACGACAACGCTCCCGGGAAAAGTGGTATTGAGCAGCACAGATACGCTGCTTGCATTGCTGTTAGCAACCACCAAGTCGAGTTTACCGTCGCCATTTATATCCGTGGCGCTGACGTTGCTGGCACCGCTGCCGCTGTCGATTGCCTGCTGAGGCAGAAAGCTCAGACTGTTCGCCGACGCTGCGAGAGAGGTGGCGATGTTTGCGGCGAACACGACAACCAAAAGGCGCCGGGGCACCGCCCGCGGGATTCCAATCCGCTCTTGAACAGACGGCCAGCCCCACAGCGCATGACATCAATTCAATGATTGTACCGTTGGGTGGTGCGGTTCCGTAATTGAGTAGCGCTCGTGCGCTGCGCCGTCCGCGCCATTCCTGCCAACAAAATCGCCAATGCGGAGAGTGCAAACGGCGACAGCGTTTGGACCGATGTCGCAGCGCCTGTTGGGACCGCACGGTACAAGGTGACGCTGGAGGAGTTATTGGAGGCATCGAGATCGGACAAAGACTCAGCGAGGCTGAATGAAAATGGATAGACATTCGGCGCCGCGCTGGTCAACGGTATGCTGAACTGGCAACTGCGTGTCTCGCCGACGTCGAGCGTCAGGACCGCAGGATCCTTGGGAAATACTGGATACCAAACGATGAAGTACTCATAGCCTCCAATGAAGTCCGAAACGCCCACGAGCAACGGACCTTCACATGCGATGACGTTTCCAGCGAACAC
>CBINBI010000110.1:0-6913 GCA_966248875.1 uncultured Rhodanobacteraceae bacterium
TTCGCCGACGATGACGACCGAGCTCTCGGTATCGGCCAGCAGCTTGACCAGTGCCTTCGCTGCATCGTCGGCGCTGCGGCCGGCGATCGCGCCGGCAAGCTCGTGCGAATCCGGCAGGTGACCTGCGTCGTTCGCGGCCTTCGCGACATCGAGCAGCGCGCCGGTCAGGGCGGCGGGCGCGACGATGCGCTTGCCGTGCATCGGAACGTCGACTTCGAGGTCGAAGTCGACCGAATGAATCGCGTGGACCCGCGCACCGCGCTTGGTCGCCTTGCGGATGCGGGCGCCGAGCAACGGCATTTCGCCGCGCGGATTGCAGCCGATCAGCAGGATGGCGCCGGCCTTCTCGATGTCGGCCACCGGCATGCCGAACGGGCGCGCGACGGCCGCGTCGGCGAAGTCGAGCGTGCGCAGGCGATGATCGACGTGCTCGCTGCCGAGCGCACGCACGAGGCTCGCGACGAGATGACCCTCCTCGTTCGAGGTCGCCGGATGCACCAGTGCGCCGATGCCGCCGGCCGGCACGTCCTTGAGCATCCCGCTCGCGACGCGGATCGCCTCAGACCAGTCGGTCTCCACCCAGGCGCCGTCCTTCCTGACCAGCGGCTTCGTCGCGCGATCGGGCACGCGCAGGCCGTCGCAGCTGTAGCGGTCGCGATCCGAGAGCCAGCACTCGTTGATCGCTTCGTTATCACGCGGCACGGCGCGGTAGGCCTGGCCGTAGCGGATGTGCAGGTAGAGGTTCGAGCCGAGCGCGTCGTGATACGCGATCGACGCATGCGCGATCAGCTCCCACGCGCGCGCGCGAAAGCGGAACGGCTTGTTGGTCAGCGCGCCAACCGGGCAGATGTCGATGACGTTGCCGGACAATTCGCTCATCAGCGGCTTGCCGACGTACGTGCCGATCTGCAGGTTCTCGCCGCGCTCCATGCCGCCGAGCTCGTAGGTGCCGGCGACTTCAGCCATGAAGCGCACGCAGCGCGTGCACTGGATGCAGCGCGTCATCTCGGTCTCGACCAGCGGGCCGAGGTCCTCGTCCGCGATGACGCGCTTGCGCTCGACGAAGCGCGACACCGAGCGGCCGTAGCCGAGCGAAAGATCCTGCAGCTCGCACTCGCCGCCCTGATCGCAGATCGGGCAGTCGAGCGGATGGTTGATGAGCAGGAACTCCATGACGTTGCGCTGCGCCGACAGCGCCTTCGCCGACCGCGTCATGACCTTCATGCCATCGGCGACCGGCGTCGCACAGGCGGGCTGAGGCTTCGGCATCGGCTTGCCGCCCATCTCCACCTCGACCATGCACATGCGGCAGTTCGCGGCGACGGCGAGCTTCTCGTGATAGCAGAAGCGCGGAATCGGGATGCCTGCCTCGTCGGCGGCCATGATGATCGACGAGCCTTTCGGCACGACGAGCGCCCGGCCGTCGATCTCGATCGTGACGTGGTCGGGCGGAACGTTCGGGTTGGCCGGCTGCGCGCTCATCGCACACCTCCGACGAACATGCGCGTTGAAGCCCTTCCCTTGAACGGGAGGGAGTTGGTGTGCGTGGTCCCGGCGGGCCTCATGCCGCCACCCCCAGCTCTGCCTCGACCATCGAACGCCCGTTGCGGATGAAATATTCGAACTCGTTCCAGTAGTGCCTGAGGAATCCCTGCACCGGCCAGGCCGCCGCCTCGCCGAACGCGCAGATCGTGTGGCCTTCGATCTGCCCCGCGGCCTGGCGCAGCATCTCGAGATCGCCTTCCATTCCCTTGCCTTCGACGATGCGCGTCAGCATGCGGTACATCCAGCCTGTGCCTTCGCGGCACGGCGTGCACTGACCGCAGGATTCGGCGAAGTAGAAGCGCGCGATGCGCTGGCAGGCGCGCACCATGCAAGTGGTCTCGTCCATGACGATGACGGCGCCGGAGCCGAGGCCGGAGCCGGCCTTCTGCAAGGCGTCGTAGTCCATTGTGACGTCCATCATCGTCTCGGCCGGCAGCACCGGCATCGACGAGCCGCCGGGAATCACGGCCTTGAGCTTGTGGCCGTTGCGCACGCCGCCCGCCATCTCGAGCAGGTCCCGGAACGGCGTGCCGAGCCTGATCTCGTAGTTGCCGGGCTTGTTGACGTGTCCCGACACCGAAAACACCTTCGGCCCGCCGTTGTTCGGCTTGCCCTGATTCAGGAACCACTCCGCGCCCTTGTTGAGGATCGCCGGCACCGAGGCGTAGGTCTCGGTGTTGTTGATCGTCGTCGGGCGTCCGTACAGGCCGAAGTTGGCCGGGAACGGCGGCTTGAAGCGCGGCATGCCCTTCTTGCCTTCCAGCGATTCCATCAGCGCGGTTTCCTCGCCGCAGATGTAGGCGCCCGCGCCGAGCACGTTGTAGATGTCGACGTCGATGCCCGAGCCCTGGATGTTCCTGCCGAGCAGGCCCGCGTCGTACGCCTCCTTCAGCGCATGCTCGACGCGCTCGAACGGTTCGTGATGGAACTCGCCGCGCAGATAGTTGTAGGCGACCGTCGACCCGGTCGCATAGCAGGCAATCGCGAGCCCCTCGATGACCGCGTGCGGATTGAAGCGCAGGATGTCGCGGTCCTTCGCGGTGCCGGGCTCGGACTCGTCGGAGTTGCACAGGATGTACTTCTGCCCCGGGGCATTGCGCGGCATGAACGACCACTTGAGGCCGGTCGGAAAACCGGCGCCGCCGCGGCCGCGCAGCGCGCTCTTCTTGACCTCCTCGATGATCGTCGCAGGGTCGGGCTTCTCGGCGAGGATCTTCTTCCACGCCTTGTAGCCGTCGACCTTGAGGTAATTCTCCAGCGTCCACGGCTGCTCGAAGTGCAGCGTGGTGTAGACGACCTGGTGGTCCTGCGGTGCGGGGCCGTATGCCATAGGAAATCCGGATAACGTCGGTGGGCCTTGACCCACCCTATTTCAGTTCGTCGAGGATCTGGTCCACCTTTTCGGGCGTCAGGTTCTCGTGGTAGTGACCGTTGACGACCATCATCGGCGCGCCGCAGCACGCCGCGAGGCATTCCTCTTCCGGCTTGAGATAGACGCGGCCGTCCGGCGTCGACTCGCCGAGCTTGATGCCGAGCTTCTTCTCGCAGTGGCGCACGATGTCCTCGGCGCCGTTGAGCCAGCACGAGATGTTCGTGCAGATCGCGACGTTGTTGCGGCCGACCGGGCTCAACGAGAACATCGAGTAGAAACTCGCGATCTCGTACGCCCACACCGCCGGCAGCCCGAGATACTTCGCCACCGCCGTCATCAGCCCGTCGGTCAGCCAGCCGCCGTTCTGCTCCTGCGCCGCCATCAGGCCCTGGATCAGCGCGGAACGCTTGCGATCGGGCGGGAACTTCGCGACCCACTGGTCGATGCGCGCGCGCGTCTCTGCGCTCAGCGCGACCATCGGGTCGATGTCCTTGACTTCCTGGTAGGTGCCGGTTGCTTTCATGGGCGGAGCGCCGGGATTCGGGATTCGCGATTCGGGATACGGAAGAGCAAGGATCGGGACACAAATGCACGGATGGAGAGCGAAGACATCCGCATTCCGAATCCCCGATCCCCCATCCCGAATCCCGGCCTCATCATCGATCCACCTCGCCGAACACGACATCGTACGTGCCGATCATCGCCACGACGTCCGGCAGCATGTGCCCGCGCACGAATGCGTCGATCGACGAGAGGTGCACGAAGCTCGGCGCGTGGCACTTGAGACGGAACGGCTTGTTCGCGCCGTCGGAGATGAGGTACACGCCGAACTCGCCCTTCGGCGCTTCCACCGCGGCGTAGGTTTCGCCGGCCGGCACGCAGTAGCCTTCGGTGAACAGCTTGAAGTGGTGGATCAGCGCTTCCATGTCGTCCTTCATCTCGACACGCGAAGGCGGCGCAACCTTGTAGTTGCGCACCATGGTCGGTCCGGCGTTCGCGCGCAGCCACTTCACGCACTGCTTGATGATGCGGTTCGACTGGCGCATCTCCTCGACGCGCACAAGGTAGCGGTCGTAGCAGTCGCCGTTGACGCCGACCGGAATGTCGAAATCGACCTCGGCGTATTTCGCGTACGGCTGCTTCTTGCGCAGGTCCCACTCGACTCCCGAGCCGCGCAGCATCGGGCCCGACATGCCCCAGGCGAGCGCCTGCTCGCGCGAGACGATGCCGATGTCGACGGTGCGCTGCTTCCAGATGCGGTTTTCGGTCAGAAGCTCCTCGTACTCGTCGACGCGCTTGGGAAAATCGTCAGTGAACGCATCGAGGAAGTCGAGCAGCGAGCCCTCGCGCCACGCATTGATGCGCTTGAGGTCCTTGCCCTTGTGCCAGCGCGATTCGGCGTACTTCGGCATCCGTTCCGGCAGGTCGCGATAGACGCCGCCTGGGCGATAGTAGGTCGCGTGCATGCGCGCGCCGGAGACCGCCTCGTAGCAATCCATCAGCTCCTCGCGCTCGCGGAACGCGTAGAGGAACACCGCCATCGCGCCGAGATCGAGGGCGTTCGATCCGATCCACATGAGGTGGTTCAGGATGCGCGTGATCTCGTCGAACATCGTGCGGATCCACTGCGCGCGCTCGGGCACTTCGATGCCGAGCAGGTTCTCGATGGCGCGCACGTACGCGTGCTCGTTGCACATCATCGAGACGTAGTCGAGGCGGTCCATGTAGCCGATCGACTGGTTGAACGGCTTCGACTCGGCCAGCTTCTCCGTGGCACGGTGCAGCAGCCCGATGTGCGGATCGGCGCGCATCACCGTCTCGCCGTCCATCTCCAGGACGAGGCGCAGCACGCCATGGGCCGACGGGTGCTGCGGCCCGAAATTCATCGTGTAGTTCTTGATTTCCTGCATGGCGTTATTTCTGCCCCGACGCGGCGCCCTGCTCCGCCTTCGCCTGCTCGTACCGCGAATCGAGGCGGATCGTGCGCGGCACCAGCACGCGCGGCTCGACCGACGTCACCGGCTCATAGACCACGCGGCCCTTCTCCGGGTCGTAGCGGACCTCGACATTGCCGATCAGCGGGAAATCCTTGCGGAACGGATGGCCGACGAAGCCGTAGTCGGTGAGGATGCGGCGCAGGTCCGGATGGCCTTCGAACACGATGCCGAAGAGATCGAACGCCTCGCGCTCGAACCAGTCGACGGAGGGCCAGAGCGAGATGAGCGATGGCATCGTCGGCAGCTCGTCGTCGGCGCAGAAGCCGCGCATGCGCAGGCGCCGGTTGTGCGTGAGCGACAGCAGGTGCACGACGACCGCGAAGCGGCGCGGCAGGTGCGGCGGATGCGGCCGGTCGTCCCAGCGGAAGCGGCCCGGTCCGTCGCCCTCGACGCCGCGCGAAAAGCCTTCCGACGATACGTCGGTCGTATCCCACTCGGCTTCGCCGTAGGAAAGATAGTCGACGCCGCAGACGTCCACCGCCTGCTCGAAGCGAAGCTCAGGATCGTCGCGGAGCGTCTTCGCGACATCGAGCCAGTTCTCCGGCAGCACCTCGATCGTCGTCTCGCCGCGCGCTTCGATCAGCGTCGCGAGCTTCTGGCCAAGCTTCGATTCGAGGAGTTGGGCGAAATGCGATGTCGTCATGCTGCAATCTCGTCGTCCCCGCGAAAGCGGGGACCTAGCGACTTTGCCTCAGCGCCGAAACGGCGCCGGGTCCCCGCTTTCGCGGGGACGACGAAGGTGCGATCACGCGAGTCGTGCGCCATCCGACTCATGTCCGCGCAATCGTGTTGGTGCGGCGGATCTTCTTCTGCAGCTGCAGGATCCCGTGGATCAGCGCCTCGGCCGTCGGCGGACAGCCCGGCACGTAGATGTCGACCGGCACGATGCGATCGCAGCCGCGCACGACCGCGTACGAATAGTGGTAGTAGCCGCCGCCGTTCGCGCACGAGCCCATCGAGATGACCCACTTCGGGTCCGGCATCTGGTCGTAGACCTTGCGCAGCGCGGGTGCCATCTTGTTGACCAGCGTGCCGGCCACGATCATGACGTCGCTCTGGCGCGGCGAGGGACGAAAGATCACGCCCATGCGGTCGAGATCGAAGCGCGAAGCGCCTGCGTGCATCATCTCCACCGCGCAGCACGCGAGGCCGAACGTCATCGGCCACATCGAGCCGGTGCGCGCCCAGTTCACCAGCGCGTCGAGCGAGGTCGTGACGAAGCCGCGCTCCATCAGCGGGTTGTCTTCGACCGGGCGCAGGATGTCGTCGACGAGGCTGACCGGCGCCGGGTTGTGCATCACCTCGCCGAGGCGTGAAACGAGACTCACGAGACAGACTCCATGGTTTCGGTGCCGAAACGCGCCGGCACGGGCCGCGGCAGAGCCCGGTCCGGACCCGGTCCGGGGATGCCCGGTTCCGCGCCGCGGAAACGAGTCACTCCCATTCGAGCGCTCCCTTCTTCCAGACGTACACGAAGCCCAGGACCAGCAGGCCGAGGAACATCGCCATCTCCACCAGGCCGAGCAGCCCGAGCTTCGAGAACACCGTCGCCCATGGCAGCACGAAGGCGATTTCGAGATCGAAGATGATGAACAGGATCGCGATGAGGTAATAGCGCACGTCGAACTTCATGCGCGCGTCCTCGAACGCCTCGAATCCGCACTCGTAGGGAGAATCCTTCTCGGCGGTGGGTTTCTTCGGCCCGAGCAGGTTGCCGATCGCGATCAGCGCGATGCCGACGACAGCCGAAACCACAATGAACAGGAGGACCGGGAAATACTCGGCCAGCACACACACCTCCGCGCCGCGAGGCGCATCAGCGGTCGCTCCGGCACGAGGCCGGCACGACGACGGTCAGAAGATTCCCGATCGCGGCCGGGACGCGCGTCCCCGTCGCGATCGAAGAACCGGATGGTGCCCAAGAGAGGACTCGAACCTCCACGGGTTTCCCCGCTACCACCTCAAGGTAGTGCGTCTACCAATTCCGCCACCTGGGCAC
>CBINBI010000111.1:0-6877 GCA_966248875.1 uncultured Rhodanobacteraceae bacterium
GAGGTACGTCCGCGCCGGATCACCGCCCGCGCAACCTGGCTCGGCGTCCACAACAAGCGCTGTGCCGGCCCGATCATTCCACTCGGCGGCGGCCGATTCAACGGCCCGGGCGTAGCTCGGCTCGAGTGCCGCGGTGCACAAGTGAGCGTCAGCCGCCCCGTTGACGCGGCCCGCGCAGCCGACGAGCAGCAGAAACATGGCGGCGGCCAGCAACAATTTGATAGCGTGACAAACAGCCCTCATAGCGAGTTCCTTTCGTTGTGCGGGTTAGGACGCCGTGGCGATGTCAGTCGCTTCGGCGTCCGTTCATTTCACACTACGCCCACCCGCGGCGATTATGAATCACGAATCGGCAGAATCGACGCACGCGCGCGCAGCCAATCACCGCCAGCGGAATCAGCGTCGCGGCAGTGAATCGACGTCACTGGAACTGGTCGCGCAACTCCAGATCTTCAAATGACATTTTGCGATCAGCTCACCCGAAGCGTCCGCTGCCAGCCCGCGGTTGACCCTGCTCCGCAGTTGACCCAAATGGCCGAGCCATCCTGAATGACGACGCTGCTGCCGGAGTAGCCAACCCCAAGCGCTTGTCGGATCACGGTCGAATCGTCCAGCGTGTCCAAATCGTCGCGCGTGTAAATGAACCGGGTATCGGCGATTTCCTCAATGACCATCGCGCCGACATCGAATAAGCATCCGGCGGCAGCGGCCCGCGAAGGCAACGTTACGAAAGATGTGTACGGCCCCGCCGGACTCGTGAAAGCCAAGAGCTCACTCTGCGTCAAAAGCAGCCAGCATTGATAGGAGTCGGACCAACGCAAATCGAGCACTGCGCCGGGCGTTCCTGCGACGAACGTTGGAGTGTACTCGGTAAACGCGCCCGTCGGAACCGTGCCCGATTCGAGTTTAATCACGCCGCCCGAGTTGTACGCGATAACAGCCACACCGCCGTGCACCGCGGCTCGCGCGCCCGTAAGGGCCGGATGAGGAGCCGTGGCGCGCGAGCCGGCGATTGCGAGTGTGCTCCCGCTCCCGTCCCATGTGCGGACCGCGGACGTCGTGTCCGAGAAAAACAGCACCACAATTCCCGTCGCACTATCGACCGTCATCAGCGCCACGCCGTCAGCGCCCAGGCCTGTCGTCGGGAGCTCCGTGGGGATGTAAACCTCCGCGAAACCAGGCACGACGTCTCCGGACCAAACGGAGCGGCCCGGCGCTGTTGAATTTGTGCCCCCGATTAGCAGCCGCCCAGTGAGCGGCGAAACGCAGACGGCCTTTGGAACAAATGCCCCGCTCGCCGCGGTAAGGTTGATCGACGGCACGGATGCCAGCGTTGGGGCCGCGTCGGGAATGTACCGGATTAGCCCCGGCTCCGCCGTCGCCAGCAGCGTGACACCAATTTTTGGAACGAACGCACACTGAAGAGGAACGTTGGCGGCGGCGGCCTCAAAATATCGCCAATTGGTCAACGCCGTGCGCGCGCTGAGATCAACTTGCCGCGCGATGTGGTGCCGCCAATACGTGTCGTATTGGGCTGCCATGGGTTCGCCGGGAATGAAGCCGTTTTGGAAAATCTCGGTCGGCGGTGCAATTTTCGTCGGAGTGCCGGCGGCCGGACCAGCGGTGTACAGGGTTTCGCTGCCCCACGCGGGCAATTTACGTGTCCTCATTGTTCGGATCGATCTTCTTCTTTGGGTGAGCGGTCAGCATCACCGGCGGGTGTGCCGACGGACGGAAGTTCGGCGTCGCCGCTGATGAATTCCTTTTCGCCGGGCTGCCGCATCGGCTCGCCGTTGGAGAATCGTTTCTCGTTCATGGGAAGCTCACAATCCCTTGCGCGACGAGGAGATCAACCAGACTTCGCGGGACCATGATCGGTTGCCCCGCGGTCAATTTGCCGAGGCGGTACCCCATCGGGCTCACCAAGGAAGTGATGAGCGCGGTGCATTGCACCCTCGGCTCAGCGGCGATGGCCGCGATCTGATCGTGGAATCCGCGGCGCCGCTCTTCCGATCGTCGGTACCGTTCAATGCGCTGTTGTGGGGTGGGTTTTGCCAATGGGTGGTTCTTTCTGCTTGGGAAAAGGTCGGTCGTCGCGCGGCCGCACGCCGCCATCGCCCCAAGCGTGCCGTGCGTCTTCGTGTTGCGGTGGGCCAAGTAGTTTTGAGAGGAAAGGAGCCCTGGCGATCACGAGTCGCACCGCGCGGACGACCAAAGTTTTCAGGGCGCGGGCAGCGCGCCGTCGCCCGTCACGCTTTCGCCTTCGAGCTCTGCGCTCACTTGCTGCGCGGCGGTCCGTGCACCGTCAAGATCGCCGGTCCCGAACTTCGCTGCGGCATCGTTGGCCAGCGACTTGGCGCGCGCGACCTTCTCAGGTTTCACCACGCCCGCACTTTCGACCCGCGCGACTTCGAGCAGCGCCGCGTTCACGATTCGACGGACATCAATCCGACGCTCCTCGGCCGCCACTGCCGCGCGGTCCTCCGCAGACAATTCAGCCATGGTTTTGACCTTCGCGGCCGTGAACGCCTTCGCTTGATCTTCGAGTTCGGCGGCGCGGCGGACTAACTCTTCGGCCTCGGCCCGAGCCTTGGCGGCACGTTCGGCAAACGTGGCGAAAAGGCGGCGCTCGGCTTCTTGCGCTGCTCGCGCGTTGCGCTCGGCGCGTTGGCGATCAACGCGGATCTTGGAATCCTCGAATTCCTTCGAGCGCGCGAGCCACGGCTGCGCGGCTTCGGGAAGCTCGGCCGGCCACGTACGAACCGCTCGGAACTTGTGCGATAGAAGGCCAGTCGCGAGACGGAAGCTCTCTCGATCGGATGGCGCTAGGCCGTCGATGAAGTGCATACGGTACAACACGCGCCGCCCCTCGAAAGTCTCCGTGGAACCGACCGGAATCACGCTGCCGCACAAGCAGCCGCTTTCATCGGGCCACGGGGCGGCTTCTTGTTGACTGAGAAGCGCGGCGTCCAGCATCGTAAGATCGCCCAAGCCGTTTTCGATGGCCAATAGGAACGCGCTCGCCAGACTAGGCACGTATCCGACTACGGCGCCGTTAGCGTAGTGCCCTCGTCCGCGGATGAATATGCCCTTAGGTGCGGTGACTTTTAGCGCAAGGCGCTGTGCTGTGGGTGCTTTTGCTTTCACTTGTTCGTCAGTTTCTGCTTCACCATCTGGTCAATCTCGGCCTCGAAGGCCTTCTGGGCACCGCGCTGGAACTCGCGCCAATCTTGTGGCAACTTCACACCGCGCCCGAACTCGAGTTCGGGTGTGGACGGCTGCGCGGCCCCGTCCAACGAGTCACCGCGATTGATCACTGCGGGTTCAAGCGTGCGAAGCTCGGCGAGGATTGCGTCTTGCTCTGCGCGGATCCTTCCCAATTCAGGGCCGCGCGCAACGTCGGCCGCGAACTTCAAGCCGGCGGCGCGGGTCACTAATAAGCGGTACCGCTCATCATCGCGCTTCAAGGGGGTTCTCATCTTGATCTCCGCCGCATCGGCACCACAACGTCAGAATCCGTCCACCCGGGCACAACGACTTTCGCGTGCCGCCAATGTTTGATCCAACCCGCGAGAAATTCTCGGTCGGCGCGGCGTTCGTCCTCGGGGCGCCGGGGGTCGAGGGACCGTGCATGCAATCGCTCGCAAGTTTCGATCCGTTCGGCCGTGTCAATTCCGTATCTCGCTACTGCGTTCTTCACCTTCGATCTTCGCTTTCCCGGGGCGGGAGGCGTGCTTCGTGCGTCGGAGCCGTTCGGGCTCCGGTTGCGGTTTCGCGTGCGCGCCGGTAACGCCGAGCTCGATCGCTGCGGCTTCAATCCGTGCGCGCAATGCGGGCGAAATCTGCTCGGGCGCGCGCAAATAGGTCGCAAGCGACATCTTCGAGCACTCGGCCTTTCGCGCCCAAAGCGCATGAGTGATTGTGTTGCTCATTTGATGTTGCCAATCTTACAGAGTCGCCCTGATAGAGTAAAAAGATGTGCCACTGGCTCAGAAGGACGGACGATCGCAGCAATTGCCAGTGTGGGTATATCGGCGGCAGTTCTTGCAAGCGCGCGGCCCACGGCTCACCGCCACCGGCGCAACACCGGCCAGAAGACATTGGCGGTTTGAAGCGCGCTGCGGATTTTCTGCGATCTTGCGCAAATTGGCGCGGTGCCCTGCCAGTCGATCCGTTACTGCCTCGCAGCGGACGCGGCCGTCGTTGACAGCGATGGCCAGTGCGAGGAGTAGCGCCGCGCGATCTTGACCGTTGGTGCGATAGAGCACCTTGCCCGAGGGCTGCAACCGCTCCCGCAAGTTGACGAGCTGCGAACGAAGCTTGTCATCCTTCGGCGCCCGCAGCTTTTTCGTCTTCATCATCGCGCGCAGCGTGACAACCGCCTCGGCCTTGCGCGTGTCCGTCCAAGCCTGCTGTTCAAGCGAGATACCGGACGCGGCGAGCGCGTTCACGACGCCATCCCCGCCGTAGGAATCGCCAAACGCGCGTGTGACCCGGTAGTGCGCAACCCGACGCGCAATCTCGGCAGCGCAACCCGAGGCGCCCCACCCCCGTAGCTTCGCCTCGGTCGGCGTGATGCCGCCGATCTCGAGTAGCTGAATCTCGCCGTCGCTCGTCGGCGCTGCAACCGCGTAGGCGTATTCGTCGCGTCGGGCGTTGGACGCATCGAGCAACAGGATCGCGCCCTTCGGTGGTTTTGCGGAATCCCAGACATTTCGAAGAACGCGGCCCGTCGGCGCGTCGAAGATAGACTCGATGTCTTCTAGGTCGAACGCGCTTGATTCCGTCTCGCCAGGCACCGCCGCGAATTCGCGCGACCAACGCCGCTCGTCCGGCATCAGTTCGCGAGTTCTCTGCTCGGTGATCGATGGGTTCCAAAGCCAGGTCGGGCCTTCGACCGCGAGGATGCCCGCGGGCGCATCGTCGCCAAGAGCCGACTCGATGGCGCGATAGTGCTCACCGTCGACGCCGAAGGGGCTCGAGATCGCGATGAGGCGGCTCCGCGGGAACTGTGCCATGGCGGGGCGCAGCGCCGCGAGAACTTCGACGTCAACCTGCGCGCTCTCACTGTCCGCTGACCAGAGTGCGATCTCGTCGCAGATCACGACCGGGAACGCGAAGCCGCGCGGCGCCTTGGCATTGCACGGAAGCACGACGATCGCGATTTGCGAGCCTTCGATCTCGAGCACTCTCAAGGAGCCGATCGAAGTCCAATTCGTGCGCACGCCGAGCGCTCCCGCCCAACGCTCACAGAATCCCGCGAGCACTTCAGCACCGGCGGTATCCTTGCTCACGAGTGCGACGAGCCCGCGCTCACCCGGCAACAAATACGGCTCGTGCCCGCCAAACAACGCTTCGTGAACCGCGATCAGCGCAGCCGTTGCGCTCTTGCGGCCGCGTCGGCCGACGCGCACCCACAACTCGCGCAGGTGTTTGCCTTCGAACGCGCGCGCTGAGTCTGCCGTTCGGCGCGTGCTCGCGCGGAGCTCCGCCACGTCTTCATCGGCGAGCGGCAGCCCGTAGAACGCCGTCAGCGTCGCGCGCCATCGCGGCGTGAGACCTTCGGTGGTCCCGTCCGCAGCGACAGCCGCCGCTGTGTCGAGGATCGTTGTCACTTGGAGCCCTCGCGCTCTTCACGCGCGCGCCGAGCTTGTTCAGCGACGCGGGCTCGGACGTCTGCCAGCGGATCGCGTTTCGGTCGCCCCTGCGCCTCCCGTACCGTGAGCTCGCGCGCGCCTAGCAGGTGAGAGCGGAGCTCTGCGCCGAGCTTGGCCCCAAGCGCCGTATCGCCCGCGGCGAACGCGGCACAGCTGCCCGCCATCGCGCGGGCGGCCGCTTGGACGAGCGCTCGGGCGTTGTCCGGACACAGGCCGCCCCCGCAGTCCCGTGCGAGCCGCTCGACTTCAGCGCGAGCGAACTCCTCGGCCTGCTCAAGAAAGGGTCGAAGGTTCTCCGGCGCCGCGCCCGCCAAGCCGAGGCCCGTTAGCGCCTTGAGCTCGCGGCGCTTCGCGTTCGCTGCCCGTGCACCCTTGGCCTGGGCCCAGCGCGCGCCAGCGATGAATCTGCCACGCTCGTCTCGCTCGCCCTGCGGCGCTGGCTCATATAGCCCAGCGGGCGCGTGCGGAACGCCGTGCGGCTGCTCGTCCGCGGGAAGAACCTCGACGCGCGGAACGCCGCGCCCTGCGCCGTGACCTGTTCTGAGTGCCATCGTTTTGCGATCGTACAGCCGGCCGGCCTACCGTGTACAATTTTCTGCCAGACGTTACAGCCACGGTGCGCGTCGGCCGCTCGTCTGGCCCAGCTCCGCGCGTGCTGATCGCGCAAGTACTTGGAATCGCTAAAGTCACAACGGCTCGCGGAGCCGTTGCCTTGGGACAGACGAGCGGCCGGTGATCGGTCGCGCAGCCGATCGATCGTCGATATGCAATCTTTTGGTTGCGCTTCCGGGCCGGGAGGGGTGGGGGCTTGGGGCCGTAAGAACCCGTTCGGAACGGCGTCGAACGACTTTCGTTGAAGTCCGCCCCGTTCGGCGCCGTTCGATTTCCGACCGAACCGCGAAATCAGCTGTTTTGATGCCGCTTCGTGAAAGTCGTTCGATCCGTTCGATCTAACGCCGAACCGTTCGTTCGTTCTCTCCCCCTTAGGGGGAGAACGACGTTCGAACGCGGACGGGATTCAGTGGGAACCAAGAAGCCGCTCGCCGTCGGCGGTGACGAAGAAGCGCTTGGAGCTGTCCTGCACTAACAGGCCCTCCGCAATGAGTTGAGTCACGGCTTGTGTCTTCAGCGCGCCTTACTACGTGTCTGACGCGCGACGCGCCGACGCTGGCGCGTCCCTATTCTGTCCCCCAACCGACCACCACCACCACCACCACCAC
>CBINBI010000112.1:0-6599 GCA_966248875.1 uncultured Rhodanobacteraceae bacterium
CCGGCATCGTGGCCGTTGGCGCGGGTGGTTATCACACCTGCGCAGTGAGGCAGGACGGCAGTGTGGCTTGTTGGGGTTACAACGAGTACGGCCAGCTCGGCGACGGCACCACCGTTTTCCATGCAGCGCCGAAAGCCGTGCCGAATCTGAGCGACGTTGCCGCCCTCAGCGCGGGTGGCTTTCACACCTGCGCGCTGAACCAGAACGGCAGTGCGGCCTGCTGGGGTTACAACGAGTTCGGTCAGCTCGGCGACGGCACCACCGATGACCGTCCGACGCCCACGCTCGTGGCGGGACTGACCGATGTCGCCGCAATCAGCGCCGGCGTCTATCACACCTGCGCGCTGAGGCAGAACGGCAGCGTGGCCTGCTGGGGTAAAAACCAGTACGGTCAGCTCGGTGACGGCACCACGACGACTCGTTCAACCCCTGCGTTCGTGCCGGGATTGACCGGCGTCACGGCGCTCAGCGCGGGCGGCCATCACACGTGCGCGCTCAAACAGAACGGCAGCGTAGCCTGCTGGGGCCGCAACGACTCCGGCCAGCTCGGCGACGGCACCACCAACGGCCGTTCGATACCCATGCCCGTGCCAAACCTCACAGGCGTCACGAGGCTCAGCGCGGGCGCCTATCACACCTGTGCATTGAAGCAGGGTGGGGAAGTCGCCTGCTGGGGTAACAACTTTTACGGCCAGCTCGGTGATGGCATCGGGGGGACCGCGGGGACGAATAGCCCAACCCCCCAGATCGTGAACGGGCTGGTCGGTAACGTGGTACAGCTCGATACCGGCGACTATCACACCTGCGCCCGGCTGATTCCATGGTTTGCCGGACAAACGCAGCTCTATTGCTGGGGGAGTGACAACGAGGGACAGCTCGGCAACGGCGCGATCACAGGCGCGCAACCGACGCCGCAGCTCATCCTCACCGGCTGGACTCTCCACGCAGTCGGTGGAAACAGCACGTGCGGCGCCGACGGCAGCAGCGTGATGTGCTGGGGAAGCGGTAGCTCGGGACAACTGGGCACGGGCGGGTTCACGAACTATCCATCACCGACGCCTTCGGCCGGCTTCTCGGGCACGCTCATGATGGACATCGGTTCCGATCACGCCTGCGCCATCCAGGCCGGCGGCACGGTTCTCTGCTCCGGCTCGAGCGCGTACGGACAATTGGGCATCGGCGTGCTGGGCTACGCGGTGACGCCGCAGGACGTCGTCGGCTTCGGCGGCGGCGACTTCCTGTTCCAGAACGGATTCGATTGACGTTCGCCTGATCCTGCAAGAACCCGCCCATGAAAAGCCGCGCAATGCGCGGCTTTTTTGCGGTCCTGCCTCTACGGCACCGCACTGTCCGCCCCATCACAGTTCCTCGTAACTACTGAGACCAACGAGGAATTCGCTCATGATCCTGCGATCCGCTGCGCTGGCCGCGCTTCTGCTTTGCCTGGCCCGGTCGGGCATGGCCACCGAGGAACAGGCGTTCGCCGTCAGCGCGGGCGGCGTTCACACCTGCGCGGTGATGCAGGACACACGCGTGGCCTGTTGGGGCGAGAACGGTTTCGGCCAGCTCGGCGACGGCACCACCAATGACCGTACGACACCGATGCTCGTGCCGGGGCTGAGCGGTGTCATTGCACTCGCCACCGGTGATGGTCACACCTGTGCGCTCAAGCAGAACGGCAGCGTGGCTTGCTGGGGCCGCAATCATTTAGGTCAGCTCGGCGATGGCACGACGTTTGACCGCTGGACACCCGACCTCGTGCCGGGCCTGATCGGCGTCGCCTCCATCAGCGCTGGCGAGAATCACACCTGCGCGCTGAAGCAGGACGGCACTATGGTGTGCTGGGGTGGTAACTATTATGGCCAGCTCGGGGACGGCACCACGGATAAACGTACGATACCCACGCTCGTGGCGGGACTGACCGGTGTCGCCGCAATCAGCGCAGGTGCCGAGCACACTTGCGCGCTGAAGCAGAACGGCACTGTGGCGTGTTGGGGTCGTAACTATTTTGGCCAGCTCGGGGACGGCACCCCGGGAGACCACGCAAGTCCAACCGTCGTACCAGGCCTGACCGGTATCGCTGCGATCAGCGCGGGTGGCGATCACACCTGCGCACTGAAGCAGGACGGCACCATCGCCTGCTGGGGTTATAACGGGGACGGCCAGCTTGGCGACGGCACTACGAACAACCGATGGACACCTGTGCCGGTACTGGGCCTGACCGGCGCCGTCGCGCTCAGTGCGGGTGGGTATCACACCTGCGCGCTAAGGCAGAACGGCACCCTGGCGTGCTGGGGCTACAACGGGGACGGCGAGCTCGGCGACGGCAGCACAACCGCACGTTCGACACCCGAATTCGTGCAGGGATTGACCGGCATCGTGGCCGTTGGCGCGGGTGGTTATCACACCTGCGCAGTGAGGCAGGATGGCAGCGTGGTCTGTTGGGGTTACAACAGATACGGCCAGCTCGGCGACGGAACCCTGGCCAGTCGTTCGACTCCTGCGTTCGTGCCGGGCCTGACCAGCGTCGTTGCGCTCAGTACAGGCTTCTACCATACGTGTGCACTGAAACAGAATGGCAGCGTGGCCTGCTGGGGGAGTAACGAATTCGGCCAGCTTGGCGATGGCAGCTCAGTCGCGCATTCGACACCCGAGTTCGTGCAGGGATTGACTGGTGTTATCGCGCTCAGCGCGGGGCAGCTACACACCTGCGCAGCGAGGCAGGACGGGAGCGTGACCTGCTGGGGTTACAACGGGTCCGGTCAGCTCGGTGACGGCACCACGACGACTCGTTCAACCCCTGCGTTCGTGCCGGGGTTGACCGGCGTCACGGCGCTCAGCGCGGGCGACGATCACACGTGCGCTCTCAAACAGAACGGCAGCGTTGCCTGTTGGGGCAGTAACGCATTCGGCCAACTGGGCGACGGCACAACGGACGACCATCCCATAGCCATGCTCGTGCCAAGCCTGACCGGCGTCACCGCGCTCAGCGCTGGCGCCTATCACACCTGTGCATTGAAGCAGGGTGGGGAAGTCGCCTGCTGGGGTTACAACATTTACGGCCAGCTCGGCGATGGCACCACGACCATTCGCCGGAACCCGCAGATCGTGACGACGCTGGTCGGTAACGTGGTACAGCTCGATACCGGCGACTTTCACACCTGCGCCCGGCTGATTCCGTTGAATCCCGGACAGACGCAGCTCTATTGCTGGGGGAGTGACAACGAGGGACAGCTCGGCAACGGCGCGATCACAGGCGCGCAACCGACGCCGCAGCTCATCCTCACCGGCTGGACTCTCCACGCAGTCGGTGGAAACAGCACGTGCGGCGCCAACGGCAACGTTGTGATGTGCTGGGGCCGTGGGAGCTCAGGACAACTGGGCACGGGCGGGTTCGGGAACTATCCATCACCGACGCCTTCGGCCGGCTTCTCCGGCACGCTCATGATGGACATCGGTTCCGATCACGCCTGCGCGATCCAGGCCGGCGGCACGGTTCTCTGCTCCGGCTCGAGCTTCTACGGACAATTGGGCATCGGCGTGCTGGGCTACGCGGTCACGCCGCAGGACGTCGTCGGCTTCGGCGGCGGCGACTTCCTGTTCCAGAACGGATTCGATTGACGTTCGCCTGATCCTGCAAGCATCACCCGCCCATGAAAAAGCCGCGCAATGCGCGGCTTTTTTGCGTTACTGCGGTTCCAGCGTCACGCGGGCAGCTTCGAGAGCGCTTCGTTGATGCGCGCGCACTTCGATTCGAGCTCGTCGACGATCGCGTTGCGGTCGTTCGCGGCGGGCTGCATCGTGCGCACGTCCTCGATCGCCATCTCGAGACGACCCAGCTCGATCATCAGATCGTGGCGAAGGAACAGCGGATTGAGGCTCATGCTCGCGGCGGTGCTCATGTCACGACTCCTGGATTCCCGTGCCGAGGCTTGAGCAAGCAGCGTGCCAGCGCATGACGCTGCGGCGATCGCTTCGCTGTGAGTTTGCGGAGCGGTTTCGCGAATGAAAGTCGGGCACGCGAACCTGACATCGCCTGTCCGAATCTGACCCCCTCGTCATGAGCGATCCGGCGCGTGCCAGGAATCCGCGACGATCGTCACAGTCTGCCATTCCCGGTTGCCGCTACGGTTCGAACCGTGGCAACGCAAAGCCGCCGATGCTCCGTCGGCGGCTTTTTGTGATGCCAGTCTCTCCGCGGTTTCTGGCGCCCGGCATACGGTCCTCTTGGATTCCCCCTGTTCCTACGACCGCCGGGCGCCAGTCTCGGAATTCTGCGGACGCCATGCCCGCTGCAGCAGGAGCGGCTTCAAGGCCGCATTTCTTCGAGACACGTTCGATGCGCGCGCCACCGCAGACTGCGCGCAAAAAGAAGGCCCGCCGAAGCGGGCCTGGTGCGTCCTCCCACCGACGCAACGGCCGGCCCCTGAATTCCGACCTGCGGCGTGCTCGCAAACGCCGTGCGCCGGTGGGAGTGCGTGACTTCCGCAGCAGGTTTCGTGCCAGCTGACCGCCCGGCGCTTGATAGAATGCGGCGTAGCCGCGATCCGGGCGGGTACTTCTCTCCATGCACGACTACGACGTCATCGTCATCGGCGGCGGCCACGCCGGCACCGAAGCCGCACTCGCGAGCGCGCGGACGGGCGCGCGCACGCTGCTCCTGACGCACAACATCGAGACGATAGGCCAGATGAGCTGCAATCCCGCGATCGGCGGGATCGGCAAGGGCCATCTTGTGAAGGAGATCGACGCGCTCGGCGGCGCGATGGCGGCGGCGGCGGACCGTGCCGGCATCCAGTGGCGCACGTTGAACGCCTCGAAGGGGCCGGCCGTGCGTGCGACGCGGTGCCAGGCCGACCGGGTTTTGTACAAAGCGGCCATCCGGCGTCGGGTTGAGACGCAGGAGAACCTGCACCTGTTCCAGCAGGCCGTCGACGCGCTGGTGGTCGAGGGCGGCCGCGCCGTCGGTGTGCGGACGCAGACCGGCCTCGAGTTCCGGGCTCGCGCCGTCGTGCTGACCGCCGGCACCTTCCTCGCCGGCAGGATCCATGTCGGCTTCGCACAGCACGCAGCCGGCCGCGCGGGCGATCCGCCGGCGCAGAAGCTCGCCGAGACCCTGCGCGAGCTGCCCTTCACGGTGGGCCGGCTCAAGACCGGCACGCCGCCCCGCATCGACGGGCGGACGATCGACTACACGCAGCTCGCCGAGCAGCCGGGCGACGATCCCACGCCGGTGTTCTCGTTCCTCGGCTCGCGTGACGAGCATCCGCGCCAGGTCAGCTGCTGGATCACGCACACGTCCGAGGCGACGCACGCCATCATCCGCGGCGCGCTCGACCGCTCGCCGCTGTACGGGGGCGTCATCGAAGGCGTCGGCCCGCGCTACTGTCCGTCGATCGAGGACAAGGTGGTGCGCTTCACCGACAAGGCTTCGCACCAGATCTTCATCGAGCCGGAAGGTCTGGAGACGACGGAGGTCTATCCGAACGGCATCTCGACTTCGCTGCCCTTTGACGTGCAGCTCGCGCTCGTGCGCTCGATCCGCGGGCTCGAGCGCGCGCACGTCACGCGCCCGGGCTACGCGATCGAGTACGACTATTTCGATCCGCGCGGGCTCAAGCCGTCGCTGGAGACGAAAGCCGTCTCCGGGCTTTATTTCGCCGGGCAGATCAACGGCACGACCGGTTACGAGGAAGCGGCGGCCCAGGGCCTCATCGCCGGGCTCAACGCGGCACGTGCGACGCAGGATCGCGAGCCGTGGACGCCGCGCCGCGACGAAGCCTACGTCGGCGTCCTGATCGACGATCTCGTCACCAACGGCACCAGCGAGCCGTACCGCATGTTCACCTCGCGGGCCGAATACCGCCTGCATCTGCGCGAGGACAACGCCGATCTGCGCCTCACGGAGCAGGGCTTTGCGCTCGGCTGCGTACCGCGCGAGCGCTACGACGCGCTGTGCCGGAAGCGCGAGGCGATCGAGCGCGAGACCGAGCGGCTGCGCGGACTCTGGGCGACGCCCGGCAATGCGCTAGGCCGCGCCGTCGAGAAGGCGCTCGGCGTCACCCCGTCGCGCGAAACGCACGCGCTCGATCTGCTGCGCCGCCCCGGCATCGGCTACACCGAGCTGACGCGCGTCGAAGGCATCGGCCGCGGCGCCGACGACGAGGCCGTCATCGAGCAGATCGAGGTGCAGGCGAAGTACGCCGGCTATCTCGAGCGCCAGCGCGAGGAAATCCTGCGCCAGCGCCGCAACGAAGAGACGGCCATTCCCGAGGAGTTCGATTTTGCACGCGTGCGCGGGCTCTCGGCCGAGGTGCTCGCCAAGCTCGTCGCCGTGCAGCCGCGCACGATCGGACAGGCGATGCGCATCTCCGGTGTCACGCCAGCGGCGATCTCGCTGTTGCTGGTGCATCTGAAGCGCGGTGGTCGTCGAGTCGCCTGAGGTGGCGCTGCCCCCACCGTCTTGCGCAAGCGGAAGCGAGGAAAGCGCGGGACGTCACCCGCCGCGGCAGCCTTGCTCGCAAAACCGGTAGAAGCAAAAAATAAGGTAATTCCTAAGCAAACCGGACCAACTTTAGACTGGTCCGATCATGAAACGA
>CBINBI010000113.1:0-6292 GCA_966248875.1 uncultured Rhodanobacteraceae bacterium
TCTTGCACGAGCAAGAGAAAGTCACGCGCCGGCCAGGATGGCCGGCAAGACCCGCGGGGAGGCGGGTCGGGTCTGCGAACACGTATCCGCGCTACGAAACCGCTGACCGCATCGGACTTCCGTCCGATGCCCACGGACGCATCACAACCCGAGCGCAGACCGCGCACAAAAAAAGCGCCCACGAATCCGTGGGCGCCTTGATCGAAGATCCGCAAGCGGATCGAATCGGACGAACCGTTACGGTCCGTCGAAGCCGTCCGCGAAGATCTGATCCGTCCCGCTGCCGCTGCCGCATCCCTGCACCTTGATGGCGTCGATGTACCAGCCTTCGCGCGGGCTCGAGTTGTTGCTGCCGAGGCGGAAGCGGAACTGCGCGTCGTGGCCGGCATAGTTCGAGAGGTCGACGACGACCTGATCGTAGGCCGTGTCGAGGCCGCACCAGGCCGGGCTGCCGGCGAGCGGGTTGCCGCTGCCGCTAGAGACGGTGCCGTTGTAGGCGCCGACGACGAACTGGTTGGCCGGGATCTGCGTGAACGCGCCACCGTCGATCGCGACTTCGAGGACGCCGCCGTCGGCGCAGGTGCTGCCGCTGCCTTCCATCAGCACCCAATGCTGGAACTGGAAGTTGAGGCCGCTGAGATCGTCCGGCAGCGACACGACGGGCGAGGTCAGGCGCTGATCGGAAATCGAGGAGGGATCCATCGCCTTCCACGACGCCACGCCGTCGAACGGACGGCTGCCCGAGATCGACCAGGTGTCGGTCCCGGCCGCCGCGTCGTGCGTCCAGCCGTTCGGGCCGCTTTCGACGTTGTCGGTGAACAGCACTTCCGTCGTCGAGCCCGTGCTGCACTGGCCGGGGCCGGGCTGCGTGATGAACGTGAACACGGCGCTCACCGCAGAGCCGCAATCATTGTTCGCCGTGACGCGCCACCAGATCGGGGTGTCGAGCGGCAGCGCCGCCGTCGGCTGGAAGCTTGTCTCAGTGACGGTCTGCGACAGGATGATGTTGTTGAAATCGGCGTCAGTCGCGATCTCGATGAGATACGAGCTTGCCTGGTCGGAAGCGTTCCAGGTAAACACGGGCTGCGCCGGCACGTTGCTCGCGCCGTCGGCGGGTGCGGTCAGCACCGGTGCGCCGGCCACGGCCGTAGAGACGTTGACCTCGAGCTCGAGATCGCGGTCGACGGCGCCGCTGCTGCCGCGCAGGATGAACGATGTCGGACCCGGTGTCGCGGTGTTGTCGACCGAGATGCTGGCGACGGTCGTGCCGGGCGGATTCACCGGATTGACACTGTAGTTGCCCGAGAACCCGGTCGGCAGCCCCGGTTCGAAACTCATCGTCACCGGATCGCTGAAGCCGTTGCGCGCGTTCACGTCGATCGTGATTGGCTGCAGCGCGACCGGCGTCGACGAATTCGCGCAGACGCCCTGGCTCAGGTTGTCCGCTGCCATCGTGAATGTCGGCGTGCCGCAGGTGTCGAAGCGGAACGAGGCGAAACGCGTGCGCCACTGGCCGCCGGGCGGCATGTACATGCCGGTGAACCAGAACGTGCATCCGTCGATCGGGTCGACGCCCATGCCGAAGTAGTCGCCCCAGCGGTCGAAGGTCGTCTGCGAGCTGCCGCCGTCGACGAGCGTGGTCTCGGCCGTCGTCATCACGCCGAGCGGATCGGTCGCCTCGCGGCCGACGTAGCGCAGGCCGGGGAAGACGCCGGGGTCGCGTGCGACGCTGTAGCCCATCGCGATATTGCCGGATTCGTCCATGCCGATCGCTGCCATCCAGCGGCTGATCTGGCCACCCGCGTCGGCGGGCGCGTAGGTGCCTTCCTGGTGCAGCACCCAGGGGTTCGCCGCGCCGCCCGTGCGGCGCAGCTCGAACCAGCGCACGCCGGCAATGTTGTTGGTGGTGTCGTCCGGCAGGCGCGTGACGTGGTTGCCGACCATCACCTCGTATGCGCCGAAGTTGCGGTACGCGACCGGCACCATCGGCACTTCGAGCAGAGGATCGAGCGTCTGCGAGGTACCGGGCTGATGAATCGCGCCGAAGCCGCTGAAAACCTGGAACTCGGAATCGAACTCGCTTTCCTCGATCCGGATCGGACCGGTCAGCGTCGTGTTGCTCGGCGTCGTCCAGTCGACCGTGAGCGTGAAGAGTTCGAGGAAATCGTGGTTCGGATCGTTCGACGACGGGCTGTTGCGCTCGTCGTCGTTGTCGCGGATGAAGATGCCGGGCGCGCCGGGCGGCGGCGGCGTGGAGCCGAACACCGAGATCGGCGGCAGCATCTGGAAGCCGAGGCCGTTCAGGCGCTGCACGGACTTGCGCTGCAGCGTCGCCGGAAGGCCGGCCAGCATGCTGGTGCGGTCGAGCGCGTAGACCGCCGGTCCCTCGTTCGCGCCGACGTAATAGGCGTCGGTCCAGACGCCGTATTTCGGATAGTCGGGGAAGCCCGGCGTATTGAACGCGTACCGCGTCCAGGTCGTCGCCACCGGATCGGAGCCGGAGCTGACGTAGACGCAGAGCGTGTTGCTCGAGGCGGAGAATTCCGTCAGGAGCCAGCGCTCGGCGAGATGGTCATAGATCGGAATCGGATCACCAAGGCCGTTGGCGCAGGGACCGCCGCTGCCGAGGCTGGCCATCGAGAACGGGCCGGCGGCGACGCTGCCATCGGCCGTGTTGTAGATGACGATGCTGGTGCCGCCGGCGCCGTTGATCGTCTCGATGTAATACCCGCCGCCGACGTCGCCGGTGGAATCGGGCGGGAACACGCCGTTGAAGGTCTGGCCGTCCTTGTTGACGAGCGGCGTCGTGAAGCCGCCGCCCTCGATGCCGGCGCCGAATGCGCGCTGCAGCTCGACGAGCACGTCCATGCCGGCAGTCACCGGATTGGCGGGTGCCGGCGGGTTGCGCTGGAGATCTTCTTCGCCGTGGAAGCGGCGCGGAACCTCGCGGATCGGGTCGCCGGGACGCCAGGCCGGCACGATGGGCTGCGTGCGCGCATCGAGGAAGAACCTGTCCGGAATCGAAGGCGGGCTGACGTAGTCGGCACCGCGTGAGACGGTGGCGGACGCTTGCTGAGGCGTGGCCTGTGCTGCCATCGCCGCCTGGCCGGATGCGAGCAGGCACGCAGCGGCGAGCTTGAGAAGAAGGTTCATCGCGGAGATCCCCAAAGACCAGAGGTCGGTAAGGCCGGAAATCAACTTCCTTCGTTCAGCCTCGGGGCTGATTCAGTCGTCATCCTCCGGCAACTGCTTATCGTCCCCCAGCAGGACGAGTTGTTCAAGCACGATTTCCCCTTTTGTGCTCTGTGCACGCAAAGTCGACGTGCCGGCGCCGTAGCGCGCGTGCGCTTCGCGACCTCCATCCGGAAGCGAATGGACGCTGAGGCCGAAGCCCGTGCTGAGCTCGCCGCCGGTGCGCGCTTCCAGCGCAACGTCGCCGAAGGTCGGCACCAGCAGCACGATGCGTCCCGATTCAGTGACGATCTCGCTCGCGCCCTGCCATCTCCTGCCGATCGCCATCGCGCGGATCTGTCCGGAGCGGCTCTTCAGCGTGAGGCGGCCGAGCGAACCGGCGTGGATGTCGCCCGACTCGGTCGTCGCCTCGACCGCGCCCGGGCGACGCTTGGCCGAGATGCGCCCGCTGGTGGTCGCGAGCGCGAGCGCGAGATCGCCCGGCACGAACACCGCGATGTCGACGCGCGCGCCGGGCGCAGCCTCGCTCGCCGGTCGCGGCTCGCCGGAGGCCGAGATTTCGATGCGCAACGTGTCGCCCTCGCGCCGCGAGCGGAATTCCACCTTGGGAAACCGCGGCGGCAGGCGCTGAATGACGGCATGGATGCCGACTTCGCGCTCGTCGTGGCCGCGGACGTTGATCTCGCCCCAGGGATTGTCGATCGCGACGCGCGTGACGCCCGACGGGATGTCGAATTCGCGATCGACGCGCTCGATGCGCACGTCCTCGCGGGGCTTCGTCGTGCTCGTCGTGCCTGTGCAGGCGGCGACCAACAGCAGGCAGGCGAGGACGGCGAATCGACGGGGCAAGGAAATCGGAATCATCGGTCTTTGGAAGATCAGTCTTTGAAGATGAGGAAGGCCGCGACGACGATCAAGGCGAAGCCGGCGACCTGGTTCCACCGCACCGGCGCGCCGAGGTACAGCGCCGAGAACGCGACGAAGACGCACAGCGTCACGATCTCCTGGATCGCCTTCAGCTGGGCGGGATTGTAGACGGCATAGCCGTAGCGGTTGGCGGGCACCTGCAGGCAGTACTCGAAGAATGCGATGGCCCAGCTGACCACGACGACGAGCCAGAGCGGCCGGTCGGTGTACTTCAGGTGGCCGTACCAGGCGAAGGTCATGAAGAGGTTCGAGCCGATCAGCAGCAGGATCGGCGTGAGATGAGTCACCATCGTTGCGGTCCCCGCGCGTCGAAGGCGGCCATGGTATCCGTTGCAGAGGCGGCTTCGGCGAGGCGCGTGGCCGCCTGCATACGCCCGGCTGCACGGGATCCGCGATGGATCGCAGGGCCGCCGCGCGCGACCGGGTCTAACGGCACATGCCGGTTCTCATGCGGCGCCGGTAGGCTGCGACCAGACCCGCGCCGGCCGCCTTGCGCCTGCGTGCGGCGACCTGATTTCCGAGAGGGCCTTTTCCATGACGCGAGCACGCGGTATAGCGATGGCGATGAGCCTCGCTTTCCTGACCACGGCGATCCTGGCCGGCGCGGCGGAGACGCCGGCCAGCAGCAGCAAGCTGCCCGCCAGCAATCCTTTCGCGACCGAATCGACGCTGCCGTTCCACGCGCCGCCGTTCGACAAGATCAAGTTCAGCGACTACGCCCCCGCCTTCGAGGAAGGCATGCGCGTGCACCTGGCTGAAATGCAGGCGATCGCGGACGATCCGGCCAAGCCGACGTTCGAAAACACGATCGAAAAAGCCGAGCGCGCGGGTCAGCTCCTCAACCGCGTCGCCAAGGTGTTCTTCAATCTCGCGCAGTCGAACACGAACGAGGACATCCAGAAGCTGCAGGCGGAGCTCGCGCCCAAGCTGGCCGCGCATCAGGACGAGATCGGCCTGAATCCGAAGCTGTTCGCGCGCGTGAAGGCGCTTTACGACACGCGCGACTCGCTGAAAGACCCGGAGCAGAAGCGCCTCGTCGAGCGTTACTACCAGACCTTCGTGCGCGTCGGCGCGCTGCTCAGCGACGCCGACAAGGCGACGCTGCGCAAGCTCAACGAAGAGGAATCGAAGCTCACGACGGAGTTCCAGACCAAGCTCCTCGCGGCGACCAACGCGGCGGCGCTCGTGATCGACGACAAGAAACAGCTTGCCGGTTTCAGCGAAGCGGACCTCGCCGCAGCGGCCGAAGCCGCCAAGTCACGCAAGCTAGACGGCAAGTGGGTGGTCGTGCTGCAGAACACGACGCAGCAGCCCGCGCAGGTGTCGCTGAAGGACCGCGCGACGCGCGAGAAGCTCTTCGATGCCTCGATCCACCGCGCCGACCGAGGCGACGCGAACGACACGCGCGCGATCATCCAGCGCCTGGCGAAGCTGCGCGCCGAGCGCGCCGAGCTGCTCGGGTACAAGAACTACGCCTCGTACTCGCTCGACGACCAGATGGCGAAGACACCCGAGAACGCGATCAAGCTGATGACCGACATGCTGCCGGCCGCGACCGCGAAAGCGGCCGGCGAGCAGGCGGACATGCAGGCGCTCGTCGACAAGCAGAAGGGCGGCTTCAAGATCGCGCCGTGGGACTGGCAGTTCTACGCCGAGCAGGTGCGCAAGCAGCAGTACGACCTCGACGAGTCGCAGATCAAGCCGTATTTCGAGCTCGACAACGTGCTCAAGAACGGCGTCTTCTTCGCCGCGAACAAGCTCTACGGCCTCACCTTCAAGGAGCGCAAGGACATTCCGGTCTATCAGCCCGACGTGCGCGTCTTCGAGGTGTTCGACGCCGACGGGTCGTCGCTCGCGCTCTGGTACGCCGACTACTTCAAGCGCGACTCGAAATCAGGCGGCGCCTGGATGGACAGCTTCGTTGACCAGTCGGGTCTGCTCGGCAACAAGCCGGTCGTGTTCAACGTCTGCAACTTCACCAAGCCCGCGCCGGGGCAGCCCGCGCTGATCTCGTTCGATGACGTGACGACGATGTTCCACGAGTTCGGCCATGCGCTGCACGGCATGCTGTCGAACGTGAAGTACCCGACGCTGGCCGGCACCAACGTGCCGCGCGATTTCGTCGAGTTCCCGTCGCAGTTCAACGAGCACTGGGCGCTCGAGCCGACCGTGT
>CBINBI010000114.1:0-6235 GCA_966248875.1 uncultured Rhodanobacteraceae bacterium
CGCGATCTCGAGCGAGCAGAAATCGACCTCGCACAACCCGCGCTCGACGGTCGGCACGATCACCGAGATCTACGATTATCTGCGCTTGCTGTTCGCGCGCGTGGGCACGCCGCGCTGCCCCGACCACGGCATTCCGCTCGAGGCGCAGACGGTGAGCCAGATGGTGGACGCCGTGCTCGCGCTCGATCCCGAGACGCGCTTCATGCTGCTGGCGCCGATCGTGCGCGAGCGCAAGGGCGAGCACGTGCAGATCTTCGAGCAGCTGCGCGCACAGGGTTTCGTGCGTGCGCGCGTCGACGGCGTCGTGCACGAGCTCGATGCGGTGCCTTCGCTCGCGTTGCGCCAGAAACACACGATCGAAGCCGTCATCGACCGCTTCCGCCCGCGCGAGGACATCAAGCAGCGGCTGGCCGAATCGTTCGAGACGGCGCTCCGCCTCGGCGAGGGCATCGCGATCCTGGCGAACCTCGACAATCCGAAGGCCGCCGAGACCACGTTCTCGTCACGCTTCTCCTGCCCGATCTGCGACTACTCGCTGCCCGAGCTCGAGCCGCGCCTGTTCTCGTTCAACTCGCCGGTGGGCGCCTGCCCCGGCTGCGACGGGCTCGGCGTCACGCAGTTCTTCGATCCGGCGCGCGTCGTCGTGAATCCGCAGCTTTCGCTGGCCGCCGGCGCGGTGCGCGGCTGGGACCGCCGCAACCAATACTATTTCCAGCTGATCCAGTCGCTCGCCAAGCACTATAAGTTCGACGTCGATACGCCATGGCACGACCTGCCGGAGAACACGCGACACCACATCCTGCACGGCTCCGGCGACGAGCAGATCAGCTTCCGCTACATGACGGGCACCGCCGGCGCGGTGACGCGCAAGCATCGGTTCGAAGGCATCCTGCCGAACCTCGAGCGGCGCTACAAGGAAACCGAATCGCCGGCCGTGCGCGAGGAGCTCGCCAAGTTCATCAGCGAGCGGCCCTGCCCCGACTGCAACGGCCAGCGTCTCAACCGCAGCGCGCGCAACGTGTTCGTCGGCGACCGCAACCTGCCGGTGCTGACGGCTCTGCCGATCGACCAGTCGCTCGACTTCTTCAAGACGCTGAAGCTGACCGGCTGGCGCGGTGAGATCGCGGCGAAGATCGTCAAGGAGATCCGCGAGCGGCTGCGCTTCCTCGTCGACGTCGGGCTCGATTACCTGACGCTCGACCGCCAGGCCGATTCCTTGTCCGGCGGCGAAGCGCAGCGCATCCGCCTGGCGAGCCAGATCGGCGCGGGCCTCGTCGGCGTCATGTACGTGCTCGACGAGCCGTCGATCGGCCTGCACCAGCGCGACAACGAGCGCCTGCTCGGCACGCTGAACCGCCTGCGCGACCTCGGCAACACGGTCATCGTCGTCGAGCACGACGAGGACGCGATCCGCACGGCGGACCACATCGTCGACATCGGCCCCGGCGCCGGCGTGCACGGCGGCGAAGTCGTCGCGCAGGGCACGTTCAAGGACATCATCGGATCGAAGCGGTCGCTGACCGGCCAGTACATGTCGGGCAAGCGGCGCATCGAGGTACCGAAGAAGCGGCGCAAGCCCGACGGCGAGCGCGTGCTGAAGATCCTCGGCGCGTCCGGCAACAACCTCAAGAATGTCGATCTCGAGATTCCGGCCGGGCTCTTCGTCTGCGTGACCGGCGTGTCGGGCTCGGGCAAGTCGACGCTGATCAACGACACGCTGTACCGCTACGCAGCCGCGGAGCTCAACGGCGCCAACGAGAAGCCGGCGCCGTTCGCGAGCGTCGAAGGCCTCGAACTGTTCGACAAGGTCGTCGACATCGATCAGTCGCCGATCGGCCGCACGCCGCGCTCGAATCCGGCGACGTACACGGGCCTGTTCACGCCGCTCCGCGAGCTGTTCGCGCAGGTGCCCGAGGCGCGCGCACGCGGCTACGGCCCCGGCCGCTTCAGCTTCAACGTCAAGGGCGGCCGCTGCGAAGCCTGCGAAGGCGACGGCATGATCAAGGTCGAGATGCATTTCCTGCCGGACGTCTACGTGCCGTGCGACGTCTGCCACGGCAAGCGCTACAACCGCGAGACGCTCGAGATCATGTACAAGGGCCACAACATCTCGGACGTGCTCGAGATGACGGTGGAGGACGCGTTCAAGCTGTTCGAGCCGGTGCCCGCGCTCGCGCGCAAGCTGGAGACGCTGATCGACGTCGGCCTCGCATACATCAAGCTCGGCCAGAGCGCGACGACGCTCTCGGGCGGCGAGGCGCAGCGCGTCAAGCTCTCGCGCGAGCTTTCCAAGCGCGACACCGGCCGCACGCTCTACATCCTCGACGAGCCGACCACGGGCCTGCACTTCCATGACATCGAGCAGCTCCTGCGCGTGCTGCACCGCCTCGCGGACGACGGCAACACGGTGGTCGTGATCGAGCACAACCTCGACGTCATCAAGACGGCGGACTGGATCATCGACCTCGGCCCCGACGGCGGCGAGCGCGGCGGACGCATCATCGCCACCGGCACGCCGGAGGAGATCGCAAGAACCAAGCACTCGCACACGGGACATTTCCTCGCGCGCGCACTCAATGCCGCGCGCACCCGCGGCGGCAATGGCAACAACCGCGAAGCGGCCTGATGAAGCGCGCTCCGTCCTTCTCCCGCTCGGGGAGAGGTGGCGCGGAGCGCCGGATGAGGGAAACCGGAGTGGAGTCTTGCCGCCCGCGCAGCGGCGCGATCAGCCCGAATCCTCGCCGTCGCCTTCGCGGTCGTCGCTGTCCGCCGGCTCCACGATTGGCGCGGCGAGCAGCTTGTCGATGCGATGGCCGTCCATGTCGACGACCTCGAAGCGCCAGCCTTCCCACGTGAAGTGCTCGCCCACCACCGGAATCCGCGCGAGCTGCTGTAGGGCGAAACCGGCGATCGTGTTGAAGTCGCGCAGCTCGGGCCAGCGCCGGATCTTGAGCCGGTCGAACACGTCCGCCACCGAAGCAAGCCCGTCGAGCAGGAACGAGCCGTCCGCGCGCGTCACGATGTCGGGCTCCTCGCCGATCTCGTCGGAAAGGTCGCCAGCGATCGCTTCGAGCAGGTCGGTCTGCGTGACGATGCCGTTGAGCGTGCCGTACTCGTCCATGACGATCGCCATCGAGACCGGCCGCGCCTTGAACTGCTCCAGGACTTTCAGCACCGCGGTCGCCTCGTTCAGCACCAGCGGCTGATACGGCGCCGCGATCGGATCGGGCGGCTTGCCGTCCAGCACCTGATCGATGAGGTCCTGCTTGCGCACCACGCCGATCACGTCGTCGAGGCCTCCGCGGCAGAGCAGCATCTGTTCGTGATGGCAGGCACGCAGCGCGCGCAGCCTCGCCTCCCTCGTATCGTTCGCGTCGATCCATTCGACATCGGGACGCGGCGTCATGATGTCGCGGATGCGCCGCTGGCCGAGATTGAACGTGCGCTCGACCACTTCCTGCTGCGCGCGCTGCAGCAGGCCGGCGCGCCGGCTCTGCGCGACGAGAAGCTTCAGCTCGTCCGGCGAGTGCAGCGATTCCTCGCCGCCGCCCGGCTTGAGTCCGGCGAGACGCACCACCGCGTTGCCGATGCCGTTGAGCACGACGATCGCGGGGCGGAACACGAACTGGAACGCCGCAAGCGGACGCACGACCCAGAGCGCCGTGCCCTCGCTCTTCTGGAGCGCGAGGCTCTTCGGCGCGAGCTCGCCGAGCACAATGTGCAGCGCGGTGATGAGGATGAACGCGACAGCCACGGCGACGCCGTGCGATGCCGCGCCGGCGATGTCGCCGAACGGCGCGAGCAGCGGCTCGATCAGGTGCGCCAGCGCCGGCTCGCCGATCCAGCCGAGCGCGAGCGAAGAGATTGTGATGCCGAGCTGCGTCGCCGCGAGGCTCGCGTCGAGCCGCCCGACCGCGCGCTGCAGCGCGCGCGCGTTCGCGCGACGCAGCGCAACGAGTTCCTCGACGCGGCTGCGCCGCACCGCGACCAGGGAAAACTCGGCGGCGACGAAGAAGCCGTTCGCGAAGACGAGGACGAAGACCGATGCGATTCCGATGAGCTCGCTGGCGAGAGTGTCCATGGGCAGCGTTCGTTGGCGTGGAGTCGGCCGCGCGGGACCGCGGCGCCTCTCTCGTGCAGGAATCGGCGACGCCGCGCGCGGCGGAGTGCGCCGCGGGCCGGAATCTGCGGTCAGCGCCGCCGTCGCACCCGCCGAACGGACGCGGGTTACTCCGAATCCGGCGCGACCACGTCGAACCAGGTCTCGACGCGCCGGCCGTCGGCGAGCAGGAAGATGACCTGCACCTTTTCGCCCGGAACGACCGCATGCCGCGGATAGGCGAGCATCAGATGGCGTCCGCCCGGCTTCATCTCGACGGCCGCGCCGGGCTCGATGTCGAGCCGCGGCAGCTCGCGCATCTTCGACACGCCGCGCTCCACGACCGTTTCGTGAATCGACGACTGCCGGAACGCATCGCTCTGCACCGTGAGCACCGTGATCGGAGCGTCGCCGGTGTTCTTCAGCGTCGCGTAGCCGGCCAGCATGTGCGAGCCCGGCGGCGCCGCGCGGATCCACGCGTCGTATACGCCGAGCTTGCCTTCCGCGTGCGTCGGATCCGCCGCCGCAAGCATGAGCGCGGCCACGACGTGAATGAAACCTGCCGGACGACGGCGCATCGGCAACTCTCCCGCTTCCGTGAGGCCGTTATCATAGCGCCGACAATCGACGAGAACGGAGTCGCGACATGAAACCGAGCCTCCTGTCCGCCGCGATGGCCGCGCTGACTGCCGGCAGCGCCGCGTCTGCCGCCGAGAATCCCGGCGTCACCATCTACCGCGACGACAACGATGCGCTGTTCGAGAACGGCCCGTCACCGCTCGGCGAAGGTTATGCGATCGTGCACGAACAGCGCGTGCTGAGGCTCGCCGGCGGACGCGAGTCGCTGGTCATCGACGGGCTGCCCGCGCTGCTCGACGCGGAAGCGGTATCGCTCGATCTCGGCAGTGGATCGCGCGTTCTCGCGCAGCGCGTGCTGTCGACGGGCGAAGGCGGCGCGCTGGCCGCGCATCGCGGCGAGACGGTCACGATCGTGAGCCGCTCCGGCGACAAGGTGCGGGGCACGCTGCTCGGCGTCGACGGCGGCGCGCTCATCGTGCGCGATGATGCATCTTCCGAAGTCAGCTACGTGCGCGATTACGATGCCGTGCAATTCACGCGCGGCAGCGGCCTGCCGGGCGCGACGCTGCAGATCAGCGTCGACGGCAAGGCCGGCGACGTGCCGGCCAGGCTGACGTATCCGACCTCGGGCCTCGGCTGGCGCGCGGCGTATTCAGCCGAGCTGCTCGACGGCAGCGGCTGCCGCATGCGGCTCGACGCGCTCGCCAGCATCGCGAATCGGAGCGGCCGCGACTATCTCGCGGCAAAGCTGAAACTCGTCGCCGGCTCGCCGAACATCGTGCGCAGCGGGCCGCGGCCGGTGGCATACAAGGCAGCCGTTGCTATGGCCCCGCCGCCGGAGCCGGGGCTGCCGGAGCAGGCGTCGCTCGGCGACTACCGCAGCTACACGATCGCGGACGCGCTCGACCTGCCCGACGCGAGCGTGACGCAGGTGCCGCTCTACGCATCCAGCGAGCTCGCCTGCGAGCGCCGCTGGATCTTCGAGAACGGCGGTGCGTGGTTTCCGCCGAAGCCGAACCTGCAGCGGGATTACGCATCGACATCGGCCGGCCCGGTGCTGAGCGAGCTGCGCTTCACGCCGACCGAAAACCTGCCGGCGGGACACCTGCGCGTGCTGACGCGCGATCGCGACGGCCGCGTCGAGTTTCTTGGCGAGGCGCACATCGCCGACACCCCGAAGGGCCGCGCCGTACCGGTTGCGCTCGGCCACGCGTTCGACCTGTCCGCAAAGCGCGAGCGGACCAGCTTCGACGTCGACCGCGCCGCGCGCGAGATGAGCGAAGGCTTCCGCGTCACGCTCACGAACACCGGCGAAACCGCGCGCTCGATCACCGTGCGCGAGCACCCGAACCGCTGGCGCGCGTGGACGCTGGTATCGTCCAGCCAGAAGCCGGGCAAGCAGACGCCGGACCTCCTCGAGTTCGAAGTGGCCGTGCCGGCGAACGGAGAGGCGACGCTGGAGTACGTGGTGAAGTACACCTGGACGGTGAAGGACGAATAGCGCGCGGTGGCGCAGCGCCCGGAGTTCGTTCCGATGCCGTCACCCGTCCCCGCTCC
>CBINBI010000115.1:0-5981 GCA_966248875.1 uncultured Rhodanobacteraceae bacterium
AATCGCTGTTCAGGTCGTTTCGGAATCAGCGTCCAGGTGCGTCCGGAATACGCACAGCAGGCGAATCCGCCGAAGATCATGCACAAGCCGGGCGTCGCTCTCGGCGAGTCGGCGGGAGCGAGCAAGGCGCCATGACCCCGGAAGCCCCTGCATGGATCTCCGAGATCATCTCGGCGCAGCGGCCACTTATGACCGCAAAGGAGGTCGCCGGACTACTGCGCACGAGCCAGCGCAACCTGTACCGCCTCGTAGCGAGCAAGAAATTGCACGCCGTCCGCAGCGCCGAGTCGGGATCGAGCCCCCTGCTTTTCCCCCGGAGCTCGGTCGAAAAGTACCTTCGTCGATTGGAGGGTTGCTAGTCATGACCAGCACTGACGAATTCGAGTGTGCGGGCTGCGGAGCGTTTCCGCACGAGCTGTGCTGCTGCCGCGTCCGCGAGGATCGCACCCCATCGGCGGAGCAGCTCGAGGAAGCCAGGCAGCTGCGACTAACGCGCGCCGAGCGCACCCTGGAGCGCGCGTGTGGGCGATGATTCTCGCTTCAGCCCGTTGGCATGGCTGCGCGGCGTTCTGTCGCAAGAGTGCACGCTCGACCCGCAGGAGGGCATGGTCTTGTTGAGCATCGTTCGTCGTTGCGACGGTGAGGGCCGGGCCTTCCCTGGCATCGGCACGATTTGCCAAGACTCACGCGTCTCGCGGTCGAAGACCATCGAGGCCATCGCCGAGATCGAGGCACGCGGACTCCTGGTTCGAGAGCGACAGACCCGTGGAGCAGGCTTGGGCTCGAACCGATATCTTCTTCAACCAGAGCCGGCTCCTAGTGCGCTGGGCGGACTACCCCGCCTGCAACGCAGAGCGCGCACTAGTCCGCCCAGCGGACTAGCTAGTGCGCCTGGCGGACTACCAGTAGTGCGCCCGGCGGACTTGGGTAGTGCGCCCGGCGGACCCTATCTGACCCAATATCTACCCAAGGTAACTACCCAAGGAAGTGATCCCACCTCGCACAGCTCGGTGGTGACCGCGCCATCGTTCAACCTGGTGTCGTCCGCAGGAGAGAAAAGGTCGGCGAGCAAGACCCCCAAGCGAGAGCCCAAGGCCCCGGTCGGGGAGATCAAGCCTGGGCATACCGCCGTGACCACCCACTACTTCAACGCCTTCGAGGCCAAGCGAGGATGCAAGCCGATCTTCGCCGGCGCGGAGGGCAAGGCAGTCGCTGCTCTGTTGGAGAAGCTGAAGGGCGACGTCGCCGAATGCTGCCGGCGGATCGACAACGCGTTCTCGAGCTTTCGTGGCGCCAGCGTGACGATCCGCGAAGTCGCCGCGAACCCCGATGCGTTCACCTCAGCGGAGACGCCGCGCGGTCGCAATGGCCATCCGCGGCCAGTCCAGAACAACGGCACCGACCCGCTCGCGGGAGCGCGCACGTACTCATGACGAAAGAACTCCTACAGCAAGCGGCAGAGGCTAGTGGTCGCCACCCGCTCGACATCCTCGACTTCGTGAGGTCCGCGAAGTGGGACAGCGGCCGACTCGCGGCCGAGCTGCAGCGGGACGCCGAATGGTTCGATCGCCTGTGGACCGACGTCGTCGACGAGTACGCCGAGGGCTGCGCTCGCTGCGTCGGTCCACAGGACATGCGCGCACTCACGGATGATGCCGCGCGCGCTCTGATGGCGCCGGCGCTGCGGCGTGCACTCGACAGCTTCACGGGCGCGGAATCGGTCCTGATGATCGGCACCACCGGCGCCGGGAAGACGCTCGCCGCGATGCTCATGCTGCGCAAGATAGTCCGCCGCACCGCGAAGGCGTGGCTGGCGAACCGCAGCAGTCCAAGCATGACGACCTTGGAGAGCAATCCGCCGAGTTCGCGCGGATGCATCTGGGCCGACGCGCTCGAGCTACAGGTCGGCGCGGCTCGTCATCCGCTCGGACAGGGACCCGCACCAGAAGTGCGAGCTGCGAAGATGGCGACGCTGCTCGTTGTCGATGATGTCGCCTGGGCTGAGCGCGATCACGTGATGCTCGAGATTGTGGCGCATCGGTACAACACAGGCCGCCCGACAATCTACACGGCGGGGCTCCCGCGCAAAGAACTCGTCGCGCGTCTCGGCGACGCAGTCACTCGCAAGATGATCGAGCTCTCGGGCAAAAAGGGAATCCTCGTCGAAGTCTGAGAAAAGAAACACGGCGCCGCCGGCTGCTCCTCCGGCACCTGGATACCGATCGTCGAGAGCCTACAGATCCACTCTCGCGTTCGTGACGTCAGTTCGAATCTGACGGGCGCCACCATGCCGCCGCCACGCGGCGGGAAGGAAACAACCAATGCTCAGAATGCTCCTGCGGCCTGAGGTCGCAGAACAGATCGGACGCCTGTACACGACCATGGTGGCGCCCACAGCGCAGCAGCTCAGCGACTTCCGCGCGGCGCGCGCGACTCGCCCGAAGCTTGCGCGGAAACTCGCCGGCGCGCGCTCACCCGGGAAGGGTCAGCCCGAGAACTACGCCATTGTCGGCAGCGTCGCGCACATCGAGGTCGCGGGAGTCCTTTCCGAGAAGCCGGACTTTATCGCGTGGTTCCTCGGGCTGGACGGCACTACTTACCGCGACATCCGCGACGCCTTCGCACTCGCGGATGCCGATAGCGCCGTTCAAAGCGTCAAGCTGCGGATCGGAAGCCCCGGCGGTTACGTAGACGGGCTGTTCGAGACGCTCGGCACAATTCAGAGCTTCGGGAAACCAATCAGCGTAATCGCCTCGCAAGCGGCGAGCGCGGCGTACGCCATCGCAGCCATTGCGGGACCGATCACCGCGGCGGGCGTAGCGTCGGAGTTCGGCTCCGTCGGTGTTGCCGCCAGCTACTACGTCGACCCGCAGGTCGTCGACATCGCGAGCACCGAAGCGCCGAACAAGCGCCCCGACGTAACCACGGAGGAGGGCCAGGCCATCGTCCGCGCCGAGCTCGATGCGCTCCACGAGCTGTTCGTAGAGGCAATCGCGAGCGGCCGGAGGACGACGGTCGACATCGTCAACGCGGAGTACGGGCGAGGCTCGGTGTTGCTCGCCGGGGAAGCTTTGCGCAGGGGGATGATCGATTCAGCACCCAGCTCGCTCACGGCATCCGCGAGCACTTCATCGAATGCACTAGCCGCCCAGAATGGCGGGGAAACGGAAAACGAGAACATGGACAAGAAACAACTCAAGCGCACGAACCCGGACCTATACGAAGAGATCCTCGAGGAAGGGCGCGCCGAAGAACACGACCGCGTCATTGGCTTCCTCGAGCTCGGCAAACATGCCAAGCAGCTTGGATACAACGCCGCGATCCAGAACATCCGGGACGGCAGCGCGCTGACCCCTGGCAAGACCGCCGAATTCATGGGCCTGGCTCTGAATCAGCGCGACATCGACGATCGCCAAGCGGACAGCGACGCCGCGGGCTCAGCGCTTGAGGGAATCTCAGGACCGAGTGCGAGCCACGGCGGCGGCGGCGGCACCGAGGCGCTCGACAACGGCGATCTCGTCGCGCGCGCGATGGGTCTCGGTGCGGTCACTCCAAGCCAGCGCGCGCGCACTGCGGGGCTCCGATGAGAAGCGACCTCGGCATTCGGCGGCCCGTGAATGGCTCGCCTGATTCGGGCAAGCAACGTGAACTCATGCTTGCGGCCCGTCGAACGCAGCGAGTTCCGATTGCTGTCGCACCTGGCACGCACCTGGCCGTCATCCGCGCCGGCAAGTCGCTGATGCTAGCGCCTGGCGAGACCGTTCTCGCCACCGACTTCGTCGGCAACACCACGAACACAGTGCAATCAGTGTTGCTCGTCCTCGTCGACGAGGATGCCGTGATCGCTCTCGGCGACGAGGAGTTGGCGCGGCTTCAAACGCCCGCGTCCGCGCGCTTCGTCGTGGCCAAGGGCTGCGCGGTGAGCACCGCGAAGCGCGGCATCATCAGCGAGGGCTGCGAACTGCGCCCGGAAGACTTCGCTCGCGGCCAACTCGACATCACGGAGCTGGTTGCGCGTGGAGCAGTCGTCGACCGTCAGCAAGACACCCAGCCCGACCCACCTGCAGACGCAAAGCGTCGCGCAGCCTGACGGACTCCAGCAGCCCGCGTGATCCAGCGCGGGCTGCGCTCCACTTGTTAATGACGAGGACCCCGGACATGACGAAATCGATACAAGAACGAACGAACTCGCAAACCCTGGCCGACTTCAAGCGTCGGCACCCGGACGACTACCAGTCGCTGCTCGCCGCGTGCGGCGGTGATATCGCGAAAACGGAGAGCATCTACCTCGAGGTCACAGAAGACGGCGACGAATCGGGGCTACTCGATGCCCTAGAAGAGGGGCGAGCTAATGGTGTCCGAAAGGAGCGCGAGCGGTGCGAGGCGATCATCGCCTTGGGCCTGCTGGCTGGGGTGAAGCCGGACCTCATTATCCACTGCGTCGAATCGGGCGTGGACCCGTTGACGGCGCGCGACGTCTTCTCCGTCAAGGGCCGCACTGGTCGCGCGATGTCCTCGACGTTCGCGTGCCTGATGGTCAACATTCCGCAGCGCGCCAACGGGGCGGGCTGATGACGCGCGTCACCAACGCGATGTGCTGACGACGCGCCGAATCGTGCGCACGCTCATCACCCCTGAGGGTTGGCACGGGTCTTGACAGAGAATTTTTTAGGTTCTGCCCCGGGCACCCACACGGTGCGCGGTTCTGATTGGCGACCGCGGCCCTCGCAGACAATCTGACCTTTCGACCACTGTTCGGTGTTCGGTCGTTCGGAGCCCGCCCATCGCTTTCGACGCCGATACGCGCCGCACCTTCCGACGCCGCTCCGACCATCACCCACAAAGGTGAGCTTCAATGACTCCTCCTTCCGACCACGCGCCGACCTGGACGCCGGCGCCGCTGAGCCGAGCCGAGTTTGCGCGGCTGTGCAACCGCTCGCGCTCCACTATCACAGAGGCCTGCCGCCCCGGCGGTCCACTGTACGCCGCGCGCGTCGCGGACCGAATCGACTCCCGGCACCCGGATGCCGTGCAGTATCGCTGGCGCGCCCGGGCGAGCGGCGGGCAATCACCCATCGTGCGGCTCGATGATGTGTCGGCAAAGGAATTCTGCGCGCGGACAGGGGCACCCGCAGCGGAGCTCGTGGAGGCGCTCGTCCCAGCTCATCACGTGGCCGCGTGCGCGTTCGCCTGGCTGGCTGACGTGAGCGTCGACGACGTACTTGCGGCGGCGAATCGCGGCGAGCTCGCGGCAGCGATAACGCCCGAGCGTCGATTGGACCTGCTTCACCCGGCCGCTCTTGCGTACTTCGCAGCTCACCCGTTTCCGCGCAATCGCCGTGGCGAGCCGGCTATCCCGGCGGGCTTCCTGGCTCCTGCCTGCGCCGGCGACAACATCAACATCGACCATCCGATCGCTCGCGTGTTCTTCACGCGCCTCGACGGGCTGCCCTTCACCGATGCCGACGCTGAGCGGCTCCAGAAGAGCGCATCGTGATTTCAAGTTTTCTCCCTCCGGAAGCTTGTTCCTTCCTTCCGAATGCCACCGAAGGCGCGGTGGCAGCGCGTGCGCGGTGTCGTGCTGGTCGCGTGCGCGTGCTGGGCGAGCGCAGCCACGCCGGCAGTCCCGGGGTATCGATATCGGTTCGGGACTGCCGGCGCGTTGGTTTTTCGTGATTCCCAGAGGTGATTTTTGGACGCATCAGCTTTCAGTTCTCTGATCGAGCAGTGCTGCGACGGCGCCACGGATGCGCTGCGCGTAGAGGCGGACCGCACCATCGTCGCGGACGTCTTCGCCCGGATGCAGGCTTCGGGCTTTGACTACGGCATGACGCTCGAACGTATGTTCGCTGACGCTCGCGGCGGCGCCGCCCGCGCCGGGCTCCACTATCACTTCGGACGCGACAGGCGACCGAACCCGATTGCGTATGGTTCGGGCACCGTCGTCGCGCTGCCCGGCACTACCCCTGCCCCCGTAGGCG
>CBINBI010000116.1:0-5915 GCA_966248875.1 uncultured Rhodanobacteraceae bacterium
CGCCGCGCCGCCGACCACGTCGCCGTGCCCATTGATGTACTTCGTCGTCGAGTGCACGACGACGTCCGCGCCGAGGGCCAGCGGGCGCTGCAGCACCGGCGAGAGAAACGTGTTGTCGACGACGCAGCGCGCGCCGGCCGCGTGGGCAGCCTGCGCGACATGGCGGATGTCGGTGATGCGCAGCAGCGGATTCGAAGGCGTCTCGACCCAGACGAGATCGGGCTTCTGCGCGAGCGCTTCCGCAAGCTTCACGGGATCGGTGAGATCGGCGAACAGGACCCGGAAGCGGCCTTTCCTCGCCCATGCATCGAGCAGGCGCCAGCAGCCGCCGTAGCAATCGTGCGCGGCCAGCACGAGCCCGCCCGCCGGCACCAGCTCGAGCACCAGCGCGACGGCGGCCATGCCGCTCGAGGTAACGACGGCGCCGGCACCCTCTTCCAGCTCAGCCAGCGCGCCGGCGAGGAGATCGCGCGTCGGATTTCCGCTGCGGGAGTAGTCGTAGCGGCGCCTGTGACCGAGCGACTCGAACGTGTAGTTCGTGCTGAGGTGCAGCGCCGGAACGACCGCGCCGTGCTGTGCGTCGGACTCGATGCCGGCGCGCACCGCACGCGTGCACGGAGAGAATTCGCTCATCGCGTGCCTCCCTGCGCGTCGAGCGCGGCGGCGATCAGCGGGCCGATCTTGTCCGGCTCCTTGAGGAAGGCGTCGTGACCGTAACGCGAGTCGATCACGTGCAGCTCGGCGGCCGCACCGGCGCGGCGCTGCAGATCGCAAAGGTCGGCGAGGGGCACGATGCGGTCCGACGCGATGCCGATCAGCGTCGCCGGCACACGGATGTCTTCGGGAGCGACGGCGTGCAGGTCGATCGATTCGGACAGCGCGAGAAAGCGTTCGACGGCGAAGCGGCGGACGAAACTCGCTCCCGCCGCTTCGAGCCAGTCCTCCTCGGCGAAGCGGTAGCGGCCGTCCCGGAAGATCGGTGGGGCCGCGCAACGCTCGGCGAATTCGCGCTCGCCGCGGTAGGTCGTCATCGCGAGGCGGCGCGCGAGAGCGAGGGCGGCCGCCGCCGCGCCGTGGCGCGCGCCGAACCGCACGATCTCGCGCTGCAGATTGCGCACCGCAATCGCGAGCGGGTGCGCGCGATGAGCGCCGGCGACGGCGACGAGCCGTCGCACGAGGCCGCGATGACGCGCGGCGAAGGCGAGGCCGACCATCGCGCCGTACGAGGCGCCGACGAAAGCGTGCAGACGGCGGACACCCAGCCTGCCGAGTAGCGCGGCGATCGCATCGGCCTGATCCTCGCTGCCGATTGCGCGAAGCGTCGCTCCGGCGGCGGCCCCGAAGTCCGCGTGGTCGAGCCATTCGATCGAGAGCACGCGAAAGCGCTGCGTGTCGATCGCGAGGCCGGGGCCGACGATCGCGTCCCACCAGCCGGCTTGTCCGTCGTGCGCGAAGGCGTGGCGCGTCGCGGAAATGCCGCCCTGCACGACGACGAGCGGCGCATTCCGCGTGTCGCTCAACACGTAGCGGACGCGTGCACGGTGCTCGCCGCCGCCGTGGCGCGGTGTCAGCACGATCCGGCATTCGTCCTCTGCCGCCCGCCCGACGCAGGGGGCGGTCCCGTCACAAAGGGTGTTTTCGAATACGGCAGTTCCGGCCTGCAGTGTCATCGCGGTTCTCCATCGGCGCCCATCGGGCCACGGAGAACCGGAGACGATCGCAGCCGCTCGCGCGCGGACGACGGCGCGGCAGCCACTCATCTCTCGGCGGATCGCGCTCGGCGCGCGTCCCCGCGGGAGTTGGCACCATGGCGGGCATCGGATCCCGCAGGTTGCCCCGGCGTCGTCGGGCCAGTCCCTCAGCCGGTCTTGATGAGCAGAGCGCGTAGCCTAATCGCGCTCCGGTTTGCATGTCAATGGACGTATAGACGTATAGACGTCTATTCATTGCGATGCGGCTCAAAAAGTCGCCATGCTTTTGCGCATGCGCCGGCGTATCGCGGCTCGGGTGGCCCGAGCCTTCGCTCATCCGCGCCAGCGCGTCCGGAGTGGTCCGCGGGTTATAATGAGCGGTTCACGCTTCGACGCCCGTCCGCCTATCCCATGTCCGACCAGCTCGCCGAAACCCTGCGCCGACGCACTTTCGCGATCATTTCCCATCCCGACGCCGGCAAGACGACCCTGACCGAGAAGCTGCTGCTGTTCGGCGGGGCGATCCAGATGGCGGGCTCGGTGAAATCGCGCAAGGCCGCACGCCATGCGACCTCGGACTGGATGGCGCTCGAGAAGGAGCGCGGCATCTCGGTGACGAGCTCGGTAATGCAGTTCCCGTACGCGGGGCGCATCGTCAACCTGCTCGATACGCCGGGCCACGCGGACTTTTCCGAGGATACGTACCGGGTGCTGACGGCGGTCGACTCGGCGCTGATGGTCATCGACTGCGCGAAGGGCGTCGAGGAACGCACGATCAAGCTGATGGACGTGTGCCGCCTGCGCGACACGCCGATCATGACCTTCATCAACAAGCTCGACCGCGAAGGGCGCTCGCCGATCGAGCTGCTCGACGAGGTCGAGTCGGTACTGAAGATCCAGTGCGCGCCGGTGACCTGGCCGATCGGCATGGGCTCGCGCCTGCGCGGCGTGTATCACCTGCTGCTCGACGAGGTGCATCTCTACGAACCGGGCCGCAATTTCACGCGGCAGGATTCCACAATCTTCAAGGGCCTGGACGATCCGGTGCTGACCGAGCGCGTCGGTGCTGCTGCGCTCGCCGAGCTCCGCGACGAGCTCGAGCTCGTCCGCGGCGCCTCGCACCCGTTTGATGCCGCTGCGTATCTCGAAGGCCGGCAGACCCCGGTCTTCTTCGGCTCGGCCGTCAACAATTTCGGCGTGCAGCCGCTGCTCGATTTCTTCGTCGAGCACGCGCCCTCACCGCAGCCGCGCGCCACGACGACGCGCACGGTCGGGCCGGCCGAGGAAGCGTTTTCTGGGTTCGTGTTCAAGATCCAGGCGAACATGGATCCGCAGCACCGCGACCGCGTCGCGTTCCTGCGCGTCTGCTCCGGCCGCTACACGGCGGGCATGAAGGCGCTGCACGTGCGTGCCGGCAAGGAGGTGAAGCTCGCCAATGCGCTGACGTTCATGGCGTCCGACCGCGAGATCGCCACGACGGCCTATCCCGGCGACGTCATCGGCCTGCACAACCACGGCACGATCTCGATCGGCGACACGTTCACCGAAGGCGAAACGCTCGCATTCACCGGCATTCCAAATTTCGCGCCCGAGCTGTTCCGGCGCGCGCGGCTGCGCGATCCCTTGAAGATGAAGCAGCTGCAGAAGGGCCTCGCGCAGCTTTCCGAGGAAGGCGCGACGCAGTTCTTCCGTCCGCTGATGTCGAACGATCTGATCCTGGGCGCGGTCGGCGTGCTCCAGTTCGACGTGGTCGCCTATCGCCTCAAGGACGAGTACGGCGTCGACGCCGCGTTCGAGAATGTCGGTGTCGTGACCGCGCGCTGGGTGCGCTGCGGCGATGCGAAGAAGCTCGAGGAGTTCCGCGAGAAGAACGCGATGAATCTCGCGCTCGACGCGGCGGGCGAGCTGGTCTATCTCGCGCCGACCCGTGTCAATCTTCAGCTGACCGAGGAACGCTGGCCGTCGGTGACCTTCGCCGCGACGCGCGAGCACGCGACGGCGATCGACGCGGCCTGATTGACGGCCGGTATCCGGAAACGAAAACGCCCGGCATCCGCCGGGCGTTTCGAACGGTCGGGGCGAACCTTGCGGGACTCAGCCGCGGAAATCATCGTGGAACAGGTTGTCACCTTTGCGGCCGCTCGCCTGCGTTTGATCCGGCGCTTCCATGCCGACGCCGAAGATGTGATCGTCCTCGAGCGCCCTGAAGATCACGTCGGAACGCGCCACGCTGCGCACGGTCGGCATCGCGTCGTGGCCTCTGTCCACGTGGTGCAGCGTCCAGACGCCCACGACGGCAACGAGACACGCCGCCATCGCGGTGGCCCAGCGCAATGCACCGCCGCCGAAGCGACGGCCCGCGCCGACACGACGCTCGACGCGGTGGGGGCGCCGGTGCTGGGTGTCCCTGCGTACCGTGCACGCGATGTCAGCCGCCAGCGCTTCCGATTCGGCGCGCAGTGCGCCGAGCAAGCGCGCGGCGTCGGCGTGCGCGGAAGACGAGGCAAGCGCGGCGGCGACGTGCTCGCGGCGCTCGGGGGGCAGCGTGCCTTCCGCCGCGCCGGCGAGATCCTCGGCGTCGAGCGCCGGGGCGGCGTTCGCCGTCAGGCGGCGGTACAGGTTGGAAAGGCTCGTCCTAGTCATCGAATTCACCATATCCCATGTCGCGCAAGCGGACTTTCAATTCCTCCAGCCCGCGCGATACCAGCTTGCGAGCCGCCTCTGCCGACGGAATGCCGGCGAGATCGGCGATTTCCTGCAAGGCGAAGCCCTGCAGGTGCAGCGTGATCGGCAGGCGCCGCCGCTCCGGTATTTCGGCGAGGCAGCGCGCCAGCCCTTGCATGTGCTCGACATCCCCGGCGCGGCGGTCCGGTCCTACCGGGGCCTCGCCGACCCTGCCGGGCTCTTCTTCCTCGTCCGGCAGCGGCTCCGCGGCGCGCACTTCGGCGCGCCGGAGGGCGTCGATCACCGTGCTGGCTACGACTCTCTGGATATAAGACGCATGGAAGGCGCCCGAGCGGTCACGCTCCAGAGCCCGCCAGAGGCGGATCCGGACCTCCTGCTCGACGTCGGCGGGGTCGATCCCGTGCTTGTCCAGGCCGTAGGTCAGCAGCAGGGCCTGCACTTTGGCGCCGTAGGTGCGGAACAGCGCTTCCAGGCGGACGTGGACGAGATCGGTGGGACTGGCCATTGAAGCGCCGGGTCGGGAATCCCGTCAATGCTGGGGTGAGAGGGGGTCGAAGCGCAACTCGACGGAGCCGGCTCGTTCGAGGCGCCGGCCGGAGCTGGTAAAGGTTCTGCTCCCTGGCCGGGAGATCATCTGCGTGCACTGCGACACGAATATCGGCGGCGCAAAAACAAAAAAAGGCCGCGCGATTGCTCGCGCGGCCGTCCAACCCGCAAACCCGTCTTAGAACTTCACCGTGATGCGACCCCAGTAGTAGCGGCCCATCAGGTCGAAGTCGCTCGGATCGGTGTTCGCGTTCAGCGTGTTGTTCGCGTACAGCATCGGCGGCTGCTTGTCCGCCACGTTGTTCACGCCGATGTCGAAGCGCGTGTTCAGCGACTCCAGGTTGTAGCCGAACTGGATGTCGTTGTACGTCGTCGCACCGAAGTCGTAGAACAGGCCGTGGATCGTGCAGTAGTCGCCGTAGTAGCACGTACCGGCCGGGAACACGTCCTGCGACGCGGCCGGCGAACCCATGCGGAAGCGGCCCACGTAGCGCATGCGCCACGACGCGTCGAAGTTGCCGAACTGCCAGCTCACCGAGCTCTGCGCACGCCAGCGCGGGAACAGGCACACGCCGCCGCCCGCACCCGGGCAGCCCGCGGCCTGCGCCGAGCCGAACGTCATGAAGTGGCCGGCGTAGTGATAGACGGTGTTCGCGTCGGTGCCCGGCGCCGTCGAGATGTCGTACTTCTCGAGGTAGGTCGCGTTGAGGCTGACGTTGAAGCGGCCGAACGAGAACTCCGGCAGGCGGTAGTTCAACGCGAAGTCCACGCCCTTGACATCGACGCGGCCGAGGTTGCCCGTCGGCTCGTTGACGAAGATCAGCTGGCCCTGATTGGCGCCGGAGGTCTGGCGATGGATCAGCGGGCAGTACGCGGTCTGGCCCGCGAAGCAGAGATCGATCACGCTCTGCGCACCGACACCCGTGATGTTGTTGTTGAGGTACAGGCGCCAGTAGTCCGCGCTGACCGACAGGCCTTCGATGAAGTGCGGGT
>CBINBI010000117.1:0-5768 GCA_966248875.1 uncultured Rhodanobacteraceae bacterium
GAGGCGGCCGAGGTCGGCGAGGGCGCGCGTCGCGGCGTCGAGCGCGGCCCATGAAATCTCGACCGGACGATACGTCACGCGCCCGCGCTGGAGCAGCGACTCGAGCACCGGCCGCGTTTTCTGCGCAGAACCGCTGCCCAGCTCGACGACGAGCCCCGACGAAGACGATGCGGCGATCGTCGCCGCGTGCGCTTCGAGGAGGCGCCGCTCGGCGCGCCACACGCCGTACTCGTGCAGCCGCGTGATCGCCTCGAACAGCAGCGAGCCGAGCTCGTCGTAGAGGTACTTCGGCGGCAGCGATTTCTGTCCTGCGCGGCACAGGCCGGCGCGCGCATCGGCCAGGAACGAAGACGCGGAAATGCGCGGGGGTTCGAGAGAATGCGCAACGGGGATATTCATCAGTTGGCCACGCAGCGGAAGCCCGCGTAGACGTACGGGTAGTGCGGCTGGAACCAGTTGCGGAACGAGCGTCGCAGCAGCGGCGCTGCGGTAAGCGCCGATCCGCCCTTGAGCACGTAATGGCGGCCGTCGAAGAAGTCCGCCGAATAGCCGGGATAGAACGCGAACGCGCGGAAGCCCGGAAACGGCGCGAACGGCGTCGAGGTCCATTCCCAGCCGTTGCCGACGAGGCCGCGCACGCCGAACGCGCTGTCGCCGTCGGCGTGCGCATCTACGCTGCGCGGCTCCCACGAACGGAAATCGAAATTGCCGCGACGCGCGTCCGGTGCCGCGGCGCCCCAGGGATATGCGCGCTCGCCGTCGGGCGTGCCGTACGCCGCGCGATGCCATTGCGCCTCGGTCGGCAGCGCGAGCCCGGCCCAGCGCGCGTACGCACTCGCCTCCGCATGACTTACGTAGACCGGCCGGTCAGGCTGGAGCGGAATCAGCTCGGTCAGCGAGCGGTAGTACCAGCGCCGGTCGAGTTGCACCCAGAAAGCCGGGTGCGTGACGGCGTTCCGCTCGCGCCATGCCCAGTCGGCATCGGTCCAGTACTCGCGCGCCTCGTAGCCACCGGCCTCCACGAAGGCCAGATAATCGCGATGGCTGACCATGCGCCGTGCAATCTCGAATTCCGGGACATCGACCGTGTGCGCATCGTGCTCGTTGTCCCACGCGAACGAGCGCGCATCGCGCGCGACGCCAAGGGTCGCGACTCCGGCCGGAATGCGCACGCGCTCGGCGCCATCCATCCGGGACGGCTCCGGCGTCGTGCGCCGGATGCGCCGCGCGATCGACGACTGGTTGATCATGTACGCCAGCGTCTCCGCGTGCATCAGGCGATGCTCGATCGCGAGATCGATCAGGAACGCGGTCGATGGCGCATCCTCCTGCCGTTCGCCGAAACGCTCCGCGTCCAGCGCGCGCGGCAGCGCCGCGTCCAGCGTGCGCCGGACCTCGTGGTTGTAGGCGCGCACGCGCGCGAGATCGGGCCAGTTCGATGCGGCTTCGCCGGGCGCGTCGTCGAGCGGATCGATGCCGAAGGCGAACAGCGCGTCGAGCGCCGAGCGCGCGCGCCGGCCTTCAATGTTCTCGCCGAGCAGATTCCAGTCGAACGCTTCGAGATGGCCGACATAGAAGATGAAGCGGTGCCGCTGCGGGATCGGCCGTTCGAGCATGCGCGAGGCGGGCACGAGATCGAGCAGGGCGTCCGTGCGCCTGCGCGCTTCGGCGAGCCGCGCGAGCAGGAGGCTTCGGGACGTACCTGCGTGAACTGCGCTGATCATGGTTTTCGCTGGCGGGCAGGGTGACAGACGCGATGCACGAGTCTGCTTCGGATCGCCGCTTTGGCTGCAATCGATGTGCCATTGCCGAGCCTGCATCGCCGGCCACGCTGAGAGCGTGGGCCGCGTAGAAGCTTCTCGCCCGCGGGAAAGAACTGCCTTTGCCACCTCGTACGTGCCCGATCAGAGCAGGCCGTCGATCGGCAGCAGGCTGATCAGGGACACCTCGACCCGGCGCCAGAACGAGGCGTGCGGTTCGTTGTCATAGCGCACCGGATGGCCCTGCTCGTCGACCGCGAGCCAGCGCAGCCCTCTGCCGTTCGGGTCGAGCACGACGTGGAACGCGTTCTCGGGCCTGGTCGCGTTGTCGAAGAAGGCCTCCGTCGCTGCGGCCATCTCCGGGCTGTCGACCACGACGCCCATCTCGGTGTTCAGCACCTTCGAACGCGCATCCATGTTCATCGAGCCGACGAACACGTAACGCCCGTCGACGACGAGCGCCTTCGCGTGCAGGCTGAGCGGCGAAGTCGACGGCGCCAGACCCGAAGAAGGACCTCCGCCCGAGCCGGACGGTCCGCGTGATTTCGCCTGCGCCGGCTGCGTCGCGGCCGGCCGCAGCTCGTAGATCTCGACGCCGCCTTCGATCAACCTGCGCCGGTAGCGCGAATATCCGGCGTGCACCGGCGGCGCATCCGACGAGGCGAGTGAGTTCGTGAACAGCTTTACCGCAACGCCACGCGAGGCGAGGTCGATGAAATAGCGTGTACCCTTCGTGCCGGGCACGAAGTACGCGGAGATCATCAGCACGCTCTGCCGCGCGCCGTTGATCAGCGCGTCGATCTCCGGTTGCATGCGCAGCGCTTCGTCGTCGTTGCCGGGCGTGACCTTCTCGGGCGAGTCGGCGAGCAGGATCGCCTTGCCCCAGAACCATTCGCCCTTGCGGTCCGTGGCGGCGGTGCGCGGAAAATCGCTGGGCAGCGCGGCCGCGTATTCGGATTGCGCAAACGCGCGCGCCTCGTGGTAGAGCGTGATGCGAGTGTGCGCGAGGTCCTCTTCGGTCGCCTTCGTCGATGCGAACGCCGTGACGGGATAGGCGGAATCGCTGTTCCAGTACGCGTCGAACGCCTTCGACGTCGCGTCGACCACCGGCCCGACGGCAATGACGTCGAGGTCGCGGAAGCGCAGCTTTTCGTCCGCGTCGAAATAGGCGTCGCCGATGTTGCGCCCGCCGACGATCGCGACGGTGTTGTCGATGATGTACGACTTGTTGTGCATGCGCCGGTTCAGCCGGCGGCCGTCGATCATGAACTGGCCGATCTTCGACAGCAGCGACGGATTGCGCGTCAGGAACGGATTGAACAGGCGGACCTCGATGTTCGGATGGACGTCGAGCGCGTCGATCAGCTGCGCCGCGGGCGCGGCGTCGAGATCGTCGAGCAGCATGCGCACGCGCACGCCACGATCGGCCGCTGCAAGCAGGCGCTGTGCGACGAGACGCCCGGTCGCGTCGTTGTTGAAGATGTAGTACTGGAGATCGATCGTGTGCTTGGCGTGATCGGCCAGCGCGATGCGGCTCATCAGCGCGCCGACGCTGTCGATCAGCAGGCGGAACCCGGAGCGGCCATCGTCCGGCGCCGGCCGCGCGCCGACCTGGTACGCGGCGGCGACGTTGCTCTGCGGCTCGATCGCGTGCGAGGCCGGCTTGACCGCGTCGGTCCTGAGCGACGAGCACGACACCGCCGTGAACGAAAGCACCAGCAACGCGCGCAGCATGCCTGAATCCGGAAACCCCCACCGGGTTTTCATCGTGCGTGTCGTCGCCTCGTATGTGGTGCCGCAGGTGATGCGCCTGCCGCGGCGCGTCATGATGGCATGGGCGTCGAGGGGCGGAGCACTCCGGCGGTGCAGTGTTGGCCGCTGTTAATTTGCCGTCGAGCGCGCGTTCATTTTGCCGCGCTGGCTTCGCCACCGTCGTAGAAACTTCACGCTGCGGGCAAGAAGTTCGTGCGGCACACGCGGGGGCTCGCCAGGGCATGGCTCGCGCGTGGCATATCGGTTGCTACCTGGAAGCGCTCGACCCGGTTTGCGCCGCGCAACGGCAATGGCGCGCCGGGACCCCTATCCGCTGATTGCATAACGAGGTCATCCATGAAAAACGCTTCCCTCGTCGCCGCCACCTTCGTGCTGGCGATCGGCACAGGCTTCGTGGTCGCGCAGACCGGCAGCTCGGCGCCGCCATCCACCACGCCGCCGACCACGACTCCGCCCACCGGCAATCCGCCGACGGGCAACAATCCGCCGCCATCCGACATGCAGTCGCCGCCGCGCAGCAACATGGTGCCGCAGTCGGGACGCCCGGCTTCGATGATGCCTCCCGATTTCAATACGCTCGATCGGAACGGCGTCGGATTCCTGACCGAGAAGGATGCCGCCGGCAATGCATGGCTGCGCACGCATTTCACGACGTGCGACACCAATCGCGACCGTCAGGTGTCGGAAGCCGAATACACGACCTGCGCGAGGAATCGCTGATCTCGCGGCGGATCGCAGTGCCGCTTTCGTGGAACGAGGCAGCGGCTTGGCTGTAGCGGTCATGGTTGCTCTCCGTCGCGTTCGCGCAGGGACGCGCGGGCGCGGAGAGTGCCGCGCGGGCGGCGGGGTCAGTCGGCCGCGCTCTCGCCTTCGTCGGGAGGTGTTCCCAGCTGCGCGTCGTCGATGAGCCCGAGCGAGCGATAGCGCAGCAGGCGGTTGTAGATCGTCTTGGTGGTGATGCCGAGCGCGCGCGCGGCCTGGCGCTTGTTGTTGTTGTAGTAGGCCAGCGTCTTCAGCAGCATCTCGCGCTCGATGTCGTCGAAGGTCATGCCGACCCGAAAGCGCACCGTGCCGTCGCCGTCCTCGACCGGCCGGAACGCCGGGCCCGCATCGACCTCGATCGGCCCGTCGCCGAGGATGTAATAGCGCTGCACCGCATGGCGCAGCTCGCGCACGTTGCCCGGCCACGGCCGCTCGCTGAGCATCCGCAGCGCACCCGGCGCGAACACGCGCTGCGTGCGGTAGCGCTCGTTGAGGCGGTCCAGGAAGTACTGCGCCAGCCCGGCGATGTCCTCGCGCCGCTCGCGCAGCGGCGGCACCGACAGCGGAAACTCGATCAGCCGGTAATAAAGGTCCGCGCGCAGCGCGCCGTCGGCGACCGCCTGCTGCGGATCGCGATTGGTGCCGGCCACGATGCGCACGTCCACCGCGATCTCGCGCGTGCCGCCGACGCGCGTCAGCGCGCGCGACTCCAGCACGCGCAACAGGTACACCTGCGCCGCCGGCGGCATCTCGGTGATCTCGTCCAGGAACAGCGTGCCGCCCTCGGCCTGCTCGAAGAAGCCCGCGTGCGACTGCAGCGCGCCGGTGAACGCACCGCGCTCGTGGCCGAACAGCTGGCTGCTCAGAAGATCCGGCGCGATCGCCCCGCAGTTGACCGCGACGAAGCGCCCCGACCGGTTCGACAGATCGTGCAGCGCCCGCGCCACCAGCTCCTTGCCGGTGCCGCTCTCGCCGTGCACCAGCACGCACACGTCCAGCGGCGCCACGCGCCGGATCTGCTCGAACAGGCCCTGCATCACCGGCGTCTGTCCGATCATCCCGCCCAGCCCGCGCGGCGGCGGCGCGCGCCGCGACTCGGCCCGCTGCTGCGCGCCTTCGATCAGCCGCGCCAGCGCATCGGTGCCCACCGGCTTGACCAGATACTCCACCACCGGCGAGCGCACCGCCCGCGCCGCCGTCTCGATGCTGGGGTGGCCGGTCACGATCGCGATCTGACCGTGCGCGGTGAGATCGATGTCGGCGATCAGATCCAGCCCGTTGCCGTCCGGCAGGTCCAGATCCACCATCAGGAGATCGAACTCGTCATCCGCCGCGAGCTGGCGCGCCGCGCGCAAGGTCGCCGCGCACGTCACCTTGCAACGCGACAGCCGCGCGAACTCCGCCACCAGAGACTGGAACTCCGGATTGTCATCGACGACGAGAACGTGCCCCGCCGCTGCGCTCACGGGCATG
>CBINBI010000118.1:0-5570 GCA_966248875.1 uncultured Rhodanobacteraceae bacterium
CGACCCCGACCTTGGCAAGGTCGTGCTCTACCAACTGAGCTATTCCCGCGTGGGACCGCGCATATTACGGACTGCCCGGCAGGTGTCAACCCTGCGGGTACGGCGTTTGCAGCGGCTCGTATCGGACCCGCGGGCGTTCGCGTTTCGGGTGGCTGAAACGCGTCCGGTTCCGGCTTCGCAAGCCGGATCCGGGCGCTGCGTGCAGCTAGCTTATGGGGGTGGGCTTCAGCCCACCGTGATGCCTTCGGCAGGCTGAAGCCCACCCTGATGATTCGGACATCCATTCCGACGACGAGTGCCCAAAAGCTCGAATCACCGCTGCTCGCGCAGGATCGGCCAGGCGGCGCGGACGTAGACGATGGCCGACCAGATGGTCAGCACGGCGGCGGCGACGAGCAGCGTCTCGCCGACGTGGAAGAGCCGCAGCCCTTCGAGATCGTGCTGATAGAGCAGCACGACGATGGCGACGATCTGCAGCGTCGTCTTGATCTTGCCGAGCCACGCCACGCGCACGTGCGCGCGCTGGCCAATCTCGGCCATCCATTCCCGCAGCGCCGAGATCGAGATCTCGCGGCCGACGATGATCGCGCTGGTCACGGCCATCAGCGGCGAGGGATTCTCCTGGACGAGCAGGAACAGCGTGACGGCCACCATGAGCTTGTCGGCGACGGGATCGAGGAACTCGCCGAAGGCCGAGCCCATGTTCCAGCGCCGCGCGATGAACCCGTCCAGCCAGTCCGTGATCGCGGCTGCGATGAAGATGGCCGCGGCGACCACGTTGGCGCCGCGGAACGGCGCATAGAACGCGATGACCATGACTGGCAACAGCAGGATGCGGAACAGGGTCAGGATGGTCGGAATCGTGATGGGCATCGTTCATCCATGAAATGCGGCGTAGATGCGCTCGGCGAGATCCCTGCTGATGCCCTTGACGTGCATGAGTTCCTCGATTCCCGCCTTCTGCAATCCGCCCAGGCCGCCGAAGTGACGCAGCAGCGCGGAACGCCGGTGCGCACCGACGCCCGGGATCTCCTGGAGGCTGGAGACCTCTCGCGCGCGCTCGCGACGGCCGCGATGGCCCGTGATCGCGAAGCGGTGCGCCTCGTCGCGCACCGCCTGGATCAGGTGCGACGCCGGCGATTCCGGCCCGGGCCATAGCGTGCGACCCGAAGCGCCGAGGATCAAGGTCTCGTCGCCGGCGCGACGCGCCTCGCCCTTGGCGACACCGACCACCGGCACGCCGGTGATGCCGAGCTCGACCAGCACGTCAACCGCCCGCTGCACCTGGCCCTTGCCGCCGTCGATCAGGAGGATGTCCGGCAGCTTGCCCTCGCCCGCCTGGATGCGGCGATAGCGCCGCTCGAGTGCCTGGCGCATGGCGGCGTAGTCGTCGCCCGGCGTGATGCCAGTGATGTTGAAGCGGCGGTACTGCGATTTCTCCGGCCCTTCCGGGCCGAACACGACGCAGGAGGCGACCGTCGCCTCGCCCATTGTGTGGCTGATGTCGAAGCACTCGATGCGCTGCGGCGTGTCTTCGAGCTCCAGGAGGTCGCGCAGTGCCTCGAACCGTGCGAGCAGCGTCTGCCGGCTCGCAAGCCGCGACGCGAGCGACGCCTGCGCGTTGCGCCGGGCGAGATCGAGAAAGCGCGCACGGTCGCCGCGCACGTTCGCCTTGATCCCGACGGTGTGACCGGTACGCTCGCCGAGCGCCTCGGCCAGCGGCTCGCAATCGGCCGGCGCGTGGCTCACGATCAGCTCGGCCGGCACGGGACGTTCCAGGTAGTACTGCGCGATGAACGAGCCGAGGATCGCGGCCTCGTCGGCATCCGTCGGCAGCTTCGGGAAGAAATCGCGCGAGCCCAGGCTGATGCCGTTGCGGAAGAACAGCACGCTGACGCAGGCGATGCCGTTGCCGATCTCGCAGGCGATCACGTCCATGTCGCGGTTCGCACCCTGCACGTAGTGGTGCGCCTGCACGCGCTTCACCGCCGCGATCTGATCGCGGATCTGCGCCGCGCGCTCGAAGGCGAGCTCGCGGCTCGCGCGTTCCATCGTCGCGACCAGCTCTTCCATGACCGCGTCTGCGCGGCCGTCGAGGAACATCGCCGCGTGGCGCACGTTCTCGCCGTAGCTCTCGGGATCGATCAGGCCCACGCACGGCGCCGTGCAGCGGCCGATCTGGTGCTGCAGGCACGGCCGCGAGCGGTTCCTGAAATAGCTGTCCTCGCAGTTGCGGATCCTGAACAGCTTCTGGATCAGATTGAGGCTTTCGCGCACCGCGCCCGCGCTGGGGAACGGGCCGAAATAGCGTCCGCCGCCGGAGCGCGCGCCGCGATGGAAGGCGAGCCGCGGATACTCGCCGGGCGTCAGGTGGATGTACGGATAGCTCTTGTCGTCGCGCAGGACGATGTTGTAGCGCGGCTTCAGCGACTTGATGAGCTGCGCCTCGAGCAGCAGCGCCTCGGCCTCCGTGCGCGTGACCGTCGTCTCGATGCGCGCGATCTGCGCCACCATCGCCGCGACGCGCGGATCCATCGCCGGCTTCAGGAAGTAGCTGCCGACGCGCTTTTTGAGGCTGCGAGCCTTGCCGACGTAGAGCAGCTCGTCGCGCGCGCCGAACATGCGGTACACGCCGGGGGAGTTGCTCAGCGTCGAGACGAAGGCCTTGCCGTCGAAGGCGGGCGGTGACTCGGGCGGGGACATGCGCCCATTATGGTGGGTCGGTCAAGCGCCGATGCAAGACAGCGAAGCCGCAGCGCGCCGCAGGGTCAGGCCTCGCCGATGGCGACGTGCTTCGCCGACCCGCTGTTCAGGTCGATGCGCATGATCTCGTGCAGGTTCGTGTTCGCGACCCAGAGCACGCCGGAGGCGAGCGAAAGCCCGCCCGGCTCGTGAAAGCGGTAATTGATGCGCAGCGCGCGCACCTCGCCGCTCTTGCGGTTCAGCACCTTGATGCCGTTGTTGTAGCTGTCGGCGACGAACACGATGCCGCGGGGGTCGGCCGCGACGCCGAGCGGATTCTGAAGCCTGGCCTCGGCGCGGCCGCCGCCGCTGTCACCGTAGCCGTAGAGATCCGTGCCGATCGCGGTCTCGACGCGCGCCTCGTCGACGTGAACCCAGCGGATCGCCGACGACGCCGCGTCAGCGACGACGAGGTGCCGGCCGAGCACGCCGAGCGCGCTCGGCTGCGCGAAGCTCGCGCCGCCGGCGACGCCGTCGGCGAGCCCGAGCTGTCCGCTGCCCGCGAGCACCCACACGCGCTCGGTCACCAGATGGATGCGCCAGACCTGGTGCAGGCCGGTCACTGCGACGAAAAGGTCGTCGCCGATCAGCGCGAGATCGCTCGGCGAATGCAGCACCGCTTCCTGCGCAGGGGTTTCGTGCGGGCGCATGCGTCCCGGCCTGCCGCGGCCGATCAGCGTGTCGATGTTGCCGTTGCCGAGCGCGATGCGGCGAATGGCGTGGTTGCCGCGATCGGCGACGAGCAGCGTATCGTGCCAGCGCGCGAGGCCCTGCGGATCGTCGAAGCAGGCCTCGCCCTGCAGGCCGTCCGAGAAACCCGGGTTGCCCGAGCCGAACTGGCGCAGCACACGGCCGTCGTGCGCGCACTCGAGCACGCGATGATGGCCGCTGTCGGCGACATACACGTGCTTCGCGTCGGCGAGAAGCTTGCCCGGAAACGCCAGCGGCAGGCGCGGCTCGGGCCGGAGCGCGGGCGGCGACGGCTCGTAGATGCGCAGGTCGCGGATCGCCGCTTCCTCCAGCAGCCGCCCGATCGCCGCGTCGATCTCGCTGCGCCGGCCTTCGCCCGCGAACACGGCCGCGAGGCGGCCCTCGGCGTCGATCAGGGCGATGCTCGGCCAGGATTCCACGCCGTATTCCTGCCAGAGCCGGAAACCCGGATCGTTCGCCACGGCGTGGCGCAGGCGATGGCGGTTCACCGCGCGCAGGACGCCCTCGCCCGCGACCTGCTGCGGATATTTCGGGCAGTGCACGCCGACCACGGTGAGGCCGTCGTGGTATTTGTCCTCGAGAAAGCGCAGGTCCGGCACGACGCTCCAGCAGTTCACGCAGTCGTACGTCCAGAACCAGAGCAGCACCACGCGCCCGCGCAATTCGGCAAGCTGCGGCGCGCGCGTCGCGTTGACCCATTCGAGATCGGCCGGAAATTCCTTGGCGGGCGCGCGGCCGGTCATGCGCGCGCATCCTCGCGCGACGCCGCAAGACGCTGGATGAGGAGCTCGGAGCCGCGCCGAGCGAGATCGAGCACGCTCTCGAAGTCGCGGCGCGAGCCGTAATAAGGATCGGGAACCTCGTCCAGCCCGGCGAAGCCCACGTGCGGCAGAAACAGCGCAGGCTCGCAGGCACCGCTGCGCGGGCGATGCCGGTGCAGCGCCGCGATGTTCACGCGGTCCATCGCGAGAATCAGGTCGTAGCGATCGAAATCCTCCCGCGCGACCTGGCGCGCGCGATGGCGCGCGAGCGGATACCCGCTCGCCTCGGCGACATCGATCGCGCGCGGATCGGCGCCCTCGCCGACGTGGTAGCGTTCGGTGCCCGCCGACGCGACCTCGGCCGCGATGCCCGCCCGCGCCAGCTCGACGCGCGCGACGGTCTCGACCATCGGGGACCGGCAGATGTTGCCCATGCAGACGAAGAGAATACGCGTCATCGCGGCGCCCCGCCCAGCATCCGCTCGACCCTCGCGAGATCTTCCGGCGTGTCGACGCCCGCCGGAAACGGTTCCGGCGCCTCGCGCACCGCGATCGCGAAGCCGTGCTCGAGCGCGCGCAGCTGCTCCAGCGATTCGATGCGCTCCAGCGGCGTGCGCGGCAGCGCGGCGAAGCGGCGCAGGAAGCCGGCGCGATACGCGTAGATGCCGATGTGCCGCAGGAACGGCACGTCCGGCGGCAGCGTGTCGCGCCCGTGCGCGAACGCGTCGCGCGCCCAGGGCACCGGCGCGCGGCTGAAATAGAGCGCGTTGCCCGCGGCGTCGCGCACGAGCTTGACGCAGTTCGGATCGAACAATTCCTCAATGGCGCGGATCGGCGTCGCCAGCGTCGCCATCGGCGCCTTACCTGCGGCGAGCGCGGCGGCGACGGCGCGGATGCCGGTCGCCGGCGCGAGCGGCTCGTCGCCCTGCAGGTTGACGACGATCGCGTCGTCGGCCCAGCCCGAGACTTCCGCGCATTCGGCGAGGCGGTCGCTGCCGGAGGCGTGATCGGCGCGCGTCATCGCGATGCGCACGCCGCTCTCCTTCAGGGCGGCCGCGATGCGCGCGTCGTCGGTCGCGACGACGACGTCCGATGCGCCGGCCGACAGCGCGCGCCGCGCGACGTGCACGATCATCGGAATGCCGCCGATCGGCGCGAGCGGCTTGTGCGGCAGCCGCGTCGACGCCATGCGGGCAGGAATGGCAACGATGAATTCCGGGACGGCGGCGCTCATGAGCCGGGCGAGCGTAGCGGCGGGGCGCTGCCGGGACAACCGGGCCAGTCGAATCCGGCCGCCTCGCGCTAGCAGGCTGTTGAGAAAGACCTCAGATCCGCGACAATCATAGGCTGCATCAA
>CBINBI010000119.1:0-5434 GCA_966248875.1 uncultured Rhodanobacteraceae bacterium
CGCGCACCTCGACCTGCCGAAGAGCATGGAAGGTTATTAACAGGAGACCGGCCGTGCCGGGCGCGACGGCTTGCCGGCGGAGGCGTGGCTCTGCTACGGCCTCGGCGATGTCGTCACGCTGGCGCAGCTGATCGCTCAGTCCGAGTCCGGCGAGGAGCGCAAGCGCGTCGAGCGCGGCAAGCTCGACGCGCTGCTCGGCTACGCAGAGACGACCGCGTGCCGGCGCCGCCGCCTGCTGGCGTACTTCGGCGAGACCTGCGATCGCGATTGCGGCAACTGCGACAACTGCCTCGATCCGCCCGAAACCTGGGACGCGACCGTCGTCGCGCAGAAGGCGTTGTCGTGCGTCTACCGCACCGGCCAGCGCTTCGGCGTCGCGCACCTCACCGCCGTGCTGCGCGGCGAGGCCGACGATCGCATCCGCGCGCTGCGCCACGACGTGCTGAGCACGTTCGGCATCGGCGCCGAGCTCGACAAGCGGCAGTGGCGCGGCGTGTTCCGCCAGCTCGTCGCGGCGGGCCTGCTCGCGACGGACGAGGAAGGCTACGGCACGCTGCGCCTCACCGCCGCGAGCCGCGATGTGCTGCGCGGCTCGGCATCGGTGCGCCTGCGCCGCGAAGCCGATCGCGCCGAGCGGCGCCAGGCGCGCAGGAAGGCGCGCGCGGAGCGCACGCACACGAGCCTCGACATCGCGCCGCACGAAGCGCCGCTCTGGGATGCGCTGCGCGATTTACGCGGCCGGCTCGCACGCGAGCAGGGCGTGCCCGCGTACGTGATCTTCCACGACGCGACTCTGCTCGCCATGCTGCGTGCGCGGCCGCGCACGCTCGACGATCTCGCCGCGATCAGCGGCGTCGGCGAGCGCAAGCTCGCGCGATACGGCGAAGCATTTCTTACCGCGCTCGCCTGAGCGCATTGCGCGCGTGCGCGTACGCCGCGCGCATTTGCATATGTAAAGACCGGCGTTTCGCGCGCGGATCGTGTCGCGACTGCGGATGTTTCGGCGTTCTCCTCGTGCGGGAGCGTCCGGACGGTCCGCGGCGCAGTGATCCGGAGAGGCGCAGACGATGAACATGTCTCATGAAATTCGCGCGATGAAGCGGCGCACGCTTGCGCTGTGCGTCGCAGTGCTGTGCGGCGCGGCGATGGCGGAAGACGCCGTTGCGTTCGAGCGGGTGCAACCGGCGGCCGTGGAACCTCGTGTCTACGTGACTTCACTGACGCCGTCCGTGCCCGCCACGCCGTCGAACACGATTCCGGTTTCGAATTGCGAGGACAGCGGGCCCGGCAGCCTGCGCGATGCGGTCGCGAACGCGGTGAGCGGCGACGTGATCGACATGACCGCGCTCACTTGCAGCCGCATCACGCTGACGACCGGTGCCATCGTGATCGGCCAGCACGACCTCGCCTTCGTAGGCCCCGGACGCGAGAACCTGGCCATCGACGCCAGCGGCAGCCCAGGCTACGGCGTGTTCTACGATCTCGGCGGCGGCAACCTCGAGATCAGCCACGTCACCGTGGAGAACGGATCGAAATACCGGCCCGACCACAACGCTCGTGGCGGCTGCATCTATTCCAACGGCAACATCGCGATCGAGCATGCGGTGGTGCAGGCCTGCGGGGCAAGTACAGTCTGGCCGTATTCAGCGCAGGGCGGGGGCGTGTTCTCTTATGGAGAGACCTATCTGCTCGACACGCGCATCGTCGATAACGCCGTCTACAGCCCCGGCAGCTATGCGAGCGGCGCCGGTGTCTATGCCATGGGCGGGTTCGTGGCCAAGTACGCGCAGATCTCGGGCAACGCGGCCCACGCTGCAAACTCGTGGGGCGGCGGTGTGTTCGCCAACGGGCCCGTGTTCGTCAGCTATGGCGAGATCTCGGGCAACGCAGCAAGGAACCGTGCCGGCGCGTCGTTTGCCGACAGCGATGGCAATACGGCGACGATGAGAAACAGCACCGTCTCCGGCAACGTCGCCAGCTCGAAGGTCGGCGGCATCTACGTGCGCCCGGAGCTCTTCATGTACAACTGCACCGTCGCCTTCAACAGCGCGGCGGTCTGGAACAACGGCGCCGGGCAATATTACGGTGCGGGCGTCAACGTGAATGTGGTCTCGACGATCTACAGTTCGATTCTGTCGAACAACACCGTGCCCGGCGTCGGCACACCCGGCGACATCTTCGATCTCAGCGGCAACGCGCTCGGCATCCAGGGGGCCGACAACATCATCATGGAATTCAACATCGGGCTGCCCAACGACACCGACCATGGTGATCCCGGCCTGCTGCCGCTTGCGGACAACGGCGGACCGACGCACACGCACATCCCTACATCCTTCAATGCGCAGGGCTTCGGCGACAACATTCTGAGCCTGCCGTACGACCAGCGCGGGCCGGGATTTCCGCGGCAGACATCGGCGGGCCTCACGGTCGGTGCCTATGAGGCCAACCCCGACATCATCTTCGTGAACGGATTCAACTGAGGAGCATTCCCGCTCGTCGGACATCCTCTCGCTCACGCCCGCCGTCCTGCCTCACGCTGGCGGACGGCCGGACGGGGCGCGGAAAAGAGCGCGGCTTGTCTCAATTCCTGGTGCTTGGGCGTTCTTCGCGTGCAGGCCGGGCACGGTGTCCGGGCACCACGGAGAGAGAAGACATGACCACGCTCGGCACTTCCACCCGCATCGGGGCGCACAGGATGCGCCCCCTGGTGCTGGTACTGACAGGCTTGTTCGCGACGGCGACGCATCCGGAGGCGGCGGTGCTGCCGCCCGGCCTCGACGCGCCGCTGATCTCGCCGCGCATCGTCGCGACGTCGCCGCCGCGGATGACTCCGCACGAGCCGAACACGGTCGCCGTGACCAATTGCGACGACAGCGGCCCCGGCAGCCTGCGCGACATCGCGGAGAACGCGGTCGACGGCGAAACGATCGATCTCACGCAGCTCAACTGCAGCACGATCTCGCTGACGGCCGGCGCCATCATGATCGGCTCGCGCGACATCACGCTGCAGGGACCTGGCCGCGACCGGCTCGCGATCGACGCATCGCAGTCGCCGCCGAGTGCCTTCGGCAACGTCCTGTTCGATCTCGGCGGCGGCTGGCTGGTCGTGGACGGCCTCACGATCAGCGGCGGCCGGAAATACATCAACGACCAGCACGTGAAGGGCGGCTGCATCTACTCCAACGAAAACGTGAAGGTGAAGAATTCCACGATCCGTGGCTGTGCCGCCTCCAGCGGGAGCAATTACGCGGCGCTCGGTGGCGGCGTGTTCACGGCCGGCTTCCTCGATCTCGACCACTCGATCATCGAGGGCAACCAGACGCTCGCCTACGGTAACGGCTACTCGAGCGGCGGCGGCGTATACGCGCTCGGCGGCATCCGCGCGTTGTACAGCGTCGTGTCCGGCAACATCGCGGGACATCTCGGCACGACAGCGACCTTCGGCGGCGGCATCTTCGCGCGGAGCTACGCCGGCATCTTCGAGACCGCCGTCGTGGACAACGCGGCGGTGCGCGCGGGCGGCATGGCGCTCGCGGCCGTCGATACGAATCTCGCATTCGTGTTCCAGAGCACCGTCTCGGGCAACCACGCCGACGACGTGGTCGGCGGCATGTACGCGCGCCAGGCCTTCTATCTCTACAACTCCACGATCGCCAACAACGACGCCAGGCACACGACGCTGCACGGCGATGTCGCGGGCGTCGGCGTGCACTGGAACGCGCTTGCCAACATGGTCATGACCAGCTCGATCATCACCGGCAACACCGCGCAGGATCCGGATGCGTTCGATCTGGGCGGGCCGCCGTCGACGCCGCCCGGCGTCTCGTTCTCGGGCTCGCACAACATTATCACCTTCACCAACCAGCCGCCGCCGGCCGACACCGTGTGGGGACCGGCGTTGCTGGGTCCGCTGACCGACAACGGAGGCCTCACGCCCACGCACGCGCTCGGGCAGGGCAGCGTCGCGATCAACGGCGGCACGTTGCCGAACCTGGGTGTCTTCCCCAACGATCAGCGCGGGGAAGGTTTTCTGCGCTGGGTCGGAAGCGCCGTGGATGCCGGCGCGTTCGAGACCGATCCCGATCGCATCTTCACCACGGGCTTCAACTTCTGATTCGCGCAACGCAAAACGGAGCACCCGCGCAGCACGGCGGGCGCTCCGGATGCGTCGGTTCAGAGTCCGCAGCTCGCAGGCGGCATCGTGGTCCGCGCGAGCGGGATCGTTCCGGTGCGGCCGGCGTTCTCGCCGGTGGTGAAGCGGTAGCTCAGCGTCGCGGCGACACAGCCGTGGAAATCGAGAGTTGCCGTGCCGACCTGCGTCGTCGTCACCGCGTGCGGATCGTCGAAGGCGCCGCCCGTGGTGCGGAAGATGGCAATGTCGTCGATCGAGCTCGCTCCCGGCGTGAAGGCGGACTGCAGCGAGTACCAGCGCTGGCTCGAGCCGCCGCCGATCTGCTGGCCGTTCGTCGCGTAGGTGTACCAGGCCGCGAACAGCGTGTGCGCGACGGGATCGATGTCGAACACGAAGCCCTGTCCCGCCGTTGCGGGGTCGTACCACGCGCCCGAGAGGAAATACGCGCCGGGCGGCGTCGCATTGCCACCCGGTTCGCAGGCGACGTTGTTGCCGAGGCGCGTGAGCGGAATCGAGCCGCTGCGGCCGCTACCGTCGTCGAACGCGTACGTCAGCGTGCCGTGCGTGCAGTCGCTGAACGTGAACGTCGCCTCGCCGACTTCGGTCACGCCGACGATCGGCGGCGCATCGAAATTGCCGCCTTCGGATTGGTAGATCGGCATCGTCGCGGAGTCTGATTCGCTGACCCTGCCCTGCACGCTGTACCAGCGCTGGCCGCCTGCAGCGGTAACGTCGAAGGTGAACCAGCCGCCGAACAGCAGGCCTGCGCCGGGCCCGTAGAGATCGGGCACCACCTGCATCACGACGCCCTGGCCGCTCGTCGCCGGGTTGTACCAGGAGCCGGTTAAACCGGCTTGATTCAGATTCACCGACGCGGCGTTGCCGTTCCAGCGCGCGAGCAGGCTCGTCGCATTCACCGAGCCGAGCCCCGTCGCGAGATCGTAGCCCGGGCCGACCTTGTAGCCCGAGAGGCCGCCCGAGAGTCCGTTCGGCCCCGGCGTGCTGTTGTTGCAGAGGCTCGGCACTGCGAGCGTGCAGTTTGATACGCCGCTGCTCGCGACGGTGATGTCATGAAACACCGACGAGCCTGCGCTCGCTGCGAGCGAATAGAGGCGCGGATTGAGATTGCCCTGCGCCGAGCCGGTTTTCTGATTCAGCAAGGCGGCGATGCCGGCAAAGCTCGGCGCCGATGCGGACGTGCCGCCGCCCAGGATGAACGTGAAGCGGCCGCTTGCGCTGACCGTGCAGGGGCCACCCTGCGCGGCGATGCAGGTAAAGTAGCCTTCTTCGGTGGATGCGTGC
>CBINBI010000120.1:0-5163 GCA_966248875.1 uncultured Rhodanobacteraceae bacterium
CCGAAACGCCCACGAGCAACGGACCTTCACATGCGATGACGTTTCCAGCGAACACATCGAGCTCGTCCACAAAAAACGAACTGGAGAGCGTTAGCCGGTCGACCACCGCGGGACCGTTGTTCGTGACGGAAATCGTGAATGTGACGGTGTCTCCCGGTCCCAGTCCAACGGTCGGCTCGGCCCCCAGCGATACCGACACATCCGATGGCAATTCCACGATGTTGCCGGCAAGGACGGGCCCTGCAACGACCGCTGTCGCAATCAACAAGAGCGAAGTCAGACAGAATCTGGAGAGCATGGCCGTCCTATTCGAAAGGGTGCGCGAAGATGCGATCCGTGCGTGCCCGGTATTGGGCTGAGCAAGGAGCAAATTCGCTGATCACCGCGGCGTTGTCGGCCGGGGCAGCGCCGTTGTGCGGCGCTCCGGTGGTGAAGGTCCACAAATCGCCCGCATCCGTGAGGTACTCCGTCGTCACTGTGACGGCAGGGTTCGAGTAAAAAGGCACCATCTGACAATTGTCAGGATTGTTGTCGAGGACGACTGCGAGGCACTGGTTGATATACGACATCACATCGTGCGCACCGTAGCGATTCTTCTGCGCTTGCTGGTGCGTCATCGCGGCCCATTTCCCGAACGCCCACGGCTCGACCGGCGTGGGATTGTCGGGAGGCGTGTCGCCGCGAGCATGGTTCGCTCCGAAGGTATGGCCTAACTCGTGCGGGAAAACATAGAACGCTGGATCGGTTGCATAACGCCCCAGCAGTGCCGTGAACGCAAACGGTGCAAAGGCCGGCCCCGGTGGCGGCGACCCAAGGTAGCCAGGTATGCGCCCGGCGCCCAGTTTATTCCCCGCCTGTGCTGCCGTGCCGGCGGCCAGATAGCTGACGACATCAGCGGCCCAATAATCCCGCAATGCGAGCACCTCGGGATCGATGGCGATGTCGATCAAATCCTGCGGCGGATACCCCGGCCCAGTTCGCGAAATTCGCGCCGCACCCGCTAACCGCACGTCTGCCGTCGAGAGGCTGTTGTGCACAATGCCTCGTGCCAGATCAACTGAAAACTGAGCGTCTTCCCAAATCGACGCACCGAGCGGCGAGTAGTCCGCGCTGAACAGCACGAGCACATCCACCGTCGTGTCCGGTCCACTGCAGGTACCGGCTGGGGCCCAGGGCGGCGTGCCCGGCGGCGCGCCCAACAGGACCTCCTGATCGGCCGCCATGCCGGAGCCGGAGCCGGAGTGTCGCGTCAGGAATTGCGCGGTCGTGCCCGGCGTGTGCGCGATGGCGTACGGCCAGCTTCCGCAGGAAATCGTGCCGCGCAAGACCGAGGCGAAGCGACTGAACACCGCGAAACATCCCTGGCCTTGTCCCGTCCAGATCCAGCCTCCGACGCGGGGCTCCCCCAACGTCTTCGTCAACGTGGTGTGACTTCGATCGGGAAAGTTGACTTCGATCGATGCGGGAACGTATCGATCCAGGCGCCCCCGCGGAGGGGGTCAACCCTGTAAGAAGTTACAGGGTTAACGTCGGCGCGCGCGCTCCTGCATGCTGCAGGCGGGAACGATGGATGCACTAACCCAACAAATTTCGGACACCTGCCGCGCGCTTAGAGCAGTATCGGATCCACATCGCAAGTGGTGGGATCCGCCCCTCAGCCGAATTCTCGGATCCCACACTAGATTCCGGATAGCCTTTTTTCGTCGGCCATCAAACGCGCGATCGCCGGCATGACGCGCGCGTTCGCGAAGGAAGGAAACGCCCTGCGGCACCGCGCCGCCGCCTCTCACCCGCGATTGCTGAGCGGAATCAGCTTCCAGTACCAGGCGCGGTAGTGCGGCCAGTCGCCGTGCAGGGACGGATGGTCCGGGTAGTTGAGCTTGAGCACGCGCTCGGCGTCGTCGGCGAGCTTGTCCTGGCCGAGGTTCTTGTAGCTCTTGACCATGATCGCGAGCGCGTCGCCTGCCTGCGGCGATTGCGGATACGTCTCGACGATCGATTTCGCGCGGTTGGAGGCCGCGACATAGGCGTTGCGGCGAAGGTAGTACATCGCGACGTGCAGATCCGACTGCGCCATCATGTTGCGCAGGTAGATCATGCGCTGGCGCGAATCTTCGGCGTAACGGCTCTGCGGATAGCGCGTGACGAGCGCACCGAAGTCGTCGAATGACTGTCGCAGGTTGGCCTGGTCGCGCTTGGTCATGTCCTGGCCGACGTAGCGCTCGATGAAGCCGGCGGAGCGGTTGAAGTTGATGAGCCCGCGCAGGTAGTACGCGTAGTCGACGTGCTTGTGCGTCGGATAGGTCTTGATGAAGCGGTTGATCGTCGAATACGCGTCTTCGGGCTTGTTGTTCTTGTACTGCACGTAGGCGAGATTGATCTGCGACTGCTCGGTGTACGGCCCGAACGGAAAGCGCGCGATGAGGCGCTCGAACGAGCGTCCCGCGAAGTCGTAGTTGCCGACCTCGAGCGCATCGACGCCCTGCTGATAGAGCTGCTCGACGGGCAGCGTGTCCATCGGATTGCCGCGCTTGCCGCGGTGGAACAGCGAGCAGCCGGCGAGGGCGGCGAGCAGCGCCACCAGCGCGAGCCGGAGGAACGGACGGAGTGTGCGGGAAACTCGCATGCGGACGGCGTGCTCTGCGATGATTGACGGACGATGATAACCCGAACGCGCCGGAAACACGCGCGCGGCCGGCGAGAACCCCATGAGCGCCCCCGAACCGACGCTGAACGCGCGCGTCCCGGAAGAAGCCGCCGGCCGGCGCTTCGACCAGGTGCTGGCCGATCTCTTCCCGGATTATTCGCGCTCGCGCCTCGCGGCGTGGATCAGGGCCGGCGCGGCGCGCCTCGACGGGGCCGAGGTGCCGCCGCGGCAGATCGTGCGCGGCGGCGAGTCCGTCGTCGTCGAGGTGCGGCTCGAGCGCGAGATCGGTGCCGAAGGCGAGGCGATTCCGCTCGCCATCCGCTACGAGGACGACGACCTCATCGTCGTCGACAAGCCGCCGGGCCTCGTCGTGCATCCCGGTGCCGGCAATCCCGCCGGCACGCTGCAGAACGCGCTGCTGCACCACGATCCGAAGCTCGCCCGGATTCCGCGCGGCGGCATCGTGCACCGGCTGGACAAGGACACGTCGGGCCTGATGGTGGTCGCGCGCACGCTGCGCGCGCACACGGCGCTGGTCGAGCAGCTGTCCGAGCGCGACGTGCACCGCCAGTATCTCGCGGTCGTCTACGGCAAGATGATCGCGGGCGGCACGGTCGATGCGCCGATCGGCCGCCATCCGCGCGACCGGCTGAAGCAGGCGGTGCGCGAGGACGGCCGCGAAGCGATCACGCATTACCGCGTGCGCGAGCGTTTCCGCGCGCTCACGCTGATCGAATGCCGGCTCGAGACCGGCCGCACGCATCAGATCCGCGTGCACATGGCGCACATCCGCCATCCGCTGGTCGGCGACGTGCAATACGGGGGCGGGCTGAAGCTGCCCAAGGCGGCGGCACCGCGGCTCGCCGAAGCGCTGCGCGGATTCCGCCGGCAGGCCTTGCACGCCGAGCGGCTCGAATTCGCCCATCCGGCGGATGGACGCACGATCACGGTCGAGTGTCCCATGCCGGCGGACATGGCCGACCTCGTCGAGGCCTTGCGCGAGGACGCGCGCGAGCACGCATGAGCGCGCCGCGCGAGATCGTGATCCCGAACTGGCCGGCGCCCGCCGGCGTGCGCGCCGCCGTTACGACGCGACGGCTCCCGGGCACGTCGCAACCGCCGTTCGACACGTTCAATCTCGGCACCCGCTGCGGCGACGCGCCGGCTGCCGTCGAGGCCAACCGCGCGGCGCTGGTCGATGCGCTGAGTCTTCCGTCGTCGCCGTGCTGGCTGCGACAGGTCCACAGCACGGTGGTGTTCGATGCCGACGCACCACCGTGCGACGGAGAGCCCGAAGCCGATGCCGCGGTCACGCGCACGCCAGGCCGCGTGCTCGCGGTCCTGACCGCGGATTGCCTGCCGGTGCTGCTCTGTGCGGACGACGGCTCGGCCGTCGGCATCGCGCACGCGGGCTGGCGCGGGCTCGCCGGCGGCGTGATCGAGGCGACGGTCGCGAAGCTCGGCATCGCGCCGGCGTCGCTCATCGCGTGGCTGGGCCCCGCGATCGGCCCTCGATCCTATGAAGTCGGTGACGAGGTGCGTGCGGCTTTCGTGGATGCCGACGAGGGTGCATCGGCTGCGTTCGCAGCGACGCGGCCCGGTCACTGGCTCTGCGATCTCTATGCTCTCGCGCGCCGGCGCCTCGCCGCATGCGGCGTGCGCCGCGTCCGGGGCGGCGAGCTCGACACATACGCGCAGCCCGAGTTCTATTCGTACCGCCGCGACGGCAGGACCGGCCGCTTCGCGAGCCTCATCTGGATCGCGCCGCCGACGCACTTTCCGCCTATTTGAGCGCGGAAAAACGGTTGAAACCGTGCGCGTACCGCCCCACGTTGGTGCAACATTTCTGGTTGCCCGCTTCCGGGAGAAGCCCGCATGCGCATGGACAAACTGACCTCGCGATTCCAGCAGGCTCTGGCCGATGCCCAGAGCCTCGCGGTCGGGCGCGACAACAACATGCTGGAGCCGGCGCACGTCATGGCGGCGTTGCTCGACCAGCAGGGCGGATCGACGGTGCCGCTGCTGTCGCAGGCCGGCGTCAACGTTCCGGCGCTGCGCACGCGCGTCGGGCAGATTCTCGACCGGCTGCCGCGCGTCGCGGGGCAGGAAGGCAACATCAACGTCTCGAACGATCTCAGCCGGCTGCTCAATCTCACCGACAGGCTCGCGCAGCAGCGCGGCGATGCGTTCATTGCGAGCGAGCTGTTCGTGCTCGCAGCGCTCGACGATCGCGGCGAGCTCGGCGGCGCGCTGAAGGCGGCGGGTGCGACGAAGGCGAATCTCGAGGCCGCAATCGAAAAGGTGCGCGGCGGCGAGAAAGTGCAGTCCGAGGGCGCCGAGGACCAGCGCCAGGCACTGGAGAAATACACGATCGATCTCACCGCACGTTCGGAGAAGGGCAAGCTCGATCCCGTCATCGGGCGCGACGAGGAGATCCGCCGCGTGGTGCAGGTGCTGCAGCGGCGCACCAAGAACAATCCGGTGCTGATCGGCGAGCCCGGCGTCGGCAAGACCGC
>CBINBI010000121.1:0-5008 GCA_966248875.1 uncultured Rhodanobacteraceae bacterium
CTGTGACGCGGCGGAGGTCGGACGTAAGAGGCCGCGCTCAGCGCGCGGGCGGCGCGCGGGATCGCGCCGCAATTTGCCACAGGCTAGGGAAGGCCTGTCGGCAAAAACCCCGGCCGCCCGCAGCGCACCGGTGCGCTGCGCCGGCGCGTCACCGAGGGCGTGTTCTCTTGGTGACTTTCTCTTGCACGAGCAAGAGAAAGTCCCGCGCCGGCCAGGATGGCCGGCAAGACCCGCAGGGACGCGGATCGGTTTATATCTCGGGCGCTAAACGAAAAGCGAAAGGCACTGGGTTCCCGCTTCCGCGGGAACGACGAGGTCGAAAACGACCAAACCGAGCCGTGCCCTTTTCGCCCGAAGGGAGCCACAGCCACGACGTTCGCGTCATATCGAGAATCGCAAGCGACTCGCAATCGGCAACGGCGAATCCGCCCTGAGCTCGAATTCACCCGCGGTCGAGCGTGCACCGCGCCAGCAATCCTCTCGCCAGCATGGCGTACTCGCGTCGTCGCAGCAGCAGGCGGAACTGGCCGCCGCCGACCTGGTGCCAGAGCACGGCCGCGCGCACGGCGGCGAGGAGCATGGCGCGGATCTGCTCGACGTCGCGCGGATTGCCGAGATGCGCGGGGTTGCCGTGCACGACGATGCGCGGGCGCACGCGCGAGAGCGTCTCGCAGTAAAGTTCGGCCAGGCGCGCCTGCACGCCGGCGTGATTGACGCCGACGTGCGGAATCTGGCGCTGGATCGATTCGATGCCGCTGCGCAGGGCGTCGCGCATGGCGGGCAGCCGCTCGAGGCGGCGGGCGAGGCGGGTCACGCTCAGCACGAGTTGCGTCAGCGCAAGCTCGCGGGCGCCGTCGTCGAGTTGCGCGATCAGCTGTTCCAGTCCCATGCGCACGCCGGAGAGGCCGCCGAACACGTCGGCGGCGCTGTCGGCGTCGATGCGGAAAATGCTGGCGAGGCTGGCTTCGCTGCTGGCAGCGTCGACGCTGCCGCGCGTGGCGAGATCGTGGACCAGGCGGCAGGCCTGGAACACGCCGGCGAGCGCGATCACGCGCGCTTCACGCGCAGGCATCGTGCCAGCCTCCGAACGGTGCGTCGCTTCTCTCGATGACGCCGCCGCCGAGGCAGACGTCGCCGTCGTAGAAGACGACGGACTGGCCCGGCGTGACGGCGCGCTGGGGCTCGTCGAACGCGACTTCGCATTCGGAGCCCGTGATGTGGACTTCGCAGGCCTGATCGACCTGCCGGTAGCGCGTCTTGGCGGTGCAGCGGAATTCCGTGGCAGGCGGCTCGCCGGCGATCCAGGTCAGCTCCCGGGCGATGAGGCGGCGCGATTGCAGCCATTCGTTCTCATGGCCCTGCGCTGCTATGAGGACGTTGCGCGCCACGTCCTTGCCGACGACGTACCAGGGCTCGCCGGCACCTTCAGCGCGTCCGCCGATGCCGAGGCCGCTGCGCTGCCCCAGCGTGTAGAAGAACACGCCGACGTGCTCGCCGACGGTGGCGCCTTCCGGCGTCCGGATCTCGCCGGACTGTGCCGGGATGTAACCGGAGAGGAACGCGCGGAAATCGCGCTCGCCGATGAAGCAGATGCCGGTCGAGTCCTTTTTCGCGTGCGTCGGCAACCGGGCGTCGCGCGCGAGCGCGCGGACCGTGGCCTTTTCGAGATCGCCGATCGGGAACAGCGTCGCCGACAGCGCGTCCTGCCCGAGCGCGTGCAGGAAATAGCTCTGGTCCTTCGCCCGGTCGCGCGCGCGCAGCAGGCGCCAGCGCCCGTCGACGCGATCGACGCGCGCGTAATGGCCGGTCGCGATCTTGTCGGCGCCGAGCGCGCGCGCGTGGTCGAGGAACGTGCGGAACTTAATCTCGCGGTTGCACAGCACATCCGGGTTCGGCGTGCGGCCGGCGCGGTACTCGTCGAGGAAGTGCGCGAACACCTGGTCCCAGTACTCGGCGGCGAAGTTGCGCATGTGCAGCGGAATGCCCAGCCGCGCGGACACGGCGAGCGCGTCCTTGCGGTCCTCGTCGGCGCGGCACGGGCCGTTGCGGTCGTCCTCTTCCCAGTTCTGCATGAACATGCCCGCGATCGGCACGCCCTCGCGCCGAAGCAGCAGCGCGGCGACGGATGAATCGACGCCGCCCGACATGCCGACGATGACCTCCGGTTTCAGCAACGTTCCTATCTCTGCTTTTCGATCAGACGTGCAGCCGGCGAAACCGCTCTGCGCTCCTGCGCTCAGGGATGGGCGCTAAGGTAACGGATCGCGTCGAGCGGCAGGCGATGGCCTGCGAGCCAGTCATCCACGCTCGCCAGCACCATCGGGCTGCGCAGTCGCTCGGATTCTGCGGCGATTTCCTCGCGGCTCAGCCAGATCGCGCGCAGGATGCCGTCGTCCAGCGCGCGCTCCGGGTGATGGCGCAGCGGCCGGCCGGCGAAGGTGAAGCGCACGAAGTGGCGGCCCGATTCGGAGTTCTGCCACTGCTGCACGCACAGCAGGCAGTCGAGCTCGATGTCCCAGCCGGTCTCTTCCAAGGTTTCGCGCACGGCGGCGGCCTGGAGCGGCTCGTCGGGATCGAGATGCCCGGCCGGCTGGTTCAGCACGACGCGGCCGCGGACGTCCTCCTCGACCAGCAGGAAGCGCCCGTCGCGCGGCACGACGGTTGCGACGGTCACGTGCGGCCGCCATATAGCCTCGTCCGCGGCGACCGCGGCATCGATCGTGGAGTCCCGCTTCATGTCGGAGACGTTCATGCCCGAGAGTGTCATGAAAGGAAGTCTACAGGAGCCGCTCGTGGCGGCTGCCGTTCACGGGGGCGCTGATTCAATGTTTGCAAAGGCCCGGATGGTCGGCTCAAACCCTCCGGACCTCGGAGCTATACTGAAGGCGAATCGCCAGAACCAGAGGCTTATGACCCAGCAAACCGACCGGCGCAGCGAACACGGCCCCGGCCTCGTCCTGGAGGAGGCCCGGCCCGAAGTCGAGCGACCGCCCCTCTATCAGGTCATTCTGCTCAACGACGATTTCACCCCCATGGATTTCGTCGTGGTGGTGCTCGAGACCTTCTTCAACATGGATCGGGAGCGGGCCACGCAGGTCATGCTCCACGTCCACACCCGCGGCAAGGCGGTCTGCGGGGTCTTCACGCGGGAGGTGGCGGAGACCAAGGTCACCCAGGTCAACGAATTTTCCCGGACTCATCAGCACCCCCTGCTTTGCACCATGGAAAAAGCCTGACCGGCCCCAATCTTGCAAGGCAGGATCTGCGGAGACGTAAGGAATGTTCAGCAAAGACCTCGAGCTCACCATCGGCCAGTGCTACAAGGAAGCCCGGGAGCAGCGTCATGAGTTCATGACTGTCGAGCACCTGTTGCTCGCGCTGCTGGAAAATCCTTCCGCAGCCGCCGTGTTGCGCGCCTGCAATGCCGACATCGGCAAGCTCGGGCGCGACCTGCGCTCGATCATCACCGAGACGGTGCCCGTCCTGCCGCCGAACGACGAGCGCGACACGCAGCCGACGCTCGGCTTCCAGCGCGTGCTCCAGCGCGCGGTCTACCACGTGCAGTCGTCGGGCCGGAAGGAAGTCACCGGCGCGAACGTGCTGGTCGCCATCTTCGGCGAGAAGGACTCGCACGCCGTGTATTTCCTCGGCCAGCAGGAAGTCTCTCGCCTCGACGTCGTCAACTACATCTCGCACGGCATCGCCAAGATCGGCCAGGAGTCGGGCCAGCCCGGGCAGGGCGACGCCGGCCGCGAAGCCGAGGGCGGCGAGGAGCCGCGCGGCAATCCGCTGACCGAGTTCGCGAACAACCTCAACGAACTCGCGCGCCAGGGCAAGATCGATCCCTTGATCGGCCGCAACGAGGAAATCGAGCGGACGATTCAAGTGCTCTGCCGCCGGCGCAAGAACAATCCGCTGTACGTCGGCGAGGCCGGCGTCGGCAAGACCGCGCTCGCGGAGGGCCTCGCCAAGCGCATCGTCGAAGGCAACGTCCCGGCCGTGCTGAAGGACTGCACGATCTGGGCGCTCGACCTCGGTGCGCTCGTCGCCGGCACGAAGTACCGCGGTGACTTCGAGAAGCGTCTCAAGGCCGTCATCGGCCAACTCAAGAAGGAGCCGGGCGCGATCCTCTTCATCGATGAGATCCACACGATCATCGGCGCCGGCTCGGCTTCGGGTGGCACGATGGACGCCTCGAACCTGATCAAGCCGATGCTCGCCTCGGGCGAGATCCGCTGCATCGGCTCGACGACGTTCCAGGAATTCCGCGGTGTTTTCGAGAAGGACCGCGCGCTCGCGCGGCGCTTCCAGAAGATCGACGTGGTCGAGCCGACCATCGCCGACAGCGTCGAGATCCTGAAGGGCCTGAAGGCGCGCTTCGAGGAGCACCACAAGGTCGAATACACCAACGACGCGCTGAAGGCGGCTGTCGACCTCTCGGTCAAGCACATCGCCGACAGGCTGCTGCCGGACAAGGCGATCGACGTCATCGACGAGGCCGGTGCGCGCCAGCGCCTGCTGCCGGAGGATCAGCGCACCGGCACCGTCGACGTGCCGGAGATCGAGTACATCGTCGCGCGCATGGCGCGGATCCCGCCCAAGCAGGTGTCGGTGTCCGATCGCGACGTGCTGAAGAATCTCGACCGCAACCTCAAGATGGTGGTCTTCGGCCAGGATGCCGCCATCGACGCGCTCGCGAGCGCGATCAAGATGGCACGCTCGGGACTCGGCAATCCGCAGAAGCCGATCGGCTGCTTCCTGCTCGCGGGCCCGACCGGTGTCGGCAAGACCGAGGTCACGCGCCAGCTCGCCCTGCAGCTCGGCATCGAGCTCGTCCGCTTCGACATGTCCGAGTACATGGAAGCGCACTCGGTATCGCGCCTGATCGGCGCGCCTCCGGGCTACGTCGGCTTCGACCAGGGCGGCCTGCTCACCGAGCAGATCGTCAAGCACCCGCACTGCGTGCTGCTGCTCGACGAGATCGAGAAGGCGCACCCGGACGTCTACA
>CBINBI010000122.1:0-4709 GCA_966248875.1 uncultured Rhodanobacteraceae bacterium
CACCACTTGGCGAAGTCGGTCCACGTCAAGGCGATAGACCCGAGCCCGCGTCCCGCCGATCTGCACTAATTCGCGCTCTCCGACTTGGAACGGCCGCAGCGCCACACCAACGGCCTTTGCCGTCTCACCCACGATAGCCGCAATGACGCCGTACCGCGCGAATAGCCGCCCGCCTTGTACGATGAACGGGTGGTTCCGGCGTTGATCGTGCTGCGGCTCTCCGCGGCGCGGAACCGGGTCGCTGACGCTCTCGTTCATCGGCCACGGTTCGGCAAGGAACTCGCTGACCAGTTCGAAGACTTCGGGCAGCGTTCGCGACGCCTCACTACGGCGCAACCGGGCCAGGATCTTTGGGTCCGGCGGCGAGCCCACGAAGCGCCCGCGATTCGGCTCCACGTTTGCCTGTATCCAAAGGAAATGTTCGGCGAGCGCTCGCAGGTCCACGTTGCTGCCGTCCGAGCTCTTCAGTGGCGCGAGGGCCTGGACACACTCCGCGGCGCGGTCCGGAGTCACTTCGATTAACCGCCAGCGGTCTGCGATCGCCTGTAGATCGTCGTCGCACTTCTCGCCGGTGAGGCCGACCACGCGATCGATGTTGTTCGCGGCAACGACCAGCCGGATAGAACCGTTCAGCACTTGGCGTTCCTTCCCCTTCGGCTCGATGCTGTGCGAGCGCGCTGCCACTTTCTCGCGAAAGTCTTCCCCGCTCATGTCGTTCGGAAGTTTTTCGTCAGCGAGCACGACCGGGCAACGCGCAAGATCGGCATTGAACTGCGCGACCAGAACCATGGCGGAGACGGGCGCGCACGGGTCACCCCAGATCCTGGCAAGCCCGGCAGCGATCAAGCTTTTGCCCGCCTCCTTTGGTCCGACAATGCCGAGCGCCGGTGCGGGCGCGCGCAAGAGCTCGGGACGACAACCCGCGATCCATTGCTTCAGCGGCGCGAGATCATCGCCCGCGAGCGAACCGAGCCAGCGTTCCACGTGCTCGTTGAACGTCGGCGCCAGTTTCGGATCCGTACGCAAGCCCTCCGTCAATGTGTTCGTTTCGATGTCGAAGGTCGTGCGCGGCACGAAGTAGCAGGTCACCACGCGGTCAGCGACACGAGACTTATTCTCGATGGTGGCCTTGCCGACGCGCGGATTTTCACTTTCGTTCCACGTCGCTAGCTCTTGCTCGCCGTACAGGTCTTTGCACTTGCGGACCAAGTCCGGCTCTTTGACGCGGCAAGCGTAGTCGTCCGAGCCCGGCTCGCGCAGCCAGAACCGGCGCTCCCGCTGGACGATCAGCGGCAAGTGATCGAAGCTGTCCGGCGGAGCCGGCAGCAACGCACCGCGGGCGAAAGGCGCGCCTTTCTCTTGCTCGGCAGCCTCGATCTTGTGCTCGATCTCCGCATCGCTCCAAGGCGGATCGCAGCGCGGATTGTACAGCTCCAAAAGCAAGTTGCGAACTTGCGCCGCCTCGAGCTCCAAACCCCAGCACAGCGCCCGTGCAACGCGCAGCAAAGCCACGTGGCCCTTTTGCCCACTGATAGACGGCGGCATCGTTCGGCACAAGTGCTCCGCGTGGCTGAACGGGTTCGTGCCCTTCGGTGCCTTCTGGTAGGTGACGCCATCGAAGCCCCTAACGACATCCGGCGCGTTCAGGTCGATCCGTCGCTCCGACTGCGCGGGAGCCGCGGCCACCCTCACCGGCACCTTGGTCACGTCGAGCGGCGCGCCGTCGTTTGAAAGGAGTGCGTGCCATTTGTCGAACTGGTCGAGCTTGTCCGGTGGGCACGTCAAAAAGAATAGACGGGAGCAGTCTCTGCACTGCCCATCAGCCAGCGCCGTTAACCCAAGTTGTTCCAGCGCCGCGCCCCAAAATGCTGGCCACCGTTCAGCGGGAACGGGCTCACTTAGAGGGATCACAATTCTGCACCGGATCAGCCCCTCTTTCGGCTTTGAGAGCTGACCGTGCGTTGGCCACCCTACGAACTCGAGCCCACGATCTGCGAGCGCAGCAATCGCCCGGATCGCCGCATCTTCCGGCGCGTCGTCAATGTCGACGCCGAGCGCGTGAAGGGCGACGATCTGACTCTTCTTGTGGCGCAGCTGGCCCGCGGCGTCCGGCTTGATCTCCCCGAAGACCAGGCAAAGCCCGTCCTTGGCTTCGGTGAGATCTGCGTCCGTTGCGATGAGATGACGCACCTTAGGCCAGGTCGTGGCGAGCGCGCGCCCGTGTGTCGACTGCCGGGATTCGAAAGTCGTAACGCAAAACTGGCGGTTTTCTGGCGGTTTTTCCGCCGATTGTGCTAGGACATTATCTGTCACGTTTCTGTTCGATCTGCTTCACTGGGCCCGGCTCGCGTCACGGCGAGTCCGGGCTTTTCTTTTAGGCGGCAACTTCGTCCACTTCACCGCGCGCGATGCGGCGCTCGAGTTCGAGCGCGTCCGTAGCCGCATCCGCCGCGATGCGCCCCCACTCCGCCGCCAAGTCGATCGCGTGCGCGCGCTCAACCGGCGATAGAGCCAGCTCTGCGCAGCGCTGGAAATGGGTCTCGATTTCGGTCGCGTGTCGAACGCCGGCTCGTGCCGCCTCGAGTCGACCGCCTAAGGTGTAAGCGCGCTCGTAACAGCGTTGGCACCAGCCGCGCGAAAGGTGCGGACCGTGACCGCAGAATGTCTCGCGGGGGACCGCAGGTTGTGGCGGTCGCGACTGTCCCCACGAGCTCATTTAGCGCGCTCCCACCCCACGCTGGCGAGTACATCATCGAGCACGGCGCCGTCGCCATCTTTGGGCTCCTGAGTCGACGGCGCGGCCGTTCGGCGGAGCTCTTCGGCCACGAGCGGCGCGAGCACACGGGCCAGTGCGCGTAGTGCGTCCTCGCTCGCGTTCATTTGTCAGTGCTGGCCGGCGCCGGAACGACGATCTCAATGCCGCGCCGCACTAGTTCGAGGGCAAGCCGAACCTGGGGCGTAACTTCACCTAGCAAGAAGCGGCCGTAGTGCATCGCGGCCGTTCTAGGATCGATGCCGGCGGCTCCGGCAATCTCGGTCAGTTCGTGTTTCGAGAGAATGGGCATCGCCATGCGCGGCCCTTCTGCTTGACTGCGGTGGTCGCTCACTGAGCGTCGACCCACATACTCTCAAAACACGATCGCGATCTCAAAAGATGTGCCGCTAGCGCCCTCGCCGCTCGCGCTCCGCGTTCAAGTCGATCACTTGCTGGCGCTCGAAACGACGCGCCCGAATCTCTGCGGCGAGCGCCAGCACGACATCGTGGTGACCGTCTCGGGACGCGCGGAGCAGCGCCTCCGAGAGCGCCGCTTCAACGGGGTCGACGGGTCGCAAGGGATTGCTGCCCGACCCCAGGACAGGCGTGGGACAGGGCAGATTCCGGCCGTCCGGCACCACGTTTTCCTCGGGAATTCCTAACGTCGAAATGGCTGGATTTGCCTCGTTCCCGTTTAAAATCCCTTTCCAGCAATGGAGTCCCGGTTCAAGCCCGGGAGGGGCCACTAAGCAGCAAGATCCCTGTGTCGCTCCTCGTCCGCGTGCTTCAGCACGCCTTCGTCGTCGCGCCTTGGTCTGCTCGCGCCTCGTTGGCGGGCTTCGGTCCGAGCTTATAAGACCGGCTCTAGAGCTCGCGATTTTTCAGCCACGATCCATTCCCGTCAATCGATAGTTGAATAATCTCGCCGCCCAGGGCTGGTTGTTTGCGCTCGCCGGGGCGCGCGCTCTGCCGGTGTCGGTCGACGCGGGCGGGCTGCGCGTGGACAATCTGGACGCGGTGCTGCGCGAACACCGCGTCCATGCCGTTTACGTGACACCGCACCATCAGTATCCGACACCCGCGGAGGTTAGGACGAGCAAAGGCCTGTCGGGAGGTGACGTAGCCGTCGACGAGCTAGAACGATGGATGTGGCATCGCGTGGAAGCTCACATCGGAAGGATCTCGATCTCGGAGATTCCGAAGCGCAGCTGGGTCGTGCGCGGACGGCGCTCGATGATCCGCGCGCTCTCCACGCTGTGCTGCGCGAAGTGAGCGCGGATGCGGAATACTTCGCCGTCTACGTGCTGCGCCGCGATACGCAGGGATTCTGCTAGATCGTTTTTGTAAACCCAGCCGCAGTTACCGTCGTCGATGCCCGCAGCAGCGTCTGCCAAACGGGCGCGAGCCAACACGAGTAGCAGGTAGTTGTGACCGCGGCAGCCGAGCGGGATCCGGCGCGATGCGTAACGCAAAGATAGCTCGATGAACTCTTCGTCCGAGGACACTCGAAACTCCGCTGCCACGCGCTCGGCGCCCGCCTCGTCGGCGACGGTGGAGCCAATCGCGAGCGGACAGGAGAAGCGATAGAGCTCGCCGTCGATCTCGATGATGTCGCCGTCCTGAATGAGACGCGGCTGTCGTTCGGGGTGGTCGACTTGCCAGAGGTTGTCCTTGACCCTGTAGATCACGCAGCGCGCGCTGGCGCCATCCGCTGATGATACGGTGATGGCCCCCTCCTCTGCGAGCAGGCTCTGCGCGCTACCCATACGGGTCAGCATGACGCGCGGCGCGGTCGCGTCCTCCAAGAACCACGCTTCGGAGCTGCGACCGAACGCGATGTTGGCGCCTGGTTCGAGGTCGTATGGGCGCCCAGCGTCCAGACGCTGAGACCCCAAGCGGGTGCCGTTGCGACTGCCGCGGTCGATTAGCTGCCAGCGCTGCCCGTTCCAGCGGA
>CBINBI010000123.1:0-4539 GCA_966248875.1 uncultured Rhodanobacteraceae bacterium
GCGCGACTTCCGCATTCCGGACGCGTGGCGCCGCAACACGCCTGAAGCGCTGCGCGAGCGCATGCGCCCGTTCGTCGCCAAAGGCCTGTTTCCGCAGTTTCCGTTCGGCTGCGATTTCACCGAGGTCGAGCTCGCGCTGCTGCCGGCGCTGATGTGGCTCAGGAAGAACACCGCGAGCTGGCGGCGCTGGCCGGCGCTCCTCGGCGCGCTGCTGGCGCCGGGCCGCCCGCGCGATGCCGAACCCGTCCTGGAACGGCTCGGGTTTGCGGCGCCATCGGATTTCCGCGAGCGCGTGACGGCGCGGCTCGTGCGCGGCGCGCTTTTCCGCGTGCGCCGCTGAACGGCGTCAGGCCTCGCTATAATGCCGAGACTGCATGTCATTCCGAATTCGTGAGGCGGAATACCCGCGTTCGCAAGGCATCCCTTGGCGATGCCGCGCGCGTGCCCGCGAGATCGACATATCCGCCGAACAGCCGAACCCATGAACGACCGCTACCGTCGCCTGCTCCGCGGAACACCCGAGCGCCACGCGCCGACGGCCGGCGCGTTCGTGACGGAAGCGCGCGTGCTGCGCTCGTGGGTCGCGGCGCTGCCGCTCGCGAATTTCGGAGCGACGGCGAAGCTGCTGCTCGACGGCTTGCGCCAGACCAACCGCACGCGCATCGATGCGGTGCAGCGGCTCGATGCGCTGGAGATCCTGCGCAATCCGGTCGCGCAGCTCGCGGCGCTGACGGACAAGCAGATCGTGGGAGCGAGCTTTCCGCTGCCGCCGCAGAAAGTCGAGCTCGGCGCGCTGGCGCTCGAGTTCCAGAGCGAGCTTGCCCTCGGCTACCGCATCGCGCTCGCGGAGCTGTGCGCGCCGGCCGGCAACGTGCCGTTCATGCGCGCGAAGCAGGTTGCGCTCGCCGGCGTGCGCGCGCTGCAGCACGGCGGCGAGCACCTCGCGAAGGCATACCTTCTCTATCGCACGCCGCCGGCCGGCGTCTGGCAGTCGCTGCACGACGTCTACCGCTTCATGACGATGGCGCGCTTCGACGATCGCGTGGTCGACGATCCGCTGCTCGGCAGCGCCGTCAATGCGCGGCTCGCCTACGGCCACGCGCTGCTGCTCGCGCTTGCCAATCCGTATCGCTACACGCAGCGCGAGCTGCTGGAGGTGATCGCATTCACGCGCACGGTCGCGCCCTACTGCGAGCTGCGGCCGGGGTCGAGCGCGGGCGACATCGCGATGAACACCGACAGCGATCGCGGTCCCGGCTACCTGCCCGAGGAGCGCGGGCAGGGCGAGCTCGAGGTGCTGTCGATCCGCATGAAGCCGCTGCTCGATTTCATCGAGAGCCAGATCGCGCTCCTGCCGCCCGGCGCGCGCGTCGCGACGTTCCGCCTGCGCGGCGGGCCGGCGGTGCAGGTCGATATCGAGCTGGTGCGCCGGCTCGTCGACGGCTGGACCGCCACGGGCGAGCGCACGCACGCGCGGCTCGGCGGCGGTTATCAGCTCGACACCGTGCTCGGCCTGCACGATCTGCACTACGTGCTGGCCGGCAACGAGGATTTCGAGAGCTTCCTGCGCCGCGTGCGCGGGCAGGCAATCAGCCTCAGCGAAAGCGACCGCATCGCGTCGTGGGCAATCAGTGCCGGCGAATCGGCACGCGCGAAGCGGCAGAAGGCGCGCGTGCTCGACCAGAGCCTGGGCGGTTATCGACTCTTGTGGGAGCGTGGGTCCGGCGGCGAGTCCGTGCGCGCGCGCATCGGCGAGCTGGTCGGCCTCGCACTGCCCGAGCCCGGCGATGCGACGCCGGACTGGATGGTCGGCACGATCCGCTGGATCCGCATCGACGACGAAGGGCGCGTGGACGCCGGCGTTGAGCTTCTGAGCCGGCGCGCGCTGCCGGCCGGCGTGCGCAACACCGACGAAGGCGGCATCCAGTCGTCGATGCGCGGTCTGCTCCTGACCTCGTTGCGTCCGGACGAGAGCGACCCCACGTCACTGATCACGCCCGGCCTGTTCGAGCGCGCCTCGTCGGCGATCGAGCTCAGCGTGCCCGCCGATCTGCAGGGACGTCCCGCGCCGGCGCGCACCGAGCGCGTGCGCGGCATGGGCCTGATCGAGGCGACCGGCATCTATCTGCAATTCGCGCTGCCGCCGTTCGGTGCGGCGGGCGAACCGGCGGACGAGGCGGGCGCGGAGCGTGCCGTCGCCGGAGGCTGAATTCCGACAATGAATCCAGGTATCCCGACAGTCGCGCCGCTGCGTGGCGCTCTCGCACGGCGGCGCAGCGTCGCCGTGCGCATCGGCAACGTCCAGGTCGGCGGCGGTGCACCGATCGTCGTGCAGTCGATGACGAACACCGACACGGCCGACGTCGAGGCCACAGCCAAGCAGGTCGCCGAGCTCGCTCGCGCGGGCTCGGAGCTCGTGCGCGTCACCGTCAACACGCCGGAAGCCGCGGCGGCAGTGCCGCGCATCCGCGAGCGGCTCGACATGATGGGCTGCAGCGTGCCGCTGATCGGCGATTTCCACTACAACGGGCACCAACTGCTCGAGCGCGAGCCCGCCTGCGCCGAGGCGCTCGCGAAGTACCGGATCAATCCCGGCAACGTCGGTTTCGGCCGGAAGCGCGACGTGCAGTTCGCCACGATCATCGAGTACGCATTGAAGTACCAAAAACCCGTGCGCATCGGCGCGAACTGGGGCTCGCTGGATCAGGCCATGGTCGCGGCGCTGATGGACGAGAATCACGCGCGCGCGGAGCCGTGGGACGCGTCGCGCGTCGCGCGCGAGGCGCTGATCCGCTCGGCGCTCGATTCGGCCGCGCGCGCCGAGGCTCTCGGCCTCGGTCGCGACCGCATCGTTTTGTCGTGCAAGGTCTCGGGCGTGCAGGAGCTGATCGCGGTCTACCGCGACCTCGCCGCGCGCTGTGATTACGCGCTGCACCTCGGGCTCACCGAAGCGGGCATGGGATCCAAGGGCATCGTCGCCTCGACCGCGGCGCTCGGCGTGCTGCTGCAGGAAGGCATCGGCGACACGATCCGCATCTCGCTGACGCCGGAGCCCGGCGAGTCGCGCACGCGCGAGGTCATCGTGGCACAGGAGATCCTGCAGACGATGGGACTGCGCGCGTTCACGCCGCTCGTGACGGCGTGCCCCGGCTGCGGACGCACGACCTCGACGCTGTTCCAGGAGCTGGCCAAGTCCGTGCAGGACCACGTCCGCGCGAAGATGCCGGAGTGGCGCCTGAAGTACGACGGCGTCGAGAACCTGACGCTGGCCGTCATGGGCTGCGTCGTCAACGGGCCCGGCGAATCGCGTCACGCGAACATCGGCATCTCGCTGCCGGGCACCGGCGAGGCGCCGGCCGCGCCGGTGTTCATCGACGGCGAAAAAGCGGTGACGCTGCGCGGCGAGAACATTGCGCGCGAGTTCGTCGCGATTGTCGAGGACTACGTCGCGCGCAAATACAGGCCGATCGGCGCCGCGCCCGAGACGGCCTGACTGTCCCAGCAGCCGGTCACACCTGCGGCTCCGCGCCCGCCGCAGGCGCGGCGACGGATTTGCTTCGCGCGAGCTTCGCTTCGCGCCGCGCGATGTAGAGCGTCGCGCCGATGATGATCGACGCGCCGACGGCCGTGTAGCCGTCGAGCTTCTCGCCGAACAGGAGCCAGGCCAGCACGGTGACGACGAGAAGCTGCATGTAGCTGAATGGCGCGAGCATCGACGCATCGGCGAGGCGCAGCGCGCGCGTCCAGAAATAGTGGCCGCCGGTGCCGAGGAAACCGGACAGCACGAGCCACGGCCACGTCGCCGCGTCCGGCCAGCGCCAGACGGTCAGCGCGCCGGGCAGCGACAGCGGAACCCAGAGCAGCGTCGTCAGCAGCACGATGCGATCGGGCGGCTCGGAGCGCGACAGAAACTTGATGCTGACGGTGGTCATGCCGCTCAGGGCCGCCGCCAGCACCGCGACCAGCGCGCCGGCCGCGACGCCCTCGGCGTTCGGCCGCACGATCACCAATACGCCGATGAAGCCTGCCGCGACGGCGGACCAGCGCCGCATGCGCACGATCTCGCCGAGGAACAGCACGGCGCCGATCGTCACGAACAGCGGCGAGGAATACGACAGCGCGATCGCCTGCGCGAGCGGCAGGTGCACGATCGCCCAGAAGCCGGCCATCATGCCGAGCATGCCGATCACGCAGCGCGCCACGTAGAAGCCGAGCTTGCCCGTGACGAGCACGTGTCGGCCGCCGCGCCAGATCAGCGGCAGCGCGAACAGCGCGCCGAACAGGCTGCGGAAGAACGCGATCTCGAATGCGTGCTGCTGCCGCGAGGCGTAGCGGATCGCGACCGCCATCAGGCCGAACAGGCAGGCGCTCACGATCATCATCAGCGCGGCGCGCGGCGGAAGCGGCGAGGCGTGCGTGGCGCCAGGTGCGAGTGGAGCGTTCAAGGCGGGGAGCCGGCAGGCGGGCTGCGCGAAGCGGCGGATTCTAGCAGGCTGTTGAGATTCCCCGCTTTCGACGTCGAGCGATAGCGTGCTTCGA
>CBINBI010000124.1:0-4318 GCA_966248875.1 uncultured Rhodanobacteraceae bacterium
CGCCGGAGCAAGGGCGTGAGCGTGCCGGAGTCGAGGGCCAGCCGATCGCCGATGGTCCTGAGTGGCAACCCGTCCTGCTCCCACAGCGTTAGCAGCACCAGATACTGCGGATAGGTGAGGCCGAGCGGCCCGAGCAGCGGCTTGTAAAATCGATTGAACGCGTGCCCGGCCGCGTAGATCGAAAAGCAGAGCTGATCTTCCAGTCGCAGCGATTTGGCCATGGGAAGCCCTCCGTCTTCACAATTGATTGCACACAATTCGATTGTGCACAACTAAATTGTGTTGTAGAGCCGCGCCGTTGCAATCTCTTTCCACAAGGCTCTCAACCATGACCACGATCAAGTACACCGTGATCGGCATCTGCTACACGGTCATCATCACGATCGGCCTCGTCGGCGCGCTGCTTGCAAGCCTCGCAACGGCGTGATCGTCTACGAAGTCAACGTCGAAGTGCGTACCGAGGCCTGCGCCGCGTACCGCGCCTGGCTCGCCGGTCATGTTCGCGAAATCCTCGCGCTTCCGGGCTTCGTCTCTGCCGAGATCCTCGAGCGGTGCGAGCCGCCTCCGGCCGAAGGCACCTGCGCCTTCACCGTGCAGTACCGGCTCGTCGACGAAGCCGCGCTGCGGCGCTATCTCGACGAGGACGCGCCGCGCCTGCGCGCCGAAGGCGAGCGCCGCTTCGGCGATGCGTTCACGGCGACGCGTCGGGTGCTGGTTCCGGCGGACGTTGCGCAGCGTCCGGCTTAAGACCGGCGGCGCGGGATTTTTCGAAACGCTCGCGCCATGCGCGCCGCTCCTCCGGCGGCAGCGCGTGGAACCGGCGGAACGTTTCGCGGATGCGCTGCTTCTCGCCCGGCGGCAGTTGCTGGAACGCACGGAAGCGCTGGCGCGCCGCGGCACGCTGCTCGGGCGTCATCTCCGCGAAGCGCGCGAGTCGCTGCCGGATACGCTCCTGCCGCTCGGGCGCAAACGTCTGCCAGCGCTCGACCTTGCGCCGCAGTCGCTGCTGCTGTCCGGGCTTCAGGTCCTGCCATTGCTGCTGCAGCGGCGCCAGCAAGGCCTGCTGTTCCGGAGTGAGATCCGACCATGGCACGGGCGCCGGCGGCGCGGCTGCGGTTTCCGCAGTATCGGCGGTCGCTTCGTCCTGCATCGCGGCGTCCGCGCGCGGGCACGCGAGCAGCAGCACGGCCAGCACGAGCGACGCGCACGCGCGGCACAGCCGGGCACCAACGAAAACCGTGGATGCGCGCTCAGCCATTCGGACCACCCGGCTGCGTTTCGAGCCACGCATAGAAATCGAGATTCTCGTAGAGATCGAGCGCGTCGTCGTCGCTCGTCAGCACATCGATGTCGGCCGCCTGGAGCGTCGGCGTTGCGCGATGCGCTGGCGTCTCGACACGGTGACGCAGGCCGATGGCGAGCCCGAATACGGCCGCCGCGGCTGCGCCGATTCCTGCCGTCAGGATCCAGCGGCGCGGCGCGACGATACGTTGCGCCAGCGCCGCCTGTCGCGCGCGGTTGAGGCGCGAGAGCGTCGCCGCGTCGAGCGCGTCGGCCGAACGGTCGAGCAGCCCGGTCGCGCGCCTGATCCAGGCCTCGTCATCGTGCGGAACGTTCATCGATGCGCCTCCAGCGCGCGGCGCAGGCTCGCCAGTGCGCGCGAAAGATGCGTCTTGACACTGCCCTCGCTGCACCGCATCGCGACCGCCGTCGCGGCAACGTCGAGACCTTCCCACATCCGCAGCAGAAAGGCCTGGCGCTGGCGCAGCGGCAACTGGCGCAGCGCCGCCTCGAGCGCGACGGCGGCTTCGCCATCCGCGAGGCGGAGCAGCGGCCCAGGCTCTCGCGTATCCGGCACGGATGCGATCACCTCATCCTCGTTCGCGTCGCTGCCGGAAAATCGGAACCGCCAGCGCCCGCGCACCTGCTGGCGGCGATGCCAGTCGTTCAGCCGGCTGTCCAGCACGCGCCAGAACAGCGGCGGCCATTCATTGCGCGCGCGGCTTCCGTAGTGACGGACGAAACCGAACATCGCGTCCTGGACGAGGTCGAGCGCCTCCTCGCGGTTGCCGGTAGCGAGCTCGGCCATGCGCAGCGCGCGCCGCTCGACGCCGTGCAGGAATTGGTCGATGGCGCGGAGGCCGCCGCCGGCACCGTCCCGGGCGGGCGCTTCGTCGAAGGCGGTCATGAGGCAGTGCGAACCGGCCATTGCTGCATTGCATGGAAACGTCAAACCGTTGAAAACGCAACAATGCGCCATCGGTTGACCGGAATCCCCTGCCCAGCACGCGCCGCGCTTGTCAAGCCTGTTGTACACAGCCCGGACAATCCACGATCGGCATGCTGCGCATGCAGCAGCGGAATGCCGTCGGATCCCAGTGTATACGTTGCAAGACATTGATAGTAAACGACTATTTTCGATTGATTAAAGAATCACCAACGCAACGCGAGAGGCTCAACGGCGCGCTCTGCGGCAGCCATCGCCCATGGTGATCCACAGACTTATCCACAATCTTTGTGGATAAACCGAAAATCCTTCTGCAAGCACGGACTTGATGCATGTTCCTGACGGTTACGTGAGAAACCAACCGCAAACGCCATTGGCCGTGCGCGCACAGTGCGCGACATCACGCCGTGCCGACCTCGAAACCGGCAGAGGCAGCGAAAACGCGCGCCTGGCGCGCGGTCGCACGAGCGACGGGACTACACTCCTCGCGCGCCCGGTCGCCGTTCGCCCGAGCGAATCCCGGCTCGATGACACCCGATTGATGCCACCTTTCCTCCGCGTCGCACTCGACGTCCCGCTCGACCGGCTGTTCGATTATCTCGCTCCCGAAGACGCGGCGAACGTCGCGCCGGGATCGAGAGTGCTCGTGCCGTTCGGACGCCGCGCCGTGGTCGGTGTGGTCGTCGAGCTGGCCGAGGCCTCCGATCTGCCGACCGATCGCATCAAGCCGGCCCGTCGAGTGCTCGACGACGCGCCTTTGCTCGACGCCGAACTGATGACGACGCTGCGCCGCGCAGCGCGCTATTACCAGCACCCGCTGGGTGAAGTGCTGCACACGGCGCTGCCGGCGGCGCTGCGCTCGGCGCGTCCGCTGCCGGCGCCGCCCTCGACCGCGCTGGCATTGACACCGCAGGGCGCGGCGGCGCGCAGCGATCCGAAACGCCGCTCGGGCACGCGCATCGCGGGGCTGCTGGATGCGCTCGCGACGGGCGCGCTGCCGACGATCGAGCTCGACGCCCTGCTGCCGGGCTGGCGCACGTCTGCGCGCACCGCGGCCGCCCGCGGCTGGATCGAGCGGATCGCCGCGCCGGCTTCGACGGATCGCACACCAGTGCCCGGACCCGCTCTCAACGAGGAGCAGCGCGCCGCCGCCGACGCGATCGTCTCCGCACGCGGCTTCACGCCGTTCGTGCTCGACGGCATCACGGGCAGCGGCAAGACCGAGGTGTACCTCGCGGGCATCGCGGACGCCCTCGCGCGCGGTCGTCAGGCGCTGGTCCTCTTGCCGGAAATCGCGCTGACCCCGCAGGCGCTGCGTCGCTTCCGCCAGCGGCTCGGCGTCGAGATCGCCGCGCTGCACTCGGGCCTCGGCGAAACCGAGCGCGCGCGCGTCTGGCTCGCGGTCGCGCGCGGCGAAATCGACGTCGTGCTCGGCACGCGCTCGGCCGTGTTCGTGCCGCTGCCCCGCGCGGGGCTGGTCATCGTCGACGAGGAGCACGACGCCTCGTACAAGCAGCAGGACGGCTTTCGCTACCACGCGCGCGATCTCGCCGTGCTGCGCGCGAAGGCGCTGGACGTACCCGTCGTGCTCGGCTCGGCGACGCCTTCGCTCGAATCGCTGGCGAACGTCGCCGCAGGACGCTATCGCTCGCTGCGCCTCGCGCACCGCGCAGGCCTCGCCCGACCACCGGCGCTGCGCGTCGTCGATCTGCGCCGGCAGCCGTTGCGGAACGGGCTGGCGCCCGCGACGCTCGACGCGCTCGCCGGCTGTATCGCGCACGGCGAGCAGGCGCTCGTCTTCAAGAACCGTCGTGGCTACGCGCCGGTGCTGCTCTGTCACGACTGCGGCTGGAGCGCGCAATGCCCGCGCTGCGAGCGGGCGCTGACGCTGCACCAGTCGAGCAGCAGGCTGCGCTGTCATCACTGCGGATTCAGTCAGCCCGTGCCGCGCGCGTGCCCGGGCTGCGACGGGCTTGCGCTGCACCCCGTCGGCCAGGGCACCGAGCGCATAGAGGAAACGCTGCGCGCGCATTTTCCCGAAGTGCCGATCGTGCGGGTGGATCGCGACACGACGCGCAGCCGCCGCGCGCG
>CBINBI010000125.1:0-4216 GCA_966248875.1 uncultured Rhodanobacteraceae bacterium
CAAGCAAAGAGAAGTCACTCGTCGGCCACGGAGGGCCGACGAAAAAACACAAGGACTTGAGCCGGCCCCAGCGACAACGCAACAAACCAAAAACAAAGGCGCTGGACCCCCGCTCCCGCGGGACCGACGAGCAAGGAGGTCTTACGCCCCCTGCGCCCGCAACGCAGCAATGCGCTCCGGAATCGGCGGATGGCTCATGAACAGCCGCGCGATGCCGCGCTCGCCGGTGATGCCGAATGCCTGGATCGCCTTCGGCAGCGTCGACTGGCCGTCATCGCCCCCAAGCCTCTGCAGGGCCGAGATCATCGAATCGCGCCCGGCCAGGCGCGCGCCGCCGGCGTCGGCGCGGAACTCGCGCCAGCGCGAGAACCACATGACGATCAGCGAGGCGAGCAGGCCCAGCACGATCTGCAGCACGATCACGATGCCGAAGTACGCGAAGCCGCCGCCCGAGTCGCGGTTGCCGCTGATCGCGCGGTCGATCAGCGTGCCGAGCACGCGCGCAAGGAAGATGACGAAGGTGTTGAGCACGCCCTGGATCAGGGCCATCGTCACCATGTCGCCGTTCGCGACGTGGGTGATCTCATGACCCAGCACGGCATCGACCTGCTGGCGGTCCATCGATTGCAGAAGGCCGGTCGAGACGGCGACCAGCGCGTGATTCCTGCTCATGCCGGTCGCGAACGCGTTCATCTCGGGCCCTTCATAGACCGCGACTTCGGGCATGCCGATGCCGGCCTTGTCGGCGTGCCGGCGCACGGCGTCGACAAGCCAGGCCTCGGTGGGGTTGCGCGGCTCGGTGATGACGCGCGCGCGGACCGACATCTTCGCGATCCACTTCGACATCGCGAGCGAGATGAACGAGCCGCCCATGCCCATGACGGCCGCCAGGACCAGCAGCGCCTGCAGATCGAGGCCGCCGCGGCGGTACGCGTAGACGTCCAGCCCCGTCAGCTTGACGACGAGGGTCAGGAGCAGCATGACGGCAAGGTTGGTCGCGATGAAGAGAACGATGCGCAGCATGGTCAGCCTCGGGACTTGAACGATGCGATCCGGATATGGGTGCGCCCGACCGCAATCTGAAGGGTAACGCGGCGCTCCGCAACCGGCGAGCGTCCGCTGGGACCGTGCCGCCTCTTCGTGGCTCAATCTCGACTCGCAAGCAGGTCCCGTCCGCGTCCGCATCATGGATCGATCCGCCCTCCCCGTTCGCGGCCGCTTCGCGCCTTCGCCGACGGGGCGTCTTCATTTCGGCTCGCTGGTCGCGGCGCTCGGCAGCTGGCTGTTCGCGCGCGCGGCGAAAGGCAGCTGGATCGTGCGCATCGAGGATCTCGATCCGCCGCGCGAGGTGGCCGGCGCCGATACCGACATCCTGACGACGCTGGCGGCGTTCGGCCTGACCTCGGACGAGCCGCCGATCCATCAGAGCCGCCGCACCGCGGCGTACGAAGACGCGCTGGCGCGCCTGCAGGCGGGCGGCTCGGTCTACCCCTGCTGGTGCAGCCGCAGCGATCTCGCGCCGTTCGGCGGCATCCATCCGCCCGCGTGCGTCGCGCCGCGCGACCGCGCGCGCGATCCCGCCTGGCGCGTGCGCGTGCCCGCGCGCACGCTCTCGTTCGAGGACGCGATCCAAGGCACGATCGCGCAGGATCTCGCGCGGGAGGTCGGCGATTTCGTCGTGAAGCGCGCCGACGGCTGGTTTGCCTATCAGCTGGCGGTCGTCGTCGACGATGCCTGGCAGGGCATCACGAATGTCGTGCGCGGAGCCGATCTCGCCGACTCGACGCCGCGGCAGATCTTCCTGCAGGAATTGCTCGGGCTTCCGCGCGTCCGCTACGCTCATCTGCCGCTGGTGCTCGATGCGGAGGGGCGCAAACTGAGCAAGCACGAGGGAGCGCTCGCTGTCGATGCGGCCGATCCGCTGCCGGCGCTCCGCGCGGCGCTCGCGTTTCTGGGACAGCGGGTCGTCGACGCGCGCAGCGTCGCCGCGACGCTGGAGGCTGCGCTCTGCGAGTTCGACCCGCGCCGCATTCCGGCGAAGCCAAGCGCACCCGCACCGTTTGCGGCGCTGCGGAAGGAACTTTCATGAACCGGCGGGCACAATCGAGCCGGCACCATCGATGAGGGCCCGTTCGAGGCCCGCACATCCCAAGGAGAACCCGAAAATGACGACGCGCGTGGCATTGGTAACCGGCGGCACCGGCGGAATCGGCACGGCGATCTGCCGCGAGCTTGCCCGGCAGGGGCACAAGGTCGCCACGAATTACCGCGACGACGCCAAAGCCAAGGCGTGGCAGGACGCGCAGCGCGCCGCCGGCTTCGACTTCACGATCGTCAAGGGCGACGTCTCCGATCCGGAATCGGCGGAGAAGATGGTGCGCGAAGTCGAGTCGAAGGTCGGGCCGATAGACATCCTGATCAACAATGCCGGCATCACGCGCGACACGACGTTCCACAAGATGAACGCGCTGCAGTGGCAGGAGGTCATCAACACGAACCTCAACTCCTGCTTCAACGTGACGCGGCCCGTCATCGACGGCATGCGGGCCCGGAAGTGGGGCCGCATCGTGCAGATCAGCTCCATCAACGGACAGAAGGGCCAGTACGGACAGGCCAACTACGCGGCGGCCAAGGCCGGCATGCACGGCTTCACGATCTCGCTGGCCCAGGAGAACGCGAAATTCGGCATCACCGTCAACACCGTCTCGCCAGGCTACGTCGGCACCGACATGGTCATGGCCGTGCCGGAGGAGGTGCGCGCGAAGATCGTGGCGCAGATCCCGCTGGGGCGCCTTGGCGAGCCCGAGGAAATCGCCTACGCGGTCGGCTTCTTCGTCGGCGAGCAGGCGCGCTGGATTACCGGAGCGAACCTCGCGATCAACGGCGGACAGTACATGGGGTGGTAGGTACAGAGCCGGGATTGGGGATTCGGGATTGGGGATTCGGGAAAGCTCGCTCTGCCGGATTTCGAGTCGCGAATCCTCGTCTCGCCGCCTTCCCGAATCCCAATCCCGAATCCCCAATCCCGGCTTTACTGGTGCGCCACAGCATATTCTGCTAGCGTTGCCGCATGGCACAAGTGCGCACCATCAAGAAGTACCCGAACCGGCGGCTCTACGACACCGAGATTTCGAGCTACATCACGCTCGAAGAGGTACGCCAGCTCGTCCTCGACAACGAGGAATTCGAGGTGCGCGACGCCAAGACCGGCGAGGATCTCACCCGCTCCGTGCTGTTGCAGATCATCGCCGAGCACGAGGAGCGCGGGCAGCCGATGTTCACGACGCACCTGCTCTCGCAGATCATCCGGTTCTACGGCGACTCGCTGCAGGGGTTCATGGGCAGCTACCTCGAGAAGAGCCTGCAGATCTTCCTCGACCAGCAGCAGCAGTTCCGCAGCCAGCTCAACAACATCCTCGGCCAGACGCCGTGGTCGATGCTCAACGACCTGACCGAGCGCAACATGGACCTGTGGAAGTCGCTCCAGCAGGGCTTCTTGAACGCCGCCGCGAACAGCGTACGGAACGGCACATTCGAACAGCCGCGGCCGAAGAAAGAGACGAAGTCCTGAGCCCTCGCGGGCCGCGCCGTCCCTTTGACAAGCCCCATTCGCGTTTTTAACATCCGCGCGCTTGTGCGCCGCAGCAGCATGCTGCGCCGCACGTCCTGTCGCACTGCACGAGTCGATTCATGAGCAAACGCGTCGCCGTGGTGACCGGGGGCATCGGCGGCCTCGGCACCGAAATCTGCAGGTATCTCGCCCGCTCCGGCCGCAAGGTCGTCGCAGCGGACCTCGCCTCCCGCACCGAGCGCGTCGAGGCGTTCCGGGCCGAGATGGCCGAGTTCGGCGACGACGTCGTCTTCGAGCCGCTCGACGTCGCCGATTTCAAGGCCTGCGCCGAACTCGTGCGCAAGGTCGAAGGCGATTACGGCCCGGTCGCGATCCTGGTCAACGCGGCCGGCATCACGCGCGACGTCTCGCTGCGCAAGATGACGCCGGAGCAGTGGATCGACGTGCTCAAGGTCAATCTGGACGGCGTATTCAACATGTGCCGCAACGTCGTCGACGGCATGTCGACGCGCGGCTACGGCCGCATCGTCAACATCTCCTCGGTCAACGGGCAGACGGGCCAGTTCGGCCAGACCAACTACTCGGCCGCGAAGGCCGGCATGCACGGCTTCACGATGGCGCTCGCGCGCGAAGTCGCGAAGAAGG
>CBINBI010000126.1:0-4167 GCA_966248875.1 uncultured Rhodanobacteraceae bacterium
TCATGATCGGACCAGTCTAAAGTTGGTCCGGTTTGCTTAGGAATTACCAAAAAAAGAAGGGCCGTCCAAGGGACGGCCCGAAGTGTCGGTACTGTGGCGAGAAGGACGTCATCGCCATGGGGGAGATCAGCCGACGCGCTGCCTTCAGCAAACCGCATGCCACGTCACCGCCGCCGAACGGGCTAACGGATTTCGCGTTCAATGCGGGAATTTGTTTCCGCCGCTGCGATAGTTTTACCTGCATCCAGGACGCGCAGCGGCGAGCCGTCAGCATCTCGCCCGCCATCGATACTCAGTGCGGCCACGCCTGTACCGTCCTCACGTGCTCGCGCAGCATCGGCAGGGTCTTCCGCGCGAACCGGCTGACATCCGCGTCGTGGGCGTCTCGAGCCGCGGCTTCGTAGAGCTGCACGAGAGCGCGGTGATCCTCGATCATCAGCTCCGCATACGCGCGATCGAACGCGGGACCCTCGAGATTCTGCAGGCTGCCGATTCTCATGACATGCTCCGAATCGGGTTCCGTCGCGACGCTCAGGCCTTTCCGCTTAGCGAGTGCTTCGAGCTTGCGGTTGCTCGCAGTGTGGTCCTCGACCATGCGATCGGCGAACGCCTTCACGGTCGGATCGACCGCCCGCGTCTGCGCCGACTGGCTGATCTTCGCTTCGGCCGCATTCGCCTGTGCGGCCTTCTGCAGGAAGGCCGCGTCCTCCTGGGCGAGACCGGCCGACTGCACGCTCGAAGCGCACGCCAGCAGTAAGATCGCGGCGATGCGCCGCGCTGAGAGTCGCACGACAACGCCCCGGATGCGCGACGCGCGCGCATCCGGGTTCTTATCGCATCGAGCAGGCGCGCCCCGCAAGGTCGCGTCGCGCCTCAGTGCGGCGTCGCCACGCCGCGCAGCAGGGTTTCCTTGCTGGATGAATTGCCGCCCTGCGCGATGTTGCTCAACGCCACGCACCCGACGAGCCGCTTGTCCCGGTTGACCACCGGCAGCCGGCGCACGCCAAGCTCAGCCATGTTGCGGGCGACATCTTCCACGTCTTCGTCGTCGAAGCAGTACTTGATGCTCTCGGTCATCACCTCGCGGATCGGCGTCTGCGAGTCCTTGCCCTGAGCGATCGCGCGCACCACCATGTCGCGGTCGGTGACCATGCCGATCAGCCGGTCGTTGTCGCCGACCGGCAGGCAGCCGATGTCCGCCTCAGCCATTTCCTTCGCGGCCGCGGCAATGGTCTGGTCCGGCGCCGCGACGTGCATGTCGCGCGTCATCACGTCTCTGACTTTTTTCACGATGGTCCTCCGTTCTGCCTTCATGTGGAGGGACGCTGCCCCTCCGGGCTGTCGCCGGCGCACGCGTCGTGGCCGCAGGTGCAGCGCGCGGCGCTCGACTCGGACACACTCTCGACGCTGGCATTCGCGCACTCGGGGCCGCAGTAGGTCTGACCCGCGGGCACCTGGCACGCGCAGCCCTTGCGCGCACACGGCTGCGATCCTTGATCGATGATCATCGTCGAATCTCCGTTCCGCTCCGGTGAAATCCAAATGTGCGCGCGGTTAACTGAATTCGTGCCTCCTGAGCCCGCTCTTTCGCGGTGCATCGTTCAACGGGGCGGATGCTTGAGCTGCGCAAGGTCGGCGACGAACATCGCGTACACGTCGTCGAACGAATCGTCGGCACGGGTGCGCAGGACAGCCGATGGGTGCACTGTGGCAAGACACCACTGCCGGTCGCCGATCGGCAACCAGCGGCCACGCTCCTGCATCAGCTTGAACTTCGTGCCGAGCATGACACGGGCCGCCATCGCGCCGAGGCACACGACGTAGCGCGGCGCGATCTCGGCCAATTCACCGTGCAGCCATCGCAGGCAAGCTGCGATCTCTGCGGCGTTGGCACGTTTGTGCAGCCGGCGCCTGCCGCGCAGCTCGAACTTGAAATGCTTGATGACATTGGTGACGTAAAGCCTTTCGCGCCCGATGCCGACATCGGCCAGCGCCTGGTCCAGCAGGCGTCCCGCCGGCCCGACGAACGGCAGCCCTTCGAGATCTTCGCGATCTCCGGCCTGTTCGCCGATCAACATGATCGTCGCGTCGTCCGGCCCTTCGCCGAATACCGTCTGCGTCGCCGGCTCCCAGAGCGGACACGCGCGGCAGCGGCGAGCGGAGCGACGCAGTTTTGCAAGGCCGGTGGTGCCCGACCGCAGCGTCCTGGATCCGGAGCGGCGCGACGGAGTTTTCTGGCCGATCGGCGCCGATTGCGTCGGCGCCGCGCCCGCGCGCTCCGCAGGCGGAACGCTGAAGATCGCGGGCTTCCTCATCACGCTCCGGTCACCGCACGACGAACTTTGCGCTGCCGGGCCGCGCGGAGGGAAGCGCGAGCCGTGCCGGCCGTACCGGGTGGTCGCAGACCAGGTCCTCGGCCACCTGCCGCTCCGCGTCCAGCACGCGCACGATGGCGGCACGTCCGCGCAGCTCGTTCTCGAACGACGCGAGCTGCCTTGCATCCATGACCGCCTGCGCACGCGAGTTGTAGGTGGCACGGACGCTGCCGCTCCGCTTGATGTGCCAGCGGTTGCCGAGGCGCGATTCCGGCTCGACCAGGAAGACGATCTGACTCATGCACATACCCCCGAGGCGCACGCTGACGAACGCAGATGCGCGGGTGGCGCAGCAAGGCATGTGCCAGGGCGCGCTCCGCGCCCGCGCCTCCCGATGCGACGGATGGATCCGGGTCGAGTGCACCGAAACACGGGCGGCCTGCGTGGAAAAACTTCGCGCCTCGGGTCGAAATTGCCTGGTGTACGCCGATGCGGGATGCGCGCGACCGCATACGGCATAGGCTGGACCAAAACTTGCCTACATGTGTTTGCGGACCTCAGGGACCCCGGCTCGGCCGATCGCATCGCGTCGCGCCGGTCATGGCAGGGACCGCGCACGACCGCACTCTTTATCATCCGCATCGATTTGCGAGGGATCGAGACATGGCATTGGCACAGCACGAGACGACCTGGATCAGCACGGCCTCGGCGCTGCCCGCCTGCGGGCAACCCGTCGAGTTCATGCTCGATGCGCGGGAATGCCCGATCGTCGGCGTGTACTCCGAGGACGGCTTCCGCTCACGGTGGACGCACTACGCGCCCGAGATCGTCCGCCAGTGGCGAGGCGCAGAGGCGGCGCCGCGAACCTCAGTCGAAAAAGAAGACGCCAGCGCGCACTGCTGACGCCGACATCATCTAGCCGAACGCGCGGACGCGACACGCGAATCGGTCGCCGACTGCGTAGGGTGATGGCGTCCATTGCGTGGCTCGACGACGCACATCGCGCCGTTTCTATTCGCCCACGTGGATTAGCGACTTCGCTCAGCCGCCCGTCGCGTGATCTGCGACGTGGTCGGCGCAGCCTTGGCGCCCTGTCACGCAGCGGAGAGCGGTCATGGCGACGAATCGGGTGCAGTTCCAGGCAGGGTTTCGATGGTGGATTTCATCCGACGGTCCGGCAGCGAAGCGAAGTGCTACCGGGCGCTGTATCGGTCGCGCTGGCCGAAGGGATTTCGCTGCCCGAAGTGCGGCGGCCGGCCGCGCTCGCGGTTTCGGCGATCGGGCCGGTCTACTACCAGTGTCGCGCCTGCCGCCACCAGACGACGCTGACCAGCGGGACGGTGTTCGCCGGCAGCCGGGTGCCGCTGACGACGTGGTTTCTGGCCATGCACCTTCTGAGCGCGAGCAAGACCAACCTCTCGGCGCTGGCGCTCATGCGCCATCTCGGGGTGTGCTACGTCACCGCCTGGAAGCTCAAGCACAAGACCATGCAGGCGATGCTGGAACGCGAGGAACCGCGCCAGTTGAGCGGTTTCGTGCAGATCGACGATGCGTACCTCGGCGGGGAGCGCAACGGCGGCAAGCCCGGACGCGGATCGGAGAACAAGCAGCCGTTCGTGATCGCGATGAGCAAGCGACGCCTGGCGCCGGATGCCGAAGTCTTCAGCGTGCCGCGGCCGAGGTCAAGGGCGCACGCTGGGTGAACGTGGTGCTGGGTAACGTCAAGCGCGCCATCAACGGCTGCTATCACGCCCTGCGGCAAGCCCGATACGCCAGGCGCTATCTGGCCGAGGCGGCCTAGCAGGCTGTTGAGAAAGACCTCAGATCCGCGACAATCATAGGCTGCATCAAT
>CBINBI010000127.1:0-4070 GCA_966248875.1 uncultured Rhodanobacteraceae bacterium
CACGGTCACCGATGCGTCGGACACGGCGCCGAACGCGGCGTTCGCTCCCGATCTGGACGACGTCAGCGACGAAACTCTGGATTCACCGTCCTTCGTTCCGGTCGCCAACCAGACGGTCTCGTTCAAGCATGCATTTTTGCTCGAGGAAGGATTCGACGGTGGCGTGCTGGAAATCTCGATCAACGGCGGTGCGTTCCAGGACATTGTCACCGCCGGCGGCAGCTTCGTCAGCGGCGGCTACAACGTCACGATTTCGACGTGCTGCTCGAGTCCGCTGGCGGGTCGTCAGGCCTGGTCGGGCGACTCGGGCGGTTTCATTGGAACCGTCGTGAATCTGCCGCCTGCGGCAGTGGGTCAGCCGACTCAGCTGCGCTTCCGCCTCGGTAGCGATTCCTCGGAGAGCGAGGTGGGTTGGTGGGTCGACACGATCCATCTCGACGTCGGCGGCAGCGGCGGCGGTGGCGAGACGCTCAACGAGGGATTCGACAACATCACGACCCTTCCTGGCGCGGGCTGGTTGCAGCAGAACAACAGCAACCCGATCGGCGTAACGGACTGGTTCCAGGGCAACAGTGCTTCCTTCCCCGCACATGGCGGTGCACCGACCGCCTACATCGGCGCGAATTTCCAGAACGCATCAGGAATCGGAACCATCAGCAACTGGCTGGTCACGCCGCCGATCACGTTCGACGCCTCGACATCGATGAGCTTCTTCACGAGGTCGCCGACCGGATCGACGTTCCCGGATCGGCTCGAGGTGCGGCTGTGCACCGCCGGCGCGTGCACGAACGTGGGTGCCAGCGCGATGGACACCGGCGATTTCGGCACGTTGCTCCTCAGCATCAATCCGATGCTCTCGGTCGGAGGCTATCCGACTACCTGGACGCAGTTCACGGTCTCGAACGCCGATGGCATTCCGACCTCCGGCACGGGTCGCCTCGCGTTCCGCTACTTCGTCACGGACTCAGGTCCCAATGGGACGAACGGCGACTACATCGGCATCGACACGGTGTCGATCACGGCGGCTGCCATCGGTGAGGCTCCGGCCTCGCCGCAGGTGTGGCCGTCCTCGCCGATAGGCGCGACAGGATCCCGTGACACGCAGTGAGACAATTGCGCGGCGAAACCGGATTTGAACCGGTTTTCGCCCGCTTCGAGAGGCGGAGGCGACTCCGGCTCTTTTTTTTCCAGGCCGCAAACAGGATGAGCCCGAGTCTGCGGTGGGGCAGATTGAGGCAGTGTGGGTTTCTCGCCCAATCCCGCCCCTCCGCCTCCGGCAGGCGCGGCCACGTTCTCCCCGTCGGCACACAATCCGCTTTCGCGCATCGGTGCCGCTACCTGCGCGCGTTCGGCTTCGTCAACTTGGTTTCAACCCGCCGCAGCAGGACCTCACTTGACGGTCATGCCGGGTTTTGCCCCTTCATCGGCCGTCAGTAGAAACAAATCCGCACCACCGCTGCCGGCCGACAGGATCATGCCTTCGGAAACCCCGAAGCGCATCTTCCGCGGCGCGAGATTCGCGATGAAGACGACATTGCGCCCGATCAGGCTGGCGGGGTCGCCATAGGCCGCGCGGATGCCCGAGAAGATCTGCCGCTTGCCGAGCTCGCCGGCATCCAGCTCGAAGCGCAGCAGCTTGTCCGAGCCGTCGACGAGATCGCAGGCGACGACCTTGCCGACGCGAAGGTCGAGCTTTGCAAAATCGTCGATGGAAATCGCCGGGAGGGCGGCGTCCGCAGGAGCAGAGGCGGTCTGAGTCGGAGACAACCGTGGGGTCCCCGCACTGGCGACCTTAGAAGTCCCGGAGGCCACGTTGTCCGCGGGTTTCAACGATTCCTTCGAGGCTTCGATCATGGCCTCGATCTTCTTCGGGTCGATGCGGTCGACGCGCGTCGAGAACGGGCGGATTTCCGTGCCGAGCAGCAGTTGGTCGGCGTGCTCGAACTTCGATATCGGGGCGCCGAGGAAATCTTCGGCCATGCGCCGCGTCAGCTTCGGAGCGATCGGCGCGAGACAGATCGAAAGCAGACGGAAATAATTGATCGCCAGCGTGCACACGACGTGCAGCTCGGCGCGCCGCGCTTCGTCCTTGGCGATCTGCCAGGGAGCCTTCTCGGCGATGTAGCCGTTGGCTTCATCGGCGACTTCCACGATCAGCCGCGTCACGGCAGCGTAGTCGCGCTGCTCGTAGAGCGCGGCGCAGGCGCGCAGTTTCGCTGCGGCAGCCTCGTAGCGCGAGCGCTCTGCGGCGGGCAGGACATCGGCGAGCCTGCCACCGAAGAACTTCTGCACGAATCCCGCCGTTCGGCTCGCGATGTTCACCCACTTGCCGACGAGATGGGAGTTGACACGCTCCTCGAACGCCTTGAGATCGAGATCGAGATCGGCGAGCGTCGGCCCGAGCAGCGTCGCGAGGTAGTAGCGCAGGTAATCCGGATCGAGATGATCGAGATACGTCCGGGCATTGATGAAGGTACCGCGCGATTTCGACATCTTCGCGCCGTCTACGGTCATGAAGCCGTGCACGTTCACCGCGGTCGGCGTGCGCAGCCCGGCACCGTGCAGCATGGCCGGCCAGAACAGCGTGTGAAAGTAGATGATGTCCTTGCCGATGAAATGCACCAGCTCGGTGCCGGCATCGGCCGCCGCCTCGGGATCGGTATAGTCATCGAAGCGGAGGGGCATTCCCGGCTGCTTCGCGTTATGCGCCTTGCAATAGTCGTGAAACGAGGACAGGTAGCCGATCGGCGCATCGACCCAGACGTAGAAATACTTGCCGGGCTGGTCCGGAATCTCGAATCCGAAATACGGCGCATCGCGCGAGACGTCCCAGCTGCGCAGCCCGTCGGAGAACCATTCCTGCAGCTTGTTGACGACTTCGCCTTGCAGGCCGCCGGCTGCGCGGCGCTCTTCCAGCCACCTTTTCAGCATCGGCTCGAAGTTCGCGAGCTTGACGAAGAAGTGCGTCGATTCCTTCTCAACGGGCTTGGCGCCCGAGACGACCGAGTACGGACCGATCAGGTCGGTCGGGTTGTAGGTCTTGCCGCAGACCTCGCAGGAATCGCCGTACTGGTCCTTGCTGTGGCAGTTCGGGCATTCGCCTTTGATGAAGCGGTCCGGCAGGAACATGTTCTTTACCGGATCGTAGAGCTGCTTCACGGGCCGCGATTCGGTGTGGCCGCCGGCGACGAGCGCCTTCCAGATCCGGTAGGTCAGCGCGCGGTTCGCTTCGCTGTCGGTGGTCGAGTACCAGTCGTGCGCGACGCCGAACTCCGACAGGTCGCGTTTGTGCTGCTCGAGGACATTCGCAATCAGCGCCTGCGGCGTGATGCCCTCCTTTTCGGCGCGAAGCATGATCGACGTGCCGTGTGCGTCGTCGGCGCAGACGTAGTGCACCTCGTGCCCGGCCATGCGCATGGCCCGCACCCAGATGTCGGTCTGGATGTTCTCGAGCATGTGCCCGAGATGGATCGGGCCGTTGGCGTAGGGCAGGGCGTTGGTGACGAGGATCTTGCGAGGCTTCACGTAGCGGTTCCGCGCGATTGTTGCAAAGCGGAATTATGGCATGGGCGCTCTCGCCGGCCCTCGCGACGACAGGACGGCTTGGCTCTCATTTCGAATTTCCGTCAGACGAGCGGTGGGCTGGAGCCCACTTCATGGATACCTGACGTGTCCCGGAAAGGTGGCAAGGCCAAACGGCCCGAGGCCCGTTTCCCGTCACTCCGGCAGAAGCTGGAATCCCTGGTTGGTCCGGAGAAAGCGATGTGCGCCAACGAAGGCGTCGGACAAATGCGCCGGGTTACTGCGCTATTCCGTTTGCCGCTCCCAGGTCTGGCTCCGGCCGAGCAGCGAAAACCCGACGAAGCCGCGCACCTCGAGCTTCTGCCCGTTGTCGACGAGGTGCATCTTGCAGCCGTAGACCTTGCCGTTCTTGGGATCGACGATCTTGCCACCGCTCCATTCGTCGCCGTCCTGCTTCATGCCCCAGATGATCGTCATGCCGGTGATGGGCTGGTTCTTGCGCTCGCCGTCGCAGGCCTTGCAGATGGGATTGGGGCCTTGATCGGATT
>CBINBI010000128.1:0-3989 GCA_966248875.1 uncultured Rhodanobacteraceae bacterium
TAGCCTAGCGGTTCCTCGGCGAGCGGCAAAGCGCCGCGGCCCTCCGCGCCCGGGTCAGGACGAGGCCGCGCGCCCGGCGACGAACTCCGCGCGTGAAAGCTGCGCCGCGACCGTACCCGCCGCAAGCAGCACTACTTCGTCCGCGAGCGCGGCGACCTCGTCGGCGTGATGCGTGACCAGCAGCGTGAACACGCCGAGCTCGCGCTTCAGCGTCCGCAGGTGGTCGAGCACCTGCCGGCGTGCCTCGGCGTGCAGCCCGGTCAGCGGCTCGTCGAGCAGCAGCGCGCGCGGCGCGGCGAGCAGGGCGCGCCCGATGGCGACACGCTGGCGCTCGCCGCCCGAAAGCGTCGCCGGCATCCGGCGCAGCATCGGCGCAAGATCGAGTAGCGCAACGACGGCATCGAAATCCGCAGGCCCGTTCGCGCCGCGCGCACGCGCGCCATAGAGCAGGTTCGCGCGCACGTCGAGATGCGGAAACAGTCGGCCGTCCTGGAATACGCAGCCCACGCGCCGCTCCGCGACCGGCACGTCGATGCCGGCTGCGCTGTCGAACAGCACGCGATCGTCGAGCACGATGCGGCCGCTCTCCGGCGTCAGCAGCCCCGAGATCGCGTTCAGCGCGCTGGTCTTGCCGGCGCCGGAATCGCCGAACAGCGCGAGCGTGCGCACGTCGGCCCGGAACGCGACGTCGAGGGCGAGATCGGCGAAGGCATGGCGCATCGAGAATTCGATCATGCGCGGCGGTCCGTCTCCTATGGCCGGCGCCGGAGCACGCCGCCGGCGATGACGGTTGCGCTCGCGGCTGCGGCGACGGCGACCAGCAGCGCGACCAGCGACAGGCGCTGCACGCCCGGCATGCCGCCCGGAACATTGAGCAGCTCGTAGATCGCGAGGGGCAGCGTGCGCGTCTCACCGGGTATGTTCGAGACGAAACTGATCGTCGCGCCGAATTCGCCGAACGCACGCGCGAAGGCGAGCACGCAGCCGGCAGCGATGCCGCGCAGCGAGAGCGGCAGCGTGATCGTGACGAAGCGACGCCAGGCGCGCGCGCCGAGGGTTTCCGCGGCGGCTTCGAGCCGCTGGTCGACGCTGTCAAACGCGACGCGGATCGACAGCACGAGCAGCGGAAAACCCATCACCGCCGCCGCGATCACCGCGCCCGTCCAGCGGAACGCGAAGACGATGCCGATGTCCGCGAGCAGACGTCCAAGCGGCGCGTTGCGCCCGAGCAGCGCGAGCAGCGCATAACCCGTCACGACCGGCGGCAGGATCAGCGGCAGGAACAGCAGCGCCTCGACCAGCGTGCGCCCGAAGAAACGTTTGCGGGACAAGAGCCACGCCAGCGCGAGCGCGAGCGGCAGCGACAGCACGACGCTGAGCATCGCGACGCGCAGGCTGAGTGCCAGCGCCTGCCAATCCTGCGGGGAAAGCCAGCTCGTCATGCGTTCCTTCCGGGGGCGCTCAGCGCGAAGGCGGCGCGTCGAAGCCGTAGCGGCGGAAGATCGCCTGCGCGGACGGCGCGCGCAGGAACGCGAGCAGCTTGCGCGCCGCGGGCGTGTCGTGAGCCGCGACGACGGCGGCGGGATAGACGATCGGCGCGTGCGAGGCATCGGGGAACGTGCCGACGACGCGCACGGCGGGCTCCGACACCGCGTCCGAACGATAGACGACACCGAGCGGTGCCTCGCCCCTCGCGACGAAGTTGAGCGCCGCGCGCACGTTGTCCGCCGAGACGGCGCGCGACTGGATCGAGTCCCAGACGCCGAGCGAGGTCAGCGACGCCTTCGCGTACTTGCCGGCCGGCACGCTGTTCGGTTCTCCGAGCGCGAGGCGTCCGTCCCTGCCGAGCGCGCCGGCGAGGTCGAACTGCGGCGCGATCACGAGGGAGACCCCGCTGTCCCTCGGCGCGACGAGCACGAGCGCGTTGCCCAGCAGGTCGATGCGCGTGTCGCGCACGATGCGGTCCTTCGCTTCGACCTCGTCCATCCAGTCCTGGTCGGCCGATATGAACAGCGCTGCCGGCGCGCCGGCTTCGATCTGCCGCGCGAGCTGCGAGCTCGCCGCGTAGCTCACCTCGATCCTGCACGCCTGGTCGGCGCAGACCGCCCTGGCGTCGGGCGTCGCGATGGCCTCGTCGAGCGCAGGCTTGAGGCTCGCGGCAGCGAACACGAGCACTTCGCCCGCGCTTGCGCGGAGCGACGGCACGCCGGTCGCGAGTGCGAGCAGCGCGAGGGCCATGCGAAACGCCGTGCGGCGGATCATCGCTTCATCTCCCAGTTGACGGCGGCGCCGCATCGGCGCGTGAATGACGCTCCGGGCATGGCCTGGCGGAACGCCTCATGAAATCCACGGAACTCGCCCAGCTCGTGCGGTTGCGCCTGCGGCTCGCGCCGGGCGTCGATCTCGGTCCCGGCAAGGCGGACCTGCTCGAAGGCATCGACCAGACGGGATCGATCTCTGCCGCGGGCCGGCGCATGCGCATGAGCTACAAGCGCGCATGGCAGCTCGTCGAAGAGCTCAACGGCCTGTTCGATGCGCCGCTGGTCGTCACGAGCACCGGCGGCAGCGGCGGCGGCGGCGCATCGCTGACGAGACGCGGACGAGACGTGCTCGCGCGCTACCGGCGCATGCACGCGGCGTGCGTCGCGGCGATTGCGGACGACCTGAAGTTCCTTTGCTCGCATCGGTCTTCGGCAGCGGATTGATTCGATCAAGGTAGGTTGGCGGTGGTTTCGTTATAGTCTGACGGAAATAACGCGCGTTGTCGCGATGGATTGCGACATGCTGCCGTCGGAATCGCCGCTGCCGCGCTCGCTGCGCCGGCGCATGCGAACGACCGTGAGGACTGGCCACCCACTACACGTTCGACGTGGACTGACGCCCACCCGTCGTCACTCATGGGACCGCGCTACGCATCGCGTGCGTCCCGCAGGCCGGACGAATCGCCGATCGCGGTGCCAGGCGCGTTTGCTAGCATTCCGGCGATGCCGACGTCCGCCCTTGCGATCCTCCAATCTGTTTTTGGCTATGCCGCGTTCCGCGGCGAGCAGCAGGCGATCATCGAGCACGTCGCAGGCGGTGGCGACGCGCTGGTGCTGATGCCGACCGGCGGCGGCAAGTCGCTCTGCTACCAGATTCCGGCGCTGCTGCGCGAAGGCACCGCGATCGTCGTGTCGCCGCTGATCGCGCTGATGCAGGATCAGGTGGACGCGCTGCGTCAGCTCGGCGTCGAGGCCGCGTTCCTGAACTCGAGCCTCGATGCGATCGCGCAGCGCGAGGTCGAGCGGCGTTTCGCCGGGGGCGAGCTCAAGCTGCTCTACGTCGCTCCGGAGCGGCTGCTGACCGAGCGCTGCCTCGACATGCTCGCGCGGGCGCGCGTTTCACTGTTCGCGATCGACGAAGCGCACTGCGTCTCGCAATGGGGCCACGACTTCCGCCCGGAATACCGGCAGCTGACCCTGCTGCACGAGCGGTTTCCCGAGGTGCCGCGCATCGCGCTCACCGCGACGGCCGATGCGCCGACGCGACGCGAGATCGTCGAGCGGCTCGCGCTCGGCGAGGCGCGGCAGTTCGTCGCGAGCTTCGATCGACCGAACATCCGCTATCGAGTCGTCGAGAAAGACGATCCGCGCCGCCAGCTCCGCGATTTTCTCGCCGCGCACTCGGGCGAGTCGGGCATCGTCTACTGCCTCTCGCGACGCAAGGTCGAGGACACCGCCGAATGGCTGGACGAGCAGGGCATCGCCGCATTGCCCTATCACGCCGGCATGGACGCCGCGCAGCGCACGGCCAACCAGCAGCGCTTCCTGCGCGAGGACGGCATCGTCATGGTCGCCACGATCGCGTTCGGCATGGGCATCGACAAGCCGGACGTGCGCTTCGTCGCGCACCTCGACCTGCCGAAGAGCATGGAAGGTTATTACCAGGAGACCGGCCGCGCCGGGCGCGACGGCTTGCCGGCGGAGGCGTGGCTCTGCTACGGCCTCGGC
>CBINBI010000129.1:0-3917 GCA_966248875.1 uncultured Rhodanobacteraceae bacterium
TCGCGATCCGCGAGGGCGGCCGCACGGTCGGCGCCGGCGTGGTCGCGAAGATCATTGAGTAAGGCCGGGATTCGGGAGACGGATTCGGGATTCGCAAGAGCGGCTTTGGCCAATCCCGAATCCTCAATCTCGAATCCCAGCTCTTTCTACGGCGCACCGCGAAAGCGTTGTGCCAGCAACCAGCAACAACGCTCTTTGAGGAAACGGCAATGGCGGACCAGAAAATCAGAATTCGTTTGAAGGCGTTCGATCATCGGCTGATCGACCGTTCCGCAAGCGAGATCGTCGAGACGGCGAAGCGCACGGGCGCCCAGGTGCGCGGTCCGATTCCGCTGCCGACCAAGATCGAGCGGTACACGATCCTGACGTCGCCGCACGCCGACAAGGACGCGCGCGACCAGTACGAGACGCGGGTGCACAAGCGTGTGATGGACATCGTCGATCCGAACGACAAGACCGTGGACGCGCTGATGAAGCTCGACCTCGCGGCCGGTGTCGACGTCCAGATCAAGCTGCACTGAGGAGCGGGGAATAGGGAACAGATAAAGGGATAGAACGGCGCGGTGCGCTCGTCCATCCCGATCATCCCATTCCCGATATGAGAGAGACACGACCATGAGTATCGGATTGGTTGGCCGCAAGTGCGGCATGAGCCGCGTCTTCACCGACGACGGCCGCTCGGTTCCGGTGACGCTGATCGAGGCGACGCCGAACCGCGTCACGCAGGTGAAGACCGTCGAAACCGACGGCTACAACGCGGTGCAGGTCAGCGCCGGCGCGAAGCGCGCTGCGCTGCTCACGAAGCCGCTCGCCGGCCACTACGCGAAGGCGAAGGTCGAAGCCGGCCGCGGGCTGTGGGAGTTCCGCGTCGATGCGGAAGAGATCGGCAAGTTCGCGGTGGGCGGCGAGGTCAAGGCGGACGAGATCTTCTCGGTCGGCCAGAAGGTCGACGTCGCCGGCGTGTCGAAGGGCAAGGGCTTCCAGGGCACGATCAAGCGCCATCACTTCACGATGGGCGACGCGACGCACGGCAACTCGCTGTCGCATCGCGCGCCGGGCTCGATCGGCCAGCGCCAGACGCCGGGCCGCGTGTTCCCCGGCAAGCGCATGGCGGGCCACATGGGCAACGTGCGCCGCTCGGCCCTCAATCTCGAGGTCGTGAAGATCGACAACGAGCGCCACCTGATCGCGATCAAGGGCTCGGTGCCCGGCGCCGCGGGCGGCGACGTGATCATCCGTCCCGCCGTGAAAGCCAAGAAGTAAGGAGACGACGAATGCAACTCGACGTCATCGGCGCCAAGCCCGTCACCGTCTCCGACGCGGTGTTCGGCAAGGAGTTCCGCGAGGACCTCGTGCACCAGGTCGTCGTCGCGTACCGCAATGCGGGCCGCGCCGGCACCAAGCAGCAGAAGTCCCGTTCGGATCTCTCGGGCACGACCAAGAAGTTCAAGAAGCAGAAGGGCGGCGGCGCGCGTCACGGCGACTATCGCGCCCCGATCTTCGTCGGCGGCGGCGTCACCTTCGCCGCGCGCCCGCGCAGCTTCGCGCAGAAGGTCAACCGCAAGATGTATCGCGGCGCCTTCGCCTCGATCCTGTCCGAGCTGAATCGCCAGGGCCGCCTCACCATCGTCGACTCGTTCGGCGTCGAGCAGCCCAAGACCAAGCAACTGGTCGGCAAGCTGGGCGAGCTCAAGGTCGAAGGCCGTGTCGTCCTGGTCGCGGAAAACGCGCCGGACGCGCTGTACCTCGCCGCGCGCAACGTGCCCTACGTGCACGTGGTCGACGCCGCGGCGCTCGATCCGGTGTCCCTGGTGGGTGCCGATCATGTGGTCATGACCGTCGAATCGGTCAAGCGTGTCGAGGAGTGGCTGTCGTGAACCAGAGCGAACGCATCATGAGCGTGCTGCGCGCGCCGCATATCTCCGAGAAGAGCGCGCGACTGCAGGAAAACAACCAGTACGTCTTCGAGGTGTCGCAGGACGCGACCAAGGCCGATGTCAAAAAGGCGGTCGAGGAACTGTTCAGCGTCAAGGTCGATTCGGTGAACGTGGTGAACACGAAGGGCAAGGTCCGTTCGTTCCGCTTCCGTGCCGGTTCGCGCGGCAACAAGCGCAAGGCGTACGTGCGTCTTGCTGAAGGCCACACGATCGACGTGTCGGCCAAGGCCTGAGGTGAAGCACCCATGGCATTGATCACAGTCAAACCCACTTCCGCAGGACGCCGCTCGATGGTGCGCGTCGTAACGCCCGGGCTGCACAAGGGCGCACCGTACGCGCCGCTGACCGAGCCGCAGGCGAACACGGGCGGGCGCAACCATTACGGCCGCATCACGACCCGCCACAAGGGCGGCGGATCGCGCCAGCACTATCGAGTGATCGACTTCAAGCGCGACAAGGAAGGCATCGCCTGCCGCATCGAGCGCATCGAATACGATCCGAACCGTACGGCGCACATCGCGCTGCTGTGCTACGCCGACGGCGAGCGCCGCTACATCATCGCCCCCAAGGGTGCGAAGGTCGGCGATCAGCTGATGGCGGGCCGCGACGCGCCGATCAAGGTCGGCAACGCGCTGCCGCTACGCAACATCCCGATCGGCTCGACGGTGCACTGCATCGAGATGAAGCCCGGCAAGGGCGCGCAGCTTGCGCGTTCGGCTGGAGCGTCGGCGCAGCTCGTTGCGCGCGAGCAGGGCTATGCGACCTTGCGCCTGCGCTCCGGCGAGATGCGCAAGGTGCCAGCCGAGTGCCGCGCGACGATCGGCGAAGTCGGCAACTCCGAGCACAATCTCGAGAAGCTCGGCAAGGCCGGCGCTTCGCGCTGGCGCGGCGTGCGTCCGACGGTGCGCGGTGCCGCGATGAACCCGGTCGACCATCCGCACGGCGGCGGCGAGGGCCGCGCCGGGCAGGGCAACCCGCATCCGGTGTCGCCGTGGGGCATGCCGACCAAGGGCTACAAGACACGCAAGAACAAGCGCACCAGTCAGTACATCGTGCGCGATCGTCGAGGCTGATGGCGCGTCTTGACGCGACAGAAACTAGGGTAAATCCATGGCACGTTCACTGAAGAAAGGCCCGTTCGTCGACCACCACCTGATGAAGAAGGTGGAAGCGGCGAGCGCGGCAAACAACAAGCGTCCGATCAAGACCTGGTCGCGCCGCTCGATGATCGTCCCGGAGATGGTCGGCCTGACGCTCGCGATCCATAACGGCCGCCAGCACGTGCCGGTGCTCGTCAACGAGAACATGGTCGGGCACAAGCTCGGCGAGTTCGCCGTGACGCGCACGTTCAAGGGCCACTCGGGCGACAAGAAGGCCGCCGAGGCGAAGAAGTAAGGAGATGACGATGGAAGCCAAAGCCATTCTCCGCGGCGCGCGCATCTCTGCGCAGAAGGCGCGCCTCGTCGCCGATCAGGTCCGTGGCCTGAACGTCGGCCAGGCGACGAACCTGCTGCAGTTCAGCGACAAGAAGGCGGCGCACCTCATCAAGAAGGTGCTGCTGTCGGCGGTCGCCAATGCCGAGAACAACCTCGGCGCCGATGTCGACGAGCTGAAGGTCTCGACGATCATGGTCGACGAGGGTCCGGCCTTGAAGCGCATGCACGCACGCGCCAAGGGCCGCGGTTCGCGCATCCTGAAGCGCACGAGCCACATCACCGTGGTCGTCGGCGACGCCGCCGGCCAGTAAGGACGATACGTATGGGTCACAAAGTTCATCCCACCGGCATCCGCCTCGGCATCGCCAAGGACTGGAATTCGAAGTGGTTCGCCAACAAGCGCGAGTATGCCGAGTATCTCGGCGCCGACCTCAAGGTGCGCGAGCTGCTCAAGAAGAAGCTCGCGCAGGCCGGCATCTCGAAGATCCAGATCGAGCGCCCGGCCAAGACCGCGCGCGTGACGATCCACACCGCCCGCCCGGGC
>CBINBI010000130.1:0-3867 GCA_966248875.1 uncultured Rhodanobacteraceae bacterium
CACCACACGTTCTTCGAGATGCTCGGCAACTGGTCGTTCGGCGACTACTTCAAGCGCGAGGCGATCGAGTGGGCGTGGGAGCTCTTGACCTGCGTGCTGAAATTGCCGGCCGATCGCCTCTGGGTCACGGTCTATCACACCGATGACGAGGCGTACGGCATCTGGGCGAACGTCGTCGGCGTGCCGGCCGAGCGCATCGTCCGCATCGGCGACAACAAAGGCGCGCCGTTCGCGTCGGACAATTTCTGGCAGATGGCCGACACGGGTCCGTGCGGCCCCTGCACCGAGATCTTCTACGACCACGGCCCCGGCATCGCCGGCGGTCCGCCGGGCTCGAAGGACGAAGACGGCGACCGCTACATCGAGATCTGGAACCTTGTCTTCATGCAGTTCGATCGCGCGGTCGACGGCACGCTCTCGAAGTTGCCGGCGCCGTGCGTCGATACCGGCATGGGGCTCGAACGCCTCGCGGCGGTGTTGCAGCACGTGCACTCGAATTACGAGATCGATCTCTTCCAGCATCTGATCCGCGTCGCGGCCGAGCTCACGAACACGAAGGATCTCGAGAACAAGTCGCTCCGCGTCATCGCCGATCACATCCGCGCGTGCTCGTTCCTCATCGTCGACGGCGTGCTGCCGTCCAACGAAGGCCGCGGCTACGTGCTGCGCCGGATCATCCGCCGCGCGCTGCGACATGGCTGGATGCTCGGCGTGCGCGGCGATTTCTTCTGGAAGATGGTCGCGCCGCTCGTCGAGGAGATGGGCGAGGCGTATACGGAACTCGCGCAGAAGCGCGCGATCGTCGAGCAGGCACTGCGCGCGGAGGAAGATCGATTCGGCGAGACGCTGGAGCAGGGCATGAAGGTGTTCGAGGAGGTCGCGCGCAAGTCGCCGCGTGAGATTCCCGGCGCCGAGGCGTTCCGGCTCTACGACACGTATGGGTTTCCCGTCGATCTCACCGCCGACATCGCGCGCGAGCGCGGGCTCGAAGTCGACATGGCGGGGTTCGAGGCCGAGATGGCGAGGCAGCGCGAGCAGTCGCGGGCCGCGAGCCAGTTCGAAAGCAAGGGCGGCCTTCCGGCGGAGCTCGCGTCGACGCTCGCGCCGACGAAGTTTCTCGGTTACCACACGTTGCGATCGGAAGATTCGAAGCTGCTCGCGATCGTGCGCGACGGCCGCGCCCTGAACGCGCTGTCGGACGGCGACGAAGCGATCCTGATTCTCGACCGCACGCCGTTCTACGCCGAATCGGGCGGACAGGTCGGCGATGCCGGCGTGCTGATCGGCAAGCAAGGCCGTTTCACGGTCAGCGACACGATCAAGCTCGGCGGCGTGTTCCACGGCCATGTCGGCCGCTGGTCCGGCGGCGCGCTCGCCGTCGGCGACGTGCTCGCGACGCAGGTGGACGAGCCGCGGCGCCAGGCCACGGTGCTGAACCATTCGGCGACACATCTGCTGCACGCCGCGCTGCGGCGGGTGCTCGGCGAGCACGTGCAGCAGAAGGGCTCGCTGGTCGCACCCGACCGTCTGCGTTTCGACTTCGCGCATTTCCAGCCGGTGAGCGCCGCCGAGCTGCGCCGCATCGAGGATCTCGTCAACGCCGAGATCCGCCGCAACGTCGAGGCCGAGGTACACGAGATGGCGTACCAGGCGGCGCTCGACTTCGGCGCCATCGCGCTCTTCGGCGAGAAGTACGGCGACGAGGTGCGCGTGCTGAAGATGGGCGATTTCTCGACGGAGCTCTGCGGCGGCACACACGTCGCGCGCACGGGCGACATCGGTCTCTTCAAGATCGTTGCCGAGAGCGGTGTCGCGGCCGGCGTGCGCCGTATCGAGGCTCTGACCGGCGCGGCGGCAATCGCGTATGTCGCCGAGGAGGAAGCGCGGCTTGATGCGATCGGCGACATGCTTTCGACGAGTGGCGCCGATGTCGTGGACAAGTTGCGCCAGTTGTTCGATAGGCAGAAGAAGCTGGAGCGCGAGCTGGAATCGCTGAAGGCGAAGGCGGCGAGCTCGGCGACGCAGGATCTCGCCGCGCGCGCGCAAACCGTGGGCGGCTTCCGCGTCGTCGCCGCGCGCGTCGACGGGCTCGACGCCAAAGCGTTGCGCGAAGGCGTCGACACGCTCAAGCAGAAGCTCGCCGATTGCGTCGTGCTGCTGGCGTCGGGCAGCGACGGGAAAGTCTCGCTCGCCGGCGGCGTCAGCGGGAGGGCGCTCGAAAAGATCAAGGCGGGCGAGGTCGTCGCGCACGTCGCCGCGCAGATCGGCGGCAAGGGCGGGGGCCGCGCCGACATGGCGCAGGGCGGAGGCATCGATTCGCCCGCGCTCGATGCCGCGCTCGACAGTCTGCCAGCGTGGATCGCCGCACGCGTCGCCTGAGCCAGCCCTCCCATGCCGCGAAGCGCTGCCCGCATTCATTGCGCGTGCCGGGGGGCTTGGTTAGTATCGACCGGACTAAGGTATCGGCGCGCCGATTCGGCCGGGCGATTTCGTCCGGAATTACGGCACAGAACGCCGAACCTAAACAGGGGAGGGATCAGCGAGGGAGGCTGATCCTGGAGTCCGGGAATCCCGTGTCTTCCGCGAGGTGAGGGTGGTGGCGGAACGACCTGGTGATGACCCGAGCCGTGTTAAGGAGAGCACTACATGTTGATATTGACTCGCCGGGTCGGTGAGACGCTGATGATCGGCGACGAGGTGACCGTCACCGTGCTCGGCGTCAAAGGCAACCAGGTCCGGATTGGGATCAATGCACCCAAGGACGTGGCCGTGCATCGCGAGGAGATCTACCAGCGCATCAAGCGCGAATCGACTCCAGGCTCCCCTGACGGCACGGATTCTTCATCGGGCGGCAGCCCCGCCTGAGCTTTACGCTGGTGCGGCTGGTCAGTATGCTTCGGCGCTCGATCGGCTCATGCGCGCATCTGCGCCGAAGCCGCGCAGCCAGCCACGCTTCGATCGCGCACAATCAACTGAAAAATTCCGGAGAGATGCCCGAGAGGCCGAAGGGGCTCCCCTGCTAAGGGAGTATAGGGTCAAAAGCTCTATCGAGGGTTCGAATCCCTCTCTCTCCGCCAGTTGTCGCGACCCCGCTGTTTTCAGGTTCGATCCCCTCTGCCGCGTCGCTTTCCGATCAAGGGGTATTGCACGCATGCGTTTAGGCGCAGCCTATACCTATACTATTAATACTGTCGAACGAATCGTGGCTCGATTGGCGAAGGCCTTGAGCATGTGAGTCCCGAAGTCGCGTGCAAGGAAGATCCAGAGGCCTTGCCGGCAAGAGCGCGCAGCAGCCATTCGGACAGAGCGGGAGGTTGACGCCGCGGCGCGCGACTCCAATAATCGCGCCCCTTTGCCGCGGCCGGAACTTCGGGGCGGCGTTGTTGTAGAATGAGCGGTTCCACGCGCCCGTAGCTCAGTTGGATAGAGTACCAGGCTACGAACTTGGTGGTCGGGAGTTCGAATCTCTCCGGGCGCGCCATTCACGAAGACGAAGGGCGCCCCTTGAGGCGCCCTTCGTTTTTGCAAGTCGCCGCTGCCGCGCGGTTTCCGCCGAGCGTCATTGCCGGCGCCGATTTGACGCCATGAAACGCCGTTCGTAGTATCTCGAGCCCTTTCGGGACGCGTGCGCGCGCCACCGGCGGGTCAAGAGCGGCGGGGTATAGCGCAGCCTGGTAGCGCACCTGCTTTGGGAGCAGGGTGTCGGGGGTTCGAATCCCTCTACCCCGACCACCTTGACGTAGGCTTCGGCCGGGGAGCAGCGATCGTAGCGAAGTCCTCGCGTCTTTCCGGCTCGAGATGCGCCCGTAGCTCAACCGGATAGAGCATCGGCCTTCTAAGCCGACGGTTGCAGGTTCGAGTCCTGTC
>CBINBI010000131.1:0-3744 GCA_966248875.1 uncultured Rhodanobacteraceae bacterium
TCTTCGACTACTCCGATCACACCAAGCTCTTTTGCACCGAGCTCGTCGCGCTGGGCAGCCGGCAGCTTGCCGGCATGCCGCAGCAGATGTCGCTGGCCGAGCTCGTGCGTGATTGCGAGGCGCGCTTTCACCTGCTGCGTCCCGAAGTCGAGCTCGCGGTCTCGCTCGAAGGCGATGCCGCGGCGCGCGAGATCGAGGCCGAGCCGAGCCTGCGCCACGCGCTGATCAACCTGCTCAGCAATGCGGCGGACGCTTCGCTCGCGGCCGGCAGCGAGCGCGTCGAGCTGCGCGTAGCCGCAAATACGAGCCAGGTCGAGTTCGGCGTGCGCGACTTCGGCGCGGGTACCGAAGCCGAGCTCGTCGCGCGCTCGGCATTCACGTCCAGCAAGCGTGACGGTCTCGGCCTTGGCCTCGCGCTCGCGCATGCGACCGCCGAGCGCCTCGGCGGCGAGCTCCGCGCGGAGCTGCAGCCCGATCGCGGTCTCCTGCAGCGTTTGCGCGTGCCGCTGCGGGCCGCTCGCCGTTCGGGAAATAGGGATTAGAGAATCACGAATCGATGTCGTAGCGTTACCATTCCCCATTCCCCCATTTCATTCCATCCGATGTCCGAACACGTTCTCCTGATCGACGACGACGAAGTGTTCGCGCGCGTGCTGGCGCGCGCGCTCGGTGCGCGAGGCTTCGAGGTCGGCATTGCTGCCAACCGCGCGCAGGCGCTCGCGAGCGTGCGCGAGCTTCGTCCCGACTACGCGGTGCTCGACCTCAAGCTCGGCGAGGAGAACGGTCTCACGCTGATTCCGGAGCTGCTCGAGGCGAAGCCCGAGCTGCGCATCCTGCTGCTGACGGGCTACGCATCGATCGCGACCGCGGTCGAGGCGATCAAGCGCGGCGCCTGGGACTATCTCGCCAAGCCCGTCGACGCGGATCAGGTGGTGCAGGCCCTGCGCGGCGGCGGTCATGCCGGCGGCGAAGAGCCGGCGCCGGTGTTCGCCGCGCCGCCGCTCAAGCGGCTGGAATGGGAGCACATCCAGCGCGTGCTCGCCGAATGCGAGGGCAACATCTCCGAAGCCGCGCGCCGGCTCGGCCTGCACCGCCGGACGCTGCAGCGCAAGCTATCCAAGCGGCCGGTGCGCGAAGCGGGCGGAAAGCCGCGCTGACGCTCCCGCGCCGTGGGTGAAAGACCTCAGGCGTGGCGCAAGCGGCATGGTTATAGTGGTCAGGCGGCATTTCGCCGCGATGGCGCCGTGCGCTCCAGGCCGCATACTTGACCGCATGACGATACGCAAGCTCGAGCGGCAGCGTTTGCTCGCATGGACGGCCGTAGTGGCCATCCTGCTGCTCTCGGCCGTCCCCACCGTCTCGCAGCTCATGCACGCGCACGTGTCGCATGCACACGCGGCGATGACGCTCGCCGGACATGCGGAACATCACGGCGGCGATACCGGCAGCGATCCCGACGAATGCTGGCGCAAGTGCGGCTACTGCGATTTCCTCGCACACTCGCCGGCGCTCGCGACGATCGCATACGTGCCGGCCTTCGCCGGCGCGGTCGCGCCGGTGCTCATCGACCGCGGACGCGCCCAGCCCCGTTGTGCCCAACCGCTGCGCATCGCGCAGCCGCGCGGGCCGCCTTCGATCCTCGCCTAGAAAAGCCCTGATCGCGGCAGACGGCACGACCGTTTCCGCTTCGCTTTCTTCTGCGAGGAAAAACATCATGACGACGATGGCGATACGACGCAGCCTCGCGGCTGCGCTGGCTTGCGCCGCGCTCCCGGCGAGCGCGTGCGATCTCTGTTCCGTCTACACGGCTGGCATGGCGCGCGGCGAAACCTCCGGCGCGTTCGCCGGAGTATCGGAGCAATTCACGCGCTACGACGAGCTGCGCGACGGCGGGCACCGCATCCATGAGGACTCCGGACAGTATCTCGACAGCTCGATCACACAGCTCTTCGCCGGCTACGGCTTCGGCAACGGCTTGAGCCTGCAGCTCAACGTCCCGTACATCCATCGCAAGTTCAAGCGGCCCGACCACGACGGTATCGAAAAAGGAACCGAGTCCGGCCTCGGCGACATCACGGCCGTCGCCGAATACACGCTGCTGCGACACGACGGCGAGGAACGCACCTGGGTCTGGCGGGCGCTGGGCGGCGTCAAGCTCGGCACCGGCGACAGCGACCGGCTGATGGAAGAGCTGGATGAAGGCCACGAGGCCGATGCGCACGCGACGCCGAAGCACGGCGGCGATCCGCACGACGGTCCGCCCAGCGGCATCCACGGCCACGATCTCGCGCTGGGCTCCGGCTCGACGGATTTCCTGATCGGCACGACGGGATTCTTTCGCGACGGCCGCTGGTACGCGCGCGGCGATCTTCAATACGCGATCCGCCGCAGCGGCGATTTCGATTACCGGTTCGGCAACGATTTGCAATGGACACTGTCGGGCGGCCGCTATCTCGTGCTGGAGCACGATCGCACGGTGTCGCTGCAGCTCAATCTCGCCGGCGAGGACAAGGACTACGACGAGCTGGACGGCGTCCGGCTCGACGACACGCATTCGCGCGTGCTGTTCCTCGGGCCCGAGCTCGGCTTCACGTTCGGGCCGCGCTGGTCGCTGCAGTTCCGCGCCGACCTGCCGATCGACACGGACACGAGTTCGATCCAGACGACGGCTGGCTGGCGCGCGAGAGCGGCGCTGGTCGCGGCGTTCTAGCTCGCTCCCGCTCGCGGGAAACGGCCGGACTTGAGGTCAGGCGGAACGGAGCGTGCCCTCTCCCGCAAGAGGGAGAGGAAGGCCCGAACCTAGTCTTTCAGCAGCGCGACGTGCTTCCTGCCGTCGCGATCGACCCAGCCGCGGTACATGCCGTCCGTGTTGAACGGCGTCGCGAAATTACCGTCGGCGTCGAGCGCGATCACGCCGCCGTCGCCGCCGAGCTTCGGGATCACGTTCATCACGACTTCGTGCGCGGCTTCGGCGACGGGCGTCTTCGCGTAGGCGACGCGCGCGCAGATGTCGTGCGCGGCAGTCGCGCGGATGTAGAACTCGCCCCAGCCGGTCGCCGACACCGCGCAGCTCGCGTTCGCGTAGGTGCCTGCCCCGATGATGGGCGAGTCGCCGATGCGTCCCCAGCGCTTGTTGGTCATGCCGCCGGTCGAAGTCGCGGCGGCGAGCCGGCCTTTCGCATCGAGCGCGACGGCGCCGACGGTGCCGTAGTGGATCGCGCGGCCGAGCGTCGAGGCCTGCCGGTTCTTGTCGGCCGTCAGAGCGTCCTGCAGCTGCTTCCAGCGTTCGTCCGTGCGGAAGTAGGCGGGATCGACCAGCTCGATGCCGACGGTCTTCGCGAATTCCTCCGCGCCGTCGCCGCTCAGCATCACGTGCGGCGATTTCTCCATCACGGCACGCGCCAGCAGGATCGGATTCTTCACGCGGTGCACGCCGGCCACCGCGCCGGCGCGCAAGGTCGGGCCGTCCATGATGGCGGCGTCCATCTCGTTTCTGCCGTCGTGCGCGAACACCGCGCCCTTGCCGGCGTTGAAGCGCGGCGAATCCTCCAGCACGACGATGGCCCTGGCGACCGCATCGAGGCTGCTGCCGCCCGCTTTCAGCACGCCGTAGCCGGCATCGAGCGCGGCCTCGAGATCGGCGCGCACGAGCTTTTCCTTCTCCGGCGTCAGATCCTTGCGGATCACGCCGGCACCGCCGTGGATGACGAGGACGGGCGTTGCGGCCATGGATGCGTTACCGGT
>CBINBI010000132.1:0-3728 GCA_966248875.1 uncultured Rhodanobacteraceae bacterium
CCTTAGCCTGTCCGGCGATCACCGGCCACCAGGTCAGCGCTTTGCGCCGCGTGACCGTGCATTCGACGGCGACGCCGCGCTTCACGAGCCCGGCGGTCTCGCACTCGCTGAGCCGACGCGCTAGCATGAATCGGTCGAGGCCGGTCGCCATAGCGAGCTCGAAGCTCGTCTTGCCGGGGAACGCGCGCACCGCGGCGACCGTCTGATGCTGCTGGTGCGCGCGCTTGCCACTGCGCGTGTGAATCTCAGCCGCTTCGTGCGACGTCTCCGGATCGGTCCGGCGCGCGGCCGGTGTTTCGATTCTGCGCATTTCCATCGGTGTCCTCTTGCTCGACTTCGGACAAGGAAACCGGCTGACACGTGGGGAGCGTGCACCTTGCGGTCGCGGCTCGGCGCAGAGCCGGCAACCGGTTTCCTTGCGCCCCGTGCTACTCGACGGGGCGGCGAGACTTACGGCTTGAACGTGCCGCGGTAGACCTTGATCATCTCGGCGAAGTTGGTCTTCTGCGGCGTGCGCGTGATGCCGCCGCCGGTCCCGCTGTTGTTGCCGCTGTTCTCGTTCACTTCGTGGCCTCCTGTGGCCTGCTGAATTCATGTCGCCTTGCCCAGCGTCCCCACGGCGACGATATGGGGCGGGTTTCGCCTACGATGGGGAGGATGCGCGCAGGCTTCCGGCGCTGGGCCGCCGGTTTTCGATCTCGGTCCGAAGTTCGGGGCCTTCCGACTCCTCCACGTGCGACCGCTCCAGATGTCGCGGATCGCAATGACGCTGCAGCCGTAGCGCTCCGCTAGGATTCGCGCCGTGCACGGCGTGCGATGCTTCTTAGCGCGCTTGATCTCGACGACATCGGCCGGCAGGAACACGGTGCCGACGCCGGCGCGGTTCGCGTCTGCCTGGTGGCAGGCCCGGAAGTGCCACGGATTCATGCAGGCCTTGTTCCCGCACACCGGCATGGTGGTGACCACCAGGCCCTCCGGGATCGGCCCGAACAGCTGAATCCAGAGCCAGCGGCGCGCTGGCATGTGCTTGCCGAGATACGTCTTCGTCGGCACGCCATTCTCGTCGTGATTGCCGAGCCAGCGCCAGCAGTCCTCGGGCGTCCGGCCGAACGCGACGAGCGGCTTCAGGATCGCACCTGGTTTGTGGCCGCCGTCTGCCATCACGCGGCCCTCCCGACGGCGTCACCAGAGATCTCGCGCGCCGCCCGCAGGATCACGCGATCCATCGCTTCCAGCATCCGCACGAGGTCTGTCGCGTCGTAGAGCTTCGCGGCGCGCTCGTGACCGACGGGCACGAAGCCGAGCTTCGCGAGACCTTCGGCGTCGATGCGCAGCGGCGCGATGAGTGCGTTGATGTCGCCGAGCTTGATGTTGGCCGGCGCAGGCGCGGCGCAAGCCTTCCTTGGCGGAATATGCGCCGGCCCGACGGCCGTCGCTGCGGCCGCGCTCGCTTCATCGCCCCTCGTATCCTGACTGCGAGTCAGCCGTTCGGCTTCCTCATGCTCGATGCGCTGCGCTTCACGCTTCTCGTGCTCGGCGATGCGCGCCGCGATCAGGTTGCGCAGATCTTCTGGCGTCTTCTCCGCGCAGAGCGCGACACGGTCGGGGAACAGGGATTCGTGTCCGACGCTGGCTTGGCTCAACACGGCGACGCACGCGCGCACGCGCTCGGCGCGCTGGCTCGCCGCGATCTTCGCGTTCGCGACGGCCGCGTCGACGGCGTCGCGGATGCTCGCGAGCGTCTTGAGCCCCTTGATCGCGCCGCCGATGTCGAGCGAGAGAGACTGCGGCGGCTGGATGGCGTGATCGCCGAGCGTCGCGTTGATCGTCGCGTAGTGCGCGCGCACCGCGTCGACGCCGGCCGCGACGATCTCGCTGCGGCGGCGTTCCTTCTCGGCCTTCACCAGTCGGTCGAGCTCGAGCCTGACGCGCCGCGTTTAACACTGCGTTCGCGGTCGATCGTCTCGGCAACCTTTTCGTCGGCGGCAACCTGAGCGTCGGCGGCGACGGCGTCATCGCAACGGACGGCACGAACGTGACGTCGATCGGCGGCGACGGCGCGCCGGGCAGCGGCCGCTTCGCGATGTGGATCGGCCCGCGCGCGAATTACGGCACGCACGGCGAGGGGCGCACGGAGGCGAACGGCGCGTTCTGGGTGCGCGACGACGCCCAGCGCGCCGGCTTCAACGGCGATCTGTTCCTGGGCGACTCCGGCCTGATCCTGCCGGTCCTGACGGGCCCGAACACGCAGGGCGCGAATCTCGTCGGCGTCGGCGGCGAGAACCCGCGCGCGGATTCGATCGTGCAGACCGTCGTCTCGAGCCAGCGCATCAACGTCAAACCGAGCCGCAGCGGCGGGCCAAGCAAGGTCTTAGTGATCGTCTCCGGCACGGTCGCGACGCAGTCGACCGGCGGAAATGACCACAAAGGCTATCTGTTCAAGGCGACGCTCGCCGGCTCCAACGCTTCGCTCGGCTACGACGACACGTCGGGCGCGCTGATCCAGGAGACGGTCGTGGACGACTTCGCGCCGGAGTGCTGGCCGTTCACGCTGATGGGTGTCGTGACCGTGCCTGCCGGCCAGTATTGGGTCCGACTCAACATGAAGACGACGGCTCAGGCACCGTTCTCGATCATCAAAAACTGGAACGTGCTGGCGATGCACGTCGTGTAATTCACTATGACCGGCGGCACCGATCCTTAGAGTGTTGCAGATGTACGTCGACGATTTCTTGCCCGACCCCGAAGCCGTACGCCGTGCGGCGCTGAGCGCAGAGTTCATCGACTGGGCAGCGCCAGACGGGGAGGTCTACAAGCGCGTCTGCATCACCGAGATCCCGTGGCTCCGCGATCGGCTCGAGCAGGTCGTGGGTCCGGTCGACATGCTCGGCATGGGCTACCGGCTCAACTTCGCCGGCGAGCTCCCGAACGCGGCGATTCACTCGGATGTCGGCTGGGGCACGCACGCGCTGGTCCTGTACCTCAACCACGAGGGCCCGGGCGGTACGGCGTTCTGGCAGCACCGGGCGACCGGCGCGAGGCGCCTGGGACCGAAGGACGGAAAGCTGCTGGAGCGGGTTCGCGGCGACTGGAACGACGAAACGGCGTGGAAGCTGGTCGACCTGATCCCGTTGAAGTTCAACCGCGCGGCGATCTACGAGAGCGCGCTGTTCCACTCGAGGATCCCGCTGCGCGCCTTCGGCTCGACACGTGAGGACGGAAGGCTGATCGCTGTTGCGTTTTTCACCCCAAGGACAGGGGCGGATGGAAGTTCGCAAGGCCACTGCTGAAGACCTTCCCGCGATCCTCCGGATGGCGCGGAAGTTCTACGCCGAGACCAGCTACGCCGCGCTGACGCCGATGTCTGACGACGCGGTCATCGGGCTCGCGCGGATGATTATGGACACCGGCGTCCTGCTTGTTGCCGAGGTGCAGGGCGACGTCGTCGGCATGGTCGCGCTGATGGTCCTGCCGTTCATGTTCAACCGCGACGTCCGCACGGCGCATGAAGTCGCCTGGTGGGTCGATCCTGACGAGCGCGCGAGCGGCGCCGGCATCGCACTGATGCGCGCGCTGGAGCGCGCGTGCCGCGCGGCCGGATGCAGGGCGATCCAGATGATCGCGCTGCCGAAGAGCGTCCCCGCGACCGCGGTCTACAGGCGGCTCGGTTACGTGCTGTCGGAATACTGCTGGACGAAGGAGCTCTGACATGGGAGTCGCAACCGCCG
>CBINBI010000133.1:0-3666 GCA_966248875.1 uncultured Rhodanobacteraceae bacterium
CCGCCGTCACCGGCAACCGTGCCGCGCGCAGCGCCGGGAACAGCCCGCCGATGAAACCGATCGCGAGCGCCCATTTGAGGCCGCTCCAGACCAGCGCCGACGACACCTTGAACGCGAACACGACCTGGCTGAAGTTCGCGCCGAGCGTCGACACCGTGTAGTTGTTGAAGATGAGCCACGCGACGGCGGCGCCGAGCACGCCGCCGGCGATCGCGAGCAGCATCGTCTCCAGCAGCACGGACACGACCACCGGCAGCCCGCGGAAGCCGATCGCGCGCAGCGTCGCGATCTCGCGCGCACGCGTGGCGACGGCGGCGTACATCGTGTTGAGCGCGCCGAAGATCGCGCCGATGCCCATGATCACACCGATCACGATGCCCATGACGCGGATCACCTTGGTCAGGTTTTCCGACTGCGCGCTGTAATAGTCGAGCGTCGTCTTCGCGTCCACCTTGAGACGCGGATCGGATGCGATGCCTGCCTTGAGCTCGTCGAGCGCCTCGGGCGAGGTCAGCCGCACCGTCACCGACTGGTAGCCCTGACGGCGGTATGTCGCCGACACGGTTTCGACGTCGCCCCACAGCTCGGATTCGTGCGCGTCGCCGGATTCGAACACGCCGGTGATCGTCCACTGCTGATTGCCAAGATTGATTGTCGAGCCCGGCTCGAGCCCGCTGAACTGCGCGAGCGCGCCCTTCCCGACGATCAGCTCGCGAAGGCCGGGCGAAAACGCCCGGCCGCTGACGACCTTCACGTTCGGGCGCAGCGCGAACGCCTGCTCGCCGACGCCGCGGATCTCGACGTTCGCGTCCGTGTTGGTGCCCTTCTTCGGGATGTTCGCGACGACGACGAGCTCGGGCGACGCGATCGGCTTGCCCTCTGCGTCCTTGAGGATGCCGGGCAGCTGCTGGACCAGCACGGCGTCGTCGCGCGAAATGCCGGACGAAAGCTCCGCCGTCGCCCCGCCGCGCATGATGATCGCCGTGTCGGTGCCGCCGGTCTGCTGCAGAGTCTGGCGGAATCCCTCGGCCATCGCGAGCAGCGCGACCAGCACGCCAACGACGCCCGCGATGCCGATGACGATGACCGAAGAAGAGCCGAGCCGCAGCGGAATCGTCGCGACGCCGACCTTAGTGACGGACCAGGCCTGGCGGCCGCCGCGCGTGAAAGCCATCCAGAGGGCGAGCAGCACCACAATCGCGAGCAGCGCGGGCCACGGCAGGACGATGAGCGCGAAGATCGCGACCGCGATCAGCACGACCATCAGGAGATTCGTCAGGATTCTCATGGCAGGTCTCCCGTTACCGTCCGGCCAGCGCATCGACGATCGAAAGGCGCATGCCGCGCAGCGCCGGCAGGAAGCCGACGACGAGGCCGATCGCGATCATCAGCACGAGGCCGAGGCCCCAGGTCGAGGCGCCGATCGGCGGGAAGTTCATGCGCCCGCCGCTGCCCGCGTTGACGGCCGGCAGCAGCACCTGCGCGAGCAGGAGCCCCAGCACGCCGCCCAGCACGATCAGCAACACCGCCTCGGCGAGCACGAGCCCGAGCACGCTCCTGCTCGAGAATCCGATCGTCTTCAGCACGGCAAGCTCGGGAATGCGTTCGCGCACCGCCTGCGCCATCGTGTTGCCCGTCAGAAGGATCAGCGTGAAGAACACGGCCGCCATGATCGCGCCGACGATGAGGCCGATGTCGGCGAGCTGCTTGACGAAGGCGAGGTTGAACGCCTGCTCGGTCTGCGTCTTGGTCTCGTGATCGGAGTTCGCCGAGAGCGCGTCGATCGCCGCGGCGATCCGCTCGGATTCGTTCGGGTCTTCGACGCGCGTGATGTACCAGCCGATCGTGCCGTTACCGAACGTGCGGCCCTCGTCGAAGTAGTCCCAGCGGAACAGGAGCTGGTTTTCGAGGCCGCGCTGCTTCTCCTCGCCGGCCTTGAAGATGCCGACGACGTCGAAGGTCCAGGTAGTGTCGCCGCTCGCCTTGTTGGTGAAGATCGAGCCCTTGATCGGGATCTTGTCGCCGATCTTGATACCGAGCGCCTTCGCCGCGGCCTCGCCGATGACCGCGCCGGTGCGCGTCTCCTCGAAGGCCTTGCGCTGCTCGGGCGGCAGCTGGAGCTCGGGGTAGGTGTCGAGATACGTCGGGCTCACGGCGACCTGAAACATCAGGTTCTGGTTCTTCGGCTCCTGGTAATAGCCGCCGAACCAGTTCGCATAGGCCACGTCCTTGACGCCGGGAATCGCGCGGATGCGCGGCTCGAGGCTTGCCGGCAGCGGCTGGATGATCGAAATGCGCGAGCTCACGACGAGGCGGCTCACGCCGGCCGCGGACGGCGGCGCATTGAACGCGGCGCGCACCGCGTCGAGCATTCCGAACAGGAGAAACGCCGCGAGCACGGACAGCAGCGTGAAGATCGTGCGCGTCTTGCGGCGGAACAGCGCCGCCCAGACGAGATGGAAATACTTCATGGAGTGTGAACCTCCCTAGCCGTTCCCCTCTCGCGCTTGCGGAAGACAAGGCTGCTTCGGACTCGGACCGGGCTGCCGCAGCCGGACGAGGACTCGATCGAGCCGGCGCGCCTCACCCTGCCTGTCCCGCACGGCGCCAAGGGGAAAACCCGCTCATGCCACCGCGGCCTGCTCGACCAGCGTGCCCTTGTCCAGATGCAGCGTGTGCCGCGCGTGCTCTGCAGCCTTGGGATCGTGCGTGACCATGATGATGGTCTTGCCGTGATCGCGGTTGAGCATCTGCAGGAGGTTCAGCACGTCCTCGGCCGATTGCCGGTCGAGATCGCCGGTCGGCTCGTCGCAGACGAGCAGGTCGGGATCCGAAACGATGGCGCGCGCGATCGCGACGCGCTGCTGCTGGCCGCCGGAAAGCTCGGTCGGCTTGTGCGAGGCGCGATCGGCGAGGCCGACGAGCTGGAGCGCGATGCTCGCGTTGCGCTTGCGCTCGGTGGCCGAGAGTTTCGTCAAGAGCAGCGGCAGCTCCACGTTCTTCTGCGCCGACAGCATCGGCAGCAGGTTGTAGAACTGAAAGATGAAACCGACGTGCGAGGAACGCCACTTCGCGAGCGCGCCCTCGCCGAGCTTGTCGATGCGTTCGCCGCCGACCGTGATGCTGCCGTCGGTGGGCGAATCGAGCCCGCCGATCAGATTCAGGAGCGTCGTCTTGCCCGAGCCCGACGGACCCATCAGCGCGAAGAAATCGCCCTTGGCGATGTCGAGGTCGATGTGGTGCAGCACCTCGACCTTCTGCTTGCCGCGCTCGTAGACCTTGCTGACGTTGCGGATTTCCACCAGTGCGCTCATGCGGCTCTCCCTTGGATACGTGTGCCTTTCCGCCCGCGGCCCTCGGCTCTCCCGCGTGCGGTCGCCTCTCCCGCCCGCGGGAGAGAAAACAATCATTTCCCGATCGCGATGCGCGATCCGTCCGTCATCCGGGCCGGCGGCGCGCGCACGATGCGCGTTCCGGCGGCGAGGCCTTCGACGAGGCGCAGGTCCGCCATCTGCTGGCCCGGCGTGACGGGGCGCAGCCGCACCCTCTCGCCGTCGATGACGAATACGGCGCTCCTGCCGTCGCGCTGCACCAGGCTCGACGACGGCACCAGCACGCCCTTCGGCGGCGGCGCCGGCTGTCCCGCGGCCGCCTTCGTTTCCTCGA
>CBINBI010000134.1:0-3494 GCA_966248875.1 uncultured Rhodanobacteraceae bacterium
GCTTGAAGTAGTCGCCGAACGACCAGTTGCCGAGCATCTCGAAGAACGTGTGGTGCCGCGCCGTGTAGCCGACCGAGTCGAGATCATTGTGCTTGCCGCCGGCGCGAAGGCAGCGCTGCACATCGGCCGCGCGGACGTAAGGCAGTTTCTCCGAGCCGAGGAACACGTTCTTGAACTGAACCATGCCCGAGTTCGTGAAGAGCAGCGTCGGATCGCTGGCGGGCACGAGCGAGCTCGAGGGCACGATCGTGTGGCCTTTCCCCTTGAAGAACTCGAGGAACGCGGAACGGATTTCTGAGGTTTTCATCGATGGTCGGTCGGTAGAACGGACTCGCGGAACATCGCTGCGACGCCATTCCCGCGCAGGCGGGAATCCACTTCACGAATTGGCCAAAGCCATGGATTCCCGCTTCCGCGGGAAATGACGACAGGGGACGAACAGGCGCCGCGCAGGACACCAGAATGCGGACAAATTCCTGACGAATCAATCGAATCCGGAGGAATCGTCCACGTCGGCACGCGTGACGGCCCGTACTGTCGCCGGATCGAAGCCGCGGCGCAAGAGAAACCGGGCGCGGCTCCCGCGCTCCTCGCCGTCCTCCGGTGGCCGGCCGCCGAAACGGCGCCTGAGCTGGGCGGCGGCGACGGCGGGCCAGTCGGCCTCGGTCGCCTCGATGGCCGCGCGGACGGCGGCGTCGGAAAGGCCGTGAGATTTCAGCTCAGCGCGGATACGCGCGGGCCCGTAGCCCTGCGCGACGCGCGCGCGCGCGATGCTGATGCCGAAGCGGTCGTCGCTCTGGTAGCGCTTCTCGCGGAGCCGGGCGACCGCCGTGCCGATCTCGTCCTTCGCGTGGCCCTTGCGGGCCAGCTTGGCCTCGAGCTCCCGCGCGGAGTGCTCGCGGCGGCTGAGCAGGCCGAGGCCGCGCGTGTAGGCGTCGGCATCGGCTCCGGGTTTGCGTTTCGTCGGCACGCGGCGATTCTGCTGGCTCGGTCCCATTGTGCCCGTTCACGCGGCGGATCGTTCCTGTGAGAAGGCGCACGCTCCGGATGAGGAAGGTGCGGGTCCCCGCATTCGCGGGGACGAAAAGCGCGCGCGAAGCCCTCAGGCTTCTTCGACTTCTTCCGCCCGCGCCGCGCCCGCGGTCGCGTTGCCGGTCAGGAGCTTCGCGCGCAGCTGCGCGTCGATCGCGGCAGCGATCTCCGGATGCTCCTTGAGATACTGCCGCGTGTTGTCCTTGCCCTGCCCGATGCGCTCGCCGTTGTAGCTGTACCACGCGCCGGATTTCTCGACGAGATTGTTGGCGACGCCGAGCTCGATCAGCTCGCCTTCGCGCGAGGTGCCCTCGCCGTAGAGGATCTCGAACTCGGCCTGGCGGAACGGCGGCGCGACCTTGTTCTTGACGACCTTGACGCGCGTCTCGGAACCCACGACTTCCTCGCCGCGCTTGACCGAGCCGATGCGGCGGATGTCCAGGCGCACCGATGCGTAGAACTTCAGCGCGTTGCCGCCGGTCGTCGTCTCCGGATTGCCGAACATGACGCCGATCTTCATGCGGATCTGGTTGATGAAGATGACCAGGGTGCCCGATTTCTTGATGTTCGCCGTCAGCTTGCGCAGCGCCTGCGACATCAGGCGCGCCTGCAGGCCGACGTGCGAATCGCCCATCTCGCCCTCGATCTCGGCCTTCGGCGTCAGCGCGGCGACGGAGTCGATGACGACGACGTCGACCGCGTTCGAGCGCACCAGCATGTCGGCGATTTCTAGCGCCTGCTCGCCGGTGTCGGGCTGCGAGACGAGAAGATCGTCGACGTTGACGCCGAGCTTCTCGGCATAGGCCGGATCGAGCGCGTGCTCGGCGTCGACGAATGCCGCCGTGCCGCCGTTGCGCTGGCAGTTGGCGATGACCTGCAAGGTGAGCGTGGTCTTGCCGGACGACTCCGGGCCGTAGATCTCGACGACCCGCCCGCGCGGCAGGCCGCCGACGCCGAGCGCGATGTCGAGGCCGAGCGAGCCGGTCGAGACGACATCGACCGCTTCGTCGGTCTTGTCGCCCATGCGCATGACGGCACCCTTGCCGAACTGCTTTTCGATCTGGCTGAGTGCCGATGCGAGCGCGCGGCGCTTGTTCTCGTCCATTGCCTTGACCTCGTCGATTCTGTTCATGCGGCGAGATTGCCGCCGGCGCATCTCAGAGATTGAGACATGCCCTTCGAACGTTCGGCGAGGATTATCCCACAGCGCTCACGGCACGCGATCCGGGAAAACCGCGTCAGCTCGTAAGAATGCGGCGCACGCCGTCGAGCGCCGCGGCGACGGTCTGGCGCCGGACTGCTTCGCGGTCGCCCTGGAAACGGAACAGCTCGGCGCGCGCATAGCCGCCGCGACGCTTCCATCCGATCCAGACCGTGCCGACCGGCTTGCCCGGCGTGCCGCCCGACGGCCCCGCGATGCCGGTCACCGCTACGGCAACGGTCGCGCCGTAGCGCGCCAGCGCGCCCGACACCATCTCGACGACGGTTTCCTGGCTCACCGCGCCGGTGCGCTCGAGCGTCTGCGGCTGCACGCCGAGCAGCGATTCCTTCGCCTCGTAGCTGTACGCGACGACTCCGCACTCGAACCAGGCCGAGCTGCCGGCGAGATCCGTCAGCGTCTTGGCGATCCAGCCGCCGGTGCACGATTCGGCCGTCACCATCGTCTGGCCGCGCGCGATCAGGCATTCGGCCACCGCCTCGGCCTGCGCGCGAAGCGCGGCGTCGTCGGGCACGCGGAATTCGGTCAACTGCGCAGTCACGTTTTCTCCGGAAGCGTTGTCAGGCGGGCGGCGGGGAGTCGCGTTTTCCCGCTTGCGAGGTGCGTGTTGGAGCGGAGCGCGCAGCATACTCCGATGCGGATGCCGCCGCGGCACGGCGCCATTGCGGCACGACGACGCGGGCGGCGCCGCGCATCGAAACCGCCGGTCGCGAAGGGATGACGTGCCGGAGCGGTCATGCGAGACTTCCGGCGGCTCCGGATCGCAAAGCGCCCGGCGCGATCCGCACGTCAGTGTCCGCCGTTCCGCATGACCCGCGACGAATTCGCCCAGCACACGCCGCTGATGCGGCAGTACCTCGCCGCGAAAGCCGAGTATCCGGACACGCTCGTGTTCTTCCGCATGGGTGATTTCTACGAGCTGTTCTACGACGACGCGCGCAAGGCCGCGCGCCTGCTCGACATCACGCTGACGCAGCGCGGCCAGAGCGCAGGCGCGCCGATTCCGATGGCCGGCGTGCCCTACCACGCCGTCGAGAGCTATCTCGGAAAGCTGATCCGGCTCGGCGAGTCGGTTGCCATCTGCGAGCAGCTCGGCGATCCCGCGACCTCGAAGGGTCTCGTCGAGCGCAAGGTGATCCGCGTCGTCACGCCGGGCACGGTCACCGACGAATCGCTGCTGGAGCAGCGGCGCGACAATCTGCTGCTCGCGATCGCCGCCGGCCGCGAGGATGACGATGCGGCG
>CBINBI010000135.1:0-3469 GCA_966248875.1 uncultured Rhodanobacteraceae bacterium
TCATGATCGGACCAGTCTAAAGTTGGTCCGGTTTGCTTAGGAATTACCAAAAAAAAAGAGGCCTCCCGAAGGAGGCCTCGAAAAATTTCCGTGGTGCGACGCTCTCAACGCAGGCGCTTGCGCGCGGGAGCAAGCGGACCTCCCGCGCGCTGGATCGCCGTCGGCTGCGCTTCGCAGTCGAGCGTCACGTCATCCATGATCGCGCCGGCGACATCGCCTGCCGGTGCATCGGCCGACCAGTCGAAGCGGAGCAGGTGCGATTGGCCGTCGAGGTACTGTGCGGGAATCTCGAATGTTTCGGGCTCGTAGTCGCCGGTACCGTCGGTCGGGAACGTCAGCACGGGGCTGCCGTCGATGCTGAGCGTCAGCGATGCGGTGGCGTCGCCTGCGATCTGGTTGTTCATCCAGTAGTTGAGCCAGCGCGGTTGACCGCTCGGGAACACGACCGACTGGCTCAGCGAGGAGTCGTTCGGCTGATCCCAGCCGCCGAACCAGACGAACCACGTGCCGGTGCGCGCGACGATCGTGGAGTCGGAATCGCAGGACTCGTCGCAGAACGACGTGCCGATGATCGAATCGAAGCTGTCCCAGAACGGGTTCGTGAACGTGCTGGGGTCGGTCGCCTCGAAGCTCGGATCGACCAGTAACTGCACGGGCTCGCACTCCGCGCCGCCGTCGCCGTCGAAGCCATCGGCGAAGATCGAATCGTCGATGGCCGTGACGGTGAGATCGACCGGCACGACGAATTGCGGATGGGCAGGATCGTCGGTGCCAACGCACAGGCTGGCCGAATACGCGCCGGCTGCGAGGCTCGCCGCGTCGACGGAAACCGTCACGGGCGCGGAGCCGCCGCCGCTGACGGCGCCGCCGGCCGGCGAAGCGCCGAGCCAGGGCACGTCGGCGGTGGACGCACAGCCGTCGGTCGACTCCGCGACCGTGTAGTTCAGCGTGGTGCCCGCGTCGCCGGTGTTGCTGACGGTGAGCGTGTCGGAGGCCGAGTCGCCCGCATCCAGCGCGAAAGTGAAGCTCGACGGCGAGATGCCGGCGATCGCGCCGACAGGATCGGGGTCACCGACGGCCGCGATGTTGAAGTTCACGTCCGACACGTCGAAGAAAATGCTGTCGGCGCAGCGGATGCGCACGCGCGCCTGATTCGTGTCGGCGACGGCCGGCACGACGACGGTCGTGGTGCCGGTGTTCGGCGCGCTCGCGGTCAGCGGGAACGAGAAACTCGCGCCGCCGTCGTTGGAAAGATCGATCGCGACGTTCGCGCAGCTGACCGGCGGCGCGTCGGTGCCCGCCACGTCCCAGGTCACCAAATGCGTTTCGCCGCGGCCCCAGGTGAGCGCTGTGTTCGGGCGCGTCACGTTGAACGGCCCCGCCGACGTGGTCACGTGGATACGGATATTGTTCGCGCTCACCGTGGCGCCGAACTGCGGCGTGCCTGGCACGTCATGATTGTCGCGCACGGTCAGGCGGAACGTGAGGTCGCGGTTGGTGATCGGCCACGCCTCGCCCTTCACGAGCGGCGCGCCGAGCACGCTCTCGATCTTGGGGAAGGTGCGCGTACCGTTCGCAGTCGCGTTGAACGAGCGGAAGATCGGGCCGGCGCCGGTGTCACCCTGCGCGAGCGTCGTCGCCGGGCCGAGGTCGTATTGTTCCCAGTTGTACGTCAGCGGATCGCCGTCGCTGTCGGTAGCGGAACCGCTCAGCACGAACGCCGTGTGCATCGGAATCGTCACTTCGGGCGGCAGGCTCGCGGTGTCTATGACCGGCGCCGCGTCGCTGCTCGCGGTTTCCGCCGAGCACGCGCCACCGCTGCCTTCGATCCACGTGCTGATCTCCTCGAGGCTCTTCGAATGGAAGTACGGATCGGAGTGCGACTGGAGGTTGTCGGGACCGCAGATGCCGGCGTAGGCCATGATCGTCGAGCCGCTGCCGGGCTCGTAAGCCGCGCTGCCGGCGCGGTTGCCGCCGCCGCAGGCGCTGGTCGTCGAATTGAAGGTGTGATTGCCGCCGAACTGGTGACCCATCTCGTGCGCGACGTAGTCGATGTAGAACGCGTCGCCAGTCGGATTGGACAGGCCGGTCGTGCCGCGCGCCTTCTGTCCGTTGACACAGGTGACGCGCAGACCGGCGACGCCGCCGCTGCCCGTCGTGAACACGTGGCCGATATCGTAGTTCGCCGAGCCGATCACCGAATCGAGGTTCGACTGGTTCTGGTTGAGTGCGTTTCCGTCGTTGCTGTACGGGTCGGTGGCGGCGCTCGCATAGATGATGAGGTCGTTGTTCGGAATCAGCTCCATGTGCACGCCGAGCTCGGTCTCGTACACCTGGTTGACGCGGTTCATCGCGGTGACGACCGCAGCAAGTCCGCCCGGAACGGTGCCGCCGCCCACGGCGGCGACATACTGGTGATTGGCCGCGACGGCGGCGCGATAGACGCGCTCGGTCGCGCCAGTGACCGTCATCGGCGCGGGCTGCGACAGCAGGCTTCGGCCGGACGGATCGATCGAATCGCCCTGCACGCCGCACTGGAACGCATTGCCTGGCACGGCGAGATCGCCGCGGCGGAAGACGAGGTAGCGGTCGCCGAGCCCATAGACCTCCGGGCGCACCACCCAGACGCCGTCGCGATCGAACACCATCGCCTGGAAACCCAGGCTCGAGATATCGACGCGCGCCTTGCGTCCGTCGGCATCGCTGCCGGCGAGGCTCACGATCTCGGGAAACTTGTCCTGCAGGGCGTCGGGCATCGTGCGCGAATCGACGAGCAGGAAATCGGAAAACGTGCCGTCCGGGTGCGGAATCGAGAGCGTCACTGCCGTCGCGTTCTTGCGCGCGACCGAAAGGTGCGCGGCCATCCGCGCGACATCGAGGCGGAGCGGGCGATAGATCGAGACATTCGGCGCTCCGGCGGGCAGCGGCGCCGCCTGGATGTTTTGCCAGAAATCCTGCGAAGGATCTGCGGCCGACGCGCCGGCGGCGTGGAAAGCCGCCAGGGCGAACAGGGCGAGAAGCGGAATGCGCCGGCTAACGGCGCCGAGAAAGGACGTGATCGACATTCGAAAAATCCCCATGCTGGCCGGTGTTCGAGCCCGGCAGTCCGACGCCGCGGGCGCGGCAATCCGAAAGCGTTGCATAGGGTCGCAGATATTTGATCCGCCTGCAGGCCGAGGGCCGGGCGAGCGGGCACGTGGCGGAATTTGAGCGCCAAGTCGGGGAGCGGGGCGCGCGAAAGCCGTTGTACGCGCCCAAGTGGCGGCTACTGCGGTGCGAAGGTGGCGGCCCCGCCAGCTGCACCCCGGCACCCGAATCACTCACTACCGTTGCTTCCTTCCGGACCTGGCGGGGTTTGCAAGCTATCGTCGCGGGGGAACCGACGGAGCCACCATGGACTCTGCGTTGCGCATCGCTGGATGGAGCGGTGCAGGAAATTGTCTCAGGTTGCTGTGTGGCGGAGAGGGCG
>CBINBI010000136.1:0-3447 GCA_966248875.1 uncultured Rhodanobacteraceae bacterium
CTGATCGGCGCGCCGCCGGGCTATGTCGGCTACGAGGAAGGCGGCGTGCTGACCGAGGCGGTGCGGCGGCGGCCCTATCAGGTCGTGCTGTTCGACGAAGTCGAGAAGGCCCACGCGGACGTGTTCAACGTGCTGCTGCAGGTGCTCGACGATGGCCGCCTGACCGACGGGCAGGGGCGCGTGGTCAACTTCGCCAACACGCTCATCATCCTCACCAGCAACCTCGGCAGCCAGTTCCTGTCCAACCTCGACGAAGGCCAGACGGTCGAGGACGTCGAGCCGCAAGTGATGGACGTGGTGCGTGGGCACTTCCGGCCGGAGTTCCTGAACCGGCTCGACGAGATCGTGCTGTTCCACCGCCTCGCCGCCGAGCACATGGCGCCGATCGTCGACATCCAGGTCGCGCGGGTGCAGAAGCTGCTCAAGGACCGCAAGATAACGCTCGACCTGACCGACGCCGCACGCCGCTGGCTGGGCCGGGTGGGCTACGATCCGGTCTACGGCGCGCGGCCATTGAAGCGCGCGGTGCAGCGCTATTTGCAGGACCCGCTGGCCGAAAAGCTGCTCGCGGGCGAGATTCCCGACGGCAGCACGGTCAAGATCGACGAAGGCGATGGCGAACTGAAGATCGCGGTGGCTTAGGTTCCCGCGAGCGGGCCGAGCGCTGCCTTGAGCGGATCGAGCCAGCGTTCGTAGGCGCGCCAGGCGCCGATTCCCGAGCGGCTGAGCGGCCGCCGGACTTGCTCCGAGCTCGCGGTCGCCACCGGCTCGCGCGACAGGTGGAAGTCGAGCATGCCGGGCTCGAACGGCAGGTTCAGCGCCTCGAGGATCGGCCGCACCTGGCCTTCGAGGTCGTCCACCAGCGCTTCGTAGGAGACGAGGTGGATGCGCCCCGGCGCGCGGCGCCGCAGTTCGTCGGCGAAGCGGGCGTAATCGCGGTAGAACGAGGCGATGTCGGACAGATCGCTCGCCGCCGGATGGCCGCGCGCGAACAGCGTGCGATAGTTCGACCAGCAGCAATCCATCGCATCGCGCCTGACGTCGATCACCACGGCTTGCGGCAGCATCCGCAGGATCAGGCCGAGGTGGCGCCAGTTCATGTGAAGCTTGTCGACGAACAGCGGCCGGCAAGTTTTCCGGCGTTCGCGCGCGCGCGCGAGATACCATTCGCCCATTTGCGCCAGCCGCGGTTCGTCGAGCGCGGCGATGCGCTCTTCGAGGCCGTCGGCGCCATCACGCTTCATCCGCTCGACCATGTGCGGCACGATCGCAAGCTCGCCCAGCGCCTCGATGCCCGAGTGGCAGCCGAGCACGCGTTCGAGCAGCGTCGAGCCCGAGCGCGGCATGCCGACGACGAACACCGGACGCGCCTGGTCCGTCGTTCGGCGCGCGGTGCGCGCGAGGCGATCGGCGGTCAGTTTGGCGAGGTGGCGGTCGATGCGGGCGCTCAATTCGCCGGCGTCGTAGGGCTGCGCGCGGCGGCGCACCGCGTTGCCTGCGGCAAAGTGCCGGAAGGCCGCTTCCGTGCGCCCCCGCGCGTCGTACGCGATGCCGAGCGCGAAATTGAGGTTGGCGGCGTGCTCGGGCTCGTCGCGGCGCGCGGCGAGGGCTCGCTCCATGGCTTCGACATCGCCTTCGTCGAGCGCGCCCGCGTCGAGATCGGCGAGGCTCCACCAGGCGCGGCCGTGGCGGCCGTCGGCCGAAATCGCCGCGCGATACGCCTCGAGCGCCTCGCGCCTGCGGCCGACGAACCGCAAGCTGTCGCCGTAATTGGTCCAGGCTTCGGCGGGTGTGTCGCCGCGCTCGATCAAGTCCCTGCCGGCCGCGATCGCCGCCTCGAACTCGCCGAGGCTGGTGTTGACGCGGGCGAGCAGGCGGCGGAATTCGAGGTCGCCGGAATGGTCGCGCAGCAGGCCTTCGAGCGCCTCCTTGGCTTCGCGGTTCCGGTCCATCAGCATGAGTGCGTTCGTGAGCAGCGCCCTCGCGTGGACGAACGAGGGCGCGCGGCGCAGCACTTCCTCCAGCAACGGTTCGGCGCGGTCGGGCAGGCCGAGGGCTATCGCGGCCTCGGCCGACAGCGTGCGCGCGGCGAGGTCCTCGGGATCGAGCCGCAAGTGCTTGGCGGAGAGCCGGCTCGCTTCGCCATAGTCGCGGTCGCGCAGCGCCCTGGCGGCTGCTGCCAGCGCCGGAACTTTGCCGCTCTTGTCGATGGCCGCGATTTCGGCCCGTTCCGCGTGTTCCGCCTCGCCGAGCGCGCGGTGTGCCGCCGCCGCGAGGCGCAGCGCGCGCAATTCGCCGGGATCGCGCGAGAGGATCACTTGTGCCTGCTTCAGCGCCATATCGGGATGCGCGGGCAGCATCCGCCGTCCGTTCGCGAGCGCCTGTTCCACGGTGCCTTCGCGCGTTGGCGGGACGCTCGCCATCCCGGCGCTACTCGTACCCGAGAATGGCGCGCAGGCCGGGGCAGGCGAAATCGACAAGCCGCCGCTGGGTTTCGTCGAGGCTCTCGGGCAGCGCCGCCGCCGCTCCGGTGAGGTTTTGCCGCGCGGTGCCGCTGCGCGCGGGATCGGCGCCGATCCGCACGCGTTCGCGCCAGTCGCCGGGCTTGTGAAGGCCGCATGCGTCGAGCAGGCCGGTGAAGTAGGTTTCGCCGGCGTCGGTCTCCAGCACGGCCAATGCCGCGCGCAAGTCCTCGAAGCGCACCAGATGGACGTCGGTGCCGAGCCAGGCGACCGCGTTGTGCGTGTAGGTGTCGCGCAAGCTGGGATTCTTGCGATGGATGCCGAAGATCGTGAGATTTACGAGCTGCTCGGGCGTGATCGGCTCGGTCTTGAGGAAATCGAGCTCGCCGGTGAACTCGCCCGAAAGCATGAAGCGCGCCTTCGCCAGGACCCAGGTGTAAGGATCGCGCACCAGCAGGATCTTGCGCGCCTTCGCGGTGGCGATGGCCGAGAGGTCCGAAAAGAACAGGTGCCCCCAGCTCAGAAGCGGCGGCGTGCTTTCGAAGGCGGCCATGTGCCGCTTCAGGGTCGCGTACTGGATGAAGTCGGCCTGATATTGCTGCTCGGGCGGCACGAACATGCGGACGATGTTGCGCAGCAGGTGGCTGCCCGACTTGGGCACGCTGTTGAGGAATAGCGATTGGGCGAGCGGGCGTTGCTCGAAACGCCTGGTTTGTTCGTCGACGTCGTCCGGTCTGAGGTGAATGTGCTGCATCGGCCGGCTGCGTTAGGGCGCGCTCATTGTGCAGGCGCGGGCCGGAAAAGGAAAGGGCGGAGCCCGTGGCCCCGCCCCTCGCTTTCGCGACTGTCCGTCCTCAGAACTTCGCACCGAAGTTCACGAACAGCCGGCGGCCGAGCCAGTCGTATTGCGACACGAACGGCGAATTGCCGATTTCGGTCACGCCCGACACTTCCGGCGGCCGCGTGTCGAAGATGTTGGCCACGC
>CBINBI010000137.1:0-3338 GCA_966248875.1 uncultured Rhodanobacteraceae bacterium
CGAGGAAGCGATGAGCATCCCGTTCCGCGAGCTGATCGAGAAGCACTGCGGCGGCGTGCGCGGTGGGTGGGACAACCTGCTGGCGGTGATCCCCGGCGGCTCGTCGGTGCCGCTGGTCCCGGCCGAGCAGATCATGGACGCGCCGATGGACTTCGACGGGCTGCGCGAGCTCGGTTCGGGCCTCGGCACCGCGGGCGTCATCGTGATGGACAAGTCGACCGACGTGGTCCGCGCGATCAGCCGCATCAGCTACTTCTACAAGCACGAATCGTGCGGCCAGTGCACGCCGTGCCGCGAGGGCACCGGGTGGATGTGGCGGGTAATGGAGCGGCTGCGCACCGGCGACGCCGACGCCGACGAGATCGACACGCTGTTCCAGGTCACCAAGCAGGTCGAGGGCCACACGATCTGCGCGCTGGGCGACGCGGCGGCTTGGCCGATCCAGGGGCTGATTCGGCATTTCCGGCCGGAGCTCGAGCGGCGCATCGCCGAGCGGCAGGCTTCGATGCAGGAGGCGGCAGAGTGAGCCAGGCGATTCGCCTTGCCATGGTCCACGCGCCCAACATGCTGCCCGTTGCGGTTGGCCTGACGATGGATTTGCGGCGTCGCGGACCGGCGCCGGTTGTCTGGGGGGGGGATGATGAGGGGTATTGCGATCGCGCTGGCGATTGCGGCGGCCTGCACCCTGGCCGTCGACGTCACCGCGCAGACCAACGACGACGAGTACACGCCGCTCAACTCGCGCATTCGGCGCGATCGGCAGTTTCCGACGGACATCGTCAATCGCTGGCGCAACGAGACGAGCGAGGTCAGCCGCAAGCGCAGCCGCGAAATGATGAACCAGTTCAGCCGCTGCATGTACAACCGCTCGCACGAAGGTGCGCTGTCGTTGCTCGAGCGAACAGACTTAGGGTTCGTGGAGTTCGAGCAGATAGGGCTGGACAACGACCGGGCACTGCGGAACTTCGGATTCCGCGACTGCCTGTCGCGTGTGGCGAACACGCACGGGACGGGGGTGCAGCTGCGCTTCTGGGCGGGGGCGCTGCGGCAGTGGCTGCTTCAGGAAGGTTACCTGGATCGCTACAAGAGCGAGCCGACCTGGGTGCGCTCGGGCGACTTCGTGGCCGAGCGCTCGCTGCGGCTGTCGGGGCAGAATCCGCAGGTGAAGAACGCGCTGGATTTCGCCGACTGCGTGGTGGCGACCGATCCCTATACGGCGGACTTCTTCTTCCGCACTTCTGCCGGGTCTTCGGAGGAGAGACAGGCCATGGGCGAACTCACGCCTTCGCTCGAGGCCTGCCTGCCGGAAGGTGTCCAGCTGGAGCTGTCACCTGTCCAATTGCGCGTGTGGGTGGGCGAGGCGCTGTGGCACGCTGCGAACCATTCGAACGCGGCTCCCCGCGGATCGGCGCCCGGACAGGAGGCCGCGCAGTAGCGCTGTCGCGCTTCCCGACCTCCTCCGACCGGGGCCCGTTCTCCATGGCGGGACCGCGCGCGCCGTTCTCGCCCCCTAGGTTTTCGTTCTTGGAAGCGCCCGATGCCTAAAGTCACCGTAGACGGTCAGGAAATCGAGGTCCCCGACGGGGCCACCGTGCTGCAGGCCTGCGAGCTGGCCGGCAAGGAGATCCCGCGCTTCTGCTATCACGAGCGGCTGAGCATCGCCGGCAACTGCCGGATGTGCCTGGTCGAGGTGAAGCCCGGGCCGCCGAAGCCGCAGGCGAGCTGCGCGCTGCCGGCTGCCGACGGCCAGGAAATCCGCACCGACAGCCCGATGGTCAAGGCCGCGCGCGAGGGGGTGATGGAATTCCTCCTGATCAACCACCCGCTCGACTGCCCGATCTGCGATCAGGGCGGCGAATGCGACCTGCAGGACCAGGCGATCGCCTATGGTCGCGGCGTCTCGCGCTATGAGGAAAACAAGCGCGCGGTGACAGAGAAGTACATGGGCCCGCTGATCAAGACGGTCATGACCCGCTGCATCCACTGCACCCGCTGCGTGCGCTTCTCCGAAGAGATCGCCGGGGTCGACGAGATCGGCGCGCTGTACCGCGGCGAGGACATGCAGATCACGACCTATCTCGAACGGGCGGCGAAGCACGAGCTCAGCGCCAACGTGATCGACCTGTGCCCGGTCGGGGCGCTGACCAGCGCCCCCTACGCCTTCGAAGCCCGGCCGTGGGAGCTCAAGAAGACGCTCGGCATCGACGTCAGCGACGCGATGGGATCGAACATTCGCGTCGACAGCCGCGGGCGCGAGGTCATGCGCGTGCTCCCGCGCAACAACGACGACGTCAACGAAGAGTGGCTCAGCGACAAGGCGCGCTACCAGGTCGAAGGCCTGACGCGGCGCCGGCTCGACAAGGTGTGGATCCGTCGCAAGGGCAAGCTCGAGCGGGCGAGCTGGAGCGAGGCGTTCGCGGCGATCGCCAGGGCGAAGCCCGGCGCGAGCATCGCCGCGGTGGCCGGCGACCTCGTCGACTGCGAGACGATGTTCGCAGCCAAGGCGCTGCTGCGCGCCATGGGCTCGACCCTGATCGAAAGCCGCCAGGGCGGGATGGCCTATCCGGTCGACAACCTCGCGGCGGTCAATTTCAACTCCACCTTCGCCGGGATCGAGGAGGCCGACGCGGTCCTCATCGTCGGCAGCCACGTGCGCTGGGAAGCGCCGCTGCTCAACGTGCGGCTGCGCAAGGCCGCCAAGCGCGGCGCGAAGATGTTCATCCTCGGGCCGCACTGGGAGCCCACTTATCCGGCCGAGTTCCTCGGCGACGACGCGGCGGTGCTCGGCAAGCTGCCGGCGCACGTGAGCGAAGCGATGGAGAAGGCCGAGCGGCCGGCGGTGATCGTCGGCGCGGGCGGCCTCGTCGCGGGGGCGCTCGGCCCGGCGCTGGTTCTCGCCGAGACGTGGAAGCTGGTCCGCGACGGGTGGAACGGCTTCAACGTGCTGCACCTCGCTGCCGCGCGGATGGGCGCGCTCATGCTCGGCTTCGCGCAGAAGGGCGGCATGGCCGATCTCGTCGCGGCCAGGCCCAAGGTACTGCTCTCGCTCGGAGCGGACGAGATGGACTACGGGCCGTTCGAAGGCACGCTCAAGGTCTACATCGGGCACCACGGCGACAAGGGCGCGCACGCGGCGGACGTGATCCTGCCGGCGAGCGCCTACACCGAAAAGGCCGGGACCTACGTCAACGCCGAAGGCCGCGTGCAGTTCGCCGACAAGGCGGTGTTCGCGCCGGGCGACGCGCGCGAGGACTGGACGATCCTGCGCGCGCTGGCCGATGCGTTCGGCGTCACGGTCGGCTTCGACAGCTTCGACGAGCTGCGCGCAGCGATGATCG
>CBINBI010000138.1:0-3326 GCA_966248875.1 uncultured Rhodanobacteraceae bacterium
GCTGGCTGCGCACGCTGCCGAATTACTAACTCTTTCTCGTGCTGAATCTCCTGCTCGAACGCTATGCCACCGGCGTCTGGCCGCAGGCGTGGAGCTACGCGGTTTTCTGGCAGAACTTCGCCTGGCCGAATCCGCCGTTCTATCCCGAGTCGTGGAGCCTCGCCATCGAGGAGATCTTCTATCTCGTCGCACCGCTTCTGATCGTGCTCGCGCGCGGTCGTCTCGGACGCTGGATGCGGCCGGTTCCGCTGATCGTGCTCGGCATCCTCGCCTTCACCGCGATCCGCATCGGCTACGTGCTGCACGGCAACCCGGACTGGGACGCCGGCGTGCGCAAGGTGACGCTGGTGCGGCTCGACGCGATCGCGTACGGCGTGCTCGCGATCGTGCTCGTGCGGCGTTTCCGTCCGGGCCTTCGCACGAGCGCGCTGATCGCGGCCTGCGGCCTCGTCGGCACGGCGCTGTCGGTCTGGATCTGCCTTGCCTGGGCGCGCGACACCAGCTTCTTCGCGCGTACGTTTTTGTTCAACCTGATTCCGCTTTCGTTCGCCGCGTTCCTGCCGATCGCCGCGCACTGGAAACGTTGCGGGCTGCCGCGTCTGGCGGAGCTGGCGGTGACGAAGCTGGCGCTCTGGTCGTACGCGCTCTACGTGTCGCACCTCGGCCTGCTGCGCCTCCTGCTAGGGACTTTCGGCTGGAAGGGTGCGACGCCGTTCGAATGCCTCGGGCAGGCGCTGGCGTTCGCGGCACTGGCGATCGTGCTCGCCGCGCTCGTGTACCGCCTGTACGAGCGCCCGCTGCTGCAGCTGCGCGACGCGATCGCGCCGAAGACCGCGCCGGCGATCGCCTGAGCCGTTGCTTTCAGGACGGAGGGTTTCCGGCGGCCGACGCCGTCACGTCGCCCTTGCGCCGCGCCTGCACGCAGGCAGTCTCCGTTCAGAGCAACCCGTGGACCCGGGAGATTGCAGAAACAGAACGATGCGTGATTTGTTGCGGCTACGTTGCAGCGCGCTCTGATTGGTGGCCTTGCGTGCGTTCCGGCACGATGCGCGATGGATGTCGTGCGATTGAGCTCTGCCTCAGTCGCCGCTGATCGTGTCGGGGCCCTTGCCTGCGGTCTTCTCGTACTTGCCCTTGCCGACCTTGCGGTACTGCGTGAAGCCGTGCTTGGCGAGGTGACTCTCGCGCAGCACGTGCGACTGGCCGGCCACAACCTGCGGTGCTCCGATCACGCGCTCGAGCGCCGCGCCGCATTCGGGGCAGGCGGCGAGCGGCGCATCGGCGAGCCGCTGGAGACGCTCGATGCCGTCGCGGCATTGCGCGCAGCCGCCGGTCGTCGGCATGTATTTGTAGATCGGCATCAGCAAAAGATGCGTCTGTTCCGCGTCGGGATCAAGTCGCCGAGGGCGCGGTCTCGGCGCCGAGGTGCTGGCGCCAGAGATCGTCCATCTGCTTCCACCGGTTGACGACGTCGCAGAAGAGCTCGGCAGTGCGCTCGGCATCGTAGACGGCCGCGTGCGCCTCGCGCGCATCCCAGCGCCGGCCCGAGGCTTCCACCGCGCGGCTCAGCACCGTCTGCCCGTATGCGAGGCCGCCGAGCGTCACAGTGTCGAAGCAGCTGAAAGGATGGAACGGGCTCTTCCTGTGCTGCGTGCGCCGGATCGCCGCATTGAGCACGGCAATGTCGAACGCCGCGTTGTGACCGACCAGAATCGCACGCTGGCAGCCGGCGTCTCGCACGGCCTGCCGCACCGGCCTGAAGATGTGATCCAGTGCTTCGCGCTCCGGGAGAGCCGCGCGGAAGGGATGGCCGGGATCGATGCCGGTGACCTCCAGCGAACGCGGATCGAGCAGCGAGCCCTCGAACGGCTCGACGTGCGTCGAGACCACCGGCTCGGGATAGATGAAGCCGTCCTCGCCCATGCGCAGGACCACGGCCGCGATCTCGAGCATGGCGTGACGCTCGGGGTCGAAGCCGCCGGTCTCGATGTCGACGACGACGGGCAGGAAGCCGCGGAAGCGCTCGGCCATGCGCGGCGGAGAAGCGGGCCGGTCCATCCGCGCAGCATAGCAAGTCGCCGGAAGCGCAACGTGCGCACAACTTCATCGTGACTTCACGGATCTCGAAAAAAAAGAGGCGGAGTTGCCTCCGCCTCTCGAAAAGTGGGCGAAACCCGGTCAACCGGGTTTCGCCTTGCAGCACGTCTTACTGGCTGTTGCGCGATACCGCTTCGCTTGCGGGGGACGACGGCCACGTCTGCGGCGAGGAGGGCGCTTCACCGATGCCACCCGCCGTGATCGACACGGTGTCGATGCCGATGTAGTCGCTGTTCGTCCCGCTGGGACCGGCACTCGTGACGAAGTAGCGGAACGCGAGACGGCCGGTACCGGAAGTCGGGATGCCATCCGCGTTCGAGACGGTGAACTGCGTCCACGTACCCGGGTAGCCACCGACCGTGAGCGTCGGATTGATGCTCAAGAGCAGCGTGCCGAAATCACCGGTGTCCGTCGCGTTGGCGCCCACGTTCGTGCACGGGCTCGCGGTGCACAGCCGTACCTCGAGCCGATCCGGGAACGTCGATGCGATCGACCTCGTGAAGAAGCTCATCGAGGTCGAGGCGTCGAACGTGATCGGCGGCGTGACCAGCCAGTTGCTGATGGTTCCGACGCCGGCGGTGTTGTTGAAGTTCGCACCGATGTAGGCCGTCGGTGCGCCATCGTTCGCCGGGAAGACCTGGTCATTGCCCTGGAACCAGTTCGTCGTACCAATGGGGCTGCTGTTGTTCTGCTGCAGCCAGCCCGCACCCGCGAGGGTCGTGATGTCGTCGAACGCTTCGTTGAGCGTGCCGCCGCCACCGCCGCCGCCATCCACATCGAGGTGGATCGTGTCGACCCACCAGCCGTCCAGGCCGAACGACTCGTCACTGGCCGTGCGGAAGCGCAGGACCACCGACTGGCCCGCTGCGGACGGCGGGAGATTCGCCACGGTCGTGATGAAACCGGGCGAGGTTCCGCTCCATGCCTGGCGTCCGCCGAGTGGGCTCGAGAAGCCGCTCGAAACCACGCTGTCGTAGCCGCCGCTGACGAAGCTGCCGCCCGCCGCGAGGATGTCGGTGAACGGACCACCGTTGATGGAGATCTCCAGCACCGCGGCGTCGAAGGCCGTCGTGCCCGAACCGTGCTCCAGGTTGTACTGGTGACGGAACGTGACGGTCTGGTTGGCCACCGCGTTGAACGCCGGCGAGTCGAGGGTCTCGTCGCTGACGGCGTTCAGATCGGGAGCGAACGCCGCGTTCGGCGCCGTGTCCGACGCATCGGTGACCGTG
>CBINBI010000139.1:0-3278 GCA_966248875.1 uncultured Rhodanobacteraceae bacterium
ATCGTAAGAGATTGTGTAAGACTTCCTAATCTTCCCTAGTCAGTTACGGCTGCGCCAGCACGCCCAACGAAAGCGAGCGATGATCGAGCTGCGCACCGAATCGAGCATCGACTTCCAGCGAGATCGGCTCGTGCTCGTGAGCGCCAGCATCATCGACGGCGTGCGCAACGTCGTCGTGTACGCGAACATCGGCCACTCGGTGTTCTCCGACGACGGAGGGCATTTCTACGCCGGCGGCGACTTCAAGGTCGTGATCGGCCGGTAGCCGGGCGTGCTACCCTCGACAGCCGTGGGCCGCGACATCAGGCTCGCGCTCAGGCGGCTCGGCGCGACGCCTCTCTTCACGACCTTCGCGATTCTCTCGCTCGCGGTCGGCGTCGCGATCACGACAGCCGTGTATTCGATCGTCGATGCGGTGTTCCTGCGCGGCCTCGGCATCCACGAGCCCGATCGCGTCGCCGTCATCGTCACCCCGTACAGCGGACGGCTGCTGACCGGCACGGTGTCGGAGCCGGACTTCCGCGATGTGCAGACCGCCCAGACGTCGTTCTCCCACGTCGCCGCGTCCGCCACGTTCGTTCGCCGCCTTGCCCTGCCGTCCGTGACGGAGATGGTCGTCGGCGAGTCGGTCAGCGGATCGTACTTCGCCACGCTCGGCGTGGGCGCCAGGCTCGGACGCACGATTCAGCCGAGCGACGATGCCGGCGGCGGACGTGTGGTGATGCTGAGCGATACGCTGTGGCGACGGCGGTTCGCGTCCGATCCGCGGATCGTCGGCGCCACCGTGGCGATCTCCGGAGAACCCTTCGAGATTATCGGCGTGGCGCCGGCCTCGTTCAGCGGTCCTCGCGGATGGCTGGTGGGCACGCAGTTCTGGATTCCACTCGGTACCGAGTCACGGTTGAAGGAGGCCGCCCGGACGGCGGCGCCGCGCGCCACCGCACGAGACGATCGACGGCTCACCGTCTTTGGCCGCCTCGCACCGGAGGTGACGATCGCCGCGGCATCGGCGGAAATGCAGACCATCGCCGAGCGGCTCGACGAGTTTTTTCCGCCGCGATTCCGTGGCAAGGGCGTCGGCGCCACGGATCGCCCGTGGCGCGCAAAGACCATGGCGGCGATCTCCGACGACGAGGACTCCGCCGTGCGCCGGTTCGGGATGACGCTCGTGGCGCTCGTCGGGTTGGTGCTGGTCGTCGCCTGCACGAACCTCGGCAACCTCGTGCTCGCCCGCGGAAGTACACGGCTGCGCGAGCTCGCCGTGCGGCGCGCCCTCGGCGCATCGAGGTGGCGGCTCGTGCGCGAACAGTGTCTCGAGAGCGTGATGCTGGCGGCCGGCGGCGCATTCGCGTCCTACGTCATGTTCGAGCTGTTGCGCGTCGTGATGGACACCGAGTTCAGCCTCGCCATGCCTTTCGGCGGCCGTACCACGCTGTCGTTTCATCCCGCGCTGAACGTGCCGGCGCTGACGATCGCGGTCTCGTCGCTCCTCATCGCGCTCGTCGTCTTCGGCCTCGAGCCGGCGATTCAGCTGACGCGCACGCTCGACGTTCGCGGCGCGCTCGCCGGCGGATCGGCCGCCGGACCGCAGCGCGGCCGGCGCCAGCGGCTTCTCCTGCGGTGGCAGGTCGCCATCGCGGCCGGGTTCTTCATCATCGCCACCATGTTCGTGAAGTACTCGATCGCGGAGGCGCGCCATGATTCCGGCATCGACCTGGATCGAATCGGCGTCGCCGTTCTCAATTTCGACACGCCGGAGTGGAACGAGCCTCGCGCACGGCGCATCTTCGACCGGGTACTCGACGAGCTGCGGCGCCATCCGTCGGTCGAGGCGGCCTCACTGTCGAGTGGATTGCCCTTCGGCGTGCCGAGTACGCTGCGTCTGTCCATCTCACCACTGGAACAGACGAGCGCCGCGCGAATGGACCCGCAGGTGGTGACGACGATCGCCGGGGCCCCCTCGATGTTCCGAACGCTGGGGGTGGAGATCCTTCGTGGACGCGGTTTCGACGATCGCGACGGGCCGGCCGCGCCACGCGTCGTGGTCCTGAGCGAATTCACGGCACGGCAGATGTTCGGTACCGCCGACGTCGTCGGGCGGGAGATGGCGGTCGGCCAGACGCGGTCCCCGACGGCCACGATCGTCGGCGTTGCCGCCGATACGGACGTGGGCAGTATCTTCGCGGATCCGCGGCCACTGGCCTACGTGCCGCTGACGCAGCACTACCAGCCGCTCATCACGGTCGTCGCGCGGGCATCCGGATCGGTGACGAATGCGGTGGGCGCGATGCGCGAGGCCATCCGGCGTGCCGATCCGGACGTGGCGGTGGACACCATCGGGACGGGACGATCGGTGCTCGCCGGACCGTTTCAATTCCTGCGCGGGCTCGGCATGACGGCGATCGGCCTCGGCGCGATCACGCTGCTTCTCGCCATGGCGGGCCTCTACGGCATCCAGTCGCATATCATTGCAAACCGCACGCGGGAGATCGGCGTGCGGATGTCGTTGGGGGCCACCGCCGGACAGATCAAGCGCATGGTGCTCGTGGACGGCTATCGTCCTGTCCTCGACGGGCTCATCTTCGGGTTGTCGATTGGCCTCGTCGGCCGGGCGATCGCGCGCGCGTATCTCGAGCTGGACGTCGCCATCGTCGATCCGTGGATGCTGGTGGTGACGCCGATTCCGTTGATCTGTGCCGCGTTCTTTGCCTGCTACTTGCCGGCCCGCAGGGCCGCGGCGGTCGATCCCAACGTAGCGCTCCGCAGCGAATAGCCGCGCCGGTAGTTTTCTGCCGTTCGTCTCCTCTGAAAACTTACAGCAGACGCGACTTCACCGAGAGGAACGCGCGTCGAGACCAAGGTTGCGATGAGCGCGGCGTTCGAGAGAAGGGAACCCGCTCTCCCACGGCGGTGATTCACCTCCGCCCTTCGGAACGTGCGCGGGTGCATTCCCGGCGGCAGAGATTCGCGCGCCGGAGTATGCTGAGTACATGCAGATCCTTGGCACCGACCGACCAACCGTTCCGCTCGGCTTGCGCGGCGAGAGTGTGACCGTCGGGGATCATCTCGCGCTGTTCTACGATACCGATGAGGAGTTCGCGAGCGCGCTGGGCTTCGTCGAGACGGGTCTGCGCGGGACCGATCACAGCATCGTCTTCGGGATTCCGGCCGACACCGACCGAATGCTCCGCGTGCTCGTGACGCGGAAGTGGGATGTCGCGCGTCTGATGCGCGAGGGCCGATTGTCGGTGCTGCGACCTGAAGGCACGTGCGACGCG
>CBINBI010000140.1:0-3232 GCA_966248875.1 uncultured Rhodanobacteraceae bacterium
CGTAGAAGAGCTGGCCGCCGAACTGCGCGTTGTAGCGCTGCTGGTCGATCGAGAACGAGCCGTCACCGATGATGTAGATGCCGTTCTCGACGTCCTTGATCATCTCGGCGGGCGAGAGCTTCTCCTTGCCTGGCGCGAGGGAGACATTCGCCATGCGCTGGAACTGCACGCTCGACCACGAATCGGCGTAGCAGCAGCCCTGCGAGTGGTCGAGGCCGAGGATGTGGGCCTGGTCGCGGATCACCTGGTAGTTGACGAGGATGCCGTCCTTGATGAGGTCCCAGCGCTGCGTCTTGACGCCCTCGTCGTCATAGCCGACCGCGCCGAGCGTGGTCGGCTGCGTCTTGTCCGCGAAGATCGTGACCTTGTCGCTGCCGTAGCGGAAGCTCTTCGACTTCCACTTGTCCAGCGTCGCGAAGCTCGTGCCGGCGTAGTTCGCCTCGTAGCCGAGCACGCGGTCGAGCTCGGTCGGATGGCCGACCGACTCGTGGATCGTGAGCCACAGATGCGACGGATCGAGCACCAGATCGTACTTGCCGGGTTTCACCGTCGGTGCGCCCAGCTTCTGCCTGGCTTCCTTCGCCGCCGCGATCGCGTCGGCCTTCATGTCGTACGAATCGGAATAGACCACGGCGCCGCCGGGCAGCTCGACGCGGTGTTCGGGCTTTGCGTCGAGGTATTCGTAGCCCATGCCGCGCGGGGCCGACAGCCCGTCACGGGTGCGGAACTTGCCGCTCTTCTGGTCCACCGCGGTGACCTGGATCGGCGCCCAGATGCGATGGACGTCCTGGTCGATGTAGGAACCGTCCGTCGACGCGAAGTACTTCTGCTCGTTGACCAGGAACAGGATCGAACGGATGAAGTTCGCGCCGGCCTGCATCGCCGCCGCGTTGACGTCGAGCAGCAGGCCGACCTTGTCTTTGATCGGCACTTCCATCGCGTTCTTCTTGATCGGCGTGGCCCACGAGACTTCGCCGACACCCTTGACCGGCGCGAGCTGCACCGGCGTCGCCTGCAGGCGCGAGTTCGCCTTCGCGATGGCGATGGCCTGCTTCACCGCTCCGGCGACGGCGTCGCTGCTCATGTCGCTGGTCGCCGCGAAGCCCCAGGTGCCGTTCGCGATGACGCGCACGCCGACACCTGATGATTCGGTGTTGACGACGTTCTGCACCTTGTCCTCGCGCGTGATGACGAACTGGCGCAGGTAGCGGCCGATGCGCACGTCGCAATAGGTCGCACCGCTCGACCTCGCGGCGTTGAGCGCGACGTCGGCGAGCTTCTTCTTGGTCGCCACGTCCATCTTCGTCAACAGCACGTCGGCCGCGACGGAGCGTCCGTAGACCGGCAGCAGCAATGCGCCGAGCCCGATGCCGCCGGCCTTCAGAAAGTCACGTCTGTCCATTAGCTTCTCCCGCGATTCGTTGACGGTCCGATGGAAATGTCCGCCGGCACGAGCGTTGCCGTCGAGCGCGGGATTCTGTGCGCCGGCGAAGCGGGCGTCACGTGACAAACGGCATGGGTCGCGCGGCGGAGCGATGCGCCTGCGCCGGACCGTGTTTCCCAAGAGCCGCGCGCCCCGGCTGATAAACTCGGTGCGTGGACATTTCCAAGACCTTCCGCATCGAGGCCGCGCATCGCCTGCCGAACGTTCCGGCCGGGCACAAGTGCGCGCGGCTGCACGGCCACTCGTTCGCGATCGAGGTGCACGTGAAAGGCCCGCTCGATCCCGGGCTCGGCTGGATCATGGATTTCGCGGACATCACGGCCGCATTCGCGCCGCTGTTCGACCGGCTCGACCACCGCTATCTCAACGAGGTGCCCGGCCTCGAGAATCCGACCAGCGAGAACCTCGCACGCTGGATCTGGGCCGAGCTCAAACCGCGCCTGCCCCTGCTCGACCATGTGATCATCCACGAGACCTGCACGACGACCTGCCGGTACGACGGCCCGTAGGGCGGGCCCGCCAATGGGGTCCCATCGTGGACAACGATCGGTGGGGTGAGCCCCCTGGCTGACCAACACCATGGATATGGTTTACGTTGCAGCGCAATGAAGACACCCAGCTCGGACTCAGTGTTGTAACTTCTTGATATCTAATATATTCATTTACTGTCTTGCCGACGGCAAAGCCTGAGTACGCTATTCTTGTTGCAATGCAGCACAACTGGTGCTAGAGTGCCTCTCACACACTCCAATCTCCGAGGGCACCCACCATGTTCGAACAGATCAACGCGCAGTCCCTGGCGCTCGGCAAGTCGTACGCCGACGCTTTCGTGAAGGCCCAGAGCGTCGCGCTGGAAGGCTTCGAGCGCATCACCGACCTCCAGATCAAGACGCTGGAAGACCGCGTCAACGCCGCCGTCCAGTTCTGGTCGGAAGCCGCCGAAGTGCGCGATTTCGAAGCCGCGCGCGCGTTCTGGCCGAAGGGCGTGCAGCTGGCGAAGGAAAACGCCGAGAAGCTCTACGCGACCAGCCAGGAAGTGTTCGGTGTCACGCTGAAGACGACCGAGGCGCTCGGCCAGCTCGCCAAGGGTTCTTTCGAGAACGCCAGCGAGACGCTCGCCAAGAACGTCAACTCGGCCAAGAAGGCCGCGAAGTAAGACCTCTCGAAAGAAGACGCAGTCCGCATCTCCCCTCCCCAGCGGCTGCGTTGATTTGAAAGCCGGGCCACGCGCCCGGCTTTTTTTGTGTTCTCATGTCGGCGACATGCACGCCGACTGGTATTTCGATTTCATCTCGCCGTTCTCGTACCTGCAGCTTCATCGACTGGCGAGCCTGCGCGAGCGCGTCGACATCACGCCGGTGCCGATCGTGCTCGGCGCGGTGCTGAAGCATCACGGCCAGCTCGGCCCCGCCGAGATCCGCGGCAAGCGCGAGTTCACGTACCGCTTCGCCCAGTGGACGGCCGAGCGAGAGGGCGTTCCGTTCCGCTTTCCGCCGGCGCATCCGTTCAATCCGATCTCGGCGTTGCGCCTCGTCATCGCGGCGGGCACCACCTGGTCCGCGGTCACGGCCGTATTCGAGCACATCTGGAAGCACGGCCACGCCGGCGACGATGCCGAGACGCTCGAAGGCGTCGCGCGCGCGATCGGCATCGACGACGTCGTGGCGGCCGTCTCGCGCGACGACATCAAGGCGGCACTGCGCGCGAACACCGAGGCCGCCATCGCGGTCGGCGTGTTCGGCGTGCCGACGCTCCGCATCGGCGACGAGCTGTTCTGGGGCGGCGATT
>CBINBI010000141.1:0-3132 GCA_966248875.1 uncultured Rhodanobacteraceae bacterium
GCGAGGCGGTGGGCGTCATCGCCGCGCAGTCGATCGGCGAGCCGGGCACGCAGCTCACGATGCGTACGTTCCACATCGGTGGCGCGGCGTCGCGCGCGGCGGCGGTCGACAACGTGCAGGTCAAGACGACGGGCACGCTGAAATTCACCAACCTGAAGACCGTGGCGCACAGCGCCGGCCACCTGGTCGCGGTCTCGCGTTCGGGCGAGCTGTCCGTCATGGACGCGCACGGCCGCGAGCGCGAGCGCTACAAGGTGCCGTACGGCGCCGTCATCGAGGCGCGCGACGGCGCGCCGGTCAAGGCCGGTCAGACCGTCGCGAAGTGGGATCCGCACACGCACCCGATCGTCTCGGAAGTGGCGGGCGTGGTCCGCTTCATCGACTTCATCGACGGCATCACGGTGCAGGAGCAGATCGACGAGCTGACGGGCCTCGCCAGCGCGGTCGTGACCGATCCCAAGCGCCGCGGCAGCTCAGCCAAGGACCTGCGTCCGATGGTGCGTCTGATCGACAAGAAGGGCGGTGAGCTGCGCCTGCCCGGCACGGACATCCCGGCGCAGTACTTCCTGCCGGCCGGGGCGATCGTGTCGCTGCAGAACGGCGCCGAGGTTGGCGTCGGCGACGTCATCGCGCGTATCCCGCAGGAAACGTCGAAGACTCGCGACATCACCGGCGGCCTGCCGCGCGTGGCAGACCTCTTCGAGGCGAGGAAGCCCAAGGAGCCGGCGATCCTGGCCGAGCGCTCGGGCGTCGTCAGCTTCGGCAAGGACACCAAGGGCAAGCAGCGCCTGATCATCAAGGACGCCGACGGCAACGAGCACGAGGAGCTGATCCCGAAGTGGCGCCACGTGATCGTGTTTGAAGGCGAGCATGTCGAGAAGGGCGAGACGATCGTCGACGGCGAGCCCAATCCGCACGACATCCTGCGCCTCCTCGGGGTCGAGCCCCTCGCGGCCTACCTCGTCAAGGAGATCCAGGACGTCTACCGGCTGCAGGGCGTCAAGATCAACGACAAGCACATCGAGGCGATCATTCGCCAGATGCTGCGCAAGGTCGAGGTCACGGAACCCGGCGACACGCGCTACCTGCGCGGCGAGCAGGTGGACCGCGCCCGCCTCATGGAGGAGAACAGCCGGGCCGCGGCCCGCAACGAGCGGCCGGCGGAGTTCGAGCCGATCCTGCTCGGCATCACCAAGGCGTCGCTCGCGACCGAGTCGTTCATTTCGGCGGCTTCGTTCCAGGAGACCACGCGCGTCCTCACCGAGGCCGCGGTCCGTGGCACCCGCGATACCTTGCGGGGCCTTAAGGAAAACGTTATAGTTGGCCGCTTGATTCCGGCTGGTACCGGTCTTGCCTACCACGCGCAGCGTCGCGGGCGGCAGGGCGAGCTTTCCGAGTCGGATCGCGCGACGCTGGGTTCCACGAGCTCCGTGGCCGAGGCGGTCGCCGAAGACAGCGACTCCTAAGTCGCCAACCAAGACATCGAAATGAGGCGCAGGACGCGCCTCGTGTTCGAGCGCAGGACGCCCGGCGGGCCTGGCCCGCCACACCAACGCTATCTGGCAGGCGGGTTCATCCCCGCCTGCCTTTTGTTTCATCCGGGCCGGCCGCTCGCAGCGGCTCGAATCCGGCGGAAGCCCGAAAAACGGACGCAGGAAGAGTTTTCGAATGTCGACTGTCAACCAGCTCGTACGCAAACCGCGCAGCCCGAAGACGTTCAAGAGCGCCTCACCCGCCCTCGCGAACTGCCCGCAGCGCCGTGGCGTCTGCACGCGCGTCTACACGACGACGCCGAAGAAGCCGAACTCGGCGCTCCGCAAGGTGGCCAAGGTCCGCCTGACCAACGGCTTCGAGGTCATCAGCTACATCGGCGGCGAGGGCCACAACCTGCAGGAGCACTCGGTCGTGCTGATCCGCGGCGGCCGCGTGAAAGACCTGCCGGGCGTGCGCTACCACACCGTGCGCGGCAGCCTCGACGCGGCCGGCGTCACCAAGCGCCGCCAGAGCCGCTCGAAGTACGGCGCGAAGCGTCCGAAGGGTTGATTCCGTGAGCGACCTACGGGTCGCGTTTGGCGAAAGACACTGAGAACAGGCAAAGCTTATGTCGCGTAAAGGTCAGACTCCTACCCGCACCTTGCTGCCGGATCCCAAGCACGGGAGCCAGGTCATCGCCCGCTTCATCAACATGGTGATGCAGAGCGGCAAGAAGTCGGTCGCGGAGAAGATCGTGTACGGCGCGCTGGACGCGATCGGCGAGAAGCACGCCGAGCCGATCGGCCTCGTCGAGAAGGCGCTCGGCAACGTCGCGCCTGCGGTCGAGGTCAAGTCGCGCCGCGTCGGTGGCGCCACGTACCAGGTGCCGGTCGAAGTGCGCTCGTCGCGCCGCATGGCGCTCGCGATGCGCTGGGTCATCGAGGCGGCGCGCAAGCGCGGCGAGAACTCGATGCCGCGCAAGCTCGCGGCCGAGCTGCTCGAGGCGGCCGAGAACCGCGGCGGCGCGGTCAAGAAGCGCGAAGAGACGCATCGCATGGCCGAGGCCAACAAGGCGTTCTCGCATTACAGATGGTGATAAGCGTGTTTCGGCCGCCTTCGACGGCGGCATGGAACGCACCGGCGCTCGCGCCGGACTGTTCGAACAAATGAGCATGACCCGGAAGGTCGTGTAGATCGGGGCCGGAAACCCGGCAAGGCAGAGTCAAATGGCACGTACCACACCCATCGAGCGTTATCGCAACTTCGGCATCATGGCGCACATCGATGCCGGCAAGACGACGACGACCGAACGCATCCTCTATTACACCGGCGTCAATCACAAGATTGGCGAGGTGCACGAGGGCGCGGCCACCATGGACTGGATGGAGCAGGAACAGGAGCGCGGCATCACGATCACGTCCGCCGCGACCACCTGCTTCTGGACCGGCATGGATCGCTCCCTGCCGCAGCATCGCTTCAACATCATCGACACGCCGGGGCACGTCGACTTCACGATCGAGGTCGAGCGTTCCTTGCGCGTGCTCGACGGCGCCGTGTTCGTGCTTTGCGCGGTCGGCGGCGTGCAGCCGCAGTCCGAGACGGTCTGGCGCCAGGCCAACAAGTACGGCGTGCCGCGCCTTGCGTTCGTCAACAAGATGG
>CBINBI010000142.1:0-3037 GCA_966248875.1 uncultured Rhodanobacteraceae bacterium
TTCGTCGAGTTCCCGTCGCAGTTCAACGAGCACTGGGCGCTCGAGCCGACCGTGTTCGCGAACTACGCCAAGCACTACAAGACCGGCGCGCCGATGCCGGCCGACCTGGTCGAGAAGATCAGGAAGTCGCACACGTTCAACCAGGGCTTCGCGACGACCGAATACCTCGCCGCCGCGCTGCTCGACATGGCCTGGCATTCGCTGCCGGCGGACGCGCCGACGCAGGACGTCGAGAAGTTCGAGAAGGAAGCGCTCAGGAAGTACAACATCGACGTGCCGGCCGTGCCGCCGCGCTACCGGACGCCGTATTTCGCCCACATCTGGGGCGGCGGCTATTCGGCCGGCTATTACGCCTACCTCTGGAGCGAAGTGCTCGACGACGACGCGTACTACTGGTTCAAGGAGCACGGCGGCATGACGCGCGAGAACGGACAGCGCTTCCGCGAGATGGTGCTTTCGCGCGGCAGCACGGAGGACATGGCCAAGCTGTATCGCGATTTCCGCGGCCGCGATCCCAGCGTCGAGCCGCTCCTCGAGGAGCGCGGGCTCAAGACTGCCTCGACGGACGCCGCGTCGCCGGCAGCGGCGGCGCATTGACGCAGGTGGGCTGAAGCCCACCGTCTTGCCTTGCCCTCTCCCGCTCGCGGGAGAGGGCCGGTAAGAGTGAACTTTGCGACGCTCCCGCTCCCCACGCCGCGCGTCGCCCCCATCGACTTCCCAGCGAAAGGCGGAATCGACGTTGGCCGCCCCGCGCCGGCCACTGCTTGACTTCACGAAAAGCGTATCTTCACGCTTGACTAACGTTCGCGTGTCGGTAGGGTGCGCAGGTGAAGGTGGCGTTAAAAGGGGGCGCACATGGGAAAGCGCGACGACCAATCGGGGTTGATCCTCCTGATCGAGGATAACCGCGGAATTTCCGAGACCGTCGGCGAATTCCTGGAGCGGCGTGGTTATTCGGTCGACTACGCCGCCGACGGCATCACCGGACTTCACATCGCCATCACCAACAGCTACGACGTCATCGTGCTGGACCTGATGCTGCCGGGCCTGGACGGCATCGAGCTCTGCCGCAAGCTGCGTGGCGAGGCCAAGCTTTCGACGCCCGTGCTGATGCTGACCGCCCGCGACACGGTGGAAGACAAGCTGGTGGGTCTGGACGCCGGTGCCGACGACTACCTCGTCAAGCCGTTCGAGATCCGCGAACTCGAAGCCCGCATCCGCTCGCTGATCCGCCGCGACCGTCGCCAGGTTTCGACCGAGGTGCTCAAGGTGGGCGACCTCGTGCTGGATACCGCGACGCTGCGCGTCACACGCGCCGGCAAGGACCTGCCGCTGTCGCCGATCGGCGTCAAGCTCCTGACCATCCTGATGCGCGAATCGCCGCGCGTCGTCAGCCGGCGCGACATCGAGCGCGAGGTCTGGGGCGATCTCCTGCCCGACTCGGACACGCTGCGCAGCCACCTCTACAACCTGCGCAAGGTCATCGACAAGCCGTTCCCGCGCCAGCTGCTGCATACCATCCACAGTGCCGGGTACCGCCTTGCCGACCTCGATGCCGAGCTTGCGCAGGAGCGCACGACGGCGTGATCGCGAACGGCGATCGGCAAGGGCGCAGTGTCCTGCCGGCCGCTCACCGCTGACCGCCGAGCGTCCGCCTTCGTCCGTGCATGCGAGCCATGCCCGATGACTGACGCCAGCGGACTGCGCCGCAAGATCTGGGTCGCCTTCATCCTGCAGATGATCGCGATCAGCTTCGCCGCGGTGCTCGGTGTCTACGCGGTGGCGACGGTGATCGAGGACGCGCTGGTCGAGCGCGTCCTCGAACGCGAGGCCGGTTATTTCCTCGACCACGTCGCGCGAGATCCCGATGCGGCGCCGCCCGACACGTACTTCGTGCGCGGCTATTTCCAGAAGGCCGGCGCCGATGCGGCGGCGTTGCCGGCGCCGCTGCGTGGCCTCGAGCCCGGCTACCATCGCGGCAGCGGCAGCCATCCGCACGTCGTCTACGTGGCCGATGCGCCGGCCGGCCGGCTCTATCTCGATCTCGACGCGACGCGCACGCACCATCCCGTGCTGCTGTTCGGCACGGCGCTCTGCGGCGTCATCGTCGTGATCGTCTATCTCACCACGTGGATGACGTATCGCGCTTCGCGGCGCGCCCTGTCTCCCGTGATCGCCCTTGCGAATGCCGTGCGCGACTGGGACCCGAAGCGGCCGGACCTCGACGCGCTGCTGCCGGAAAACCTGCCGGTGCGCGCCGACCGCGATGTCGAAAGCCTCGCCTACGCGCTGCACGGCTTCGCCACGCGGCTCGAGGAGTTCGTCGAGCGCGAGCGGGCGTTCACGCGCGACGCGAGTCATGAGCTGCGCACGCCGCTGACCGTGATCAAGGCCTCCGCCGACATGCTGCTCGACGACGACGTGCCGCCGTTCACGCAGCGTGCAGCCGAGCGCATCCTGCGCGCGGTGCGCGACATGGAATCGCTGATCGAGTCGTTCCTGATCCTGGCGCGCGAATCGGACAGCGGCCTGCCCGAGGAGGAGTTCAGCGTGAACGCCGCCGTGCGCGAGGAGATCGAGCACGCGCAGCCGCTCTGCGAAGGCAAGCCCGTCCACATCGTCCGCGAGGAGAAAGCCGAGCTCGCGCTGTACTCGTCACCGCGCGCGTTCAGCGTGCTGATCGGCAATCTGATCCGCAACGCCTGCCAGTACACCGAGCGCGGCCGTGTCACCGTGACGGTCGAATCCGATCGCGTCACCGTGCGCGACACCGGCGTCGGCATGAACGAGCAAGAGCTCGCGCGCGCCTTCGTCTCGTTCTTTCGCGGCGATCAGGGCCGCGGCAACGGTCACGGCATCGGGCTCACGATCGTCAAGCGCCTCGCCGACCGGTTCGGCTGGGAGGTCGGCATGTCGAGCGAGCTCGGCATCGGCACGATCGTCACGGTCGTGTTCCCCGACACGCAGCGGCTGTGACGCGAAACGCCCGCCGGCGCTTAGCGCCTGCGCCGCCCGCGCCGTTATACTCGACGGATTC
>CBINBI010000143.1:0-2986 GCA_966248875.1 uncultured Rhodanobacteraceae bacterium
CGCGATCGCGGGCAGCCTTTGGGTCCTCGCCTGGCGCGACCGCGTCGCGGCGCCGGGGGATTATGCGGCCGCGACGCGTTTCGAGCCCGTCTCGCCGCGCGAAGTGCGCGAGCAGGCGCTGCGCACCGGCAGGGACCCGCGCCTCGCCGGCGCCGACATCGTGCTCGACGCCGCGCACTCGGAGCTGCAGCAGGCTCTGGAGCAGCATCCCGACGCGGTATTCCTGGTCAGCCTTCTGAACCGCACCAACGCACAGCGCATGAAACTCGAACAATTCGGCACCAAGGCCGGATGACGGAGCAAGCCCCGATGAAAGCTGCCGTTCTCCATTCCGCGTTGCTGTTGCTGCTCGCCGCGTCCTGCGCCGCGACCGCCGGCACGCCCATCCACGAAACGCGCGCCGTGAACGCGAACGCGCGCATCGACGTCTCCAACATCAAGGGCGCTGTCACGGTCAGCGGCTGGGACAGGAACGAAGTCGCGATTTCGGGCACGCTCGGCGACGGCGCCAAGGGCCTGACGGTCGAGGGCGGCGGCGATCGCCTGACGGTCAAGGTCGTGCCGCCGGACCGCGGCGGCTGGTTCAGCTGGGGCTCCGAATCGCGCATGGGCGACACGCTGCTCGATCTCAAGGTGCCGCGCAACGCCGAGATGAAGATCGGCGTCGTCAGCGCCGACGTCGCGCTGTCCGGCGTCGCCGGCCGCGCGCTCGACGTCAACAGCGTCAGCGGCAAGCTACGCCTGGATTCGGATGCGAAGGAAATCGAAGTCGACAGCGTCAGCGGCAACATCGAGCTCACCGGCAAGGCCGAGCGCGCGCATCTCGAAACCGTGTCGGGTAACGTGCGCGCGCGCGGGCTCGGCGGCACGATCAAGTTCGAGACCGTCTCTGGCGACGTCGACTCGGAGAGCGGCGAATACCGCGAGATCAGCGCGGGCACGGTGTCGGGCGACATCAACCTGCGCGGCCGGCCGGCGCGCGACGCGCGTATCGATGTCGAGACGATGAGCGGCGACGTGCACCTGTATCTGCCCGCCGACGTCTCCGCGCGGCTTCGTGCGACGACGTTCAGCGGCGACATCCGCAGCGATTTCGGCACCGTCAGGGAAGAAGAGCACGGCCCCGGCAGCAGCCTCGATGCGACGGTCGGCGACGGTGACATGCGCGTGACGCTGCAGACTTTCAGCGGCGACATCGAAGTGCGGCGCCAGTAAGTCGCACTTTGAACGAGTGACATTTTTTCGAAGGCTCTAGGCCGCGCATCTCGCAGCGCGCGCAGCACCAGCAGGCGCGCGCAGCACCAGCAGGTCTCCGAGCAGCGCCTGGGCCGTGACTTCGGCCCCCGCGCCCGGCCCCTGGATCACCAGCGGCCGCGTGCGATAACGCCGCGTCGTCAATGCGAACAGGTTGTCCGTATCCGCGAGGCACGCCGCCGGATGATCGCGGCCGACCGCGACGAGCCCGACGTGCGCGCGACCCTTCGCATCGAAACTTGCGACATGCCGCAGCACGCAGCCGCGCTCCGCGGCCTGGCGTCGCCGCTGCTCGATGACGGCATCGAGCATGTCCGCGCGGGCGAGAAAAGTCGCGACATCGCCGCTGCGCAGCGGCGACGGCACCGGATCGTCGATGTCGACATCCCCGACTTCGAGCTCCCGCCCGGCGGCCCGCGCGAGGATGACGAGCTTGCGTGCGACATCGGCGCCCGAGAGGTCGTCGCGCGGATCGGGCTCCGTATAGCTGGACGCACACGCCTCGCGCAGCAGCTCGGAAAACGGCCGCCGGCCGTCGTACCGATTGAACAGCCACGACAGCGATCCCGAGAACACGCCTTCGATCGCGACCGGGGCATCGCCGCACGCGCGCAGGCGTCGCACCGCGGCCAGTACCGGCAGGCCGGCGCCGACCGTTGCCGCATCGCCGTAGATCGCGCCACGGACGCAGGCGCGGCGCAGCGCACGCCAGTCGCGCAACGATCCGGCGGCCGCGCACTTGTTCGCCGTGACGACATCGTAGCCGGCCGCGAGCCATGCGGCGTGTCGCGATGCGACGGCGCCCGATGCGGTCGCGTCGACGATGACGCGACGTGCCGCGCCGCCGAGGTCGAGCGCATCGAGCAGCGCACGATCGTCCCGGCCGGTGCCGTCCTGCGCGAGGCGTGCGGCGGCGATTTTCGCGGACAGACCCGCGGCATCGGCGAGCTGTCGCCTCGAGTCGGCGATGCCGACGAGCCGCACGCACGCTCCGGCCTGTGACGCGAGCAGACGCAGCAGCGCGCGGCCCACGCCGCCGACGCCGAGAAGAACGACGGCGATGTCGCCCCGCTCGCCGCCGGAACGAAGCGGCGCGTTCATGCGCGCACCTTGCGCGCGGACGACGCCGCGGCGGCACGCGTCAGCGCGGCGTCAAGATCGGCGCAGAGGTCGGCGGCGTCCTCGATGCCGATCGACAGCCGCAGCAACGTGTCGCCGATGCCGGCAGCGTGCCGCGCTTCCGGCGCCATCGAGGCGTGCGTCATCGTTGCCGGATGCGCGACGAGGCTCTCCACGCCGCCGAGTGACTCGGCGAGCGAAAAGCAGCGCAATCCGTCGAGGAAAGCCTCGATCGCCGCGAGGCCGCCGTCGAGCTCGAAGCTCAGCATCGCGCCGTAGCCGTACTGCTGGCGCGCGGCCAGCGCGTGGCCCGGATGGCTGCGAAGGCCGGGCCAGTACACGCGCGCGACGGCGGGATGGACTTCGAGCAATCGCGCGACCTGCGCCGCGTTCTCCTCGTGTGCGCGCATGCGCGGAGCGAGCGTGCGCAGGCCGCGCAGCGTGAGGAAGCTGTCGAACGGCGCGCCCGTGAAGCCGAGGCAGTTGGCCCACCAGCCGAGCTGCTCGGCGACGGCGGTGTCGCGCGCGCTCGCCGCGCCGCCGACCACGTCGCCGTGCCCAGGGATGGACTTCGTCGTCGCGTGCACGACGACGTCCGCGCCGAGGGCCAGCG
>CBINBI010000144.1:0-2862 GCA_966248875.1 uncultured Rhodanobacteraceae bacterium
ATCCCTGCGCGGGTGGCGTCGGCGCGATCCATTGTCCGGCCGATTCGATCTTCGCGGATGACTTCGACGGGCTCTGAAAATCCGTCGTTGGGACATGGCGTAGCCGCGCGGTTGCGCCGCTGCGCCCGCCTACTTCAGGTTCGACAGCTTCGCGAAATCGTCGTCGCTCAGCACAAGATCCGCCGCCGCCGCGTTCTGCTCGAGATGATGCACGTTGCCGGTTCCCGGAATCGGCAGCACGACTTTCGAGCGCCTGAGCAGCCAGGCGAGCGCGACCTGACTCGCCGTCGCGCCGAGGCGGCTCGCGATGTCCGACAGCGGCGAGCCCGGCCCGGCGAGCTCGCCGGCGGCGAGCGGATACCACGGGATGAAGCCGATGCCGTTCGCTTCGCAGTAGTCGAGCACGGGCTCCGCGTCGCGCCTGGCGAAGTTGTAGAGGTTCTGCACCGTTGCGACCGGAAAGTACTTGCGCGCGGCTTCGATGTCGTCGACGCCGACCTCGCTGAGGCCGACATGGCGGATCAGTCCTTCCGCGCGCATCTCCGCGATGACGCCGAACTGCTCGTCGCGCGGCACCTTCGGATCGATGCGGTGCAGCTGCCAGAGATCGATGCGCTCGACACCGAGACGGCGCAGGCTCATCAGCACGCACTGGCGCAGGTACTCGGGACGGCCGAGCGGAATCCAGATATCGGGACCGTGACGCACGAGGCCGCCCTTGGTCGCGATCAGCAGGCCCCGGTACGGGTGCAGCGTCTCGCGGATCAGTTCCTCGCTGACGAACGGGCCGTAGCTGTCGGCCGTGTCGATCAGGTCGATGCCGAGCTCGGGCACACGGCGCAACGTGTCGCGCGCAGCACGCGGATCGGGCGGATCGCCCCAGATGCCTTTGCCGGTGACGCGCATCGCGCCGAAGCCGAGGCGACGGACGGTGATGTCGCCGCCGACCTTGAACGTACCGGAAGCCTTGACCGAGAGTGGCATGACCTTGCTCCTTGTCTTCGTGATCTCCGCAGGCTCCCGCGGATCGTGCGCTGTGCCCGCTGTCCTGATGGGCTGTCGAGCGCATATGAAAAGAACGGGAGGGCAAATCCGGATTGGGGATGGCGCGTCTCTGTCACAAGGGGCGCCGGCCGCCGCGGTGCATCCGCGGGCCGCAGCCGGGTGTCCGGCGCGCATGCTATCGTGAGGCGTGAGGGAGAATTCGCGCGATGCGGGTCTGGTGCGCGCCGTGGGGCCGTGGGCCCTCGCGGCGAGCATCGTGAACACGATCGTCGGCGCCGGCATCTTCGCGGTGCCGGCGGCACTCGCCGCCTCGGTGGGGCCGCACGCGCCGATCGCGTTCGTCGTCTGTGCGATCGCGATGGGATCGATCGCGATCTGCTTCGCCGAGGGCGGCAGCCGCGTCCCGACCAGCGGCGGCGCCTACGGCTATATCGAGACCGCGTTCGGGCCGCGGGCTGCGTACATCGCCGGCACGCTGCTCTGGTTTTCCGATCTCCTCGCCTGCGGAGGCGTCGCCGCCGCGCTCGCCGACGTCGCGGCCAGCGTCGTGCGCGACGAGTGGCATGGCGCAGTCCGCGCAGCCGTCGTCATCGCGGCAATCGGCGGCATCGCGTTCGTCAACATCCGCGGTGTGCGCAACGGCGCGCGCCTGGTCACCGTGGCGGCGGTGGTTAAGCTGATTCCGCTTCTGATTTTTGTCGCCGTCGGCGCGGCGGCGATCGACGGCACGCGCTTCGCGGCGGCAGCGCCGTCGCTGGATGAGGATTTCGGCCGCGCCCTGATCCTCGCGCTGTTCGCGTTCTCCGGCATGGAAGTCGCACTGTGCGCGAGCGGCGAGGTCGCCCACCCATCGCGCACGATTCCGCGCGCGGTCGCCATTGCGATGACGCTGGTGGCGCTGCTGTATGTCGCGATCCAGCTCGTCGCACAGGGCGTGCTCGGCGCGTCGCTCGCGACTTCGAAAGTGCCGCTTGCCGATGCGATGGCGAACATCCATCCCGGGCTCGGCCTGCTGATGCTCGCCGCTGCGGCGATCTCGATGCTTGGCTGGCTCGGCAGCGACATCCTCGGCACACCGCGCGTGTTGTTCGCGTTCGCGCGCGACGGGCTCATGCCGCGCATGCTGGGGCGCGTGCACCCGCGCACGCACGCGCCGCACGTCGCGATCGCTTCGTATGCCGTAGTCGCGATCGTGCTCGCGCTGACCGGCACATTCGCCGAGCTCGCCGTGCTGTCGACGCTCCTGGTGACCGTGCCTTACGCGGCCGGCTGCGCGGCGGCGCTGCGGCTGTCGCGCCGCGGTGTCGCGCTGGCGGGAACGCCGCTCGGCTTCCGCTGGCTTCCGCTCGCAGCGGCGATCGGTATCGCAAGCTGCCTCGCACTGATCGCGCTCGCGGCACGCATCGAGATCATCGGACTCGCCGGTACGATCGCAATCGCCGGCGCGATCCATTTCGCCCAGACGCGGCGCGCGCTCGCACGCGACACGGCTTCGAGGTAAATCCACTCGCCGTACTCGGGATGCCGGAACGGCGGATCGGACCAGGTATGGAAGCGCGCCGCAGCGATTCCGTGACTCAGGAATCGCTGCGGCCTCCGGTCGAGCGGCGCTATTCGCCGGATGTGCGCTCGCGCAGCGTGTACGTTGCGGCGCCCGAATCCAGCCCGATCGTCGCCGTGCCGCTCGCCCATGCGACGCGAAGCTGGGGCGCTTCATCGGCATCGATGATGGCGACCGACACGCCCGATGCGTTGCCGAGCGGCTGCCATGCGCCGGTTTGCTCGACGCCGTCGCCGTGTACCGCGACGAGGCGAACGCGCGGCGGCACTGCGGTGAGCCGCTCGATGCGGAAGCCG
>CBINBI010000145.1:0-2470 GCA_966248875.1 uncultured Rhodanobacteraceae bacterium
ATTCAAGGCCTGCCATTCCAGGGTACAGCCGCCAAGCGCCGACAGCGCCGTGGCGAGCGGCGGGAGGAGCGAAAGAGTCACCGCGAAGGAGGGCATGCCTGAATCCGTTTTTTACGTCGCGCCCGCGGCCAGCGCAGCCGCGGCCGCGAGCTTGTGCCGCGCCTGCCAGGGCGGACCGATCGCCCGACCCATCTCACGAAGGAACGCGTCGATGTCGCGGCCGATCGCGGCCGCTGCGTCGTGGAACACGCGCTCTCTGTCGTACCATTGCACGTTCCATCCGCGCGCCGCGGCCGCGGCCGCCAGCGCTTCGCGATACAGGATCGAATCCGCCATGCTCGCAGCGCGCGTGTCACGGATGCGCTCCTCGGTCGTGGCCGGCAGCGGCGCGCACGTGCGAATCGCGATGCGCGCGACGGGCTGAGGCAACGTTGCGACGAGCGCTTCGAGACATTCGCGCGCACCCAGCGCGGCGGCTTCGCGCACGCGCTCGACGAGTGCAATGGCTTCAGCCAGCGAAATCTTTCGCGCCCATGGACTGTCCGCATAGCGGCCGACGGCCCACGAGCCTTCGTGGTGATAGGGATGCGTCGGCAATCCGCGCGTCAGATCGACGCGCCGGCGGTCGAGCAGCCGGCCGTCGGAACCGACGGTGACGAGAACGGCCGAGTTGCCGTGCTCGGCGACACCGACGGAGGCTCCTTGCGCTTTCGCGTTCGCTGCCATGTTTCTCGGGTTTCCGAGCGGCGGTGGGCGGACGCCAACCCTATTATGATCCGAGTTCCATCATAGGCTGGGCGTCAGCCCACCGGAATTCGCGGCAGTCGCCAGGCCTCACTTCGGAAGCCGACGCGGGTCATCGCATCCACTTCCGCTTTTTTGCCACCTTTCCCGATTTCCGCTTCGCGCGAGCCCGCCGCGCATCGACCAGGCCGGACGCCGCGCGCAGGTAGCGTCGGAACGTCGGGCATTCCAAGTGGCTCGGCGCGGGACACGCGGCGGCGTGCCGCAGGCCGTCGCGCATGGCGCTGAGCCGGCGGATGCGCAGATCCAGCTCCTCGGCCTTGGCCGCGAGCAGCGCCCGGTCGATGCGCGGGCGGCCGTCGGGCGCGAACATGCCTGCGACTTCCTCCAGCGTGAAACCCGCCGCGCGGCCCAGCGCAATCAGCGCCAGCCGCTCGAGCACGCGCGCGTCGAACTGGCGGCGCAGGCCGCGCCGGCCGATGGACGCGATCAGGCCGATTTCCTCGTAGTACCGCAGCGTCGATGCCGGCAGCCCGCTCTGCCGCGATACTTCCGCGATGTCCAGCTCGCGCATGCCCTTGACCTCAAGTCCACTTGAAGTGGCAGAGTGGCGCCTGCACGACCCGAAGGCAAGTTGGACGGAGACGCGGATGAATCCCGCGCAGCTATGTTTCGACACGCCTCGCGCAGGGCCGTCGTGCGCGCGGCACCCGGAGGAGCGGCACATGGATAACGCAATGCAACCTTTCGTCTTCGCGGTTCTCGTCGGCACGGGAGCGACGGCCCTGACCGATGTTTGGGCCGCCCTGCGCAAACGGTTCTTCAAGGCCACCTCGCTCGATTACGCGCTCGTCGGCCGCTGGCTGGTCCACGTCGCGCACGGTCGCTTCCGCCACGATCCGATCGCCGCATCGCCCCGCGTGCGCGGCGAGCGCGCCATCGGCTGGACCGCGCACTATCTGATCGGCATCGCATTCGCGTCGGTGCTGCCGGCCGTGTGGGGCATCGAATGGTTTCGCCATCCGACCCTTGGCCCCGCGCTCATCGTCGGCATCGGCAGCGTCGTCGCGCCGTTCTTCATCATGCAGCCTGGCATGGGCTTCGGCATCGCCGGCAGTCGAACGCCGAATCCTGCTGCGGCACGACTGCGGACGCTCGTCACGCATGCGGTGTTTGGCTTGGGGCTTTATGCAGCCGCATGGCTCATTCAGGTGGTGTCCCATGTCCTGTGAACGAGCCGCCTCAGGTCGAGCATCCGAGGCTCGCTCGCCGGGTCTCGGCTTCGATTCGTCCGATCCCTCGAGGTTGCGGTCAGCGCGGCCGCGAGGGAACCGGTTGGCATTCCCGGCCGTCGAAGGCGAGCTCCGGCGGGTCATTCTGAGGAGATCCCTATTCGCTCGTCTTTCGCGCGGATCGGTCTCCGGCTGCCGCGGCTCAGGTCCTCCTCTCGGGGCGACAAGAAATGGAAGTCTTGTTCGCATCATCTATAAGTTCCCGGATCCTCCCAATCAAGACGTTGGCGAAGGACTCAATACAGCGCTCGCTGCAATGCGAAAGTTTGGCCTCAAACCGCCTCGGATTGAAGAGCGGCAGAACTCGGTGCTTGTTGTGATCAAGCACGAACCTTCAGCATCGCCAGAGCAATTGATTCTGGAATTTATGGAGCGCAACCGACCTGACACCCGTGATTAGTCCCGAATGAGATTAGAGTCCGCCCCAACGAGGA
>CBINBI010000146.1:0-2288 GCA_966248875.1 uncultured Rhodanobacteraceae bacterium
TTTCATGATCGGACCAGTCTAAAGTTGGTCCGGTTTGCTTAGGAATTACCCAAAAGAAAAGGCCGCGCTCGGGGCGCGGCCTTTTGTCTTCTTCGTCATTCCGGCGGAAGCCGGAACGCGTTTTTCTCTCTTGCGGTCGATACATCCGACTTGGCGGGACGCGCAGGCCTTACGCGAGACCCGCCTGCTTCATGACCTCGGTCGCGAAATCCTCGCCCACCGGCTTCTCGATGCCTTCGCCGACCGCGAGCCGATGCATGGCCAGCACTTCGGCGCCTTCCTTCTTCAGCACGTTGCCGACCGTCTCGTTGGTGTCGAGCACGTACGGCTGACCGGTCAGCGTGTTCTCGTTGATGATCTTGGCGACCTTGCCGCTGATGATCTTCTCGAGAATCTCGGCCGGCTTGGACTTCTCCTTGTCCGACATCTTGGCCAGCTCGATCTCCTTCTCCTTGGCCACGAACTCGGCCGGCACGTGCTGCGCGGAAATGTACGGCGGATTCATCGCGGCGACGTGCATCGCGATACCGCGCGCGAGCTCGGCCGAGCCGCCCTTGACCTCGACGAGCACGCCGATGCGCCCGCCGTGCACGTAGGCTCCGACGTTGTTCGAGCTCTCGATGCGCACCATGCGGCGCACCTGGATGTTCTCGCCGATCTTGGCGATCAGGGTCTGGCGCGCTTCCTCGACGGTGCTGCCGCTCGCGAGCTTCGCGTTCTTCAGCGCATCGATGTCGCCGGCGTTGGCGGCGAGCGCGGCCTTCGCGACCTCGTTCGCGAACGCGACGAAGCTCTCGTCCTTGGCGACGAAGTCGGTTTCGCTGTTGACTTCGACGAGCGCGGCCTTGCCGCCGTCCTGCGCGAGGACGACGCGGCCTTCGGCGGCGACGCGGCTCGCCTTCTTGTCGGCCTTGGCGAGGCCCTGCTTGCGCAGCCACTCGATGGCGGCTTCGATGTCGCCGTTGTTCTGCGTGAGCGCCTTCTTGCACTCCATCATGCCGGCGCCGGAGCGCTCGCGCAGTTCCTTGACCAATTGTGCGGTGATTTCCATGGTGATCCTCGATGGTTGCGGCGCGCGGCGGCGCCGCATCGTGATTCGGACTGCTGGATGGGGAACCGGCAAGGGCCCCATCTGCCTCGGCGGGCCCCGGATCGGGTCCGGGACGGGGTCTTCATCCCGCGCGGCGGGAGAAGGAGGGCGGCAGGACGCGTTCCGTCATGCCGCCCGCTCGTGACGAGGCGCCTTATTCGGCGGCTTCGGATTCGGGCTCGGACGGTTCCTCGGCGCGCTCGGCCTTGCCGCCTTTCGGCGCGGCGCTGCGGCGGGCCGCCGGGCGCTTGGCCGGGGTCTTGCGCGGCGCAGGCTTGCGTCGGTTGTCGCGATCCCGCTCGGCGGATTCCTTGACGACCGGATTGCCCTGCGCGTCGAGCTCGACGAACTCGTCCTTTTCGCTGACCGCAACCTGCGGCGCGGCAGCCTTGCCTTCGAGCACGGCGTCGGCGGCGGCGCGCACGTAGAGCTGCACGGCGCGGATCGCATCGTCGTTGCCGGGGATCGCGTAATCGACCAGCGCGGGATCGTAGTTCGTGTCGACCACCGCGACGACCGGAATGCCGAGCTTCTTGGCTTCCAGGACCGCGATGTTCTCGTGGCCGATGTCGATGACGAAGAGCGCATCCGGCAGGCGGTTCATGTCCTTGATGCCGCCGATCGACTTCTCGAGCTTCTCGCGCTCGCGCGCGAGGCGCAGCACTTCGTGCTTGACGAGCTTCTCGTAGGTGCCGTCGGTCGCCATCGCCTCGAGCTCCTTGAGCCGCGCGATGGAGCCCTTCACGGTGCGGAAGTTCGTCAGCATGCCGCCCAGCCAGCGGGCCGCGACGTACGGCATGCCGCAGCGGGCGGCCTCTTCCTTGATGGCGTCACGCGCCGAGCGCTTGGTGCCGACGAAGAGGATCGTGCCGCGCTTCTGCGCCAGGCCGGAGATGAAGTTCATCGCATCGTTGAAGAGCGGCAGCGTCTTCTCGAGATTGATGATGTGGATCTTGCCGCGCGCGCCGAAGATGTACGGCGCCATGCGCGGGTTCCAGTAGCGGGTCTGGTGGCCGAAGTGCACGCCGGCTTCCAGCATCTGGCGCATCGTGACCTGAGGCATGGTTTGCTTGACTCCAATGACGTGGGCGCGGCGCGTCCACGCGGAGCGCGCAAAGCCCGGGGTTCAACCTCCACGCACCCCCGCGTGCGACTCCTTGCGGAGCACCCCGAACGCGGTGACGATGCGTGTGCGGAT
>CBINBI010000147.1:0-2267 GCA_966248875.1 uncultured Rhodanobacteraceae bacterium
TCCGCAAGGACCTCAAGGCCGCGCAGGACGTGCTCGACGCCGACCACTACGGCCTCGAGAAAGTGAAGGAACGCATCCTCGAATACCTCGCGGTGCAGTCGCGCGTGGCGAAGATGAAGGGCGCGATCCTGTGCCTGGTCGGTCCTCCCGGCGTGGGCAAGACCTCGCTCGGCCAGAGCATCGCCAAGGCGACCAACCGCAAGTTCGTGCGCATGTCGCTCGGCGGCGTGCGCGACGAAGCCGAGATCCGCGGCCATCGCCGCACCTACGTCGGTTCGATGCCGGGCCGCATCGTGCAGAACCTCAACAAGGTCGGTACGAAGAACCCGCTGTTCGTGCTCGACGAGATCGACAAGATGTCGATGGACTTCCGCGGCGATCCGTCCTCGGCGCTGCTCGAGGTGCTGGACCCGGAACAGAACAACGCCTTCAACGACCATTACCTCGAGGTCGACCTCGACCTGAGCGAGGTGATGTTCGTCGCCACCTCCAACTCGCTGAACATCCCGGGCCCGTTGCTCGACCGCATGGAAGTGATCCGCATCCCCGGCTACACCGAGGAGGAGAAGCTCAACATCGCCACGCGCTACCTGGTGCCCAAGCAGCTCAAGGCCAACGGCCTGCGCGAGGGCGAACTCGCCATCGCCGAATCCGCGATCCGCGACATCGTGCGCTACTACACGCGCGAATCGGGCGTGCGCAACCTCGAGCGCGAGATCGCGCGGATCGCGCGCAAGGTGGTGAAGGAGATCGCGCTGAAGGGCCCGCAGCCCACCGCGAAGAAGGGTAGTTCGAAGGCGAAGACGGTCAACGTCACCGCGAAGAACCTCGACAAGTACCTCGGCGTGCAGCGCTACGACTTCGGGCGCGCCGAGGCCGAGAACGAAATCGGCCTCGTCACCGGCCTGGCCTGGACCGAAGTCGGCGGCGACCTGCTGCAGATCGAATCGACGCTGGTGCCGGGCAAGGGCGCGCTGATCCTCACCGGCCAGCTCGGCGACGTGATGAAGGAATCCGCGTCGGCGGCGCTGAGCGTGGTGCGCGCGCGCACCGAACGCCTCGGCATCGACCTCGATTTCCTGCAGAAGCACGACGTCCACGTGCACGTGCCCGACGGCGCGACGCCGAAGGACGGTCCGAGCGCCGGCATCGCGATGGCGACGTCGCTGGTGTCGACGCTCACCCGGATCCCGGTGCGCAACGACGTCGCCATGACCGGCGAGATCACCTTGCGCGGCAAGGTCACCGCGATCGGCGGGCTCAAGGAAAAACTGCTCGCGGCGCTTCGCGGCGGGATCAGGACCGTGCTGATCCCGGACGAGAACCGCAAGGACCTCGCCGACATCCCGAAGAACGTCACCCAGCACCTGAAGATCGTTCCGGTGAAGTGGATCGACGAAGTGCTCGACCTCGCGCTGGAGCGCCCCCTGGTGCCCAAGGGTTCGGCGCCGGCGATCGCGGACGACGCGCCACAGTCCGGCGACAAGCCTTCGAAGCCGGCACTGGACGTCACGCATTGAACGTGCTTGCGGTGAAAAAGCGTCTTATTGCGCCGAAAACCCCGCTGGTATAACGTTTTCGCCGGATGTTCGCCGGCGGATGCACGTGGGTGTCCGCCCGCATGGAGGGAATGCGTTTCCAACCATGCTCTGCATTCGCCAGTTTCGCGCCGCGTCATGCGGCATTCCCCAATCGCCGCGGGCCTCGCTCGCACACGGAGATTCCACATGAACAAAAACGATCTCGTCGACCAGGTTGCCAATACGGCGGGGCTGTCGAAGGCCGATGCCACGCGCGCGGTCGACGCCTTCACCGGTGCGGTGAGCAACGCCCTGAAGGCCGGCGACAGCGTGGCGCTGGTCGGCTTCGGTACTTTCGAAGTCCGTTCGCGCAGCGCGCGCACCGGCCGCAACCCGCAGACCGGCGGCACCATCGAGATTCCCGCTTCCAAGGCGCCGGCGTTCAAGCCCGGCAAGGCGCTGAAGGATGCCGTGAACTGATCCTTCCCGGACCTGTCGCGAAAACCCGGCCATGCGCCGGGTTTTTCGTTATTGTGCGAAGGCAGGGCGCTTAGCTCAGCGGTAGAGCGTCTCCTTTACACGGAGAGGGTCGGGGGTTCGAACCCCTCAGCGCCCACCATTTCGATGTTGCGCGCGGCCACGGCGGGCTGTACCATGCGCGGCTCCGCGGAGTGGTAGTTCAGTCGGTTAGAATGCTGGCCTGTCACGCCGGAGGTCGCGGGTTCGAGTCCCGTCCACTCCGCCATC
>CBINBI010000148.1:0-2071 GCA_966248875.1 uncultured Rhodanobacteraceae bacterium
ACCGGCACAAGAAGCAGACCGGCGGCGCCGGCCAGTTCGGCGAGGTGTTCCTGCGTATCGAGCCGCTGCCGCGCGGCGCCGGCTTCGAGTTCGCCGACGAGGTCAAGGGCGGCACAATACCCAACCAGTTCATTCCGGCCGTCGAGAAGGGCGTGCGCCAGGTGCTCGAGCACGGCGCGATCGCCGGCTATCAGATGCAGGACGTCAAGGTCACCGTCTACGACGGCAAGTACCATCCGGTGGACTCGAAGGAAGTCGCCTTCGTCACCGCCGGCAAGAAAGCGTTCCTCGACGCGATCACGAAGGCGAAGCCGCAGGTGCTGGAGCCGATCGTCAACCTCGACGTGTTCGTCCCCGACGCGCACATGGGCGACGTCACCGGCGGCCTCGCGTCGAAGCGCGCCCGCATCAACGGCACCGATTCGCTGCGCGGCGGCGAGATCATCATCAAGGCGCAGGTGCCGCTGGCCGAAGTCACCGACTACCAGACCGAGCTGAAGGCGATGACTGGCGGCCAGGGCCGCTATGCGATCGAATTCAGCCACTACGAGCCGGTGCCCGCCCACGTGCAGAAGCAGCTCACCGAGGCCTACAAGCCGCGCGTCGAGGAAGACTGACCGCAACGCAGCAACCATTCGGCGCAAACCGCGCCGGATCGGCATTCGCTCCCGCGCGCCCGCGCCGACAATGCGTGCAGCGGTCGGCTGTCGCGCCTGCGACGTCACGCAGCAGGCGGCGCCGCTCGCGCAATCGGGAGCTCAGACATGTTCGCAAGCACGAAGCAATTCCTCGCGCGCACCGCGTTGTGCGCGCTGATCTCGGCCGGCGTCTGCGCAAGCGCCCTTGCCGCCGACATCTACGATCAGGCCGTCGCACACAAGGGACGCAGCGCGCAGGATCTCAAGCGCGACACGGTCGACAAGCCGGCCGACGTGTTGCGCCTCGCCGGCATCAAACCCGGCATGCAGGTCGCCGACGTGCTCGCATCGGACGGCTACTACAGCGAGCTGGCGAGTTACGTCGTCGGGCCGCAGGGCCACGTCCTTCTGCTCAACAACGCCGCGTACGACAACTATTCGAACAACGGCTGGCGCGAGCGCATCGAGCAGCACCATCTCGCGAACGTCGAGCATCGCACGATCGACATGGCCGACATGGGCCTCGGCGATGCGACGCTCGATGCCGTGCTGCTGATCAAGGTGTATCACGATCTCTACTGGGTAGATCCCGCCAACGGCTGGCCGAAGATCGATGCCGGCGCGGTGCTCGATCAGATTGCGCGCGCGCTGAAGCCGGGCGGCGTCGTGGTCCTCGTCGATCATTCGGCGAAGCCGGGCACGGGCAGCTCGGCGGCTCAGGACCTGCACCGCATCGACGAAGCTTACGCCCGGCGCGATTTCGAGTCGCGCGGCCTAGAATTCGTCCGCAGCAGCGACATCTTCCGCCGGCCCGAGGACAAGCGCGACCAGATCTCGTACAAGCCGCCGATGCTGGGCAAGACCGATCGCTTCGTCATGGTCTTCCGCAAGCCGGCGAAGACATAGCGAGACACTGCGCAGGAACCCACGCAAGCAAGCTCAGGCTTCGCCGCGCTGCATGACCGCCGCCCGCACTGTCGAGCTCGTGGCGGCGATCCCGTTCAGCGCGCGGAAACCTGCGATTGTCCGCAAATTCAGCGGCCCTTTGCTGGAATGCTCCCGTGTAGAGCATCACGGGAGAACGTCATGAAGACACGCGAATTCCTCCTCGCGACGCTGCTCGGTGTGACCGTCATCGGCTCGGGCGGCGCTGCGGCGCAGGACCGCGATCGCGACTACGTCTCGCGCTGCGGCAACTGCGGGACGGTGACCGGCATCGAGCAGGTCGAGCACAAAGACAGTCACGTGGGCGCGGGCACAGCCATCGGAGCGGTAGCCGGCGGCGTGCTCGACAGCACGGTCGGCAAGGGCAAAGGCCGCACGGCCGCGACGATCGGCGGTGCCGTGGCCGGCGGCGCCGTCGGGCACAAGATCGAGAAGGACCGCCGCGGGCGCGACGTGAAGCTCGTCTACGACGCCTTCACGGGCCGCCT
>CBINBI010000149.1:0-1889 GCA_966248875.1 uncultured Rhodanobacteraceae bacterium
GTGCTGGGCGGCGAGCCTGTCGTGCTGGTGTTGGGCTCCGAAGGCGAAGGCGTGACGCTGCATCCGCAGGCGTCCGCCCTGCGCGCCGCCGCGGAGTTCGTGGCCAAGGCGACCCGCAGCGCATATGACGAGATTCCGCTCGGTGCGAACGCGATCGGGCTTGCCGAGACGGGTGTGTTCCCGCGCGAAGGCGCACTCGACGCGCGCGCGATGCTGCGCGAGCCGCGCAAGGTCTATGTGCTCTACGGTTGCGAGCCGCCGGAGGATTTCGGAGATGGCGCGCTCGCGATGGACGCGCTCGAAAAGTCCGGGCGCGTGGTCGCGTTCTCGGCCTATGTCAGCGACAGCCTGAAGCGCGTCGCGAACGTGATCCTGCCGATCGGGCTCACGCCCGAGATCGATGCGACGCTCGTCAATGTCGACGGCATCGCCCAGCGCGCCGCGCCGGCGGCCAAGCTGCCGGGCGAGGCGCGCCCCGGGTGGAAGGTGCTGCGCGCGCTCGGCGCCGCGCTCGCGCTCGAAGGCTTCGACTTCATCGGCATCGACGAAGTGCGTGCGCGGATCGAACGCGCGGGTTCCGCGGCACTGCCTGTGCGGCGCGGCATGGCTGCGGTCGCGTCGGACACGGCAGGGGGAAACGCGGCGAGCGGCGGTCGGACATTCGAGCGCGTCGCGACCACGGCGATCTATCGCGCCGACGCCGTGCTGCGCCGCACGGCGTCGCTGCAGGCGCATCCGCTCACGCGCGGCGCGCTCGCCGTGCTGAATCCCGAAGACGGCCTCGCGCTCGGCCTCGGGCAGGGCGCGAAAGTGCGGGCCGGCTCCGCGACATTGCCGGTTGAGTTCTCGACCTCCGTGCCGCGTGGTGCGGTCTGGATCGAGGCCGGCTACGCCGAAACCGCGACGCTGCCGCCGCATGGAGCGGCCGTCGAGATCGCGAGGGCTTCCGCGTGATCCACTGGTTGATCGAAACGTTTCCGACGCTGTCGATGGCGCTCGGGCTGTTCCTGTTCCCCCTGCTGCCGCTGATCATCGCGGTCGCCCTGTACGTCTGGTGGGAGCGCAAGGTCATCGGCTGGATGCACGTGCGCATGGGGCCCAATCAGGTCGGCCCGGCCGGCCTCGGCCAGACGTTCGCCGACGTGATCAAGCTGCTCCTGAAGGAAGTCATCTATCCGACCAACGCGAACCGCGGCCTCTTCCTGCTGGCGCCGCTGTGGGCGCTGATTCCCGCGTTCGCGGCCTGGGCGGTGATTCCGATCGGCGATCACGTCGCGTGGTCCAACGCGAACGCGGGGCTCCTGTTCCTGCTCGCGATGACGTCGATGGGCGTGTACGGCATCATCCTTGCCGGCTGGGCCTCGAACTCGCGGTACGCGATGCTCGGCGCGATGCGCTCGGCGGCGCAGGTAGTGAGCTACGAGATCGCGATGGGCTTCTCGCTGATCAGCGTGCTGATCCTCTCGGGCAGCCTCAATCTTTCCGACATCGTCAACGCGCAGGCGGGCCGCTACGGCATCCTGAACTGGTTCCTCGTTCCGCTGCTGCCGATGTTCGTCATCTACTTCGTCTCCGGCGTCGCCGAGACCAACCGCGCGCCGTTCGACGTCGCCGAGGGCGAGTCGGAAATCGTCGCGGGATTCCACGTCGAGTATTCGGGCGCGCCGTTCGCGGTGTTCTTCCTCACCGAATACGCGAACATGATCCTCGTCTCCTTCCTCGCGCCGATCCTCTTCCTCGGCGGCTGGCTGTCGCCGTTTCCCGCGAGCGTGCCGTATCTCGGCGAGCCCGGCTGGTGGTGGTTGGCGGCGAAGGCGTTCTTCTTCGCGACCGCGTACATCTGGTTCCGCGCGACCTTCCCGCGCTACCGCTACGACCAGATCATGCGG
>CBINBI010000150.1:0-1748 GCA_966248875.1 uncultured Rhodanobacteraceae bacterium
CGCCGTAGATCCTGATCTGCTCTTCCTGCGGTGCGTGCACGAGCGAGTCGAGCGCGGTCCGTCCCGAGCGCAGATTCGCCAGACGGCCCGAGCGCGAGACGACCTCGCCGCGCGGATTGATGAACGTGTATTCACGCGCCCAGTACCGCTCGACTGCGGCCGAGTCGGCGCGGCGCAGGGCATCGTCGTAGCCGCGAACGGCTTCGCGCACTTGCGCCGCCGCCGCGGAGGACGCGGGGGCCGGCTGCTGCGCCATCCCGCGAACTGGCAGGCTTGCGACAACGGCCACCGTCGACAGACACCACAGCGCGCATCGGACCATGATTGCTCCTTGTCGGGTGCTTCAGGGTTGGCCCACGGTACACCGACTGAGGGCTCGCGGCCAGAGCGCCGGCGCCGGTCACGGCCTCCGGACACTCGCTGCCGGCGCACGCGCGATGCGCGAAATGAAAACCCCGCTCGACGGTGAGGTCGCAGCGGGGTCATCACTTCGGGAATGGGCCTGGGTAGAGTTGAACTACCGACCTCACGCTTATCAGGCGTGCGCTCTAACCACCTGAGCTACAGGCCCGGCTCGGGCTGAGCTTTGAAGATTAGCCGACGTGCGGAATCGAGTCAACGAGGGCCCGACCCGCTCCCGGCCGTGCGGCCCACTGCGTTCGCTCAGCGCGACGATGCCGATGCGCCTCCTCGCAGAACGAGCGCGACCGTCGGATCGAGGGGATACCGCCCGAACTTCGCGCCGTAGATCGCCAACCCGCCGGGCAGCGCGTCCGATACCTCGAGTCGCACGACGAACGTCCCGGTGCGCGCCGCCTCCTCGAGTGCCGGCCTGGGGATCGCGACACGAAGCAGCTCGCCGTACGAGCCCGCCTCGCGCAGCAGTCGGTCGCGCAGCTGCGAATGCCACGACAGGATGCCGCGGTGATCCGCCGGATCGTCCGCGAGCTCGTAGCGGCCGGCGAGACGGCCGTTGATCCAGGCCGTCACGGCGCTCGGGTACTGGCGCTCCCCCGTCATCGGGTAGGCGTTGCGATTGCGGCTCGGATCGTGGAGACCGCCGCCGCGCATGTAGTCGCCGTCACCGCCCGCCGTGGTATCGCGATCCTTGCCGTACAGCTGCTTCGCCGATGCCTCGACGAGGAACGTCCCCTGCTCGACGTCGGCGCGTGTCACCCCCGTCGGCCACGGGATGCGGTATTCGACGAAGCCGGAGCCGGCGCCATTCACCTTGAGGCCGTCGAGCACCGTCCAGCGTTTGCGCGACCAGCGCGCATCGCTGACGCCGCGCGCCGCAACGCTCGACGTGCGCGCGCGACGGCCGTCGGCGAGCCGCTGCTCGCCGCGCGCCTCGCCATCGACCACGAAGGTCGTGAAGTTGTGGTGCAGCGTCGTTCCGGCGCGGTCCTCGAGTCGCACGGCGAGCACCGCGACCGCCGGCTCGTCCGGCATCGTCACGGCGAGCGGCGCGAGCGCTTCCGACATGTATGGTCGGAACGCGAGCGCACGCGAACCGCTCGCATAGGTACGTCGGTCACCGAGCGCGTTCCAGCCGTACAACTCCCAACGCAGCGTGAGCGAATCGCCCGCCGGCCGATCCTCCGCCAGCAGCGACGCCCACAGGGGCACGCTCACGGCCTCACCCGCGCGGACCGCGCTGCTGAGGTCTCCTCCCACCGCGACATAGTACGGCGAGTGGAAGTCGCGCAGCGTCATTCCGGGCACGAGCTCGCCGACCCCGGTCTCCT
>CBINBI010000151.1:0-1582 GCA_966248875.1 uncultured Rhodanobacteraceae bacterium
ACTGCACACAATCTTGGCATGCATACGAATGCCACGATGCTGTACGGACAATGCCGTCGTCGACGAGAAGTTGCGTGTCCTTTCTGACCGTGCCTTGATAGACGCGGAACACGCTGAGCTTGCCGACGAAGGGATCGTTGACGATCTTGAACACGTCCGCGATGACGTGCTTCGCGGGATCGGGCTCGGCGCGGATCGGCTGCGCGTTGGCGCCGGTGCCCTTGATGAACTCGGGTGGATTGCCTTCCTTCGGGTTCGGCAGCAGCTTCGCGGCGAGCGTCAGAAGCTCGCGGACGCCGGCGCCGGTGCGCGCAGACGTGAAGCAGATCGGCACGAGGTGCCCTTCGCGCAGGCACTGCTCGAACGCATCGTGGAGCTCCTGGCCGGAGAGGCCCGATTCGCCGTCGTCGAGGTAATGGCCCATGACGGTCTCGTTGATCTCGACGACCTGATCGATGATGTGCTGGTGCGCGTCGGCGACCGACGAGAAATCGCTCTCGCCGCTCGGCTGGAAGAAGCAGTCGACGACCGTGCTGCCGTTGTTCGCGGGCAGGTTGATCGGCAGGCACTCGCTGCCGAATTCGTCGCGCAGCGCCTCGACCACGCCGGCGAGGTCGATACCCTCATGATCGATCTTGTTGACGATGAGAATGCGGCAGAGATTGCGCTGCTTGGCGCGCTCCATCAGCCGCCGCGTCTGGTGCCCGATGCCGGTGGCCGCGTCGACGACGATGGCACAGGTCTCCACTGCGGCCAGCGCCGACAGCGTCGGCCCGCGGAAATCGGGCGACCCTGGCGTGTCGATCAGATTGATGTGCACGTCCCCGATGTCGACCGAAGCGATTGACGTACCCAGCGAATGCTTGCGTTCCTTTTCGAGCGGATCGTGGTCCGACACCGTCGTGCCGCGCTCCACCGAACCTGCCGTCTGGATCGCGCCGCCGGCATGCAGCAGGGCTTCGAACAGCGTGGTTTTGCCGGCGCCCGCTTGACCCGCGAGTGCAATGTTGCGGATGCCTTCGGTGGTATAGGACATGGTGATCTCCGGCTCGTCGATGCCCGCGCGACCGACGCGACCTCCTGCGCGGATCGCGCTGGCGGTAGGCCGTCGCGGAGCGGGGATCACGCAGGCGTGCAGGCGCGTGACCGTCTTGCCGATAGCCTTGCGCGATAGCGGTGGGCGGTCAAGGAGCGGCGCGCCACGCACGCTCGCCGGGCCAGCGCGGGCGGAATCGCCGCTTCGACGGAAGCGGCGTCTCGCCGCGCACGACGATCTGCTGCCGCGACCGCATCGGCAGGCGCGGTGCCGCATAATGCGAGCCCGATGGATGGACCGCAGCGCACTCCAAAAAGTCCGGCGACGATCGTCTGCGTGCACGGTGCCGGCGGCGGCGGGTGGGAGTGGGGCATTTGGGCGCGCGTGCTGACGGTGCGCGGCTACGGCGTCATCGCGCCCGACCTGATGCCGAGCAGCGCGGGCATCGCGCACACGTCGTTCCTCGATTACCGCGCACAGGTTCTGGACTGGTGCGCAGGCGCCGGCAGCGACCACGAGAAATGCAATAAAAATAATGACGGAGGA